>CAVYZJ010000004.1:0-352254 GCA_963772945.1 uncultured Thermoleophilaceae bacterium | reverse complement strand
TTTCGCGGACGTATTCCGCAGGGACGACATCGGCGGCTGGGCGAAGTTCTTTTGGTCCGTGTTCGTGATCGTCGTGCCGTTGCTCGGCGTCTTGGTCTACCTGATCGCCGAGGGCAAGGAGATGGGCCAACGCGACGTTCAGCAGGCCCAGGCTCAGAAGGCTGAGTTCGACGCCTACGTCCGCCAGACGGCCGGCAACGGCGGGCCCGGCAGCGAGATCGCGCACGCGAAGGAGCTGCTCGACAGCGGCGCGATCAGTCAGACCGAGTTCGAGCAGATCAAGCAGAGAGCGCTGGCGTAGCTACCGACATCGTGCGGTAGACGGGTCGGCCGGGAGCATGTGGCAGTTCGCGCTCGCGGGCGCGGATCTGGCCAGGTTGACCGCGATGATCACCCGCCGCGTCACGTTCGCCCGCTGGACCGAGGCGCTTGTCCGTGAGCCGGACGACACCAATGTCGTCGTCGATCGCAGCGGGGCGACCGAAAGTGCCTCAATCATCGGGGGTCACGGCGACGCCGGCGTCCCACGCCAACTCCTCGTCCGCCTCGCCCGAGCGAGAGTCGAGCTGGCGCGCGGCCCTTATCGCCGCGCGTCCGAGCGCGTTGGCGTAGGTGGGAAATGAGAAGGGAACCAGGGCGAGCTGCTCGACCTTCATGCCGGACGCCACCGCGAGCGCCGCCAGTTGGGCGAGTTCGACGGCCCGCTCACCCACGATGTGACAGCCGAGGATGGTGTGGTTCTCGCGGTCGGCGACGAGCTTGCAGAACCCCGTGGGGCGACCGTCAATGATCGGGCGCGGCATGGAGTCGAAGCCCTCTGTCCCCACGACGACGTCATGGGTCTCGCGGGCGGCCGCCTCGCTGAGCCCGACAGAGGCGTATTCGGGGTCGGTGAAGCTGCCGAGCGGACTGACCTCCGCGGGAAGGACGTCGGTGCGTCCGACGGTCGCGTTGGTCGCGGCCAGGTAGGCCTCGCGCGCGGCCTCGTGGACGACCATCAGGTGCCCGGTGACGTCTCCGGCGGCGTAGATGCCCGGAGCGGTCGTGCGGAGCTGGGAGTCAACGCTGATGTAGCCGCGCTGCTCGGTCTGCACCCCGGCGGCGGCGAGATCGAGGCCGTCGGTGTTCGCGACCCAGCCGACCGCGACGACGGCGAGCGTCGCGTCGACATGCGCATACGCACCGCTCCCGGAATAGACGAGTCGGACGCCGGCGGGAGAGGGCTCGAAGCGCTCGATCGTTCCGGCGTGCTCGAGGATCCGCATCCCGGAGGCCTCCAGCGCCGTGCTCATCGCTGCCGCCACCTGCTCGTCCTCACTCATGAGGATGCGGGGGGCGGCCTCGAACAGGGTGACCCGCGATCCGAAGGCGTTGAAGATCGAGGCGACCTGGACCCCGGTCGCACCGGCGCCGATCACCAGCAGCGAGTCGGGAGCCGATTCGAGGCGCCAGGCGTCGCTGTGGGTGCAGGTCAGCTCGAAGCCCGGCACTGGGAGCTTGCGCGACGCGCCGCCGGTGCACACGATGACGTTCGCGGCTCGCAGTCGAGGTCCGTCGTCGCTTTCGATCACGTGCGGCGCGACGAAGCGAGCGGTTCCGGCGTGTTCGTAGAGGGTCACGCCGGCCTGTTGGAGCTCGTGGCGCAAGAGCGCGTGCGCGCGCACGTCGCCGGTCACCTCGCGCACGCGGGCGAGCAGACGCCGGTAGTCGAGCGTGGGCTCGCCGGCGCGGATCCCGTAATGCCCGAGTTGCCTTGCCTCGCGCATCAGGCGCGCCGCGTGGGCCAAGGTCCGCACCGGCACCGGCCCGTCGTTGGCGGCCATTCCCCCGAGTTCGTCGCGCGTGACGAGGGCAGTTCTAGCTCCGAGTCGCGCCGCGCGCAGCGCAGCGACGACGCCCGCTGGCCCGGCACCGATCACGATCACATCGAGGTCGTCTGTGCGTCCAGAAGGCATTTAACGGGGCAGCGAAGCCGCTCTGCGGTCGTTGCGTTCTCCGATCTTCCGGGAGTCTGGCACGAGTTAGCGCCGGCGACCGCAGGACCGTGCGCACAGTTGCGGCATACCTGCCCGATGCGTCACCGCCAACGCCGGGTGCCGATAGCCCGATTTGCAGGCTTGTGGCTCGGCCACGCCGTGGCGCCGGACTGCCGCTCCCGGGAAGGCTCGAATTCATGCCATCGGGATGAGGCGGACGGGAGGGCGCACCCTTACGCTGCGCCTACGGCACGAGCGTCGCAACGCTGCTCGAAGGCCACGCGACGCTCGACTATGGCGGCTCCGAAGGAGGAACGCGGTGTCCAGCCCAGAGACCCCCTCGGCCTCCGATCCGCGCGCCCAGGCCGCGCTCAGGCTGCTGACCGGCGAACGCGAGCTTCGCACCGAGCGACTGGGTACGGCGCTGCGCGGTCTTGCTGCCGAACTGGTCGACGAGCGCCGGAAGGTGGCCGAACTGCGGCACGAGATCACCCAACTGAAAGCGCGACTCGAGTCCCGGCAACCTACCCAGGAGGACGAACCGGCCCGGCGCTCGGGGGCGCTGGACCACATCTGACGGGGGGCCTGCGCGATGGGCGACACCCCGGTTGAGGTCGCGCTGAGCGTGCGGGCGGAGCATGCGGAGGGCCCGCTGTGGGACGCCGCGACGGCCCGCCTGTGGTGGGTGGATATCCCCGCAGAGAGGGTCCATTGCTGGTATCCGGAGTCCTCTGAGCACAGCTCCTGGAGCACCACTGGGCAGCCGGGTGGCGTGGTGCTCGGCGCGACGGGCGAGCCGGTGGTCGCAAGCCCGGAGGGCCTGGCGGTACTCGACCGCACCACAGGCACGCTGGATCTGCGCGTTCCGATCGAGCAGGACAGGCCCGAGAACCGCGCCAACGACGCCAAGGTCGACAGCCGTGGAAGGGTCTGGATCGGCACGATGGCCTTTGACAAGCGGCCCCGGAACGCGGCGTTGTACCGCGTCGACGGCGACCGGGTGACCCGTGTGGTCGACGGCCTGACGATCTCCAACGGGCCCGCATTCGATGAGCCGCGTGGCCTGCTCTACCTCGCTGACACGGCCCACTGCGTCGTCGACGTCTTCGACCTTGACCGCGCGACCGGTGCCCTCAGCGGTCGCCGCCGGTTCCTCGACTTCAGCACGGAGCAGCTCTGGCCGGACGGCATGACCGTCGACGCTGACGGCATGCTGTGGGTCGCCCTGGGACGAGCCGGGGCGGTTCACCGCTACCGCGCCGAGGGCACGCTCGACGGCGTCGTCGAGCTGCCGACGTCGAATCCCACCTCGGTGGTCTTCGGCGGCGGCGACGGCGGCGACCTTTACATCACGACGTCATGGGTCGACTCCGAGCGGCGCGCCGACGAGCCGCTGGCGGGCGCGATCTTCCATTGCCGCCCCGGGGTGACAGCCCAGCCCTCGCCGCGCTACAGAGACCTCCCCCAACGAGCCGGGAAAGGCGTCACTCCATGATCGAACGCATGGTCCTATTCGGAGCTTCCGGTGATCTGACCAGCCGCCTGCTCCTGCCGGCGGTCGCCCAGTTGGCCGAGGCTGAGCTGCTGCCACCCGGGTTGACCGTGGTCGGGTCCGACATCACCGACTGGTCGACCGACGACTTCCGCCAGCACATTGCCGGCGAGCTGCCGGAGCATGCGACCGTGACGCAGGCTACAAGGGACAGCGTCGTGAGCATGCTCAGCTTCCAGCCCGCCGACGTCACCCGGCCGGAGGACGTTCGCCGCGTGATCGGCGACGATCATCCGGACACGCTGGTGTACCTCGCGCTGCCGCCCAGCCTACTAACGAAGGTGCTGCCGGCGCTCGCGACGACGACGCTGGGCGCCGCGGACGCGGTGGCGATCGAGAAGCCCTTCGGTACCGACCTGGCCTCGGCACACCACCTCAACGAGATCCTCCGCATCCAGCTGCCCGAGCCGACGATCTTCCGCATCGACCACTTCCTCTCCAGCGAGCTCGTCCGCCGCGTCATCGTCCTGCGATTCCTCAACCGCGTCTTCGAGCCGATCCTGAACGCGGTGCACGTCGACCGCGTGGACATCAGCTGGCTCGAGAGCCTCACTCTCGAGGGCCGGGCCTCCTACTACGACGGTGCCGGTGCCCTGAAGGACATGGTGCAAAACCACCTCATGGAGGCGACGGCACTGGTCCTCATGGAGCAGCCGGCCCGAGCCGACGCCGACTCCTTCCGGGCAGTGCGCGTCGAGGCGCTGCGGACGGTGGCCACGCCCTCGGCGGAGCGAATGCGAAGCGACACGATCCGCGCCAGGTACACCGCCGGCATGATCGGCTCCCGGCAGGTGCCCGCCTACGTCGACGAACCCGGGGTCGACCCCAGCCGCGAGACCGAGACGTACGCGTCCCTGACTCTCGGGTTGAACAGCCCCCGGTGGGACGACGTCCCGTTCACGCTCCACTCCGGCAAGGCCCTTGAGGCGGACTCCGCCGAGATCGCGATCCACTTCCGTCCGCTCCCCAGATACCTGACCGACCGGTTTCCCGGAGTCGAGCCGAACGTGCTCACGATCGGGCTCATAGAACCGTACGTGCGCGTCGCCACGACGCTCAACGGTCCGGCGCAGACGGCCGAGAACCGCCAGCTCGAGGCCCGCTCGACACCGCCGCGATTCACCGCCTACGCCCACCTGATCGAGGAGATGCTCCAAGGCGACCCAATGCTGTTCATCCGTGGCGACGAGGCCGAGGAGGCCTGGCGCATCATCGACCCCGTGATGGCGGCGTGGGCGGCCGGCGACGTTCCGATGCAGGAGTACGCCGCCGGCACAGCGCCACCGGCCCCCGCCCTCTGATGGGCACGCCCGCAGTGTCCGCTTTCGCGCTCGCATGCTTAGCTCGGCATGACCGGGCCGCGCCGTGTCCGTTGATGGAAATTTCCCCCACAACGGACGAGGCGCGGCGCTGGCCTCCGACGTAGGGTCTGTCCGCCGTGCGCAAGTGGATCCCCATGCTCATTCTCGCCTCGGCCCAGTTCGTGATGGTGCTCGACACGAGTGTGATGAACGTCGCGATCTCGCAGATCGTCGAGGACCTCGACACGACGATCCAGGGCGTGCAGACGGCGATCACCTTGTACACGCTGGTGATGGCGGCGTTCATGCTCCTCGGCGCAAAGCTCGGCGACATCCTGGGCCGCAATCGCGCGTTCGCGATCGGTCTTGCGATCTACGGGGTCGGGTCGCTCACGACGGCGCTGAGCCCGAACCTCTCGGTGCTGCTGGTCGGCTGGTCGGGGGTGGAGGGGTTCGGTGCCGTGCTGGTGGTGCCGGGGATCGCGGCGCTCACCGCCGCGAGCTACGACGGCCGCGAGCGCGCGCTGGCGTACGCACTGCTCGGCGGAATAGCCGCCATCGCGATCGCCGCGGGCCCGCTGATCGGCGGCTGGGTGACGACGGAGTTCACGTGGCGCTATGTGTTCGCCGGCGAGACTGTGGTCGTGATCGGCATCCTGCTGCTGCGCGGGCAGATCGCGCGGGCGCCCGCCGCCGAGCGGCGTCCCGAGCTCGACATCGTGGGCGTGGCGCTCTCCTCGGCCGGCCTGGCACTGGTGGTGTTCGCGATCCTGCGCAGCAGCGTGTGGGGCTTCGTGCAGCCACGGACGCCGCCGGAGATCGGCGGCACCGAGATCACGCCGCTGGGCTTCTCGCCGGTGCCGTTCATCGTGCTCGCCGGTCTCGCCTTGCTCTGGGCTTTCGCCACGTGGGAGCAGCATCGTGCCCGCCTCGGCCGCGATCAGCTGCTGGAAATGACGCTGCTGCGCATCTCGCAACTGCGGGCGGGGCTCTCGTCACTGGTCGGGCAGCAGCTCGTCCTCATGGGCACGTTCTTCGTCATCCCTGTCTACCTGCAGGTGGTGCTGGGCCTCGACGCGTTCGAGACCGGCAAGCGGCTGCTCCCGCTGTCTTTGGCGATGCTCGTCTTCGCGCTGCTGGGCCCGCGGATCGCAGGGCGGCGGTCGCCGCGCACTGTCGCGCAGTTCGGGCTGGTCGCGGTCAGCGTCGGCGCGGTAGTGATGCTCGCGACGCTCGACGTGACGCTCAACGAGACCGGCTTCAAGGTGGCGCTCGCCCTCGTCGGCGCCGGTGCCGGCCTGCTCGCCTCGCAGCTGGGGAACGTGATCATGTCCTCCGTCGCGCCCACGCAGACCAGCGAGGCGGGGGGACTTCAGGGCACCGCCCAGAACCTCGGGTCCTCTCTCGGCACGGCAATCATCGGCGCGGTGCTGATCGCGTCGCTCGCGACCGGCTTCAGCCAGCGCATCACCGACAACCCCGATATCCCGGCGGCCGCGCGCGAGACGATCGTCGCGAGAACCCAAGAGGGGATCGACATCGTGCCCGTCGAGACCGTCGAGAAGGCGGCGGTGGACGGCGGGCTCACACAGGACCAGGCCCGAGCGGTCGCCGACGACTACGGCGACGCGCAGCTCGACGCCCTGCGGCTGTCGCTCGGTGCGGTCGCGCTCGCGGCGCTGCTGTCGCTGTGGTTCACGGCGCGTCTGCCGACCACCTCACTCGCGGAGGGTGCGGTCGCTACAGCGGAGCCCACGGCAGTCGCCTAGTCGGATGATTTTCGGCGGCCGGACTTCGAGTACCTGATGGGCAACATCCGGATGGTCAGCAAGTCGACGGCGGAGATGTACCACGGCGACCCCGTGCTCGAGCGCCTTGGGGTGCGGCAGGGCCAAGGAGAGCCCGCTCGTGCCCCCTGAGACCAAGGGCAGCCAGCGGCGCCGCGTGGCCATCGTCGGTGGCGGCTTCGGTGGTCTGGCCGCTGCTCAGAAGCTGCGGCGCGCCGACGTCGACGTGACGCTGGTCGATCGGACGAACCACCACCTCTTCCAGCCCCTGCTGTACCAACTTGCGGCGGGCGCCATCTCCACTGGCGAGTGCGCCACCCCGTTCCGCACGGCGCTCAAGCGCAGCGCCAACACGACGTTCCTGATGGCCGAGGTCACCGACGTGGACGCCGAGCGCCGGCAGGTGATCCTTGAGGGTGGCGAGCCTCTCGACTACGACAGCCTGATCGTCGCCTGTGGCGCCCAGACGTCCTACTTCGGCCACGACGAATGGCAGCACGCCTCGTGCGGCCTGAAGACGCTTGGCGACGCCCTCGAGCTGCGCAACCGCGTCTACGGCGCGTTCGAGCAGGCGGAGCGAGCGCGCGACCGGGGGTCGCGGGACGAGTGGCTGACGTTTGCCGTCGTCGGCGGCGGAGCCACCGGCGTGGAGGTCTCCGGGGCGCTCGCCATCGCCGCTCATCACATTCCGAAGCGCAGCTTCGCGCGGATCGACCCCGCCAGCGCGCGGGTGATCCTGCTCGACGCCGGCGAGCGCGTGGTCCCGGCCTTCAGCAAGAAGCTGTCCGCCAAGGCGGCCGGATACCTCGCCGAGCTCGGCGTGACGGTGCGCGCGGGCGCGCGCGCCACCCGGGTTGACCCGCACGGCGTCACAATCGACGTCGGCGGGGCGACCGAACGGGTCCACGCCCGAACCGTGATCTGGGTGGCCGGCGTCCGCGCCGCGAGCTTCAGCGAGACCCTCGCGAAGGCCACCGGGGCGAGCACGGACCGGGCGGGACGCATCGAGGTAGGGCCCGACCTGACGCTGCCCGGGCATCCCGAGATCTCGGCGATCGGCGACATGACGGGCCTGGCGGGACCTGGGGACAGGCCGTTGCCGGGGCTGGCGACCGTCGCCATCCAGCAGGCGCGTCACGTGGCCAAGGCGATCTGCAACGGTCAGCCGGGGCCCTCCACGCCGTTTCGCTACTTCGACAGGGGCGCGCTCGCGGTCGTCGGGCGGGGCAAGGCGGTCTGCGAGGTGAGGGGGCGCGAGCTCTCCGGTCGCCCGGCGTTCGCCACCTACCTCGGCGTCCACCTCTACTACCTCGGCGGCGGCGTCGGCCGGCGTGTGGGGGTGCTCACCGACTGGGCGACGGCGCGCATGGGCCGCCCGCGGCACCAGGTGATCTGAGATGGGTGCTGCAGGGTCCAGCCTCTCTTACCGTCTCGGAAGACGCGTCCCTGGCTAGCCCGCTCGAGGATCGTTGTACGCGCAGCCTCACGCGTCAGGCCCCAGGGGGAGCGGCGGCAGGATGGGTGCGGGACAGACGATGGTGCAGCGGGACGCGGCGGTGCCGGAGCCTCAGGAGCTGTCCGGCGTCGGACGCCTCCTCTAGCTGCAGTCCAGCGGCGCGAACGCCTTCATGTAGGACGCTTCGAGCTGCTGCAGCCCGGTGAGGACCCGTGCCTTCGCATCCGAGGCCGAGAGCGAGGTGCCGAGGTCGCTTTCTACATTCTTGACGGTGCCGGTGAACTCGTTGGTGGCCGCCTCAACCTCGCTGCGGCGGTCGTCGCTGAGGTCCGACTGCGCGTCAGCAATGTCGTTGAGGTCGTTCTGGATCGCGTCTAGGTTCTGCGTCACGGCGTCTGTCGTGACGGTCGCGAGCGTCAGGCTGTTGAGTTCGTCGACCTGCGTGGCGATGTCATCCCTGGCATCGCAGACGGTGTTCATGGCCTTCTCCTCATCTGATTCACCGCACGCGCCCAACGCGAGCGCGAACAGCGCGACGACCAGGACACTCCGCGCGGATCTCATACCCGGAACCTAGAGCGCATAGGCTCGGCACCGCATCCCCCAAAGTGGGTGATCCCGGCCGGGCGCCGTGGCGGCTCGCCGCCGACCCTCGGGTCGACCGCGACGAGTGCGCGATCTCATTGGGGGCCGCCCGGCGCTTGCGCTTCCCATGCAGGCGAAGCGGGCTTGCGGACAAGCGGATTTCGTCATTGCGACAGGTGGTCCGGGGGGGACTCGAATGACCTGGCGGCTGTTCTCCGCGGGATGGCAGGACTGGAACCGGCGAACCCGAACCCATGCAGGATGGCCGACGAGTCTAGGCTCGAACGGCGGCTCGGCAAGGCGGTGGCTCGCGCGACCACGCCGCGTGGCGCCGCCATCGTGATCGCCACGGTGTCGACCGTGATGACCGTCGTCGCCGGGCTCCTGGTGACCGTCGTCGACGGGGAGAGTTTTCCGTCGATCGGCTCCGGGCTCTGGTGGGGCGTCCAGACCGTCACGACCGTCGGGTACGGCGACAACGTTCCAACGAATCTCACCGGACGGCTCGTCGCGGTGCTCGTCATGCTTTTCGGGATCGGCTTCCTGACGGTCATCACCGCCTCGATCACGAGCACCTTCGTGTCTCGCTCACGGCATGAGCCCTCGGATGCCGAGAGAGCCATGGCGGAGCAACTCCGTCAAGTTGACAGCCGGCTCGAACGAATCGAAGCCGCACTGAGCCGTTCCTCGTCGCCATAGCGCGCGATGAAATCCATGCTCGCCGCGAGCTGCCCGCTGGCGCTATCCATGCGAGCAGCAATTCCGCTCCTCGGTTGTTGAAATAACGAGCAGCCTCGATCGCAGACGAGCGGGCGCGAGTGGCCACGAGCCGCTGTCCTCCAGCTCGTTCAAGCCGTGCACTCGGACGACCTGATCCTGTCCGTCCGTGCGGCTAGGTTCGCCGTAGCCGGGCATAGCCCCAATTTCTTAGGAGGTCGGGGATGGCTGGTGTAGAGGCACTGGATTTCGACTCACCGGATGAGAGGCGGACCCCCGACAAGACACGCGTCGACCTGTAGGACCGGTTGGAGCGGGCGCTGCGTCCGCGGGCGCACCCGCCCGCGGCCCGGCGGCTGGCGGGTTGAAGGACTTTGCCGTGAACGAGCGGAAGGGCTGCTCGGCAGGCCTGGTGTGCGGGCTGGAAAAAAAACACGACCGCCCAGCGCAAGCCGTTGAGCGTGTTGCGGCAGGAGCACGACTCGCGGTCCGACGCGCGACGAGCGTGATTACGGGAACGGGTCGGCCCGTTCAGCTCGGCGGCCGCGCCGACGACGTCGCCGCGCTCGGTGAACTCGACGGTCAGGAGATTCGCGGTGCGTGGCGCAGCCGCTCGCAGCGGTGGGCGGCTCGACGAGGAACGCGCGTTGGGTGACTACGTCGGCGTTACGGGGTTGGGCGGGTAGGTCTCGAACCCAGCTGTTGACGAGGAACAGCGGCGGTCCGGGGCCGCCGCGCTGGTAGGCGGCGTCAGTCTGCAGCTCCGCGGGCGACTTGAATGAGTGAGGAGTTTCTGGGTGACGCGGTAGGCCCGGTGGTACCAGCCGGTCGGGTCGCCGTGCTCCTCGGCCATTACCCACAGCCGCTCCCCCGAGCGGATCATCTCGCCAAGCGTGGGGAACGGCCGGTCGGCGCCGGGCTGGAAGTCGCTCGCAAGCTCGGCCCAGGCCGGGCCTGCGGGAAGCCGGCCTTGATGGCGGCGGCCGGGGCAGCGTCCTCGACCACGATCACGAGCACCTCGCGCGGGTGACAGTCCATCCAATCGCGGATCTCGCGCAGCGCGCTGATCTGGCAGAGATAGAGCTTCTCGAGGGCCCCTCCACCGGACCGGCGCCGCCGCGCCCGGGGCCGGAGCCAGCTGGCGTCACGCACGTCGGATTCCGCCCCTCCATTGGCCGCGGGGACCCGGCCGGCCAGAGACCCCACGATCGTACGGTCAGGCCCCCGCGACCGGTTTTTCGTCGCCGTAGACAACGATGCCGTAGACGACGATCACGCAGAGCGCGAAAACGCCAAGCGACCACCACGGCCGGCTCCCGCCGACCGACAGCAGAGCACCGATCGCGCCGAGGCTGCCGGCAATGATCCCAATCACCCGGCCGTAGGTGCGACCGGCCATCAGGGAGAGGCCCCCGGTGAGCTGAATCACCCCGAGGATGATCAGCACCCAGCCCAGCGTGTTTAGGTTCGTCAGTATGTACCGCGTGTCGTTGACGAACAGATTTGCATTGTCGAGGGCGCCGATGCCGTAGATGATGTTGAGCGTCCCAACAATCAACAGCATGATTGCTGCGAACGCGACTCGTCCCGCTCCTCTCACTTAGCGCTCCTTTCTACGATTCGGCCGCAGCGTTGGGACCTGTGGTGCCGAGGGTCACTGTTGACCCGTGGGCACGGTGCTTTCCATCTCAATATGCTCACCGTTTGCTTCATCTCGACTCGTCGGCGACCGCGGTGGCGAGTCCGAGGGCCTGGGCAATCGAGCCCGGCGCGCGCCACGCGGGCGCTTCCGACCACCGGAGCGAGTGCGATCAGGATGCCCTGACTTGCTCGACCGTCAATCCGAGGTTCGACGCTCCCCCGAGGTTCACGAGATAGGACGCCGGCGGAGCGTCGGTTGACGCCAAGGGCGGCGATACGTACGAGCATTCAGGTCTCGTCGTCGAGCCCTGAGCGCTCCGGGATCCCCTTCATTCATCTTCACGAGGGGTGTCGAGGACGGGTGAATTCACTTCGGCCATGAGTTCCTCCTCTAACTAGACGTAGCTGGCGGTGCGGTCCACTGCCGTTCGGGTCGGCCGCCAGTGCCTGGTGTCGCTCAGCCTTGCCCCAGCAGCCTTGCCTTCTCGCGCTCGAACTCCTCGTCCGTAAGCACGTTCTGCTCGTGAAGCTCGCCCAACTGCTTGAGCTCCTCCATCGCCTCGGGGCTCAGTCCCCCGGCCGCGGCCGGGCGGTCGGCATGGCCGGGGCCAGCGGCCGCAGCGTGCTGACCAGCTGCCGCTTCCTCCTGCCGCTGCGCTTCCTTTGCGTCTCTGTGCTTCTTGGCCGCAAAGGCGGCTCCTCCGATTGCGGCGGCGCGTCGCCTGCGCTGGCGCCTGTCTCGTCCCATGTTCATTCCTCCTCGACTCGGTGGTCGTGTTGGGCCCGCTCAACCGCGCGAGCTCCCGTACCCATGCCGCTAGACGCAATGGGATGCAACGACGCCGGGGACCCCATCTCCCGACGGCACTCCCCGAAAGCGGTGCCAGCGCTGCCACGCACCTACGTGCGGTAGCACGCCCAGCTCTCGAGGAGGCTGGCGCCGCCAGCGCCAGTTGGCACACGTCATGCCCTCCGGAATGTCGGGTTCCACCACGTAGAGCGGCGAGCGAGCCGTAGGGTCCGCAGATGGTGGCGCGGGAGGGTCCGTACCGCTCATGGAGGCCCCATGCCCGACTGGGGGCGCCCAGACTGGTGACTGGCGGATGTGGAAGAGGAGAAGGTCATACGCGTCCCTCCTCAGAGATTGACGCTCCTCGGGGGTTTGGTCATCGCCCAGATGGGACGATCTCGGCCAACTTCAGCGTCCCCGGCGAATTCGGAAGCTGGGCTGTGTCCTCACGGAAGGAGAGGTCGGAGGCAGGAAACCTCAGTGGCTGCCGCCATCGTGGCTTTGAGATCGCGGAGAAACACCTTGCGGACCGGAAACCATCCGGAGCAAGCTCGGGATCACCGTCGCCATCGGCGCGCTCCCCAGCCGCGACTGAACCACGGGCGACCCGCTGCCGGCGCCCCAAGCGCACACCGCCGTGAGCCTGAGCGACAGCGACCCGCATTGGTCCCATCCATGTCTGAAAGCGGTCGCTAGACCCGGCGTCCGCGAGGGCGGCCGAACAGATCCGGGGCCGCTCCGTGGCCCCATTCGTGGTTCCATGCTGGGCGGATCTCGGCCGATCTGAGAGCACCTGGGCCGCGCTCTGATGCGGCCACAGGACCGAGGTGAGCGCCTTCAAGCGATCTCATGACCTGGTAGACGACATCTTCGCGATCGCTCCCGAGCTGGACGGGCGCACGGCGACCAGGAGACGAACGGCTCTCCGCGCTGGTGAATGGGCACCAATAGGCACCCCGCTCGCTGCCCATTCCGGACCGCCCATGGCCCTGCAGGACGACCCGGAGAACCCGGAAACCCGCTCGGAGAGCGGGTTCCCGGAACGCGCCCGGCAGGATTCGAACCTGCGGCTTCTGCCTCCGGAGAACAGCCGCAGGAACGCGCTACGAAACGCGCAAAGCGCACTGCAGAGCCAGATACCAGCTCATCGGGAGAGGACAGGGAGCCGCGCGAGTAGGCCCGATTCGGCCCAATGCGGAGGGGTTTGGGCACCAGTGCCCAAACGATTCGGGTAGTGGCCGCGCTGGCAAAGGCGTGGCACGTCAAGAGCAGTGACGGCCTCTTGGAGCTTGTCGGTCTGGCCAAAGGGTGGGCAACTCGGTGCACTCAGTCGCGTTTGTCGTGATGTCGGGATCACAGCTTGTCCCTCCTTGACGCGCGTCGCGCGACGCCGATGTCATTCCGGCCCGGGAAGCCTTCATGCCGGCGCAACCGCGTACGAGGCGACCAATCGCTTCGCCCGCGCGTGAGAGGTAGAGATGCCGAATGCCGGCTCGTGCCGCCGGTCAGCGCAGCTGAGCGGCGATCTTCTCACCCGCGGGTCGCAGGTTCGCATCCTGCCGGGGCTGGGCGGCACGGCATCAGCGGCGGGCGAGCCTTGTCCGGAGCTCGCGGCAGCGCTGCACAATCCCGCGGGCCACGAACCTCCTGCGGTGGGCTCAGGCTGAGTGGGGTCCCTCGCCCCGCTGGGACACTATCTGCCGTGGCCACCGGGCCCTGGCAAGGGAGGCCGCCCGGGACTGCACAGGGGCACGAGGCGCCGCTCTAGTGTGGGCCCGCGTTGGCAAGGGCGGCAGGCGCATCGCCGCGCTTGGCACGGGCCGGCTTGCGCCCGGAGGCGGCGCGCTTCAAGCTCTAGCCGTTCGGCTCGCTCTGGACGAGCTCGCGCAGGCTTTCGTGGTCCTCGTGGCAGGCGGGGCAGCCCTCGAGGTGGACCCGCATGCCTGGAATCCGGTCGTCGGGCTCGGCACCCTGGAGCTCGAGCTCGACGTACTCGTCGAGCCTTTCGAAGCACTCGTCGCAGAGCAGCTCGAGAGCTGCAGGGCCGAGCAGCCGCTTCAGGGTGTTGTCGTGTGGGTGCTGGTCCATGATCGGTCTGCGCTACATCGAGTCGAGCGCGACGCCCTTCTCGGCGAGATCGATGCGCAGCTTTCGGCGCGCGTCGTGAAGCGTCTTGTAGGGCGCGCCGCGGCTCGTGCTGAGCTGCTCTGCCAGCACGTCGAGCGGCACGCCGTTGAGCGCGAGCGCGACTAGCACCTCGCGCTGGTGGTCGGTCAGGCAGCCATCCAGTGAGTCCTTGAGCGCCCGCATCAACTCTCCGTGTAGATCCACGGCGCACTGGCGCGAGAGCTGCTCCGGCAGTTCGTCGCCAAAGCCGGCTTGGTGCAGCCGTGCCCAGCGCCAGGCGACGACTGCGGCTGCTTCTCCGCGCGCCGCGGCCCCTTCGTTCTTTAGGTCCACGTCTCCTTAGCGCCAGCCGCGCGACCTCTTCTTACCTCCGGGAGCGAATCTGGTGCCGGAGCAGCGGCGTCGTGCGTAGAGGCCAGGGTCCGCCCAACGCCCGGCGGGAGCCGCGCCGGGCTCACCGAGGTCGCGGGGTCGGTTCCCCCGCGACTCGGGAGCTAGGCGGGCAAGGCCAACGGCGCCCCGGCCAACAACTCGACGAAGCTGCGGGTCAGGTCACGCAGTGGTCGCGGTAGCCGCTTCAAAGAGACAACGGCACTGGCGCAGACCGGCGTCTGGCTACGCGGCCGCTGCGAGACCGTGTGTGGTCGAGCCGGTCGCGTCGAGGGCGAGCCGCGCCGCGCGGATCTCTTGCTGCAGATCCTGTCCGGGGTTGCGGTGTAGGGAACTCTTCCGATCGTGCACCAGTAGGGCCGCCATGGCAGCGCCTCGGACATCAACCGGCTGGTCGTCGCGCAGCCTCAAGACGAGCGCCAGCAGATCGTCCGCGTACTCGCGGATCGCCGCGTGCTGCCGCCTGGTATTGACCGTGAACGCCCCGAGGTTAGGTCCTCTGGCGTCGCCGAGGGTTTCAACTAGCGCGTTGGCGAGCCGCCCGCGCTCGGCCGGGGAGTGCAGCTGGACGGCGCGCAGGCTCAGCTCGGCGCTGGTGGCCGGGTCAGCGCCATGCGACAGCTCCTCGTCGAGGCGATTGCGCCTCCAGTGGGTCTGGATGCGGACAGCGAGGGTCGGCCGCGTCCGCAGGTGGACGGGGGCGGGACGGAACTCTGGAAGGGGAAAGATGCTGCTGGGCATGACGTCTCCTTGGGATCGGGTGTACGCCGGTAATGGTGCGCGCGCAACGGCCACCCGCCTATGGGTACGAGCACCGATCCACCCGCTACCGAGTACCCATCGGGTATTGCGAGCTGACCCGCTGTCTCTAGTGCGATCTGCCCGCCTTCACTCGCGGCGACCATGCTCGTGGGCCCCGCGTCGACCGGGGCCGGCGCTAGGCGACCTACCCCACAGATCCAAGCGCCGGCGCGGCCCTGATCTGGCCGAGACTGGCCAGCTCGCCGGGGACGCTCAATCTACCGCCCCGTCAGCGGACGCCGTCCTGTGAAGCGCGCGGCCCGCCCGCTCAGGCCGTGGCCGGCACTGTCCGGCCCGGGACCAGGACCGGGCGGTCCGCGTCGCGGATGACATCGCGTGAGACGCTCCGCCCGAGGCGCCGGCGCCGCGAGCCGAGCACGACCAGCCGCGCGCTGCGCAGGCGGGCGAAGTCGACCACGCGCCGGGCGGGGTTCCCCGCCAGCAGCTCGCCGCTGGCGGGCACGCCCGCTCGCTTGGCGACCGCGAGGGCGTCGTCCAGGGCGCGGCGCCCGGCGTGCATCTCGGCGTCGAGGCGACTCTGATAGTGCGGCTCCCCCCAGGCCGAGGAGGGACCACGGCGCACATAGACGAACACGAGCGGGGCAGTGAGCTCCCGCGCCAACCGGACGGCGGCGCGGACTGCCGCCGCGGCGGCGTGTGAGTTATCGACGGCGACCACAATCGGCGCGCGATCGGACTCCGATCGCATGACCCGAATGGTCTCGGCCCCGGGACGCGAGGTCCCGAACCGCCTTCGGAAACGAGCTCTGGGATCTGTCGATGTGATCATCACGACGCTCCTTGGCCGGGGACCGGCCGCGCAACGCGGCCGCCGCCCACCAACCTGTTCGACGCTTTGTCGTTACGCATCGAGCATGCCGTCCCCGCACGGGACAGGACATCGGGTCCGACACCCATCCGAGCCGCAGTCTTCACCCATGCCCGCGGTCGTCGGTTGAGCAGATGCCGGCCGCCCGCGAGCGAGGTGGCGCTGGGCGATGGCAGCCAGCATCACCCCGTCCGGACGGCCGTTGCCCGATAGCTGGACCCTGCGTTCATAACATGTCGGACCCACCGATCGGATCCCTGCGTCGGGGCTGTGGTGAAATCTGGCCCCAGCGGGCTGCTGGCATGTTTGCCATCGCCTGCATCCGCGCGAGGGCAAGCGCAAGGCGTTCCGAGCTCGGGCTCGGTACGCGCGTCGCGCGCGCTCGCGGGGTCGGCGTCAATCGTCGATCTTCTTGCTGACCACCTTGCCGGTGCGGGCGTTGACCTTGATGTCGTACTCCGTGCCGTTCAGGGTCGTGAGCTCGACCTCCCAGACGACCCGGCCTCGCCATCGGTCCAGCTCCAGCGCGCGCAGGTCCGCGCTTGACCGCCTCGGTTCCGGCGCGGACGGCTTCGTCGGCTCTCACCTTCGCGACGTTGAGCAGCGCCATGCCCTGGCCAGAAGTGCGATCACGCTCAAGCTTTACGACCCTGCCCGACCGCGCGCTGAGCTTGACCTCGTAGTCCTTGCCAGCGGACGCGACGTCGAGCTCCCAGAGGAGCCTGCCTCGCCCCCTGTCGAGCTCCATGTCAAAGACCCGTCCACCATCGACGGCCGCCGTCGCGAGTCTGATAGCACGCAGCGGTCCGAGGTAGGCCTTGCTCCGGGTCGCTGCTCTCTGGTCAGCGGCGACGTCGAGGTGCGCTGGAGCTGCTCGCTCGCTCACCGCGGCGTGCCCTTCGCCCGAAGCCCGCCGTACCGCATCCGGCCAGGACCAAGGCCGCGATGGCCGCGATCCCGCCGACGCGGGCGCTCGGAAGTCGCATTGCCGCTGAGGTGCGCTTTTTCGTTCGCATCATGTAGTTCCTTCTTGAGCCTGGCTCATGTGAGGTGAGAAGCGTCAGCGGCCTAGCGGCTGAGCTGTTGTGGTGCCAGCGGTCCGGTGGCCGCGCTCGAGCGCCTCCAGTGCTTCCAACATGGCGGCCGGGAGCGCACCGCTCACTCCGGATCGGTACAGCGGGCTGGTGTGGTCGTTGATGAGACGGGCTGTGATCGCCAGGCCCTGGACTCCGAGCGGCCCGCCGTCACGGATGCGGTCGGCCAACGCCACCAGTAGCTCTTCGTTGTCGCGGATCTCTCGGCGCCGCAGTCGCGTCGTTATGAGCGGGGGCGATGGCCGTTCGCCAGTGCGACCGCCTCGCGGAGTGATGGGCGAGTCGCACCCTCGTCCCGGCCGAGCCGAGCTGCCCGACGCGGAGGCTCAACTCGTCGCTCTGCATCGGATCGGCGCCCCGCGCCAGCTGGCGATCGAGCTCGTGTCTGCGCCGCCAAGCACGGCAGCGAAGCCACAGGCCGCCGAGCACCACGCCGCGCGTTCGTCGCGCCAGACGCCGGCTCGGCAGCCATCGCCTGGTGCTAATTCGCGTGCTCCGCATCGGCGCTGAGCCTCCTCGCAGGCGCTTTCGGCCCGATAGCGGTGATCGGCGACTGGGGGCAGACGGGTCGGTGAAACCGGTCATGCGACGCGCTGGGTTGGCTGTTGGCGGCTCTCGAACCACGAGGGCTCGTCGCCGCGGCGCTGATCGTCGGTTCTTCCGGCGGCCACTCGTCGGGCGACGCTGGGCGTGACCGTCGCTCGCCCTTCCCGACACACGCGAGCACAGCGGGCGAACGCAGCAGCGACGTCGTGCAGTGTCCCTATGAGGCGCACCTCTTGCTCGCGGGAGAGCCCCTCGATCTTCGGCCATGAGGGGGCGCCCGAGGCACGGCCGCGTTGCCGCTCGGTGATTCCCGGCGAGGCGTCGGCGGCGAGCTGGTACCAGGCAGCGCTCAGTATTTGAAGTGCCTCCTCGAGTGCTGCGAGCGAGTCCGGCACGGCCGCGTGGCTCCCCGGTTCGTCGGCGCCTGCATGGAAGGCCCGTGCGGCCTCGACCAGCTCAGCGGTGCAGTGCTGGAGGCGATCTTGGGTGTTCATGCCCACCAGTGTCTCCAAGGCTGCGTTCCCCACCATGGGGCTCAATCCCCAAACAGGATGGAGCGAGCCCCCATTCGAAGTCGACGCTCAGGCCGGAGTCCGCGCTGGCGCTGGTTGTCCTTCCGGCCGGGCGGGTGGCCCTGGCGCTGCCCGCCGGCGGCGGCGCCTTGGGTCCTGGGGGCTGTTGCGAATCGACGGCGCCGCATCGAGAAAGACCTCGTCCTCGGACTTGCCGTCGAGCAGGTCGATGAACTGCTCGCGCTCGATCGTCTCGCGCTTGAGCAGGATCTCCGAGGTCATGTCGAGCTCTTCGCGGCGGTCCTCCAGCACCTGGCGGGCGGTCTGGTGGGCGTCCTCCACGATGCGCCGGATCTCGTCGTCGATCTCACGCGCGATCTCGTCCGAGTAGTCGGGCTCGGACGAGAACTCGCGGCCCAGGAAGGGCTGACCGTGGTCGTGGCCGAACACCCGCGGGCCCAGGCGCTCGGACATGCCGAAGCGCATGACCATCTGCTTGGCCGTGGCGGTCACCTTCTCCAGGTCGTTGGACGCCCCGGTGGTGACCTCCCCGAAGCAGATCTCCTCCGCGGCGCGGCCGCCCAGGGTCATCGCCATCGTGTCCGACAGCTCGGCTCGCGTGGTGAGGAACTTGTCCTCGGTGGGGAGCGAGATCGTGTAGCCGAGTGCCTGTCCGCGCGAGATCACGGAAATCTTGTGCACCGGGTCGGTGTTCTCGAGGAAGTGGGCCACGAGCGCGTGCCCCATCTCGTGGAACGCGGTGATCCGGCGCTCCTTCTCCGACATCACGCGCGTCTTCTTCTCCGGCCCCGCGATCACGCGCATGATCCCCTCCTCCAGCTGGAGATCACGAGCTTGTTCATTGTCGGCGCCCGCACGCTTCGCCCTTCTGGCGGCTATGGCCCTCGCGCCAGTTCCGCAGATTCCGGCGGGCTCCTCTCTCACGGGAGGCTCACTAACCGATCCCCTCGCGAGCCCCCAGTAAGGCCGAGCTCATCGGTCTCCTTCGCTTGGGGGCCGGCGCGGCTCGCTCCTCCGGCGCTCGGCGTATGTCGGCGTGTACAGCGGCGCCCCGAAGACCCCGTCAGCCACGATGGAGGTTGGCTTGCCCCACAAATGCACAGAACGACGCATTGGCGCTCCCGTGTACTCGCGCAATCATCGATGACAGACGGATCAACGGGCCGCCGAAGGCGACCCGGTGGGCAAATCCATGTACAGGAGGGAAGGCAACATGACCTCCCATCACGACATTCCGACGATCACCACAGAACACTCCGCCTCGCCGCCGGGGCGGTTCAGCGAGGGCATGGAGCGCAGGTCGCCTGCGCCGTCGACGTCGCGCGTGGGTCGCTTCAGCGACGGACTCGCGCGCTCGCCGCGGAGCACCTCGGCGACGCACCTCGGCAGCTTCGCCGACGGGCTCACGCATCGGCTAGACGCCCGCTCTGCTCGCCGCGTCGGAACCTTCAGCGACGGGCTAGCCCGAGGCGGTGGAGACCGGGTGACCGTGCCGCGCATCGACTCGCAGCGGAGCGTGGTGAAGGGCCAGATGGCGGCGTAGCCCTTCGCGGCCACACGTCGGCGCCCGGCCAGGCTGGGGACTGGCCCCCCGCACGGTCGCCGGCACGACATTTCCGCCATGACCATCCATGGCCTCGGGCGCTCTCGTCCCACAGCCTGCTGGCGGCGGTCCGCAAGGACTTGGCCGTGGTCGCCGCCGGTTCCAGCCCTGGAGGGCACCCCTGCAGACGCTTCGACACGCTGGGCCAAGCCGGCGCGAGTTCGTGGTCGAGCAAGCGGTCTAGTAGGCGGGTCGTATCGGGGGCAAAGGTGACCGCTTTCCCCGACCACGACACCGGCGTGCTCGCTCTACCCCCGGGGTCGCCGACACGCTGCGCTATCGAGGTGCGGGCTAGCTAATGGGCGGCCAGGCCCTTCCTCCGTATTTCGCGGCGGGGGCCGCGACTGGTCTCGGCGGCCTGGTGCCGCTGGTCTTCCTGCGCCGTCGGAGCTGCTGCTCGACGCTCTGCTCGGGCTCACCGCCGGCGTGATGCTCCTGCCGGGTGACGCTGGCCATCGCGGGGCCCGCCTGGGCTCTGAGAGGCGAGCCTGTGCGCGCTTTCCGTGTTCGTGGTCACCACCCCCTGCCGGCCACAGCGCCGGCCGCCGGGCTGAAGGCCGCTCTCCCGCTATGCGCCGATGAGCGCGCGCCGGTCGAGGCCGCAGGCAAGCTGGTCCCCGCCGAGGGGCTCGATCGCTGAGGTGGCTGGCGTGCTCGAGCTGAGTGCTCAGATGGGCACGAACGCACCACCGAATGGAGTCGTTCGTGCATGGCACCGGCCGTTACCGGACGCAACCATACGGTCACCACCCGAAACATGAGGAAAGTGACGTCAAGTGCGCAGTTCAATCGTTGTCGGAGTCGACGGCTCACGCGAGTCCACCGACGCACCTCGAGTCGCCGGTTCCTTGGCCCGCGGTCTCGATCGCCGTCTGGGTCTGGCTCATCGCTCGGACTTCGGTTGCTCCCGATCCATATCGATCAGATCGCCGGTTGGACCGACGCCCGGGATGGCCTCCACGTCGCGAGCGGCGATCCGGCCACCACCCTTGCGGAGGTCGCGTCACGGCACGCGGCCCAGCTGGTCGTAGTGGCCACGCGCGGCCGCGGCGCTGGGCTCGGATCGGTATCGGGCCGCCTGGCGACGTCGGCCCCCGTACCGGTCCTCGTCGTGCCGCCGACCGGACGGCTGCCGCGCTTTGCCGCCGCGGCCGTGCCGCCAGCGAGGGCGGCATAGCTCCTCCCCTGTCCGGATGAGTCGAGAAGGCTTGCCTGCTGCGCTGTCCCGGCCACTGGAAGCCGAATCCGCACGGCGCCCTACGCTATCTGCGCATCGAGATCAACGCCGAGCAGTAGCTGTGGTGTTGTGGCGGTCCACGGCGACAGCTGTTTAGCTACCGGGCCTTGGTGTGCCGATCGACCTCCCCAAGCTGCGCAGCAAGGTCGAGGCCGTGTCCGGACACGTCAAGAGACGTGGTGAAGCCCGTGCGGGCGAGGCCTTACTACTGGTTCCCAAGTTGACCGGTCGCCATGTTCTCCGAGGCGCTCGGCAAGCTGTCGTTCTGGACCATGTTTGTGGGCTTCAACGTCACCTTCCTGATCCAGCACTCCGCCGGCCTCTCGGGCATGCCTCGCCGCGTCTACGACTACCCCGAGGGAACCGGGCTCGAGGCCTACAACCTGGCCTCCACGATCGGGTAGTTCATCCTGGGCATCGGCGTAGTGGTGGTGGTCGCGAACCTGCTCTGGAGCGCCAACCACGGCCGCAGGGTCGGCAACGACCCCTGGAAGGCCAACACACTCGAGTGGTTCACGCCGTCGCCGCCGCCGCCCACCAACTTTGACGTCATCCCCAGAGTGCGCAGCCTCGAGCCGATGAAGGAGATCCGCCACGAGGTGCAGGCCGGCGTAAAGGCAGCGGAGACCGTGGCTCAGCCCGTGGCGCCGCGCAGCCTCTGACCGCTCCCGCCGCCCGACGGCGCTCCGATCCGCGCGAGCTTGGCCTCGATGCAGTCGAGCAGCTCATGGTATGAATCGCAGAAGGAGCGCACCCCGTTGCGCTCGAGCTCGCTGGTGACGGCGGCGAGGTCGATTCCCGCGTCGTGTGCTCGGCGCAGCGTTGCGTGGGCGGCACCCGCGATGCTGAGCGAGTTCTCGACATCCCCGTGGTCGGCGAAGGCCCGGAGCGTGGCTTCGGGCATCGTGTTGACTGCCCCCGGTGTAATCAGCCTTTCGACGTACAGCACGTCCGAGTAGGCCGGGTCCTTGGTCCCGGTACTCGCCCAGAGCGGTCGCTGCGCACGAGCGCCGGCCTCGCGGAGCGAGCGCCAGCGGTCATCAGCGAGACAGGGGTCTTCGCTGAAGCGGTCGAGGTAGCGCGCGTAGGCCAGCCACGCGTTGGCGATCGCCACCCCGCCGTGCAGGCCGGAGTCGGGGGGAAGCAGCGGGTCGACCTCGGCGTCGACGCGCGAGACGAAGAACGACGCCACGGAGGCGATCGCGTCGATGGGCTCGCCGGAGGCCAGACGTCGCTCGAGGCCGCCGATGTAGGCGTCGATCACCTGCTCGTAGCGCGCCACGGAGAACAGCAGCGTGATGTTGACGTTTACTCCGCGGGCGGTGAGCTCCTCGATCGCCGGGATCCCAGCTTCAGTGGCCGGCACCTTGATCATCACGTTGGGCCGGTCAAGGCGCCCCCAGAGCTCGAGCGCTTGGGCGATCGTTGCCTGGGTGTCGTCGGCGAGGTCGGGGGTGCATTCGAAGGAGACGAAGCCGTCGCGCCCATCGCTGTCGTCGTAGCTGGGGCGCAGCAGATCGGCGGCTCGGCGGATGTCCTCGAGCGCGAGCTCGAAGAAGAGCTCCTGCGGGTCGCGCTCTTCCGAGCCAGCCGCGCGGAGCTGCTCGTCGTAGCGGTCCGATCCCGTGATGGCCTTGGCGAAGATCGTGGGGTTGGAGGTCGCCCCGGTCACTGCGTCATCGGCGATCAGCCGGGCGAAGGCGCCACTATCGAGCAGCTCGCGCGAGAGCGTGTCGAGCCAGATCGAGACCCCGGCGTCGTGCAGCGCTTGGAGGCGGTTCATGAGACACCGCCTCGTGCGCCGGCGGCGAGCTCGTCGAGCGGTAGGTCGGGATCGGCCAGGCGCCGGTCTTCGATGGGCACCCGCTCGCGTATGAGGCGCTGGATCGGGTCTGTGACGTCCCACACGTTGACGTTCATGCCCGCCACGACGCGGTCTCCGACCAGCCAGAAGGCGATGAATTCCCGCGCCGCGGGATCGCCGCGGAAGACGACACGGTCCCACGCGCGGGCGAAGCCCGTGTACTCCATGCCCGCGTCGTATTGATCGGAAAAGAAGTAGGGCAGGCGCTCGTAGGCAATGCCGCGATCGAGCATGTTGCGCGCGGCGGCCGGCCCCTGGTTGAGGGCGTTGGCCCAGTGCTCGACTCTGATCCGCTCGCCGTAAAACGCATGCTGGGCGTTGGCGACGTCACCGGCGGCGAACACGCCGGGCAGGCTGGTCTGGAGGTGCTCGTCGACGAGGATGCCGTCGTCGACTGCGATGCCCGCCTGGGCGGCGAGCCCGGTACGTGGCTGCACGCCGACACCGACCACAACGAAATCGCACTGCAGCGTGCGCCCATCGCTGGTGCGGACACGCTCGACTGCCTTGTCGCCTTCGAACGCCTCGACGCCGGTGCCCAGGAGCATCCGCACCCCCTGGTCTGTGTGGATGTCGCGGTAGATGGCGCCCACCTCGGCGCCCATCACGCGCTCCAGCGGGACCGAGGCCGGCTCGACGACGGTGACGTCGAGGCCGCGCTGGCGGGCGGAGGCTGCTACCTCGGCGCCGATCCAGCCCGCTCCGACGACCACGACCGCAGCGCCGCGCTCCAGCCGGTCGCGCAGGGCGTCCGAGTCCTGGACGCTGCGCAAATAGAGAACGCCGTCCAACTCGGCTCCGGGGATCGAAAGGCGTCGCGGCTCGGCACCGGTGGTGAGCAGTAGTCGGTTGTGGCGCAGCCGCTCGCCGTCGTCGAGCTCGAGCTCGCTGTTCGAGGTGTCGAGGCGCTTCGCCGTGCGGCCGAGGCGCAGCTCGATGTCGTGCTCGGCGTAGAAGCCGTCGTCGTGGACGTAGATCTTCTCGCGCCCGACCTCGCCGCGAAGGTATTCCTTGGACAGTGGCGGCCGCTCGTAGGGACGCTCGTGCTCCGCGCCGATCAAGACGATCCGGCCGTCGAAGCCCTCCTCGCGCAGCGTTTCGGCGGCCTTGGCGCCGGCGAAGCTGGCGCCGACGATGATGTGGGTCTGCTCACTGGTCATGGGATGTCCTCGTGGTCAGGGCCAGGAACTCCTGGCGGGTGCGGGGGTCGTCGCGGACGAGGCCGTGCAGCGCCGAGGTGATGGTCTTGGCGCCAAGCTTCTGCACGCCGCGCAGCGACATGCACAGATGCTCGGCCTCCAAGACGACCCCAACGCCTTTGGGCTCCAGCTCGCGCTCAAGCCAACTGGCGACCTCGGTGGTCAGCCGCTCCTGGATCTGGAGGTCGCGGCTGAAGAACTCGACGACGCGGCCAAGCTTGCTAAGGCCGATGATCCGCTCTCCCGGGAGATACGCGATGTGGGCCACCCCGTGGAACGGGAGCAGGTGGTGCATGCATAACGAGTGGAACGGGATCGCCCGGGCCACGATCAGCTCGTCGTAGCCGTCGTCGTTGGGAAACGTGGTCGCCCTAAACGGCTGCGGCGTCAGCAACTCGGCGTAGGCGTCGGCGACCCGCCGCGGCGTCTCCTCGAGCGCCTTCGCATCGACATCGGCGCCGAGAGCCCGAAGCAACTCCCGGGCCGCGCGCTGCACGGCGTCATGGTCGATACGGCCGAGACGGGTATCGGCCTCGGGCGGCTCTGCTAAGGCAAGCGCGGAGACGCGATGATCGTTCACGGTCATGTGAGGTTTGCGTCCCGGGAGCACGGGTTCTTACCTCCGAGTGGGTAGTCACGCCAACTGCCAGGGGAGCGCTTCGGCCAAGCCGGTGCCGACGAGGACGCTTCCGGCAAGGAAGATCAGAACCGTTCGGTAGACGTAGAGCCGAGCTCGGCTTTCGCGAGCGCATCGGAGTGGTGGCGCGCTGGTGGCGGTCCGCGAACAGCGCGAGCGCGGCTAGGAGGACAACCTCACGAGTGCCACGACCCCCGGGGCGCCCGCGAAGACGCCGACGGGCACCACCCACGGTGCCGAGGTTCCAGAGCACGAGCTGCCTGAAGAGGTCTCGCCGAGCGGCCGCCGCCGGGGCGAGACCTCCGCCGAGAGCGAGCTGTCCGTTGCCGAGGATGAGTTGCGACAGCCCTCCCACGAGCACCAGATAGGCGACGAGCCACCAACCGTGGTCGAACGCCTGCCGGCTTCGGATGAGCGCGACCGCGAGGGCGGCCAGAGCGAAGGCGCCCGCCAGTCCGGCGAGGTGGGCGACGCCCGGCCGCGAAGGCGTTGCTCAGGCCGCCTGTTCGCGGACGTAGGCCGCATTGATCTCGACGCCGGGCAGGCCTCGACGCCGCTCGCATACAGCTTGCGGTCACCGCTGCTCCGAGCCGTGGGATTGGGGGCAATGTCACATCAGAGATGGGTGGTCGGCCCCATCGCCAGGAGCCCGAAAGCGAGGCACGATGTCGGCCGGCCCAACAAATGGCATCCGCGCGCGGTCCGGGCGCGGCGGCACCGCTATCCAACGAGGAAGGTCATGCCAAACGGCATCTATCCGATATTCCCCCTTCAGATCCGACAGGGGAGCGCCTCTCAGGCGCATACGGTCCGGGCCGGCCTCGGTCTACGGCTGGGGACGTGGTGGCGACGGGATCGCCTCGACGAACAGCTCGCCAACGGCGACGACCCGCGAACGAGCGCCGAACTCACGTTGCGCGCCGAACAGCTCGGCACTGGTGCCGAGCGCGTTCGGCTAGCCGAGCACCTCGAAGGAGTGTTGCGCCACGCGCGCGCAAAGACGCCGCAGATTCACCGGCTGGTGCGTCGTCGTCAGGTTGAGGCCTGCGCCGATGAGCTGGTCGCGCTCGCGCACCGGCTGCGTGACGATCAGCCGATCGACCTCCGCGGCGCGGCAATGACCGCGCAGCTGCTTTCAGACCCACGAGGCCCCCTGCATTACAAGCGGGCGAGCCTGCCACTGCGAGAGGCCGTGCGATCTGCGCGACTTGCGCTTGACGGGTCGGTCCGGCGACCGCACCCGCCTTTCGACCCGCTGCCTGAACCGCGGCTCGACCGAAATCGCCGCTAAGCACGAAAACGGAGAGTCGATCGCAACGCGTGGCGCCCCGTGTACGGGTCGACCCCGGCATGCAAGCCTGGCCGTCAGCCGGCGCCGCTGGCTCCGGCGCACCGCCTGGCTCCAGTCGGTGGCCGCTAGACGAGGGGTTCTCGCTTCACCGGTTTCATGCTTGCGACCAACCTCGACGTGCTCGACCTGATGAGGCGGCTGAGGCCCGCGCGGATCGTGCGACGCGAGGGCGCGACTGTCGAGGTGGAGGCGGCGCCGGCGGAGGCTGCGTCGGGCGCTGGGCTCAAGGCCGCCCTCCGGCTGTGCGTCGATCAGCCGTGCGCCCGTCGTGGCCGCAGGTAGGCTCGTTTCTGGCGGCGACCCGCAGGTCGGTCGCTGAGGATGCCGCTGTCTGTCGCCACGCCCGCCCGGACGACCAACGCGAGCCGCTCGAGGCCCCCGTGAACAGACGCTGTGGCTTAGCGTTACACCTAAGTTGGCGGAGACAATCCGTTAGCTGCCACGACATGGATCGCGCCGGTCGACACCAAGCCGTGCTCCGGATGTCGTCCACCCGTGGTGGGTCCTACGCCGCCGGTTGTCTGATCGAGCTGCGCGGCGAGCTGGCCGACCAGACCCCCGCGCGCATCCCGGATCGCTCGTGAAGAGCTGGAACCTCAGCGCGCTCGACCTCAAGCCCCGCTGCCCGAGATCCTGTCCTCGACCTCAGAGGCGCGGGCGATCGCCCTCGGCCTCCGCGCGGGCGAGGGTCTTCCTGACCACGAAGTACACGAGCGGGCATGGGTACTGATAGTCGAGGGCGAGGTCGAGGTGACCAGCGCGGACGGCCAGCGGGTGTCCGGCGGCGCTGGCCTGCTCGTCGAATTCGCCCCGACCGAGCGCCACGAAGTCGTCGCGCGCTCGAACGCGCGGCTTCTGCTGCTGCTGACCCCGTGGCCTGGGCGTCGGCCACCCCGGGGCGATGACAATCAGCCAGAAGCTCTACGCGCGACGACGCGCCGCCAAGCAGCGAGAACGTGACGCAGCGACGCACGGACGTCCGCCTGAAGCGCGCATATGAGCCCGCGACGCCAGCAGACGGCCATCGCGTGCTGATCGACCGGCTCTGGCCGCGCGGGGTCTCCCGCCAACGGGCCAAGCTCGACGGCTGGGAGAAGGAGCTGGCCCCGAGCCCAGAGCTCAGGCAGTGGTTCGGGCACGAGCCGGAACGATTCGCGGAGTTCCGCCGACGCTATGTCGAGGAGCTCCGCAGCGAGCGTCCGCGGCTCACGGCACTGCGACGCCAAGCGCGGGAGGGAACGCTCACCCTCATCTACTCCGCCCACGACCCCGACCACAATGACGCCGTCGTCCTCGCGGAGGTGCTCCGGACTGGCCTGCCGACGCATTGAAGCTAAGGAAATTCGGCCGCTTCCTGACCGCCCCGAGCTTGAGAGGATCCTCGCCTAGAGCGAGTTGACGATGTCCGTGGAGACGATGGGGTCTTTCGCTGTACTCGGTAATCGTCGACGCGGACTTCACGAGTGTGATTGACGACACGTCGGTGAGGGTGCTCGCCTGCGCGACAAACAAGTGGGGTTACGCGACCCGCCTGTCCGAGCTTGCCGAGCGCGTCTGCGCACCCGTGCCGGCGGTCGCCGCTCGCAGGTAAGACCGTCGCCCCCGCGGACGCTAACTACTCGAAGGGCCGCCCGCGTGAGGCGGACGGCGCCACAAAGAAAGCGAGCTCCCTGATGGCCATCACGACGCCCCAGACACGTGCGCCCCTCCACGACCACGTTGCATCCCCCAACGGCGGAAACGCTGCCGGCACACGCGCTGACTGGCGCGATCCGCGCTATCAGGCCTTTGCCCTGATGCGGCTGGCGTTCACGGTGGCGCCGATCGCCTTCGGCCTGGACAAGTTCTTCAACGTGATGGTCGACTGGCCGGTCTACCTCGCCCCCTGGATCAACGACATCGCTCCCGGCTCCGGCCAGGAGTTCATGTACTTCGTCGGCGCCACCGAGATCCTCGCCGGCGTCATCGTCGCGCTCAAGCCCCGTTACGGCGCCTACGTCGTCGCCGGCTGGCTCGGCAGGGATCGTGCTCAACCTGCTGACCCACTCCGGCTACTACGACATCGCCCTGCGCGACTTCGGGCTGATGCTGGCCGCCCTGACCCTCGCCCGCCTCGCCTCCGTGTACGACCCCCCGCTGCGCCTCGGCCGGCACTGAGCGCGTGTCCGCCCCGCCCCCCTCCCAGAGTCCGGCCCGTGCAGGCGTGTTGATCGCCGGCGGAGGGGTGGCGGGGCTGGAGGCGCTCCTGGCGCTGCGGGCGCTGGCGGGAGATCGGGTCGACATCATGCTTCTTGCGCCCGAGCTCAAGTTCGTAAATCTCTCGATGGCCGTCGAGCAGCCGTTCAAAGTCCAGCGCGTACGCGGCCTCAGGCTGGAGAACACCGCCGCCGAGCTGGGTGCTGGCTGGCACCGTGGCGCACTCGACCGCGTCGAGCATCTTCAGCACCGCGTGATCACCAAGGCCGGCGACGCGCTTGCCTACGACCGGCTCGTGCTCGCGCTGGGCGCCCACCCCGCGCGCGAGTGGCACTCAGAGGACGTGCTCACCTACCACGGCGGTCGCGACGGGCCCCGCTACCGGTCGCTGCTGCACCAGCTTCGCGAGGGCCGGATCGACAAGCTGGCTTTCGTCAGGCCGGCCGGGGCGAGCTGGCCGCTGCCGCTGTACGACTTGGCGCTGATGACCGCAGCCGACTGCGCCGCGCACAACCGCTCGGAGGTCGAGCTGAGCCTGGTCACTCCCGAGGAGGAGCCGCTCGGAATCTTCGGCAACCCGGCAAGCGCCGCGATCCGCCGGCTTCTCGACGAGTCCGAAGTCACGCTGCACACAGGGAGCTACGGCGTCCCGAATCCCCCCGGGCGGCTGGACATCTCCCCCGGTGGCCGTTCGCTGGCGGTTGACCGCATCGTCACCGTGCCCCGCCTGGTCGGCCCATCGCTGCGGGGAATCCCCTCGGGACGCGACGGCTTCATACACACCGACGCTCACGGTCGGGTGCCCGGCCTGGATGGCGTGTTCGCTGCGGGCGACGCGACTACCTTCCCGGTCAAACAGGGCGGTCTCGCGGCCCAGCAGGCCGACGCCGTGGCCGAGGCGATCGCCGCGTCGGCGGGCGCCGACATCGACCCGCAGCCGTTCCGGCCGATCCTGCGCGGCACTCTCCTGACCGGCGGCCCGGCGCGCTATCTGCGCGCGGACATCAGCGGCGCCGAGGGCGACGACTCGATCGTCTCAGGCGAAGCCCTCTGGTGGCCGCCCAACAAGCTCTGCGGGCGCTACCTCGCTCCCTACCTCAGCGGCCAGCTCGGCGAGGCCTCCGACGTCATGCCCCAGGACGAGCACGCGATCCCCGTCGAGACCGCGCTCGACCTCGTAGCGCCCGACACGCGGGCCACTTTCGGTGAGCTCTCCGACTTCCCGCCGCGCTGAGGCGTCATCCCCCGCCGCGCGGGGCTATGTCCCGATCGGTGACTACGCCGCAATCGGCGACGGGCGCACCGTCGCGCTGGTGGCGCGCGACGGGTCGATCGACTGGCTGTGCCTGCCCGACCTCGATTCGCCGAGCGTGTTCGCCGCCGTTCTCGACGCCGATCGCGGTGGGCGCTTCGCGCTCCGGCCCGAGAGTCCCGCGGAGGTGCGGCGACGCTATCTGCCCGACACCAACGTGCTGGAGACGACGTTCACCACCGGTGAGGGCGTCGTCCGGGTCACCGACGCGATGGCCCTGCCGAGCGCCGAGCTGGGACCGACGCGGGAGCTGATCCGGCGAGTCGACGGCCTCGCCGGGCGGGTCCCGATGCGCTGGCGCATCACGCCTGCCTTCGGCTACGGGGCAGTGCGGCCGCGGCTCGAGCGCCGCGGCCGGATCCCGGTCGCCGTCGTAGGCCCCGACGCCCTGGCTGTCTGCTGTTGGGGAGCCGGCGAGACGCAGCTCGACGAGCAGGCGATCTTCGGACGTTTCGAGGCCAGCGAGGGCAGTTCGGCGTTGGTCGCGCTATGCGCGGCCCATCAGGAGCCGCTCGTCTTCCCGAGGCGCGCACACGTCGAGGCACGGCTCGAGGCGACGATCGCCTACTGGCGGCGCTGGGCCGCGCAGCGTTCGTACGACGGCCCGTGGCGCGACGCCGTGATCCGCAGCGCGCTGGCGCTCAAGCTGCTCTTCCACGCTCCCTCCGGGGCGATCGCGGCGGCTGCGACCACCTCCCTGCCCGAGGAGATCGGCGGCGAGCGCAACTGGGACTACCGCTTCTGCTGGGTGCGCGACTCGGCGTTTACGCTCGACGCCCTCCTGCAGCTGGGCTGCCCGCACGAGGCCGAGGCGTTCTTCTGGTGGCTGCTCCACGCCTCCCAGCTCACACACCCGCGCCTGCAGGTCCTCTACCGCCTCGACGGCGGCGAGCGCGCACCCGAGCGCACGCTGGAGCTGGCCGGCTACCGCGGCTCGCGCCCGGTCCGGGCCGGCAACGACGCCGCCGCCCAAACCCAGCTGGACATCTACGGCGACCTTGCTCCAGACCGCACTGGTCTACGCGCAGGCCGGCGGGCGACTCGACCGCGAGACCGGCCGGCGCCTCGCCGCAACCGCCGACCTCGTCTGCCGCATCTGGCGCCGACCCGACTCTGGGATCTGGGAGGTGCGCAGCCGGCCCGGGCACTTCACCCACTCGAAGATGATGTGCTGGGTAGCGCTCGACCGAGCGCTTCGTCTAGCCGATGCCGGCCACCTTCCAAGCGGCCAGACATCGACGTGGCGGCGTGAGCGGCTCGCGATCCGCGAGTTCATCGAGAACGCGCTGCTGGTCCGAGCGGCTCGGCAGCTACACTCGCCAGGCCGGCGACGAGGAGCTCGACGCCAGCCTACTGCTGGGCATCCTGCTCGGATACGACGCCCCGGACCCCGGCCGCCTGGCCGCGACGGTCGACGCGCTGCGGCGCCAGCTCGGGCGCGGTCCGCTGCTCCTGCGCTACAGCGGGGAGGACGGGCTGCGCGGCGGGGAGGGAGCCTTCCTCTGCTGCTCGTTCTGGCTCGCCGACGCGCTGGCCCGGATCGGACGCCTCGACGAGGCCACCGAGCTCATGGAGCAGCTGATCCCGTTCGCCGGCGACGTCGGCCTCTACGCCGAAGAAATCAACCCTGACACCAACGAGCCGCTCGGCAACCTCCCCCAGGGGCTGGTGCACCTCGCGCTGATCAACGCCGCCGTCTCGATCGCCAAGGCGAGTGCTGGATGAGCGTCTGGGGAGGGCTCGCGGGAGGGTTCGTCGGCACGCTGGTGCTGACCACCGGCCTGCGAGCGGCCAACGAGCTCGGCCTCACCCGCATCGACCTGCCCTTCCTGCTCGGCACCGCCCTCACCTCCGATCGCGCGCGCGCCAAGGCACTCGGATACCTGCTGCACCTGGCGCCGGAGAGGCGTTCGCGCTCGTCTACTACGCGATCTTCGCCGCGATCGACACGAGCGGCTGGCTGCTCGGCGCGCTGCTCGGACTACTCCACGGAATCGTCTCCGCCACCGCGCTCGTCAACATCCTGCTGCCCGCCGTCCACCCCCGCATGGGCAGCGCGCTCAGCGCCGCCAACAGCAGCCCGCTCCTGGAGCCGCCGGGCTTCCTGCTGCGCAACTACGGCAGCGCTACGCCCGTCGCCACCCTGCTCGCCCACATCGCCTACGGTGCGATCGTCGGCGGGTTTGCCTCGATCGGCGGCTGAACACCGCGCACCGCGGGGCGGGGTCGGTGTACGCGTCACAAGGAACGTCGGCCGTTGCCCACTGACGGCGCTCCGCTCGGGCTCAGAGGCGAACGCACCGGCGGCCGCCCGAGTCAAGTCAGCCCGGCGTGGTCGTCGCTGGGGCGATGGATGACCAGTGTGGGCCGGTCGGCGTGGTGCACTACGGCGCTGGAAACGCTTCCCAGCAACATCGAGCGCACGCCGGTGAGTCCTCGAGAGCCCATCACGATCGCCGTCGCGTCATGGCGGTCGGCGGTCTCGACAATCGTCTCCCAGACAGGTCCGCCGGCCTTGATGGCGAGCGGCTCGGCCTCAAGGCCCGCCGCCCGCGCGAAGCGGACACCCTCTTCGGCGATGCGGGCGCCGTCCTCGGCCCCGGCGCGATCGAGCTCTACGAAGTTGACCATGCTGGCGGTCGCGCCGGACCAGGCAAAGCTGCCCAGGGCAGCGGTTGGCTGCCATACCGTCACGACCACGGCAGGCCGGGCCGCCAGCAAGCTCCCCGCGCTCTCGATGGCGTGCTTGGCGTCGTCGGATCCGTCGTAGCAGATGAGCAGCGGGCTGTCGTCAGCCGAGCTCATGCTGCGGCCGCCAGCCGGCTCTCCACGACAGGCCGGTCGATCTGGCGGGGCATCAGGATCTCGCGCGCGATCACCAGGCGCTGGATCTGCGACGTGCCCTCGTAGAGCTGCATGATCTTGGCGTCACGCATCAGCTTCTCGACCGGGTAGTCCTTGATGAAGCCGTAGCCGCCGTAGACCTGCACGGCGTCGGTCGTCACCTTCATCGCCGTATCGGCGGCGAAGCGCTTGGCGTGGGACGACTGCAGGGTATTTCGCCGGCCCTGGTCGAGCAGCACGGCCGACTGCCACGTGAGCAGGCGTGCGGCCTCGATCTCGGTGGCCATGTCGGCGAGCACGAACTGGATCGCCTGGTGCATGGCGATCGGCACACCGAACTGGATCCGCTGCTTCGCGTACTCGGTAGCGAACTCGAACGCGGCTCGGGCGATGCCGGTCGCCATCGCGGCGACTCCGGAGCGGCTGCGGTCGAGGGTCATCATCGCCAGCTTGAAGCCGTGGTTCTCGTCGCCGAGCAGGTGCTCGGCGGGCACCTCGGTCTCGTTGAAGCTGATCGCGGCCGTGTCCGAGGCGCGGAGCCCCATCTTGTCCTCGTGCTTGTCGACTGTGACCGTGTCGTCGCGCGGGACCAGGAAGGCCGAGATGCCGCGGTGGCCGGCGTCCTTGTCAGTCTTGGCGTAGACGGTGTACCAGTCGGCATAGCCGCCGTTGCTGATGAAGACCTTTGAGCCGTGGATCACGTACTTGTCGCGCTTGCGCACAGCCGTGGTGCGCATGGCCGACACGTCCGAGCCGGCCTCGGGCTCGGTGAGGCAAAAGGAGGCGAGCCTAGGCTCCTCGCTGAGCATGCCGAGGTACCTGGCCTTGATCTGCTCCGAGCCACCGAGCAGCACCGGCGCCGCCGCGAGCTCGTTGATACCGAGCGTGGTGGCGATCGCGGCGCAGCCCCAGGCGAGCTCCTCGGCGATCAGGGCGCCGTCCAGATAGGACGCGCCCGTGCCGCCGTACTGCTCAGGGAGCTGGGGGTTCATCAGCCCTACCTGCCAGGCCTGTTCGATGATCTCCTGCGGCCAGGTCGCATCGCGGTCGTAGTCCCAGGCCACCGGTCGGATCTCGTTATGTGCGAAGTCGTGCGCCAGGTCGCGGATGTTGCGTTGCTCTTCGGTGAGGGTGAAATCAAGCATCGTCGTGTCCTCTCTCGTGGGAAGCCGGGTGCGCGTCGAGCCCGTCTTGGGCCAGCCGCGCGCGCAGCTTGCGTCGAGCGTCGTGCAGGGTCTTGTAGAGCGCGCCGCGCGTCGTGCCGCGGCGCTGCGCAAGCACGTCGATCGGGATTTCGTTGAGCGTGATTGCCACGAGCACGGCGCGTTGGTGCGGGGTCAGCACCTCGGCGATCGCGTCGCGCACGGCGTCGATCAGCTCGGAAGCCTCCGCTTGGCGGGCGGGAGAGGCTTGCCGGTCGTCGGGCAGTTGTGCCCAGCCGTCGGCCTCCAGCGGGAGCTCGCGCCCCTGCCATGGTCGGCTGCGCAGCCTCACGGCCGCCTCGAGCAGCGCGAACTTGTAGGCCCACGTCGTGAAGCGGCTGGCTCCGCGGTAGGTGTGCAGCTTGCTCAGGATCGCGACGAGCGCGTCGTCTGCGGCCTGAACGGCGAGGTCGTCGAGGTCGCCTGAGCCTACGCCGGCGAACGTCGTCGCCCGCCGGGCGACCTCGCCGCGGGCGGCGCGCAGCAGCAGCGCGTGCAGGCGCTCGATGGCGTCTTCGCGCTCAGGTCCTGCGCCGGAGAGCGCCCGCAGCCAGCCGAGTGACTCGGCGTCGGGGGCCTGTCCATGCGAGGAAGAGCCGGGGGCATGCACGACGGTTCCCGCGGCGCTCATGCCGCTCTTCCGTTCGCCCACGCGTCGCGCGGGGCCAGCAGCGTCGGCTCGAGGCCGAGCAGCCGCATGTCCCTGAGCGCGTCAGCGAGCCGCTGCCCGGCGAGCAGCGGCTCCTCGTCAGCCAGCTCGAGTTCGATCAGCCAGCCGATCTCGAGGTCGGCGCTCGGCGCTTCCTGAGTCAGGCGCGACAACCGCACCGTCCCGCGCGGCGCCGCCGTCCGAAGCTCCTGCACCTCCAGCTCGAGCCATCCCTGGAGCTCGTCGGCCGAGACCGGGACACGCGGCTGGCAACGGATCGCGAGCTGAACCATGCCCAAGATCATCGACGCCAACCGGGCCGCCGGCAATGGGTGCCAGCCTGCATAGCGCCGCGCTCAAATGCGACAACTCGCCCAGGAATGGTCGTTCGTCCGTATGGGCGCGAGCGCCGCGCCACGCAAGCATGTTGGACATGCCACGCAATCCCTTCCTTGACTTTCACCGGGCGGCGGAGGCCGCCGGCTATCCGGCCCTGCTGATCGTCACCATCGTCTGCCTTGCCCTGGTGGTGCTGCCGGTCGCCCTGCTCGGCCTCATAGAGGCCGGCTGGGTGCTCGCGCTGGCGTTGCTGAGCCTGGTCGCCGCGGTCGCCATCCTGGCCGGCGCGGTCGACGCCGCCCTGTCGGACGCCGACGAGCCCGCCCGAGCACGAACGAGTGCGGGCACCGCCGGGGCGTCTGACGACAGCGACTCGGTTGCGTCGTTGGCGGCACGCCAGACCGCAGCCCGGCAGGCCCGACCGGACCGCCAGGCGGCCTAGCCGATGCGCCGACCACACCGCCAGGCCCAGAGCGGCCCTGTAATCGTCGGCGTCGACGGCTCGGAGCGTTCCGCCGAGGCGCTGGCCCTCGCGGACCTCCTCGGGCCTGCGCTCGGGCGCCCAGTGGTCATCGCTTACGTCCACCCCTATGGGAGGCTGTCGGACCTGTTGTCGGAGAACGAGTACGAGGTGCTCGTCCGTGAGGTAGCCGAGTCGACCTTCGACCAGATCCGAGAACACCTGCCCTCAGTACCGGAGCGACGCATGCAGCTCATCTCCGACAAGTCACCTGCGGCCGGGCTCCATGCGCTGGCGGAGCGCGAAGCGGCGGCGCTGATCGTGATCGGCTCGTCGCACCGTTCGAACATCGGCCGCATCCTCGTGGGCGGCACCGGCGAGCGGCTGCTGTCCGGAGCCTCGGCACCCGTGGCGGTCGCTCCGGCCGGCTACACCGCTGCCGCGCGCGGGATCCAGACGCTGGGGTGCGGGTTCGACGGCCCGCAGGAGGCGCGGCGCGCGCTCGCATGGGCGGCCCAGCTCGCGCGGACAGCGTCGGCGCGGCTACGTGTGCTGAGCGTGCACGAGGCCACGCTGCCCGCCTCCCTGGCGGTGGGCGGTGGGTTGGCAACCGCGTCGATCAACGACATCCTGCGCCGCGAGCGCCAGGAGGAGCGTGCGCACGCGGTAGCGGCGCTCGATCCGGACATCGACGCCAGCGAGAGGTCGCTGGACGGAGATGCGCCTGAGCTCCTGGCCCGCGAATCGGGCGAGCTGGACCTGCTGGTGGTGGGCTCCCCGCAGTTATGGGCCACGGCTCGCCGTGCTGCTCGGCAGTGTTTCCAGCGCGCTGATGCGTTCGGTGCAGTCGCCGCTCGTCGTCGTTCCGCGCCCGGCGAATGGCGACAACCCTCACGCTGGGTCGCCCTAGCCGCCTCAGCAGCCCAGCCGGCACGCTCCCGCAGCATGAAGGGGAAGAATCCCGCCGATGGCGGAAATACGGCCATTCGTTCGGCGTGTCGATGGCCACGCTCGCGCGTCGTAGTCCAGTCCCGAGTCGGTCGACACCTGGAAACCGTGTGCGTTCTCCTCTCGAGCGGGTCGAAGCTTTCCTCGCCCCGGAGCTCCAGCGACTCAAACCGCGCTCGTACGACTGAGCCGCACCGGAGCCCGGCTTTGCCAACGCCAAGTAGCCGCGTCAATGGGACAGTGAGCCAGCCTCGAGCGGTGTCAGGCGCCGATTCCCGGGAGCGCTGTGCCACCGGCAAACTGTCCATCGGCCCCGCTCGAAGGAGCCGGCGCGCTGTCGCGGCGGCCGGCGAGCAGCCGGGCTTGGCTGGGTGCAGACTCTCTGGTTGGGCCGGCGTTCCCGGGCGGCGTAGTGTTGTCTCGAAGCGACTGACAGGAGGTCTCTGGTGCAATCGATCGTTGTTGGGACTGATGGCTCGCCAAGTGCGGGGGCGGCCGTTCGCCGCGCCGCCGAGCTTGTCAAGGGAAGCGGCACTCGGGTGCATCTCGTCACCGCCTATCCGGATGTCCCGACCTACCGTGAGACGATCAGGAGCAGCGCGAAGGCGGAACCGATCAACCTCCGTCAGGTGGCCGAGGGCGTTCTAGTCCGCGAGTCTCGAGCACTGGAGGATGAGGGCATCGAGGTCATGACGCATGCACGGGAGGGTGACCCGGCGGCGGTGATCATCGATGTCGCCCAGGAGCAGGGCGCTGACTTGATCGTCGTCGGGGCACGGGGCCTATCAGGACTCGAGCGCTTCCTGCTCGGCAGCGTCTCGAGCAAGCTCTCCCATCACGCGGCTACGAGCGTTATGGTCGTCCGAGGCCAGTAGGGGCCGGGCCGTCTGCCGGGCTTGCTTCGCGTGCCTGGCGAGGGCACGTCGCCGTCGCATCCTTGCCTCTGACAATGGACGAGGCGACGTCCTCCTGTAAGGCGGCGCCCGGTGACCGCATCAGAGGCCCACCGGCGCGTCACTGGCTGGTCCCGAGGTCATTCCCCCTCCGGGCACGCCGCCATAGGTCGTCTTTCCCTGCGGGATGCGCGTCCGTGATCCATTTGACCAGCGGCGCCACGGCGAGGAGCCCCGTCGAGGTGATGCTGAGCACGAAGCGGGAGCGGCGTCCACCTTCGAAACGGCGGGCGATCAGCCCTCGCATGGAAAGGCGCGTGGCGGCGCGGCCGATCGCTCCACCACTCACGTCCAGGGCGTCCGCGAGTTCCGGCTCGGTGCCCACGCGCTCCGCGAGCCAGAGCAGGATCCGGAGTTCCAGGGGGGAGAGCTCGCCGTGCTGGAGGGTCGCGAGCAGAAGTGTCGAGCGCCTCTTCCGCGCTTTCGGCGCCTCCGCTCATGCGCAGGAGCCTCGATCCCGGCCATCGATGCCCGGCGGCCGGCGGCTCACGGCACGACGAGTCCGCGGCGGATGGCATAGCGGGTCAGCTCGACGCGGTTTCGCATGCCGAGCTTCTCGAGCACGTTGGCGCGGTGGCGGTCGACGGTCTTCTTGCTGATGAACAGCTGCTCGGCGATCTCCTCGCTGGTCAGCCCTTCGGCGATCAGCTTGACGACCTCCAGCTCCCTGGGGCTGAGCGGATCCTCGGGGGTCGTCTCGCCGCGACTGGCCCGGTCGAGGTAGTCGCGCACGAGCGCCCGGACGGCGGCCGGGTAAAGGAACGGCTCGCCGCGCATCGTGGCGCGGCAGGCTTCGATCAGGTCGCGGTTCGCGACGTTCTTCAGCACGTAGCCGGAGGCGCCGGCCTTGAGCGCCTCGAAGAAGTACTGCTCGTTGTCGTGCATCGACAGGATCAGCACGCGCAGCTCGGGCTTGCGCTTGGACAGCTCGAGCGCGGCCTGCAGCCCGGTCATGCGCGGCATCGTCACGTCCAGCACGGCCAGGTGGACGTCCTCGGACAGGGCGAGCTCGACCGCCTCCGCGCCGTCGCCCGCCTCGGCGACGACCTCGAGGTCGGGCGCCGAGTCGAGCACCATGCGCAGCCCGTCGCGGACCACCTCGTGGTCGTCGGCGAGCAGGATGCGTGTCTTCAGCGGAACGGTCACGGCTGCTCGCGGTCGATCGGGATCGTAAGACGAACCTCGGTGCCGCGCCCCGGCCGCGACTCGATCGAGAGCCGACCGCCCACGAGCAGCGCCCGTTCCCGCATGCCCACTATCCCGGCCGTGTCGCCGGGCAGCTGGGCCGGCATACCCCTCCCATCGTCGGCGACCCGGAGGCTGAGCGTTTCCGCGTCCGCCTTGAGCGACACCGTCGCCAAGCGAGCATCGGAGTGGCGCAGGGCATTGGTAAGGGCCTCCTGGGCGATTCGGTAAACGACGAGCTCGACGTTCGGCGACAGCGTCGGCAGCTTCCCCTGAAGGTCGCGCCTGACGCGCAGGCTGCCCTGGGTGCCGATCCGCGTGCAGAGCGCGATCAGCGCGTTGACGAGGCCGAGGTCGTCGAGCGCCTCCGGGCGCAGCTCGCGCGCGATGCGGCGCACCTCGTCCAAGCTGTCGCGGACGGAGTCGGCCACGCGGCGCAGGGCGGCCGCGGCCAGCGCCGGGTCGCCATCCGCTGCCCGCTCGGCCTGGATCGTCACGGCTGTGAGCGTCTGCCCGATCTCGTCGTGCAGCTCGCGCGCGACGCGCAGCCGTTCCGCCTCCTGTGCCGCGAGCGCGGTGCGCGACGCTTCGCGCCGCGCCCTTTCCAGCCTGTCGAGCATGGCGTTGAAGGCGTCCGCCAGAGCCTGGCCTTCCCTGCTGCGCAGATCGATCCCCGACAGCCGCCTCCCCGGCCGGTCCGGGTCGACAGAGCTCATCATTTGTGTGAGCTTGAACAGCGGTGAGAGGACACGCCGCAACAACACCAAGTTCACCCCCACCAGCACAACGAAGCCGCCCATAAGGAGTGCGAACTGGCCGCTCTCGATCCGGGCGTCGATCGTGATCGGGCTCAAGGCGAGCAGCAACAGCGCGATGACGAGCACCGACCCGTTCGTCAGGAAGACCCACCAAAGCAGCGAGACAGCGCCGCGCCGCGACTCGGCGGGCTGCGTTCGCGTGTCGCCATCCGGTGCGGATATGTCCGGCGCATCGCGGGGCGATCTTGCTGCGGGTGGTGCCGAAGTCATGTGGTCGATGCTCTCGAGGCTGTCGGTGAGAGTCCAGCAGAACGCCGCTGGGTTGGTCACCTCGGGCCCGTTCTGCCGCCGCCCTCTACGCCCGGGCGGCGCGGACATGTGCGCGATCCGAAGTGCCGAGCCCGCCGTGTCCGCTCCGTGTCATCGGCAGTCGCTCCTCTCGCCCCGCGCACGGGGCCGCTCAACCGATACCGCTGGGGGCCGAGATCCCGCTGCGCGTTGTGGAGAGGGAGGCATTATCCCCAGCTTCGACGAGCAGTCGCATCTAGACCATGGGTACAAGCGCGCATTTCGGCCCGGGTCTCACCCCGCACGCCCTGATGCACGATTCGCCCCACCGGCACCGGAAGGCGACGTTGCGAGGCTCGTCCACGTGGCACTTCAGAGTCCTCGAGAAGCCTCGAGATCGCAGGTCGCCCGCCCCGGAGCGAGACTCGGGCAACGAGCTCTACGACGAAGCCTGCTCCCTGCTTCAAGCGGCGCAGGGCCTGCCGGCCGCCGCTGACCCGCGCACGTCGTCGCGCACCTCGAGCGGTCCGATTTATGACTTGGTGACTCTCTTCGTGGTGGTGGGCACGCCCGTGGCTGTCTGGGCGCAGCCGTGAGGCCGGGAGTTCGACCTCTCCTGATTCGGCGGCTTTCGCGCGCGGGTGGAATCATTCGATCGGTCCAACGCGGAGGGAACAATGAATGTCACGATCATCGGTACCGGCAACATGGCCCGGGGGATCGGGAAGCGGCTTGTGGCCGGCGGTCACGATGTGACGGTGCTCGGGAAGCAGACCGGCGACGCCGAGGCGGTGGTCAGCGACCTCGGCGCCGATGGCTCGGCGCGGGCCGGCCGCTCGCAGGAGGCGATCGCGGACGACGTCGTTGTGCTCGCGGTGTACTTCGGGGACGCGAAGGCGGCGGTCGAGCACTACGGCGATGGACTGGCGGGCAAGGTGCTGGTGGACATCACGAACCCCGTCAACGAGACATTCGACGGGCTCGTCACCCCGCCCGACAGCTCGGCGGCGCAGGAACTGGCGGCGAGCGCGCCCGGCGCCCGAGTTGTCAAGGCCTTCAACACGACCTTCGCGGGCACGCTGAGTGAGGGACAGGTCGCCGACCAGCCGCTGGACGTCTTCGTGGCCAGCGACGACAAGGAAGCGAAGTCCACCGTCTCGCAGCTCGCGAAGGACGGGGGTCTGCGCCCGATCGACGCCGGCCCCCTGCGCCGCGCCCGTGAGCTCGAAGGCGCCGGGCTTCTTCACATGAGCGTCCAGGAGCAGCTCGGCACCGGCTTCGGCAGTGCGCTCAAGATCGTAGGTTGATGTCACTGGGGCCGGTTGCGGCCGCTACCCCGGAGAACAGGTGGCGGCTGACGATGGCTGCCGACATCGCCGCCTGCCGCCTCATGGAAGCGGCAAAGCGGCTGGTGATACGGCAGAAGAGATGGAGCGGAGAAGGCAAAGGCGGCGTCGGGGAAGGGCTCGAGCGGTTGTGGTGTCCCGGCCTCCTCACGCGACGCGCGATTGAGGTCGTCCGACGGCTGCTAGCGGTTGGGTGAGGCGGGGCGGGCTCGATAGCCCGGAGGATCGGTCACGCACCGGCCCGGGAGCCGGGCAGTGGAAGGCCACGGCGACTGCTCCTCTACTGAGGCCACCACCCCCTCCAAACCCTGCGCCCGCGTGGCCTCGACTATCCGGCGAGGACGTGAGGGACTAGCTGGAACCGCGCTTCACGCGGGACCACGAGGATGGGGCAGGCCGCTGTCCGTGCGAGCGCGGTGCTTGTGCTGCCGAGGAGGGCGGCGGCGCGGGGGCCATAGCCGCGCGAGCCGAGGACGAGCAGGTCGACATCGCCGCTCTCCTCGGCCAGCACCTCCTGCGAGGAACCCTCGCGAAACCTGCCCTCCACCTCTACCTTCCCCCGAGCGGCGGCCACCGCCCGGTCATGGACTACCTGTAGCTCGGCCCGCATCGTCTCATTGGCAGAGGCGCTTGGCAGCGCTCCTGCCGGGACGCCGCCAAAGGCGAGCCGCTGAAACGCGGTGACGACGCGTACGGCCGCGCCGGCGGCTGTGGCGAGCGACACAGCTGCGCTAAGCGCCCGCCGGGCCTCGTCCGAGCTGTCAATTCCGACGCCGATCCGAGCCAGTCGTGAGGGGCGCCGCTCGGTGTAACCGTTCGGGGCGACGGCGACCGGGCAGGCCGCTCCCGACAGCAATCGTTCGCCGACCCCACCGATCAGAAGGCGCCCCACCGGTCCGCGCGTGGTAGAGCCGACGACGATCAGCCCCGTAGTTGGCTGCTCGGTCACCCGCTGCAGCTCACGCGCCGCGGAATTGCCGGGGACGACCTGCGCCTCCGCCGCGTCGAGTGCCTCTGAGCGGGCAAGCTCCACGAGGGCGCTACGGGCCTCGTCGCGCACACGAGTCATCTCCTCGCTGCCAGTGTCCTGAAGCGGAAAATACGGGAACACCGTGACCAAGACGGCGGGTACGCCCGTGGCTTCGCCCATCAGACGTCCAAGAGCGAGCGCATCCAGCGTGCGCTCCTCAGTATCCACCGCGATAACGATCTGCTTGTCGGCGCGACCCGGCTCCTGCGGCGATGCGCTAGGCGGCATGTGCGTGATTATGGCCGCTCGCGCATCCACAGGCTGCCACCCGGCAGCGGGTGCACGAGAGCGGCGAGCCGCCGCGCCGCCCCCTCGGGGCGTGCGAGGGGTCGCTGGCTGAGCCCTCCCGGTTCGAAACTCCGGGGTGCCTGGGTTCCCGCATCAGGGCGTTTCTCCTGCGCATCGCTCTTCGACCCCTTCCCCCCAGGGACGAGAGGCCCGGATTTGGTTCTGCACCGGGCTTTCGAGGGGACGCGCCCGGCAGGATTCGAACCTGCGGCTTCTGCCTCCGGAGAACAGCCGCAGGAACACGCTGCGGAACGCGCAAAGCGCACTGCAGAGCCAGATACCAGCTCATCGGGGGAGGACGGGGAGCCGCGCGAGTAGGCCCGATTCGGCCCAATTCGGCGGGGTTTGGGCACCAGTGCCCAAACGATTCGGGCGTTACACCCTGTGCGGTGGCGCAACGCACGGACCGCGGGTACTGACCTGGACCGGCGTGAAGCGCACTCCTGCAATCACGCGGGAGGGGGAGAGTGGCGAGGCAGCGATAGTGCCACCGCTGATCGTCCTGAGTGAGAGCCGACCGATTGCGCACCGGGCTACGGCAAATGGTTGCTGTGGTGCGGCGGCGCACAAGAGTCACTCGCTCGGCCACAAACCCGGCGTGTCGTCATCGGCTCTGATCGCACGGGCCCCTGGTGCGAATGCAAAGCGCCGACGGCTCGGGTTTTCGTCTCTGTCAAGGGCGAGGGCCTGGAGCTCCCGTACGATCAGCTGGTCGTGGCCCTTGGGTCCGTCTCGCGCAGCCTGCCGATCCCCGGACTTGCCGAGCGGGGCATCGAACTCAAAGCGTCCTGGAAGCGCTCGATCTACGCGACACGCTGCTGCGAAGCCCGAGATAGCGGAGACCATCGACCACCCGGATGTGCCTGCCGAGCACCTCACCACGTGGACGCCGGCGGCGGTTACACGCGGGCGATCGAGGTCATCGCGGAGCTACAGAACCTCGCCGCGGAGGTACTGCGTCCCTACCCCGCTGTGCCGCGACCTGCCAATCCCTGCGAGATCGCGCACACAGAAGTTCCGCGCTCAACTGACGCGACCGGCGCGCTCCATCGTTCGGGCGACGTCGGCGCGGGAGGACACGTCGAGCTTCCGGAAGATGTTGCGCATGTGGGTCTCGATTGTCTTTTCGCTGAGGAAGAGCGCTCTGGCGATCTCGGGATTGGTGTGGCGGTCGACGACCAGGCGGGCCACCTCGAGCTCGCGCTCGGTGAGTGCTTCGAGCCCCCTGCTGTCCGGCTTGGGCGGCCCGGTGGGCCTGGCGAAGCGTCGGCCGAGCTTGCGCATCTCGCGCTCGGTTTCGGCGCGATAGCGACGCGCACCGCAGGCTTCGAGCTCGCCGGCGGCGCGCTCCAACTCGGTGATGGCCCGATCCTTGTCCCCGCCGGCCGCCAGCGCCCGCCCGCCAAGCGCGCGGGAGCGGGCGGCGTCGACGCGGGCACCCGCTTCCTCGCTCGCCGCAGCCGCCGCGAGCGCTCGGTCCGCGGCGGTCGACGGATCCCCGCTTGCGAGCGCAACGCCGGCGGCGGCCCGGCTCGCCATCGCGGTGGCAGCTGTGATGCCGACCCGATCCGCCGCCGCTGCCGCGCGGGTCGCAGTCTCAGCGGCCTCCACGGGGCGGTCGAAAGCGAGCCAGCACCGGGTCAGGAGCTCGAAGTAGTGGGCCCGCCAGGGCTCGGGTATGCGCGGCAGGTCGTCGCCTTCAGCGGCCGCCATCAGAATCTCGACCGCGCGCCCGGCCTCTCCTTTCTCGAGCAGGGCGCTCGCGAGAGCCCACCTGGCGTTGGTGGAGACGAGCCGGTCGTCGAGGTTGCGCGTGACGTCGACGCTTTCCTGGGCGACGTCGAGCGCGAGCTCAAGGTCGCCGGCCGCCACCGCCACATAGCCGCGGCTGAGCAGGTTCCAGCCGAGCGTCTCCGCGTTGCCGGATAGCCGGGCCGCCTCGAGCGCCTCGTCGAGCAGGTCGGCGGCCTCGGCCACGTGACCGGTGGTATGCAGGACCGTGACCAGCACGGGGATCAGGAATGGGACCACCTCGCCCTGCCCGCTGCCACGGGCAACCTTGAGGCCTCGGTTGGCATGCGCGGCAGCGTCGGCGTAGCGGTGCAAGTAGACGTCGGCGGCGCTGAGGTTCGTCAGGGCATCGAGACGGGATGCAAGCTCGTCATCCCCGAGTGCGTCAACGAGCCTCGCCGCCTGCGAGCGGTAGGCCTCGGCCTCGGAGACGGGACCCATGAACGCCGCGGCCACGGCTAGAACGGTCAGGCTGGCGGCAGTCAATGCCTCGCCTTGCGCTCGCGCGATGCCAAGAGCGCGCGCGCCCCAGCCGTGCATCCCCTCGTGGTCCATGCGGTAGAAGTCGCCGGCGGCCAGGCGCAACATGAGCTCGACCGCCTCGGGGGAGTCGGGGTCCGGAAGTCCGCCCAGGGTCGCGGTGAGCCGAGCGTGGCCCTCCTCGTGATGCCCGAGCTGCTGCTCGACGCCTGCACACGCCCCGATCAGTTGAACCCGCAGTGTTCTTTGGCCCTCCGAGCAGAGGTGAATGCTCTCCAGCAGGGCGGCGCGGCTGTCCTCGAAGCGCCCCGTGGCCGCGTGCGCCCGGGCGAGCGCCATCAGCAGGTTCAGCCGCTCGGAGTGCTCGGCGTTTTCCGGCAACAGATCCAGAGCGGCCCCGAACCAACGTGCGGCGCTGCCGGGCGCCCGCCTGGCGGCCGCCTCGCCTGCCTCCCGCATAACGCCGACGGCGGCCATGTCGCCGTGGCGGGCGGAGTGCTCGACGTGGTGAGCACGCGCGCTGGGAAGTGCTCCTCGAGCGGCCAGGGCGTCAGCGCACCGGCGGTGCGCGGCGATCCTCACTCCCGGCGGGCACGACTCGTACACGGCCCGGCGAATCAGCGGATGGCGGAAGCGGAACCGGCGGGGCACCTGAGTGGAGCACACGAGATCCCGATCGACCAGCTCGTCGAGCGCGTCGAGAGCTTCGGACTCCGCCATCTCGGCGGTCGCTGCGGTGAGGTCGACCTCGAACGGGTCACCCGCCACGGCCGCCGCCTCCGCCAGGCCACGCCCCCGCGCGGAGAGAGCATCGAGCTCGCCCGCGGTGGCTGCGGCAACGGTGGCCGGCACGCCAACGCCGGCGTCGGCCCTCGGGCGCGGATCGGCGCCGTCGCCAAGCCGGGCGAGCTCCAGCAGGTAGAGGGGGTTTCCGCCACTTGCCTCGTAGAGGCGCTCGTATTCGGCTTCCCGAGTCTCCCCCACCAGCACACGTGCCTCGTCACGCGGCAGCGGACCGGGTTCCAGCAGGCGATCCGACTCATGCATGCCCCGCTCGATCGTGGATGCGAGTGCACGGTCGACCTGCCCCCTGCGGAACGTTGCGGCCACCATGACCGGGGCGCGCGGAGGGCGCCTCAGCAGGTGCGAGACCAGCTCGAGCGACCCCCCGTCCGCCCAGTGAAGGTCATCGAGGGCGAGCACCAGAGGCTGGCGTATGGCCAGGTGCTCGAGCAAGCTGCATACGGCACGATGAGCGCGAAAGCGCTCGGCCGCGGTGGTGGGCTGATCGGAGCCAGGGTCGAGCGACCGGAGCGCCGGGAATACCCCGGCCAGCTCCGTGAGGTCCTCGCCGGCGAGCCGCTGGAAGACATGCGGGTCCAACGACTCGAGGTACTCGTCGACGGCGTCCACGACGAGGCCGAACGGAAGCTCGCGCTCGAACTCGGCCGCGCTGCCGTGAAGCGCGAGGTAGCCACGCTCCCCGGCACGGGTGAGGAGCTCGTCCAGCAGGCGGGTCTTGCCGATTCCCGGCTCGCCCGTGACGAAGAGGAAGCGCGCGTCGCCCGCAGCTGTCTCTTCGAGCAGTTGCCTGATTACTTCCATCTCGGGGTCCCGGCCCAAAAGCGGGCGGGCCACTCTCATCATGTGCGAGTCCTCCCGGCCCGAGAATATCCCGATCGGTGGCGGGGGGTCGTCGCGATTCAGGGTGTTCCCCTGATGTGCGGGCGCGGGGGTCGGGCGATACTCGGCCTCGAAATGCCGCTTTTCATGCTGGAGCACCGCCACACCGCGGCCGAGTGCGGTGCCGTGTTCGCGGCCTTCAACGCCTTCGACAGCCCGCTGCGCCACGAGCCGACGACCGCCTCCTGCCACTACGGCGGCCACCGGATTTGGTGGGAGGTAGACGCCGCGACCGAGGTAGACGCGCTCGCTCGCCTCCCCCGCTACGTCTCGGACCGCACGGCGGCGACCCGCGTGCGCGCAACCGAGATCCCCTGACCGCCCATTTGTGAATCTCAGGGGTTTCCCCCGATTACCGGGTGCGGCGCACGCGGGAGGCTAGCTGCCTGCCGCGACTCGCAACCGGGGGAGACACAGTGAACAGGTCCCGCAACCTCGCCGCACGCGCCGCACACTGGAGCGCCGAACACCGCAAGAAGGCGATCTTCGGCTGGTTTGCCTTCGTCCTCGTCACCTTCTACGTCGGAATGAACGTGGTCGGACAGAAGGACATCTCTGATATCGACCAGTTCTCGGGGGAGGCGCGCGATGCCGAGCAGGCGCTCGAGGACGCTGGCCTGAGGCCGGTCGAAGAGGTGGTCTTCGTTCAGAGCGAAGAACTCACTGTCGAGGATCCCGAGTTCCAGGCGGCGGTCGAGGACGTGACCGGACGGCTCTCACAGGTGCGGTACGTCAAGAACGTGGAGTCGCCGCTGACCGGCGACGGCGAGGTCTCGGCCGACGGCCACGCGGCTCTGGTGAATTTCGTGATCGCGGGCGACTCTGAGGAGGCAGGCGATCGCGTCGATCCGACCATCGCCGCCGTCAGCGCCGTTCAGGCCGATCACCCCGATCTCGCGATCGAGCAGTTCGGCGGCGCCAGCGCCGACAACGCTATTGAGGAGGTGATCAACGGCGACCTCGGGAAGGCAGGAATGCTGTCGCTGCCGGTCACGCTCATCATCCTCGTCCTCACCTTCGGCTCGCTCGTGGCGGCGGGACTGCCGCTGCTGATCGGGCTGACCTCCGTGATGGCCGCCCTGGGCCTGGTCGCGATCACGAGCCACCTCTTCCCGGCCGACAGCAACCTCCCGGCGGTCGTCCTGCTGATCGGGCTGGCGGTGGGTGTGGACTACTCGCTCTTCTACCTCCGGCGTGAGCGCGAGGAGCGCGCCGCCGGGCGGAGCGAGCGCGGCGCGCTGGAAGCGGCCGCCGCCACCTCGGGGCGTGCCGTGCTGATCTCGGGCGTGACGGTGATCGTCGCGATGGCGGGCATGTTCATCAGCGGCGACAAGGCGTTCATCTCCTTCGCCGAAGGCACGATCCTCGTGGTCGCGATCGCCGTGTTCGCCTCGCTGACGATCCTGCCGGCGATGTTGTCGTGGCTCGGTGACCGCGTCGAGAAGGGTCGCATCCCCCTGCTCAGTCGCCGCCGGCCGGCGGGCGAGTCACGCTTCTGGACGGCGCTCACCGGCCGCGTGATGCGGCGTCCCGGCCTGTCGATCCTGCTCGCGGGCGGCCTCTTGGTGGCACTGGCGATTCCGGCGCTCCAGATGAACATCGTGACCAGTGGGGTTGACGAGTTCCCACAGGACGAACCCGTGATCCAGACCTACAACAAGGTCAAGAAGGTGTTCCCGACCGAAGGCGTCACGGCGACCGTGGTCGTGGAGGCCGACGACGTGCGCTCCGGTCCCGCCGCGGCCGGCATCGCCGACCTGCAGGACGAGGTCAAGACCTCGGATTCATTCCGGCCCGGAACCGAGGTCATCTACAGCGAGGACGGCACGGTCGCGCAGATCAACGTTCCGACCCCCGGGAACGGAAACGACGCCGCGTCGGTGAACGCCCTCGGCGAACTGCGCGACGAGATCATCCCGGCGACGGTCGGGGGAGCCCAGGGGACCACCGTCAACGTCACCGGCGATGCGGCCAGCTCGGAGGACTTCGCCAACAAGCTGAACAGCAGGCTGCCGCTGATTTTCGCCTTCGTGTTCGGACTGGCGTTCCTGCTGCTGCTCGTGACCTTCCGTTCGATCGTGATCCCGATCAAGGCGATCGTCCTCAACCTGCTATCGGTCGGAGCCGCCTACGGCGTTCTGGTGCTCGTCTTCCAGAAGGGCAACCTGGAGTCGCTGCTCGGCTTCACCTCGAACGGCGGGGTGACCAACTGGCTGCCGCTCTTCTTGTTCGTGGTCCTGTTCGGTCTCTCGATGGACTACCACGTGTTCATCCTGTCGCGCGTCAAGGAGCTTCATGACCGCGGCATGCCGACCGATCAGGCCGTTCAGCAGGGGATCTCGACGACAGCCGGGACGGTGACCAGCGCCGCGTTCGTCATGGTCGGGGTGTTCCTGGTCTTCGTGACGCTGGCCTTCATCGACTTCAAGGAGCTCGGCCTCGGGCTGGCGGCCGCGGTCCTGATCGACGCGACCATCATCCGCGGCGTGCTGCTCCCGGCGTCGATGAAGGTGCTCGGCGACTGGAACTGGTACCTGCCGAGCTGGCTCGAATGGCTACCCCGCGTCGGGGCGGAGCGCGACGACACCCCGCTCGTCGAGCCCCCAACCCCGGACGAGCGCGGAACCGCTAAGGAGCCGGAGCCCGCCGCGACTCCCGCCTAGTCCATCACGGAGACCACGAGGGTCGAGCCCGCCCAGGCGGCCGAACTGAAGCGGCCTTCCGCATCTGCCTCGGGCGGCTCCTGCCGGACACCACCCCAGCCCGCCTCGGCACACGAAGGTCCATGGCGTCGGGCGAGTAGTGGGGCCGTTCAGCTGTCGGGATGGCGAGCTGGAAGCGCCGCCTTCTACCCAGCCACAGGCGCCGGCGCGATCGAGAAGGGCCCGGCTCGATTGCGCCGGGCTCCCGCTTCGGGCGAAGCGGAGGAAGGGTGTTCAGCGAGGAGTCATAGCTCTACGGCTCTGGTTGAAGCGTGGCCTGGGTGGAAACGACTAGGGGATGCTGATCGAACATCGCGGTAAGGCTCCGAAAGTCGATCCCAGCGCCTATATCGCCGCGACGGCCGTGCTGTGCGGCGACGTGCACGTCGGACCTGATGTGCGGGTTCTGTTCGGCGCTGTGGTGACGGCCGAGGACGGGCGTATCGAGATTGGGAGGCGCTGCGTGATCATGGAGCAGGCGCTGGTGCGCGGCCGGGCCGCCCACCCGGTTCGGCTCGGCGATGACGTCCTCGTCGGGCCGCACGCACATCTCAACGGCAGCGTGGTCGGCGATGGCTGTTTTCTGGCCACGGGCAGTGCACTGTTTCCGGGGTCGCGGCTCGGCCGCGACGTGGAGGTCCGCATCAACGGTGTGGTTCACGTCAACAGCGCACTGGGCGACGGTGCGCTGGTCCCGATCGGCTGGGTCGCCGTGGGGGACCCGGCCACTGTCCTGGCGCCCGGCGACCATGACGAGATCTGGCAGATCCAGCGTGGTCTCGACTTCCCCGGCACCGTCTACGGTGTGTCGCGGGAGGCGTCCGCGCGTGAACGGATGCAACGCCAGGCCGACTGGTTTGCCGCCCATCGCGACGACCAGATCACCAGCCGGGACTGACGCCCGTCGCTAATCCGGCCGGCAGCCAGAGACCCGTACAACCGTCGCCAGGGCGCGAACCACAGAATGCCCAACAGCAGGCTCCTGGTTGGCGCGACTTCCGGGAGCCGGTTCCGAGCTGTAGTCCGGCGCTCGCAGACATCATTGGGGGTTGGCGGGAGTGAACGGTCTTGATGATTTCGGTGTTGTCGATGCCTTGCAGGTAGATGGAGGTGACGCCCAGGTCGGTGTGGCCCAGCTGGCGCTGGATGATGTTCAGCGCCACGCCCTCCTGGGCCATCTCGATGGCGTGGGCGTGGCGGAGCTGGTGAGGCGCGAAGCGCCGGCGCACGCCGGCTTGCAGGGCGAGCTGGCGCAACCGGGCGCGGGCGGCGCTGACGTCCCAGGGCCGGCCGCAGGTGGGGCCGTGAATGACGCAGAACAGCGGGCCGGGAGGCAGTGTGGTGCGGTGGGCTAGCCAGGGGCGGAGTTGCTGCCAGCCCCAGTCGTCCATGCCGGCTTCGCGGCGTTTGCCGCCCTTGCCGCTGTACCAGCAGCGACCCACGGCCCACATCCAGGTCGGCCTCGGCCAGATTGAGTGCTTCGCCAATCCGCAGCCCGGCGCGCCAGAGGATCACGATCAGTCCGCGCAGACGGTCGCCGTGTCTGCTCGGGCCGGCCTGCCGCATCACCGCGACGATCTCTTCGACTCTGGGCGGGTCGGCCGGGTAGCGGCGGCCCTTGTTGCGCGGCGGGCGTCCGCAGTGATATCCGGGCAGAGTCGCTGGTGAACGCCTTCGACCCGCGACATCGAGCATGGCCAACGTGGTCATCATGACCTCCTGTGACGCCGGCTCGAACGAGCCCGGCCCCCTCGCAGCCGCGGCACGACAGTAGTCGGCGCCGCGACAGCCGGAGCGAACCGGGGCGCCGCCATGCAAGAACCGTCCGAGCCAAGGCGGTGCGTCCGCTGGACCGATCAGCCTGCCAGCGATGAGCGAGACCAACAGGCCGCTGCACGAGGTCAGCGACCCAGACGGTCGAGCGGTGGTGCTATGGGCGCGGATCTGGCAAGACAAGATCGTCCGCGACCACCCAGAGCTCACAGATCAACTGCAGGCGGTGCTTGACACGATTAGACGGCCGATCACACCGAGCCAGACCCCCGCCCAGGCCGACGCCGCTACTACCCGCGCGGCGTGGGTCCCAGTCGCTGGCTGCTGGTGGTCGTAAGCTTTGAGCAGCAGCCGGCCCGGTCATCACCTCGCTGGCGCTGCGAAAGGACCCCAGAGGATGGAAGCCGTCAACGTCCACGTAGGGCCGCTGGTATTCGACCACGCCGATTACGACGCCGAACGCGACGTGCTCTATCTCCACGTGGGCCAGCCGGTGACAGCCGAAGACGAAGAGACTCCCGAAGGCCACCTGGTGCGTTTTGCCCGCGGGACCCAGCGCGTCGTCGGACTCACCATCATAGACGCCCGCGCAGTCCTCGATCGCGACGGACGGCTGATCGTCACCGTCCCCGAGACAGTCGAAGCAAGCGCCGACGAACTCGCACCAGCGCTAGCCGCAGCCTGATCCGCCCGCCCAGCAGGCTTTCCCTCCGCGCGATCACCGAGAGCTTCCTCGGGTTCGCGCGGGAGGGGCAGAGTGGCGACGCGGCAGTCCGCTTAATTACTTTCGGGGGGAGCGGGGGGCGGGGACGTTGAGACGCCTGGCTCGTCGGGGGATGTGAGTAGGGGCCCTGCTCAGGTCACTAGGGCGGCTCTTGGGGCTGGTCAGTCTGGGCGCGATTTGGGTGTGCCGAGGGTGATGGGACGTGCGGCGATCATGGCTGCTAGTACGGCTATTCCGGCCAGGGCGGCGACTGCACCGATGGTCGGGTAGCCGAGCACCTCGGCTACGGCGCCGCGGATCAACGGTCCGATGAGATAGCCGACGATGCCGATCTGCGACCAGACGACCATGGCGGTAACGATTCGCTTGACGTTCACCGCGTCGACCAGCACTCCTAGCGACCCGGTAGTGCCGATGCCCGATGCCAACGGCTCCAAGTAGAAGGGCGAGCACCCAGAGCGGCAGGTTGGCCACAGCACCGGCAAGCGAGATCCCTGTGACGGCCAGGAAGACGGATCCGAAGACCATTGAGCGCGGGCGCCGCGATCCAGCGGCCGTGGCGCTGGTCGCTACGACCAGTGACAAGCCGACGTAGAGCGGCCCGATCTCGGCCTGCGTCAACCGTTCGGCGAAGTGGAGCGGCAACACGCCCTCCAACAGGCCGAGCGCCAGATAGGCGAACAGGACCGCCGCGGCGGCGAGCAAGAAGCCGCGTGTCCACAGCGCCGATCGGTCCGACGAGAACGCACGGCGCTCCGTTGGCTCAGGCATCCGCACCACCAGGGGTATCGCGGCCAGGACGAGTACGAGGTAGGCGATGAAGGGATCGGATGTGCCCCCTGTTGCGCCGAGCGCGGGGCCCACCAGGCCGCCTACGGAGTAGGCCGCGAAGACGCGGCTCATGCAGAGGTACTCCTGTCCCGGCCAGCGCTCGAGCGTGTCGAAGGTGACTCCGATCCAAAGGCCGCCCGAGCCGAGTCCCATCAGCCATCGACCGGCGAAGTATGCGGTTAGCGAGTCGCCGAGTACAAAGCCCAGCGCACCGAGCGCGATCAGCAGCAGCACCGCGAGCAGCACCGGCCGCACCCCTTGCCGCTCCACGGCCCGACCAGCCGTCCTGAAACCCAGCACCATGCCGACGGGAAACGAAGCCACCAGCATCCCGATCGTGGCCGGGCCCGCACCCGTTGCATCGGCGATTGCGGGTGCGACAGGGACGATCACGCTGTATCCAGCGGCATCGAGCGCGCCGAGGCCGAGGAGCAAGGGGTAGGCCAACGCGGTGGGCCGGAGACGGGTCGGGCGGCTTGGTTTTCGCGCAGCCGGCAAGGTCTAGGTCGCGGACGAGGCGGAGGACGCGTCCAGCTGGGCCACCAGTGCTTGCACGCGTTTCGCGATTTGGTCACGTATGGCGCGGACGTCGTCGAGCGGCCGGCCCTTGGGGTCGGGTAGGTCCCAGTCGAGGTAGCGCTTGCCGGGGAGGTAGGGACATTGGTCGCCGCAGCCCATGGTTACGACGACGTCGGCCGGCTGGGCGAGCTGGGTGGTGAGGCGCTGGGGGCGGCGGTCGCTGAGGTCGACGCCGAGCTCGCACATGACGGTGACGACCTCGGGGTGGACGCGGCCGGCCGGGGTGGTGCCGGCGGCGGCGGCGGTGTGGCGTCCGTGGGCGGCCTGTTCGAACAGGGCCTGGCTCATCTGGGATCGCCCGGCGTTGTGCAGGCAGACGAAGAGGACATGAGCCATGGCGTACAGACTATGTATTGACAATTGTCGCTTCAATCGGTATATGTAGATCGATGGTCGTCGATCTGGAGCTTGCGCCCAAGACCAAGCGCCCGGCCGGCGAGCGCTGCTGCGAGCCGATCGTCTATCCCGACGTTGAGCGCGAACAGGCCGCCCGCATGGCCGAGGTGGCCAAGGCGCTGGGGGACCCAATCCGCCTGCAGTTGGTAGACGTGCTGCGAAAGCACGCCGGCCAGGTCTGCGTGTGCGAGCTGGTCCCGCTGTTCGAGGTCGGCCAGCCCACCCTCTCGCACCACCTCAAAAAGCTGCGCGAGACCGGCATCGTCGACTCCGAGCGCCGCGGCCTGTGGGCCTACTACTACGTCAACCCCGAAGCCCTCAAGGAACTAACCGCATGGCTGAGCTGACCGACCCCAACCCCGAGACCACTACTGCCACATCCACGTGTTGCGGGCCCGAGACGCAACAGACCTGCTGTGAGCCATCAGAGAAAGCGGCCTGCTGCGACACCGCCGCCACCGGTGGCAGCTGCGGCTGCGCCGCCGGGCAGGCGGCCGACCCGCACACGCTGCGCGAGACGGTGCGCGAGCGCTACGCCACCGCGGCGGGCCAAGCCGCCGGCGGCGTGCAGGCTTCTGACTGCTGCGGCCCCGATCCGATCACGGACGGGCAGGCCGAGCCTGGTGCCGCGCTGTACGCGGCCGACGAACGCGGAGAGCTGCCCGACGCCGCGCTGTTGGCCTCGTTGGGCTGCGGCAACCCGACCGCGGTGGCCGAGCTACAGCCGGGCGAGACCGTGCTCGACCTCGGCTCCGGCGGCGGCATCGACGTCCTGCTCTCCGCCCGCCGGGTGGGCCCTTCCGGCACTGCCTACGGCCTCGATATGACCAACGAGATGCTCGAGCTTGCTCGCGCAAACGAGGCTAAGGCCGGCCTGACCAACGTGCATTGGCTCAAAGGCCACATCGAAGCCATCCCGCTCGCCGCCGACAGCGTCGACGTGGTGCTCTCCAACTGCGTGATCAACCTCTCCACCGACAAGCCCCAAGTACTGCGCGAAGCCGCCCGCGTGCTCAAGCCCGGCGGCCGTTTCGCGGTCTCCGACATCGTCGCGGACACGACCATGGACGCGGCCACGCGAGCCGATCTGGCCCAGTACGTGGGCTGCATCGCCGGCGCCCTCACGCGCGACGAATACGTTCATCAGCTTGGCAACGTCGGCCTGGTCGATATCGAGGTCGTCGAGACGCATCGCGTGCACGAGCACGCCGGCTCGGCCATCGTCCGCGCGCGCAAGCCGCTCGGTTGAGGCGGGGCGCGACGACTAGCTCGCGGCGCAGCACTTCGGTGCTAGGGGAAACGCGCGTGCACGATGCCATCGTGATCGGCGGCGGTCAATCCGGCTTGGCCGCCGCGCGGGCCCTGCTCACCCATGGCGTGACGCCGTTGGTGCTCGAGTCAGGGCGCGAGCCGGTCGGGTCGTGGCCGCGCTATTACGACAGCCTCACCGCGTTCTCTCCGGTCGGCTTCAGCGCGATGCCCGGCCTGCGCTTTGATGGCGATCCCGACCACTATCCCCACCGCGACGAGGTCGTCGCCTACCTGCGCCGCTACGCGAGAGGCCTCGACGTCGAGATCCGCCCCGCGACGACCGTGACTGCCGTCGAGCACCGTGAGGGATTCGTCGTGCGTACCGATGCCGGCGAGACTCTTGCCGCGTTGAGCGTGGTCGCTGCCAGCGGCTCGTTCGGCAACCCCTACGTGCCGGCGCTTGCGAGGCAGGACGCCTTCTCGGGCCGCCAGCTGCACGTCGCCGACTACGACAATTCCGACCGCTACGCCGGCCAGCGCGTGCTTGTCGTCGGCGGCGGTAACTCCGCGGTCCAGGTCGCTTACGAGCTTGCCCAGGTCGCCTCGGTGTCCCTCGCCTCCCGCCGGCCCATCGTGTTCTTCCCGCAGATACTGGACGGCCGCGACGTGCACTACTGGCTGACCACGAGCGGGTTCGATCGCCTTCCCCCGGCATGGCTGGCACAGATCATCACCACCCGCTTTGTTATGGACACCGGTGACTACCGCAACGCCTTCGAAGCCGGCGTCATGGACCGCCGACCGATGTTCACGCGCTTCCAGGACGGCACCGTCGTCTGGCCCGACGGCCAACGCGAAGCCATCGACACCGTCATCTACGCCACCGGCTACCAACCCGACCTGTCCTATCTCGAGCCACTCGGCGCCCTCGACGCGGGCCGCCCCAAGCACGCCGGAGGGATCTCCACCACCCACCCCGGGCTCGCCTACGTCGGCCTGGAGTTCCAACGCTCGTTCGCCTCCAACACATTGCGCGGTGTCCACCGCGACGCCGAACACGTTGCGGCACCTTTGGCCGCCTTCGTCTGTGATGCGCCCTCCGCGGTCGGCTTATGACCATGCCGCCTGACCTCGTGGTCCACGCAGCGACCGGTGAGGACGCGGGCTTTATCTTCGCGCTGCGCGGCGCACCCGACACCCATCGACCACCCCGCGTGCATCGCATGCACCTCGAGGTCTTTGGCGATAATCACGCCGCGCAACGCGCCTTTGAGCGCGCCGGCTTCAGGCGCGAAGGCAGCCGCTGGCGCGCCTATTGGCGCCGCGACGCCTGGCAAGACGGCGTGCACTACGGCCTGCTCGCTGACGAGCGGAGCCGCGTGGACGGCCGCAGGTGAGCCTGCCTGCCAGCCGTGGCGCGTCTCGTGGGCGCGAATAGCATCTTCCCCCGGGGCGTCTGGGTGTGGGCCCCGGGGAACCCCGTCGAGTTCGTGACTGGTAGCTACTACGGCGGCGGAGCGCTGGCGCTCGCTGGAGGTTTGCTGCTCGTGGTCGTCGCTGGTGGAGGCTGGACGCGCTTTAAGGCGGCCGTGTTCGACTGGCTGGGCAACCGATAGGAAAGGGGACGGCCTCCGAGTTCACTCCTCCTTCGCGCGACATGCGGGAGGACGGCGCTCCAGGCGATATACGTGCCTTCGTCCCTTGCGAGCGTCTACTAAGGCGAGGCAGTGGCGCTCGTATCTCGGGCGCGGAGCGCACTCGGGTCAGCGATGCTCCTTTGCATGGGAAGCGATAGCGCGACCCGATGGCTTGCTACCCCGTTAGGCGGCGGGTCAGGTCGAGTGTTACCAGGGGGTCGCCGCTGACAAGGCCCCACGGGGTCGCGCTGCCTACGAGCGGGCGTATTCCTCCGCCGAGCGCGCCTCGAACTCGAAGCCGACGAAAGCCTCATCGCCCAGCACCCATCCGTCATGGCCCGGCTCGATCACGTAAGCGTCGCCCGGCCCGATGTCGGCCTCGGTTCCGTCCTCGTGCGTGATGTGGAGCCTGCCGGACTGAGCGACACCCACGTGCCGGACCTGGCAGCTGTCCGTGCCCACGACCGGCTTCACGCACTCCGACCACTTCCAGCCCGGCTCGAACGTCATGCGGGCAGCGGTGGTGCCCCCAACGCGGATCACATCGACGCGTGTCTTGTCGGGCGTCCGCGTCTCATCCGGTGAGTCGAAATTCAGCGCCTCTACACCAGCCATCCCGACCTCCTAACAATTGCAGTGCCCCGGTGCGACGAACCTAGCCGCACGGCGCTCCACGATCAAGGTCGTCCGATTGCACCGCCTCGGACGAGCTGGACGACAGCGGCTCGGGGCCCACTCGCTCGCGCTCGTCCGCGATTGAGGCTGCTCGCTATCGAGTTGGACGAAAGCGGCAATCCCCGCTTTCTTTGAGGCGCCCTCGCCGGACAGCGTCAGCCGCGCGGCGCAGAAATGGCGAGACTTCGGAGAGCCCGTGCCGACCGGGCACGTTCGATGGTTGGGGGCAGGACGGTGCTTTCGGCTTGCATGGGAAGCGATAGCGGCCCGGCCCTTAGACGCCGACCCGGCAGCTCGGTCTGCATGGGCGAACTCAGACGTATTGTGCGAGCCACTGGTGGACTTCGCCGATGCGCTCCGCCACCACCGTGAAGTGTCCATCGTGATCGCGCATCTCGGCTTGTGCGCCCGGAATGGCCTCCGCGAGCCAGCGGCCCTGTACGAACGGCACAACGCGATCTTCCCGACCGTGCCACACCCTCACGGGAATCGCAATCGAAGCCGGATCGAAGCCCCACGGCGAGTAGGACAACGCGATGTCGTCGTCGGTCCAGCCGTCGACGCCGGACGCCAGCGCGGCCTGGACCGCTCGATGCAGCCAGACGCCGATTGCGCCGCGGAGCGCCGCGCCATCGGCTGCGGACTGACCTGCCGACCATTGCTCGGCTAACTCGCCGACGCCCATTGCCAGAAGCTCCTGCCGCTGTTGCTCGCCCTTCCGCTCCCATTCGCCGCGATCCGACGAGAACAGTTCATAGTCCGCCCGATCCTCATCAGACCTAACCGCTAAGGAATCCAACCCGGGCGCATCGAACGGAGCGGGCGAGCCGATTGTGGCCACGGCCGCCACCAGACCGTCAAGCAAAGCGCCGCACGCTAGCGCGTGCGGACCACCACCCGAGAAGCCCCAGACGACGCAGCGCTCGAAACCCAGGACCTCACTGAGCCGGCGCACGTCAGCGGCGCAATCAGCCACCATCCGCCCGGGCTGTCCCGACGAGCCGCCGTAGCCCGGCCGGTCGTAGGTGATCAACGTCAAGCCTCGGCCGGCCGCGTCCTGCACCCAGTCGTGGTGAAGCACGCCCGCGTTGGGCGTGCCGACTTGGGAGAGCACCACGCGACGGCCATCGCCGGCCACCTCAGCACGCAGCCAGCGCCCATCCGCAGTCTCAGCGTGCCTCGTCCGCCCTAACTCTGGATGGCCTGCCATGTGCCCTCAAAGCAAGAGACTCTCAGAAACACGCGGGAGCCCCAAGCCGGCTCCCCACAGCTCTTCTGGCAGGGATTGCGGCCGACGAATCGAGACAGGAGAGCATCCCGACTCGTCGCTGACTTCGCTTCCGCTACGGACGAGGAGCAGGAGCGGTCCGGGACGCGATCGGCGCCGGTGCCAGTGGATCCTTCGTAGAAAAGCGGAGCAATACCGGCGCTCCTGCATTGCGCGACTTGCGGGAGCGGCCGCAGCGTTACGCAGGACGCCTGCTCTTCGTCCAACTGAGTAGCGAGGGGGCCGCCGCCCGACCCCTCGGAGACTGATGCCTTCGTAGCGGAGCGGAAGGCTCGACCGGCGCTCCTGTTCGTTGTTCATTCACGCGAAGGGGGGGTGTCCGTGCGAATCCGTCGTAGGCGTCCCTTTTTCGCGAGCCCACCGATTTGGGCCTCAACGCTTCCTGTGCTGGTCTCGGCGCTGAGACAACAGCGGAGCGATTACGCCCGAACTTCAGGCGAGAGGACGCTCGCCTCCCGCGGCGATCTCTCGATTTGATCGTTCGCCCGGTAGCCGACGGTCGGTTTAGGATCAGCTCTAGGCCAGTAAAAGGGGGTCGACCGTGACGGCCGAGGAATGGGTACTCGCAGCTACCGTTTTCCTCTCGGGGCTCGCGTCTGGCCTTTTGGGGATGCTGAGCACGATCATGCGCCCGATGCTCGCAGTGATGGATGGCCGGGACTTCCGGAACTTCATGGAAGCGTTCCTTCGATACGCGGACCATGGCTTGGGAAAGGTGTACAACCTTGCCTGGGCGCTCGTGCCGGCCTTCGGGCCGATCGTCGCGCTCGTGCTCCTCTGGGACGATCCCGGCTCCACCTCATTCATCCTCACCGCGATCGGCCTGGGGATCGTGCTGGTCGGTATCTGGCTCGTCTCCAACGTGTGGAAGACCCCCACCTACAAGCTGATCTTGGCCTGGGATCCCGAGGCTCTGCCAGCGGACTGGGAGGCGGGACGGCAGAGATACTTCACGATCAACTGGATCCAACTCGTGGCGACCTGGTCGGCGTTCGCCCTGTTCCTGGTGGCTTTGATCTCCCTCTAGCCAGCCACGCAGCCTAGGGCCTAGAAAGAGCGTTCCGTCCCGTCCTAGGTACGTTCCGCAGCACTCGCCCATCCGAGCGCACTCTCGCTCTCGCGACTCCTTCGGCCACAAAGCGGTCGCTTCGTCGGCGGCGCCGCGGTCTATCGCGACGGACGACACGCAGCAGCGGCCACATGGTGGACCGGGGCTCCTCGTTTGCGCGACCTGTAGGAGGGACGAGCGCTTTGGAAGAGTCGCTTGCCCTTGGTCTGTCGCGATAGCGCCGATCACCTCTGGGTGTTCCTTTGGGCTTCTTATGCTTGCGGTGTGAGTGAGGCGGACAGGCGCGCGGCGCGTGGCGATGAGCTGCCGGTGTTCCGTAGATCGGCACACGCGCTTGTGGATGGCGTCGCCGACCATCTCGCCGCGCTGCCCTCGGGGCCGGTTTGGCAGCCGCTCCCCGACGCCTTGCGCGGACAGCTGCTCGGCCTGCCCCTGCCGGAGCAGCCGGCAGCGCTAGGCGACCTGGTCGCGATCGCCGTGCGCGATGTGCTGCCCCACGCTATGGGCAACGGTCATCCGGCCTTCTTCGGCTGGGTAAATCCGCCGCCTTCCCCCGCTGGGGTGATGGCTTCGCTAGCGGCAGCGGCGATGAACCCGAGTGTCGTCGCTGGCGATCACGCCGACGTCCACCTCGAGCGTGCGGTGGTGCGCTGGCTGGCCGAGCTGGTGGGCTTCCCGCACGTACCGGGCGCCGGCCTGCTGACCAGCGGCGGGTCGGCTGCGACGATTGTCTGCTTGGCGGGCGCTCGAAGTCGCGCGCTGGCGGCGGCCGGCCATGACGTCCGTCGTGATGGCCTCGCCGGCGCCCCGCCGCTGGTTGCCTATGTTCCGACTGAGGCCCATAGCTGCGTGCGGCGTGCTCTGGAGCTGCTTGGCCTCGGCAGCAGCGCGATGCGAGAGGTGCCGCTGGAGGGAGGCCGGCTCGACGCCACCGCGCTGCGGGCGTCGATTGCCGCCGATCGGGCGACCGGCGCGCTGCCGGCGCTGCTTGTTGGCTCGGCCGGTACCGTCAACGCCGGCCAGATCGACCCGCTCGACGCGCTCGCCGATGTCGCGACTACGGAGGACCTCTGGTTCCACGTCGACGGCGCCTACGGCGCGTTCGGCGTGCTCGACCCAGCGATCGCGGGCCGCTACCGCGGCATTGAACGGGCCGACTCGCTGGTTCTCGACCCCCACAAGTGGCTCGGCGTTCCCGTCGACGCGGGCTGCGCGCTGGTGCAGCGTGGCGACGACCTGCGCGACGCGTTCAGCCTCATCGCGCCATACCTACGCCAGGACACCGACGCGGCGGTAGGCACGTTCGCCGAGATCGGGTTCGAGCAGACCAGACCTTTCCGCGCCCTCAAGACGTGGGCGACCATCGCCGCCCGTGGACGCTCCGGCATCGCCGCCCAGGTGGCGCGGTCGAACGGACTGGCCCGCGAGCTGGCCACGCTGGTCGAACGCGAACCCCAGCTGGAGCTGGCCGCCGCGCCCGAAACCTCCATCGTGGCGTTCCGCGCACGCCCCGCGGGCCATTCGCACTCCGGGCTGGACGAACTCAACCGCGCACTGCCGGAAGCGGTTCAGGCGCGCGGCCGCACCTTCGTTACCGGCACCGTCTTGGGCGGCCACGAAACCCTGCGGGCCTGCATCCTTCACCCCGACACAAGCTCGGAGCACCTCGCGATCCTCGTCGCGGAAGTCGTCTCGACAGCCCGCACACTGACGCTGCCGGCACCTGAAGAAGCTGGGTAGCAACCCCTCCCGTCAAACCGCGCCCGGCCGGGCTCCTGCTCCGCGCGACCAGCGGAGGGACGAACGCTTTAGGAGAGACGCCCGCCCTTCCTTCCATGTAGGCGACTCGTGCGGTCGGCGCAGACGACCGCTTCCAGGCGAAAGCAACACAGCGCATGGAGGCCGCTGCCGCTCCACGGTGGAGTGTCGCGTTGCATGGAAAGCAGGAGTGCGCGCTCGGCTATTTGGACTCGGAGCCGATGCTGCTCTAGTGAGCGGGTCCGCCGGTCCCGTCTGGCCACAGGAGGGGGCGAGCACATCCTTGACTTTCGCCCCCCCGGAAGAGGAGAGTGGGTCCTACCCCGAGGCAGCGTCCTCGGTCGGCATTGACCGAGGGGGCGACTTAGGAAGGCGGGCTCGTGCTCATTCCCGCAGCCCAGGCTGCGCAGCGTCGACGTTCAAGCCGTCGTTGGCGCGCACTGCACGGGTCGGTGAGCCCGGCGTCGCCTTGTTATGGCGCGCCCGACCGACGGAGGTCAACATGAGCACTGGCGAGAGCACCGGTACCTCGACGGGGGTCCCGGAGGTGGGGACGATCGACATGAAGCTCGAGGTGGTGACGTTGCCCGTTTCCGACGTCGAGCGGGCAAAGAGCTTCTACCAGAGCCTCGGATGGCGGCTGGACGCAGACCTGTCCGCCGGCGACGACTTCCGGGCGTTGCAGTTCACGCCGCCCCGCTCGCAGTGCTCGATCCACTTCGGCACGGGCATCACCACAGCCGAGCCTGGCTCCCTTCAGGGTTTGGAGCTGGTGGTCGAGGACATCGACGCCGCCCGGGCAGATCTCATCAGCCGCGGCGTGGACGTCAGCGAGGTGTTCGAGCAGCGGCCCCCGGGCCTCGAGTCGGTACCAGGGCGCTCGTATTTCGCGCTCGCGTCGTTCAGCGATCCGGATGGCAACGGCTGGCTGCTCCAAGAGGTCACGACCCGGCTCCCCGGACGGGAATGGGAGGACTGAGATGGACGTCGCTTCGCTGGCAGTGCTGTTGCACGAGACGGCCGAGCACCACGACCGCTTCGAGAAGGCCGCGCCACCGCACGACTGGTGGGACTGGTACGCCGCCTACCTGAGCGCGCGCGAGCAGGGGAGCAGCCCGGACGAGGCCGACGCGGCCGCCGACCGCTACATGGCGGAGGTCAAGCACGTCGCCGTCGGGTGACCTGGCACTCGTCGCCTGACCGGAGGCCCGGCACCCGGCGGGGTCCCGGGTGAAGCCGAAGCATCGTCTCATACACTCGGCTCCACGATTGATTCGGTGGGGGTGCACGGAGCGCGCTGTCGCTGTCGGACGCATGGGGCACCCGCCGGACAGCCCGGACGCCGGCTCACGGCGCTTCCGCTTTGAGGCTTGCTGTTTTGATTCGGGCGGTCGGTGATGTCCGATATCGGGGGGATGGTCCCGACCGGGCGGCGAGCTGACTCTCTTTGAGGCTGTCGGCCGGGGTGGCCTGACTTCCTTTTGTTGTGTCGCTCGTCGCCGGTTGGGGATGCCCGGCGTGACTTGATAGGAGCGTGGCAGCGCCCCAAGCAAGCCGTGTCCGCCGGGTGTCCGCTTTCAGTCGAGGTGAAAGGGGACGGGTTGATGATCGTGCTCGGTGCGGACATGCACAAGAGCTCGCATCGATCGTGGCGGTCGACGCGGCGACGGGGCAGCTGATGGGCGAGAAGACGGTCGCGGTTGGTGCGCGCGGGTTCGGTGCGCTGGTGGTGTGGGCTGGTGGCCTGGCGGGCGAGCGGGTGTGGGCGCTTGAGGACTGCCGGCATGTGTCCGGGGCGCTGGAGCGGTTTCTGATCTGCCGCGGCGAGCGGGTCGTTGGTGTCTCGACCAGGTTGATGGCGACGTCGCGGCGCTCGGCCCGCGAGCGCGGCAAGTCGGATCGCATCGACGCGCTGGCCGTCGCGCGGGCGGTGCTGGCCGAAGGCGTCGAGACCTTGCCGACGGCGGCGCTGGCCGGTCCGGAGCTCGACCTGCGGCTGCTGGTCGATCATCGCGAGCGGCTGGTCCGTCAGCGGGTCGGGCTCAACAACACGCTGCAGTGGAACCACCCGCGACCTCTGGCCCCGGCTGGTGCTGCCGGGCGGCGCGCTGTTCTCGCGCAAGTGGAGCAGCCGGGTCGGCCGGCGGCTGGCCCGGGCCGAGCAGACCATGCGCGTCCGGATCGCCCGCGACGAGCTGCGCCGCCTGCGCGAACTGACCCAGGCGATCACCGCGCTCGAGGTCGAGATCGCCGAGCTCGTCGCCCGGGTCGCGCCGCAGCTGCTCTCAGAGCCGGGGTTCGGGCCGCTGACGGCCGCCAAGCTGGTCGGCGAGATCGCCGGCGCCGACCGCTTCGCGACCGACGCCAAGCTCGCCCGCGCCGCTGGGCTGGCGCCGATCCCAGTCAGTACCGGGCGCACCAATCGCCACCGTCTCGATCGCGGCGGCAACCGCCAAGTCAACGCCGCGATCCACCGCGTCGCAGTCACTCGCGCCCGCTGCCACGCAGAGAGCCGCGCCTACGTCGACCGCAAGACCGCGGAAGGCAAAACCCACCGCGAGGCTATCCGCTGCCTCAAACGCCACCTCGCCCGCCGCACCTGGCAACTCCTGCGCACACCCCCAGCCGATCGGAGGAACACCGCCCTCGCCACCAATTCCTTGACATAGGAGCAGCAGAAGCAGCAGCGCCGACGGCACGGGGCGCACGCTCGCGATGGACGAGGAACGAGGGGACGGGCAGGACCTGCACGGCGCTCCTGCAATGCGCGAGATGGAGGAATGCGGGCTGGAGCCTGAACTCAGCCTCGAGGTTGCGCCCGGGACCGGGGGCGCGGGGGGCTTGGGAGGGTTGTCGAGCGATCGCTCCCGCGGTGGCGCGCATGAGCCGGGAACGGATAATGCGGGCGGTGTCGCAGGAGAACGTCCGGGTCTTGCGTGAGATGTACGGTCGGCGCACGCTTGCCGAAGCGGCGGAGTTGATGCATCCGGCGGTTGAGATGCGACAGCCCTCCGCGCTTCCCGATACCGACGAATACCGGGGACGCGAGGAGCTGGTGCGCGGCACCCGGCGCTGGCTGGAGGCATGGAAGGACTTCCGTTTCACCGCTGAGGAAGTGGTCGATGTCGGTGACCGCGCCTTGATGCGTGTGCGCCTCTCCGGCCGCGGTGAGGCGAGCGGCATCGAGCTCGACCAACCGTCTTTCACCTGTGGACGTTCCGCGACGAAATGCCCTGGCGCTGCGAGGTGTTCGTGGACGCCGACGCCGCCCGACGAGCCGCCGGGCTCCTGCTCTGAGGCGACCGTCGGCGAGGCGGCGCACCCGGGTGACGCTCCTGCATTGCGCGAGATGGGGGAGCCCCGGGCTTGCGCGCGGCGCCTAGAACAGACGCCGAGCGTGCTTACCACGTCGGCAGGTACAGCTGATAGGGCGGCCGCCGGTGGAACGGCCGGGGGAGGAGACGGTGCCTGCGGACACCAGGGTGGACGCCCTTTATGACAGCTCGAAACCACGGTACCCGCTCGGAGAGCGGGTTTCCCGGGACGCGCCCGGCAGGATTCGAACCTGCGACTTCTGCCTCCGGAGGGCAGCGCTCTATCCACTGAGCTACGGGCGCCGGCCCGGCCAGTGTAATGGCCGGTCGGCGCGCCGGGCCGATGTGTCCCGAGAGCTCAGACGGTCCGGACGTGAGAGATCAGCTCGCCGTCGAGGACGGCGTGCACAGCGAAGCCGGCCGGCTCGGGGACGAGCTCGATTTCATTCGAGCCGAAGTCAAGCCGTGCCTGTATGTACGTGCTCGGGACGCTCAGCACGGAGCGGCCGGCCAACCTGGCGGTGATCGTGCAGTGCACGTGACCGGCTACCAGCCTGGCCACCTGCCCGTGCCGCCCGACCACCTCACCGAGTGCCCGGCGATCGGCGGCGGGCAGGCCGATGTCGTCCCAACCGGAGACACCGGTGACAAACGGAGGATGGTGCAGTGCGAGCAGGGTTGGCACGTCCGGCCTCGCGCGCAGCTCGGCCTCGAGCCAGCCGAGCCGCTCCGCGTCGAGCGCCCCGGGGTCCTCTCCGGGCCGCGTGGTGTCGAGCACGATCAGCCGCAGGGGGTCGAAATCGACGGCGTACTGCACTGGCTCTCCGTTCGCCCCGGGCACGCCGAAGTGGCGGTGCAGCGCGCGGCGATCGTCGTGGTTCCCGGGCAGCACGTACAGCGGCGCCTGGAGCGGCTCGAGCAGCTCTCGCACCAGCTCGTACTCGGCATCGGCGCCGTGGTCCACCAGATCGCCGGAGATGAGCACAACGTCCGGCTGCTGCCGCAGCGCGCATACCGAATCGACCGCGGCGGTGAGCCCCGCCACCGGATCGCCGTCGGCCCACTCGGCACCGATGTGGAGGTCGCTCAGCTGGACGAGGAGAAAGGGACGGCTCATGGCGCGACATCATCGCGACCTAGGGCGCGGCGCGGGATACCGGGCGCAGCCACGCGGCTGCCAGCGCGGCGGCGGTGAGCGCGAGGCCGGCGAGGGCGAGCACGAGCCCCCACGTGAGCAGGTCGCCCAGGTAGGCGTCGTAGATGTCCCGGGCGGCGTCGCGGACCTGCAAGGCCGTCAGGGCGCTTGTTTGATCGAGGCGGTCTATCGAAAGCGTGCGGACCAGCGGCACCGCTGCGGCCAGGACGGCGCCCACGAGAACCATCGCCAGCCCAACGTGGAGCAGCCCTCGACGGTGCGGCCGGGCGAGTGCGACCGCGGCCATGAAGGCTGCCGCCGCAAGCAGCGGCAACACGATGCCCAGCGTCCGGAGGCGGTCTGCCTGGGCCAGCGCCTCACCGGCCAGACGGGTTCGGCGAATCGTCAGGAGCTCGAGGTCGATCCGTCGGGCCACCATTCTCGCGACCTCGGGGGAGTAGGACTGCAACTCGTCCTCCAACAGCGGGGAGACGGCTCGGAGGTCAAAGCGGGCTGTGTCAATCTCCGCCTCGAAGGACACCCGGTGGAACTCCAGCGCGGCCTCACGGAAAATGCGCCGGAACTCCGGGGACGCGATGACTGCCTCGATGATCGGGCGGATCTCCGAACGCCGGCCGACGATCCCGAGCGACCGGGCACGAGCGGTGATCGCGTCCACGATCTCCTCTTCGATTGCGCCACGGACGCCGTCGCCCTCCAGCGCCTCCAGCCCGCGCTGGGCGAACGCCTCGCGCTCGAGGACCTGCACGCGCCCGTATGCGGCCGCTGCGCCGGCCAGCAGCAGAGCGGCGCCGAGCAGAACGAGCAGCGCGCTCAGGATGTTCCTCGCGTTGGTCATCGGAATGGTTGAATTCGAGACCGCGACGGTCAGGAGTTCTTCGCTCGCTGATAGCAGTTCTCGCCGATACTCACCTTCCCCGCGGAGCCCGGCGGCTGCCCGAGGCCTGCGTTCAACGCATCGCAGCGGCGGATATCCAGCTGCACGCCGGCGATTTCCTCACGCTCGAGGTGCTACGAGAGCTGGAGGCGATCGGCCCGCCCCTGGCTGCCGTGCACGGGAACGTGGACAGTGCCGAGTTGCAGCAGATGCTTCCTGCGGAACGGGTGGTGGAGGCCGACGGTGCGCGTATCGCGCTCGTGCACGACGCCGGGCCACGGGCCGGGAGGCTGGAGCGCATGCGCCGGCGCTTCGGCGACCGGGCCGACGCTCTGATCTTCGGGCACTCGCACCTGCCGCTGCACGAGACCGCGGCGGACGGCTTCCAGATCTTCAATCCCGGAAGCCCTACCGAGCGGCGCCGGGCGCCGCGGCACACGATGGGGATCGCGAGGGTGGAACAGGGGAGCGTGACGTTCGAGCTGGTCGCCCTCGATTAGCGTTCCCGCCATGGACCTCGACGTCCTCTTCCTCGGCACCGCCGGCTCGTCGCCCGGCGCGCGACGCGGGCTGCCCGCCACGCTCATCCGGCGCGGAGGCGACCGCCTGCTGGTTGACTGCGGGGAGGGAACGCAGCGTCAGCTGATGCGCTCGATCGGTCTGGTCGAGCTCGAGGACGTGTTCATCACGCACTTCCACGCCGATCACGTGCTCGGCCTGCCCGGGATGCTGAAGACCTTTTCGCTGAGGCAGCGGGAGCGCCCGCTCAAGATGCACGGTCCGCCGGGTCTGGTGCGGGTGCTGGAAATGCTCCGGCCCGTGATCGGCCGCCTGACCTTCGCGCTCGAGGTGGTGGAGATGGAGCCGAACGACGAATTGGAGCGCGACGGCTACCGGATCGCCGCGTACGCCACCGATCACGGCGTGCCCGCCATCGGGTTCGCGCTGGTCGAGAGCTCGCGGCCGGGAGTGTTCGACCCGGAACGGGCGCAGGCGCTCGGTGTGGCGCCGGGTCCCGACTTCGGGCGCCTTCAGCAGGGCGAGGTGGTGAACGGGGTGCGGCCGGAGCAGGTGATGGGGGAGACCCGGCGCGGGCGCAAGGTCGTGTTGAGCGGCGACACCGCTCCCTGCGACATGACCAGGCTCGTGGCCTGGGAGGCCGACCTGCTCGTACACGAGGCGACCTTCGCCGACGAGGAGGCGGAGCGCGCGGCCGAGACGCTCCACTCAACGGCCCGCGGCGCCGCTCAGCTGGCGTCGGCGGCCGGCGTGGCCATGCTGGCGCTGACCCACCTGTCGCCCCGCTACGCCGGGCCGGAGCTGCGCGATGAGGCGCGGGCAGGGTTCGCGGGCCCGCCGGAGCGAGTGATCGTGCCGCGCGACTTCGATCGCGTCGAGATCCCGCTTCCCGAGCGCGGCGCGCCGGTGCACGTCCGGGCCTCGGCGAGTCCGCCGCGAGCGGTGACGGCCGAGCCGGCGGGCTGAGCGCCCCGGCTACCGGCCCAGACGGACCAGCTGCGCGGGCCCGCAGGCCTCGAGGTCCCGAAGCGCCTGCTCGGCGTAGTCCGGGCTCCAGCGCTCGGCTTCCCTGAGCCGGGAGACGAGGTCGTTCGCGCGGCCGAGGGCGTCACGGGCCTCGGAATCGCCGGCGATGTCGGTCGAGAAGAAGAGGGCATCGGCGGCCTCGCGAAGCTCGGCCTGCTCCTCGGCCTCGAGGCTCTCCTCGCCGTCGGCGGAGACGATCTGCATGACGCGGCCGTATGCCTCAGCGCGCTCGGAGGTCACGGGTCCCACAGTAGCGCTCCGTCCAGCCGGAGTCACCCCCGTGGCAGAGGCATCCCGGCCGGGTGCTAGTCTCGCCTGCGGTTCCTTTAACCGGGTCCGGAGAGGCCAGGAAGGGGCGGTGACGTGACGGAGAAGACGGTTCTCGACCGCGAGGACGTGCGGCGCACGCTGGTGCGGATCGCACACGAGGTCGTCGAGAAGACGGGGGGCGACGGGGTCGCGGTGGTCGGCATTCACCGCCGCGGCGCGGTTCTGGGCGCGCGGCTCCGCGATCTGGTGGCCGAGCTCGTGGGCGAGCCGGTTCCGCTGGGTGACATCGACATCAGCTTCTACCGGGACGACGTCGGGCTGCGCGGACCCGACTATCAACCGGTCGTGCACGCCTCCCACGTCGACTTCGGTGTGGAGGACACCACGATCGTGCTCGTCGACGACGTGCTCTACACCGGTCGCACCGTGCGGGCCGCGATCGACGCTCTGTTCGACTACGGCCGCCCGCGGCGTGTCCAGCTCGCCGTGCTCGCGGACCGGGGTCACCGGGAGCTGCCGATCCGGCCCGACTACGTCGGCAAGAACCTCCCCACGGCCCGTGGCGAGCGGGTGAACGTGCGGGTGGAGGAGCTGGACGGCATAGACGAGGTGGCGATAGCCGCCGGCGAGCTCGAGGAGGTTCACGATGCGTAGGCACCTGCTGTCGGTGGACGACCTCTCGCGCGCCGACATCGAGCGCATCCTGGGCCGGGCAGAGAGCTTCGCCGAGGTGTCCGGGCGCGAGATCAAGAAGGTCCCCACGCTGCGCGGCCGCACCGTTATCAACCTCTTCTACGAGGCCTCCACGCGCACCAGCTCGAGCTTCGAGCTCGCCGCCAAGCGGCTCTCGGCGGACCTGGTGAACGTCAAGTCGAGCGGCTCCGCGGTGGAGAAGGGCGAATCCCTCAAGGACACCGTGCAGACGCTCTCGGCCTACGACCCCGCGATGATCGTCATCCGCTCGCCCCACGCCGGCGCCGCGGCCCTGGTGGCGCGCTGGACCCGGGCCTCGGTGGTGAACGCGGGCGACGGCAAGCACGAGCACCCCACCCAGGCGCTCCTCGACCTGTACACCCTCAAGCGCCGCGCCGGCTCGCTGGAGGGGTTGAACGTGTGGATTGTGGGCGACGTCCTGCACAGCCGCGTCGCGCGTTCCAACGTGCTCGCCCTCACGCGCATGGGCTGCCGGGTTACGGTCTGCGGTCCTCCCACGCTCATCCCGCGCGGAGTCGAGTCGCTGGGCTGCGACGTGCGCTACACGCTCGACGGCCTGGCGGAGGCCGACGCGGTCTACGCCCTGCGCATGCAGCGCGAGCGAATGAGCGGCTCGTTCGTGCCCTCGCTGCGGGAGTACGCCGCGCAGTACCAGATCGACGGCCGGCGCCTGGGCCCGAACCAGCTGCTCATGCACCCGGGCCCGGTGAACCGCGGGGTGGAGCTCTCCGCGGAGGTGATCGACTCGCCGCAGGCGCTGATCACCGAGCAGGTGGAGTCCGGCGTGGTGGTGCGGATGGCCGTGCTGTACGAGCTGCTCGCCGGCGGCGGAGCGCCCACCGGCGCGCGCACCCGGGTCGAGGCCGGGGAGCCCCAGCCGGCATGAGCCCTGCGCCCGCCCCCGCGCGCCCCGGGGCCGCCCGGCCCGGAGCGGTCACCGAGCGCGCCCCGTCGCCGCCGGCCGGCCTGCTGCTGCGAGGCGCACGGCTGCTCGATCCGCGCGCCGGACTGGACGGCCGCGCCGACCTGCTCGTCCGCGACGGCCGGGTGGCCGAGATCGGGGACGCCCTGGAGGCGTCCGAGGGCGTGGAGGTGGTCAACGCCGACGGCCTGCACGCCTTCCCCGCCTTCGTGGATCCCCACGTGCACCTGCGGACGCCGGGGCGCGAGGACGAGGAGGACATCGACTCGGGCACCCGGGCCGCGGCGGCCGGCGGCTTCTGCGCGATCCTCGCCCAGCCGAACACCGACCCGGTCGTCGACTCCGCTCCCGTCCTGCGCTCGCTGCGTGAGCGCGCACGGGCCGAGGCCCGCGTGCCCACAGGCTTCCTGGCGGCGATCACGGTCGGCCAGCGAGGCGAGCAGCTGACCGAGATGGCCGAGCTGGCCCAGGTCGGCGCGGCCGGCTTCACCGACGACGGCCTGCCCGTGCGCTCGGCGGGCCTGATGCGCCAGGCACTTCAGTACCAGCGCCTGGCCGGCGGGGTGCTGGCACTGCACGAGGAGGATCCCTCGCTGTCCGGTGACGGCGCGATGCACGAGGGGGAGACATCCGCCCTGCTCGGCCTCGCCGGCATCCCGTCGGTGTCCGAGTCGACCATGGTGGCCCGGGACTGCGCGCTCGCCGATTACGAGGAAGGGCGCATCCACATCCAGCACGTGTCCGCACGCGAGACCGTGGCGGTGATCGAACGGGCCAAGGCCGGAGGCACACGCGTGAGCTGCGAGGCCACGCCGCATCACCTGCTGCTGAGCGACGAGGCGGTCCGCTCGCTCGACACCAACATGAAGATGAACCCGCCGCTGCGCTCGGAGCGCGACCGTCAGGCGCTCATCGAGGGCCTGCGCTCGGGCGCGATCGACTTCGTCGCCACCGACCACGCGCCTCACGCGCGCGAGGAGAAGGAGCAGCCGTTCGAGCTCGCGCCGATGGGGGTGACCGGACTCGAGACCGCCTTCGCCGCGCTCCACACCGGGCTGGTCCTGCCCGGGCTGATCGACCTGGCGCTGCTGGTGGAGCGCATGACCGCCGGCGGCGAGCCGTTCGGCATCGGCATCCCATCGCTCGCCCCGGGCTCGCCCGCCAACGTCTGCCTCGCCGACCTGGAGACCGAGTGGGAGGTGGGGGAGGCCGGCTACGAGAGCCGGTCGGCCAACTGCGCCTTCGCCGGCCGGCGCCTGAGCGGGCGGGTGCGGATGACCGTGGCCGACGGCGTGGTGGCCTACCGTGAGCGCTCCTTCGCCCTGGGGGCCGTGGCCTGATGGGCGGCGCCTACCTGCTCCTGGAGGACGGCACCCGCTTCGAGGGCGAGGCGGCCGGCGCGCCGGACGAGGCGCTCGGCGAAGTCGTGTTCAACACCGCGATGTCCGGCTACCAGGAGGCCGTCACCGACCCGAGCTACGCCGGACAGATCATCGTCTTCACCTATCCGCTGATCGGGAACTACGGCGTGGCCGCGGCCCACATGGAGTCAGACCGCGTGCACGCCCGCGCGGTGGTGATGCGCGAGGGGGTGGACCGCGAGGACGCCTCGCATGCCGAGGGCGGCTGGCTGACCTGGCTCGCCGACTGCGGCGTGCCGGCACTCAGCGGCGTGGACACACGGGCGCTGGTGCGCCACATCCGCGACAAGGGCGCGATGCGGGGCGGGGTCTTCCCGAGCACCACACCCGAGACCGAGGCCCGCGAGCGCGTGATGCGGGAGCAGCCGATGGGCGGCCGCGACCTGGCCCGCGAGGTCAGCCGGTCCGAGCCGCTGGCCCTGGAGGGCGGCGATGGGCCGCTGGTGCTCGGAATCGACACGGGGATCAAGGACTCGATCGTGCACAACCTGCGCGACCGCGGCGTCCGGCTCGAGCTGCATCCCTGCACGGCCGGCCCCGACGAGCTGCTGGCCCGCGATCCCGACGCGATCTTCCTGGCCAACGGCCCCGGCGACCCCGCGGCGCTCGACTACGTGGTGGAGACGGTTCGCGGCGTCGTGGGGCGGGTGCCGGTGTGGGGCATCTGTCTCGGGCACCAGCTGCTCTGCCGGGCCGTGGGGCTCGAGACCTTCAAGCTGCCGTTCGGCCATCGTGGGGCGAACCATCCGGTCAAGGACCTGGGGACCGGAAAGATCGAGATCACATCCCAGAACCACGGTTTCGCAGTGCTCGGCCCCTCCGGTGAGCGGACCATCGACGCCGACGAGCCGGTCCGCTGGGAGACCGACTTCGGCACGGCGGAGCTCCAGCAGCTGAACCTGTACGACCGCACGGTCGAAGGCCTGGTGCTGCGCGACGTGCCCGCCTCCACGGTCCAGTACCACCCGGAGGCCGGCCCCGGCCCGCACGATGCGGTCCACCTCTTCGACAGGTTCTTGGAGCGCCTCGTTGCCGCGTAGGGACGACATCAAGAGGATCCTGGTGCTGGGCTCGGGCCCGATCGTGATCGGTCAGGCGGCCGAGTTCGACTACTCGGGCGCCCAGGCCTGCAAGGTCCTGCTGGAGGAGGGCTACGAGGTGGTGCTCGTGAACTCCAACCCGGCGACGATCATGACCGATCCCGAGTTCGCCACCGCCACCTACATCGAGCCGCTTCTGCCCGGCTCGGTGGCGCGCGTGATCGAGCGCGAGCGCCCGGACGCCCTGCTGCCCACCCTCGGCGGCGGGACGGCCCTCAACCTGGCGCGCGCTCTCTCCGAGGACGGCACGCTCACCAAGCACCGGGTGGAGCTGATCGGCGCCGACTACGACGCGATACGCCGCGCCGAGGACCGCGACCTGTTCCGCGCCACGATGGAGCGGGCCGGTCTGCGCGTTCCCCGCAGCGCGGCCGTCAAGTCCATGCGCGAGGCCGAGCGCGCCCTGCCCGAGGTCGGGCTGCCGGCAATCGTCCGGCCCGGGTTCACCATGGGCGGAGCCGGCGGGGGCATCGCGCGCACCGAGACCGAGTATCGCCAGGTGGTGGCCGAAGGGCTCGCCGCCAGCCCGATCGGGCAGGTGCTGATCGAGGAGTCGGTGATCGGCTGGGGAGAGTTCGAGCTCGAGGTGATGCGCGACGGCGCCGACAACGTGGTGATCGTCTGCTCGATCGAGAACGTCGACCCGATGGGCGTCCACACCGGCGACTCCGTCACCGTCGCGCCCCAGCAGACGCTCTCGGACGTCACCTACCAGCGCCTGCGCGACCAGGCCCTGACCGTGATCCGCGCCGTCGGGGTGGAGACCGGCGGCTCGAACATCCAGTTCGCGGTCGATCCGCGCACAAACGAGATCGTGGTGATCGAGATGAACCCGCGAGTGTCGCGCTCCTCCGCGCTGGCCTCGAAGGCCACGGGATTCCCGATCGCCAAGATCGCCGCGCGCCTGGCGGTGGGCTACGCGCTCGAGGAGATCGACAACGACATCACGCGCAAGACGCCGGCGAGCTTCGAGCCCACCATCGACTACGTGGTGGTCAAGTGGCCGCGCTTCGCGTTCGAGAAATTCCCCGGGGCGGACGGCGCCCTCCACACATCCATGCAGTCGGTGGGCGAGGCGATGGCGATCGGGCGCACCTTCAAGCAGGCGTTCGTAAAGGCGATGCGCTCGCGCGAGCTGGACGTCGAGCCCTCGTTCGAGGGCGATCTGCTGAGGCGGTTGCAGACGCCATCCGGTGACCGCTACGAGGTGCTGTTCGAGGCCGTGCGCCGGGGCGTGAGCGAGCAGGAGCTGTGCGAGCGCACGGAGATCGATCCGTGGTTCATGGCCGAGCTCGCAGCGCTGGCCCGGGGCGAGGATCCGCAGGAGGGGTTGGAGCGCTCATACAAGTCGGTCGACACCTGCGCCGCCGAGTTCGAGGCCGAGACGCCCTACTACTACTCGGGCTGGGAGCGCACGGCCGCCCACGAGGTGCGGCGCGGCGAGCGCGCCTCGGTGGTGATCCTCGGCGCGGGACCGAACCGGATCGGCCAGGGAATCGAGTTCGACTACTGCTGCGTGCACGCGGCGATGACGGTGCGCGAGCTCGGGCGGGACGCCGTGATGGTGAACTGCAACCCGGAGACCGTCTCCACCGACTACGACACCTCCGACAGGCTCTACTTCGAGCCGCTGACGCTGGAGGACGTGCTGGCCGTCATCCAGATGGAGCAGCCGGAGGGCGTGATCGTGCAGTTCGGGGGCCAGACGCCGCTCAAGCTGGCCCAGGGCCTGGCCGACGCGGGCGTCCCGCTGCTGGGCACGCCCGTCGAGTCGATCCATCTAGCCGAGGACCGGCCGAGTTTCGGGGGCCTGCTCGCCCGGCTGGGCCTGCGCGGACCGGCCTACGCCACCGCCGGCTCTCCCGAGGAGGCGCTGGAGGCGGCCGCCTCGGTGGGCTATCCGCTACTCGTGCGCCCCAGCTACGTGCTGGGCGGGCGGGCCATGGAGATCTGTTACTCGCGCGACGGTCTCGCCGACTACCTGGCGCGCGCCGGTGGCAACGGACGGGGCAACCCCATCTTCCTCGACCGCTTCCTGGAGAACGCGATCGAGATCGACGTGGACGCGCTGTGCGACGGCGAGGAGGTGAGGATCGGCGCGATCATGCAGCACGTAGAGGAGGCCGGAGTGCATTCCGGGGACTCGGCCTGCGTGATCCCCGCGATGTCGCTCGGCCCGGACATGCTGCGACAGGTCGAACAGGCGACCTCGGCGATCGCGCTGCACCTCGGGGTCGTCGGCCTGATCAACATCCAGTTCGCGGTCTACGGCGACGAGGAGCTGTATGTGATCGAGGCCAACCCTCGCGCCTCGCGCACGGTTCCCTTCGTCTCCAAGGCGGTGGGCGTGCCGCTGGCCAAGATCGCCTGCCGGCTGATGCTGGGGGAACGGCTGGCCGACATGGAGCTGGACATCCCACGGGTGCCCCGCCACGTGTCGGTCAAGGAGGCCGTGCTGCCCTTCGGGCGCTTCCCGCATGCCGACTCGCTGCTGGGCCCGGAGATGAAGTCCACCGGGGAGGTGATGGGGGTGGCCTCCGACTATCCGGCCGCCTTCGGCAAGGCCCAGGCGGCGGCCGGAGCCGAGCTGCCGTTCTCGGGCACGGTGTTCATCTCCGTCACGGACGGGGACAAGCCGGCCGCCACTCAGCTGGCGGCGGGCTTTCACGACATGGGCTTTGCGGTGCTGGCCACCGGAGGCACGGCCCAGGCGATCCGGCGCATGGGGGTGCCGGTGGAGCGGATCAGAAAGCTGTCGGAGGGCTCGCCCAACGTCGTCGAGCGGATCGACGCGGGTGAGGTGGCGCTCGTGATCAACACCCCGACCGGCTCGGGCGCCCGCGCGGACGGGTGGGAGATCCGCCGGGCCGCCGTCGGCCGGGGGGTGCCCTGCATCACCACGATGTCGGGAGCGAGCGCCGCCCAGCGCGCGATCCGGGCGCGACGGTCGGGCGAAGGTGAGGTGATCTCGCTTCAGGAGCTTCACGGGCTCGGGACCGGCGCCCGGTCGGCAGAGGCGATCGAGCGCACCGGATGAGCCAGCCCGTCGCGCCGGCCCACGAGCGCACCCAGGCCCCGCCTGAGCGCCGCATCGCTCGGGTGACCGGGGTCGAGCGCCTAGGTGGCTATCGGCTGGTGAGCGCGCTCGACGAGTCGGGACCGCGGGCTCCGCGGCCGGGCCAGTTCTACATGCTGGCCTCCGAGCTGGGCTGGGGCGGGGGCTCAGGCGAGCGCCCCTACCTGCCGCGCGCGTTCTCCTACGCGCGCGCGTCCCGCGCCGGCCTCGGGCTGCGCCTGGACTTTCTCCTCGAGGAGGTGGGACCGGGCACCGAGCGCCTGGCGGCGCTGAAGGCGGGGGAGGGCCTCGGGCTCGTCGGCCCGCTGGGGATCGGCTTCCGGCCACCGGCCCCGGGCACGCGCCCTCTGCTCGTGGGGGGCGGGATCGGTGCGGCGCCGCTTGTCTGTCTTCAGGACGAGCTGGCAGGCGCCCGCGGGCCCGGGACCGTCCTGCTCGGGTTTCGCTCCGCCGACTACGTCGCGGCGGCAGACCTGTTCGCCGGGAGCTCCGTGGCCGTGGCCACCGACGATGGCTCGGCCGGCCGGGCCGCGCTGGTCACCGAGCTGCTGCGGGAGGAGCTGGACCGCGACGCTGCGGTCACAGTGTTCTCCTGCGGGCCCCCGGCGATGCTCGAGGCGATCCGGGCTCTGTGTGTCGAGCGGAGCGTGCCGGCCCAGCTCATCACTTGAGGCCGGCATGGCCTGCGGCTTTGGAGCCTGCTTCGGCTGCGTGGTGCCCACCACCGACGGCTATCTGCGGCTGTGCGTGGACGGTCCGGTGCTGGACGCGGACCGGCTGGAGCCGGCAGGGCGGTGAACCTCTGCGGCGTGCCGCTGGCCGGGCCGGTTCTGAACGGCTCGGGTACCTTCGACGCGATTGCGGCCCGCCGCGCCTTTGGCGATGCGCTGCTCGAGCGCTTTCCCTTCCACGCCTTCGTCTCGAAGACGATCACGGTCGACCCGCGGCAGGGAAACGCGCCCCCGCGCCTGTGGGAGACGCCCGCCGGCCTGATCAACTCCATCGGGCTGCCCAACAAGGGACTCGACGGCTTTCTGTCCCGCGACCTGCCCCTGCTGGCCGAGCTTCCCGTGCCGCTGGTCGTCTCGGTGATGGGATTCAGCCGGGACGAGCTGGCGCTGCTGGTGGCGCGCGTGGCCGATCGGGACGAGGTGGCGATGATCGAGCTCAACGTCTCGTGCCCCAACGTCGAGACCGGGCTGGTGATGGGCGCCGACCCGGCGGAGACCGCTCGCGCGGTGGAGCGCGTCCGCCCGCTCTCGGAAAAGCCGTTGATCGTGAAGCTCACCCCCAACGCCACCGAGCCTGAGCGGGTGGCGGCGGCGGCCGAGACGGCAGGCGCCGATGCCGTCTCGCTCATCAACACGCTGAAGGGCATGGCCCTCGACCCGGTGACCCGCACGCCCTGGCTCGGGGGCGGAGGCGGCGGGGTCTCCGGGCCCGCGGTGCGCGCGATCGCCCTGCAGCAGGTTCACGCCGTGGCCGCCCGGGTGGCGCTCCCGGTGATCGGGATGGGAGGTATCGCCAGCGGCGCCGACGCCGCCGACTTCATGGCCGCCGGCGCCGCCTGTGTGGCCGTGGGCACCGAAAGCTTTCGCGATCCGGCCGCCGGCCGGCGCGTCGCGGCCGAGTTGGAGCGCTGTGGCAGTCTGGCGCAGCGAAGCTCAGCCGGCCCCGCACGGGAAGCAAATACCCGCGCGGCTTCGGCCTAAAGCAGCACCCGGCTGCGCCTCGGTTGGCCGGGCAGGGCCGGGCTTTTTCCGTAATGTGCGGGATGTTCAGGCGCGCTCGGGTGCGGGTCCCGCCGGCCTCCGGCAAAACCCCTGCAAAGCGACTCAAAACGCTCAAGCACCCGAAAGCATCCTAAAGCTCAGGTCGAGGTTCAGCCAAATTCGCCGTTTTTTTGCGTTTTCGGGTTCGGCGCCCCCAACTTTGTGTGTACTATCGCCGCTCGATGGCGGCCGGCCCCGAGTCCCCCACCAAGACCGCACCCGGCGGGTTGGCCCCCGAACGGTCCCTCACCCAGCGGATGGAGGCGCTCCGGCGCGCCAACCAGATCCGCAGCGAGCGTGCCCGCCTCAAGCGGGATCTCAAGGCTTCCCGTACGCAAATCCAGCCTCTCCTCCTGGAGCCGCCGGACTACCTCCTCACCGCCAAGGTGTTCGACCTCCTGCTGGCCGTCCCCAAGTACGGTCGCGTGAAGGTGAACCGCATCCTGACGCACTGCCGCATCTCGCCGAGCAAGACCATCGGCGGCCTGTCCGAGCGGCAGCGCAACGAGCTGGTCTCCTACCTGCGGCGCTAGCGCCCGGGTGCCGTGAGCGGCCCCATCCTGGTGGTCACCGGCCCGTCTGGGGTGGGCAAGGGCACGCTCGTGCGCAAGCTGCTGGAGCGTAGGCCGGGGCTGAGGCTCGCGGTGTCCGCCACGACACGCCGGCCGCGTCCAGGAGAGGTAAACGGGGTCGACTATCACTTTCTCAGTGAGGCCGACTTCGATCGCCGGGTGGAGCGCGGAGACTTTGCTGAGCATGCGCGCTATGCCGGCAACCGCTACGGGACCCTGCGAAGCGAGCTCGGACCGTCCGCCGAGGGGGTGGTGCTCGAGATCGACGTCCAGGGCGCCCGCCAGCTGCGCGAGACCCTCCCGAAGGCCACGCGGGTGTTCATCGAGCCCCCGTCGCCGCAGGCGCTGGCCGAGCGGCTGGCCGCCCGGGGATCCGACTCACCGAGCGAGATCGAGCGCCGCCTGGAGGCCGCGCGGGAGGAGCTGGCGGCCCGCGACGAGTTCCCCTACCGCATCGTCAACGACGACCTGGAGCGGGCCGTGCAGGAGCTGAGTGAGCTGGCCGCTACCATGTCCGGTCGATGATCAAGCCGCGTCTAGACAAGCTGCTCGAGCGGGTCGACTCCGACTACGCCTGCGTGCTCGTCGCCGCCAAGCGCGCCCGGCAGATCAACTCCTACTACCACAACCTCGGCGAGGGCACCTTCGACGAGTATCCGCCGCCCATGGTCGATACCGGGTCGAAGAACTACCTGAAGATCTCGCTCGACGAGATCGCCGCCGGGAAGATCAAGTACCGCTACCGCTAGCGGGACGGTCGCATGGCCCGCATCCTTGTCGGCGTTTCCGGCGGGATCGCCGCCTACAAGGCAGTGGAGCTGGTCCGCCTCGCCACGGGGGCCGGCCACGCCGTGCGCGTGGTGCAGACCCAGAACAGCCTGCGGTTCGTGGGCCGGGCGACGTTCGAAGGGGTGACCGGCGCGCCGGTGCTCGTCGACGAGTTCGAGCGCGATCCGGCCCGCGGCGCCTTTCCCGGCGACCCCGCGCTGGGGCACGACCCGATCTCCCACCTGGAGCTGGTGCGCCGCTGTGACGTCTATTGCATCGCCCCGGCCTCGGCGAACACCGTGGGCAAGCTGGCCCACGGGCTGGCCGACAATCTGCTGACCGGCGCGGCGCTGGCCTGCACCGCGCCGCTGATCGTCGCCCCGGCGATGAACAACCACATGTACGACCATCCGGCCACGCGCGAGAACCTCGACCTGCTTCGCCGGCGGGGCGTCCGGGTCGTGGACCCCGAGCTGGGACGCCTGGCCTCGATGGGCGAATGGGGAGCCGGGCGGCTGCCCGAGCCCGCTGCGCTGCTGGCGACGCTCGAGGAGGAGCTCCGCGGGGGGACGGGCCCGCGCTTTGTGCCGCGCTCACTCGATGGCCTGCGCGTGCTGGTGAGCGCCGGCGGCACGCGCGAGCCGATCGACTCCGTGCGCTACGTGGGCAATCGCTCGTCCGGCCGCATGGGGCTGGCCCTGGCCGAGGAGGCCGCCCGCCGCGGCGCCGACGTGACCCTCGTCAACGCCAACGTCTCGCTGGCGGCGCCGCCCGACGTGAAAGTGATCGAGGTGGGCACCGCCGCCGAGCTTCTGTCGGTGGCCGGCGAGGCGTTCGACCGCGCCGACGTGCTGCTCATGGCCGCCGCCGTCGCCGATTTCCGGCCGGCCTCCGCCCTCGAGGACAAGATCACGCGCAGCGGACGGGAGCGGCTGGCCCTGGAGCTCGAGCCCACCGAGGACGTCCTGGCGGCCCTGACCGCCCGGCGCCGGCCCGAGCAGACGCTGGTGGGCTTCGCCGCGGAGCACGGCGCGGGCGCGGAGGGGCGAGGTCGGCAGAAGCTGCGGCGAAAGGGCCTCGATGCGGTGGTGGTCAACGACATCTCCCGCGGCGACATCGGCTTCGACGTCGACCACAACGAGGTGACGGTTCTGACCGCATCCGGCGAGCGGCGGGTGGAGCGGGCCTCCAAGCCCGCGGTTGCGGCGGCGATCCTCGATGAGGTCGAGCGGCTGCGGGCTACGACTGGCCCTGCGAGTACCGTGGAGGGCGAATCATGAGCGACGGCCCCTACGAGGCTTACGACCTCTTTCGCAAGGGCAGCGAGCTGCTCGAGCGGGGGGACTTCATGGCGGCGGCGGTACCGCTGGAGCGGGCCCGCTCTCTCGAACCGGACAAGAGCTCCATCCGGGAGGCTCTCGGACGGGCGTACTTCCGCTCCGCCCGCTTCGAGCAGGCGGCGGTGGAGTTCGCCGCGGTGGTCGAGCGCCACCCGGTGAACGACTACGCCCACTTCTGTCTCGGCCGGTCGCTGGAGAAGACGGGTCGCAAGCTCGAGGCCCGGCGCCACGCTGCGCTGGCCGCCTGCATGCGGCCCGATCGCCGGGACTACCAGGCCTTTCGCGAGCGGTTGCTCGCCGCCTAGGTCGCGTCGGCGGCGGCGGCCGCGTGCCGGCGAACCGCCAGCGCCGCCTCGGCCACCAGCCCGAGCAGGCGGTCCAGCGCCGTTTCGTCCAGACCGGCCGCCGGCAGGTCGGCGTGCACCCACAGCTCGCGGGCCTGGGTGCAACCGAACCGGACGTACCGGGTCTGCCGGTTCCACCACAGCAGCATCCATGGATCGACACCGTTCGCCGAGGCCAGCACCGGCGCCTTGGCCCGCAGCAGGCCGCCGGCCACCGTCAGTCCCACGTCGAGCGACTGCCCTCCGAGCCGTTCCGCCGGGACGGTGAGCCCCCACTCGGCATGGGCGAGCCGGCGGGCCTCGAGATCGGGCACCGCGGCGAGAAAGCTCTGCACGACGTCGACGGCGGCCACTTCGTTCAGAGTACGGCCGGATGCGCGCCCTGGTGCAGCGGGTCGGCGAGGCCGCGGTGTCGGTGAACGGCGCCGAGGTGGCGCGCATCGGACCGGGACTGCTGGTGCTGCTGGGAATCCGTCGCGGCGACACCGGAGCGCAGGCCGACCGGCTGGCCCGCAAGCTGCTCGCCCTTCGCATCTTCGAGGACGACGAGGGGCGGATGAACCGCTCCGTCGCCGACACCGGGGGTGAGGTCCTCTGCGTGAGCCAGTTCACGCTGTACGGGGACGCCCGCAAGGGCAACCGGCCCAGCTTCGTAGACGCCGCGCCGCCGGAGGAGGCCGAGCCGCTCTACGAGCAGGTGCGCGCAGCGTTGGGCGCGCAGGGAGGGACATTCGGCGCTCGGATGCAGGTGGCCCTGGTCAACGACGGCCCGGTCACGCTGCTGCTCGACACCTAGGGCGGCTGGATCCGGGTCCGCGTGCCTGCGGGGGCGCGCCAGACCGAGCTGGGCGGCGACCGCGGACGAAGCCGATAGTGGATGAACTATCGGCGAGGACGTGGGGGCCGATCCAGCGACGGCATGGCGCGTCATCCGTAGGTGCGGGGGTCCGGATCCAGCCGCCTGACACGGCGGCGGCGGCGGAGTGAGATGATCGGTTGAGCGACAAAGGGAGAGCGCCATGGACGAGACCCGCCGCGAGGTGCTGCGGGCAATCGCGGACACCGTCGTGCCGGGGATCGACCGCAGCCCCGATCCGGACGGCTTCTGGGCGCGGCGTGGCAGCGACCTGGGCGCACACGACGCAGTGGCGCAGGCGATCGAGCAACTCCCCGCCGTGCAGCGCGAGGGCCTCGAGCAGCTTCTCGACGGCCTGGTCCAAATGGGCTTCCTGTCCGCCTCCACCCGCTCGCGCGAACAGCTCCTGCGCAACCTCGCGACGCTCGGCCCCGAGGCCGCCGCCGGGGCTCAGGGCCTCGTCCAGCTGAGCCTCTTCTTCGCCTACGGCATGCCCGACCCGCAGACCGGGGTGAACCCGTTCTGGGCCACCTTCGGCTATCCCGGGCCGAGCGGCCTGCCTGAGCCAGGGGAGAGGGCGATCGTGCCGATCGTGCCCGACGGGGACGAGGCAACTCTGGAGGCCGACGCGGTGGTGGTGGGCTCGGGGGCCGGCGGCGGCGTGATCGCCGCCTCGCTCGCGGCGGCGGGCCTCAAGGTGCTGGTGCTGGAGGCGGGCGGCTACTTCGACGAGTCCGACTTCAACCAGTACGAGCTGTGGGCCTACCAGAACATGTACTGGCGCGGCGGGCCCAATCCCACTGCGGACATGAACGTCTCGGTCTACGCGGGCGCCACCTTCGGCGGCGGCACCACGATCAACTGGACCAACTGCCTGCGCACGAAGCCCTGGGTGCGCGAGCAGTGGGCTGCCGAACATGGCCTCGAGGGCGTGGACGGTCCGGACTTCGACCGCCACCTGGATGCGGTCTGGGAACGCCTGTCCGTGAACGACCGCTGCTCCGACCTGAACGGCACCCAGACACGGATGCGCGACGGTGCGGCCGAGCTCGGCTGGTCCTTCAAGGCCATCACCCGCAACATCGACGCCTCCCGCTACACCCCCGAGACCGCCGGCTACATCGGCTTCGGCGACCAGTCCGGGGCCAAGCAGTCCACCGCCAAGACCTACCTGGCCGACGCCGTGGCCGACGGGGCCGACGTGATGGTGCGCACCCACGCGGAGCGCGTGCTCACCGAGCACGGCCGGGCGGCCGGCGTGGAGGCGGTTTACGCCGATCCTGAGAGCGGGCACAGCGCGCGGGTCACCGTGCGGGCGCCGCGCGTGGTGGTGGCCTGCGGATCGCTCGAGTCACCCGCGCTCCTGTTGCGCTCCGGTCTCGGCGGGCCGGCGACCGGGCAGAACCTGCGCCTGCACCCCTGCACCGCCGTGTTCGCCAGCTACGCCGACGACATGCGCGCGTGGTGGGGCGCGCCCCACGCGGGCCTCGTGGACGAGTTCGCCAACACCGAGGACGGCTACGGCTTCCTGATCGAGGCCGCCCAGTACGCGACGGGTACGGCGGCGTCGGCCATGCCCTTCGCCGGTGGCGAGTCCCACAAGGACGCCATGCACCGCTTCAAGTCGGGCGCCACGTTCATCGGGCTGGTCCGCGACCACGGCGGCGGGCGGGTCACGATCGACGACGCCGGCCAGGCCGTCCCGTGGTACTCGCTGGACGACCCGCTCGACGTGCGCAACATGCACCGCGCGCTCGACGCCCAGGTGCGCCTGCACGTGGCGGCCGGAGCGCTCGAGATCAGCGCGCTCGCGGCCGGCCTGCCCACCTGGCGGGTGGGCGACGACGTGGACGCCTTCGTTCAGCGCCTCCAGCGCGTTCCGCTGCGGGCCGGCGGCTTTCGCCTGTTCGCCGCTCACCAGATGGGGTCCTGCCGCATGGGGCCGGACCCGGATACGAGCGTGGCCGGCCCCGACGGGGAGCTGCACGACACCCCCGGGGTCTGGATCGGAGACGCCAGCGCCTTCCCGACCCCCTCGGGCACCAATCCCATGATCACGATCATGGCCCTCGCCCGCCGCACCGGCGAGGCGATCCTGGCGGCCAGCCCGGCCTCGGCGGCCGCCGCCACCACCACCGCGTAGGAGACACCAATGGCCACCGCCACCGCCCCGATCGTCCGCGACCGCCTCTACATCGGAGGCGAGTGGGTGGAGCCCGCCGGCGACGGGGCGATCGAGGTGGTCAACCCCACCACCGAGCGGACGGTCGGCCACATCCCGGAGGGAACGGCCGAGGACGCCGACCGGGCGGTCCGCGCCGCGCGGGCCGCCTTCGACGAGTGGTCGCGCCGCACTCCCTACGAGCGCGCGGGGTTCTCCGCCGCCATCGGCGCGAAGCTCGCGGAGCGCGGCGACGAGCTGGCGGTGCTCTTCACCACCGAGCTGGGCATGCCGCTCGCGCTGACGCGCATGATCCAGGTCGGGCTGCCGTCGGTCGAGTTCTCTTCGCAGCCCGAGCTGGCCGAGCAGGTCGAGTGGGAGGAGGAGGTGGGCAACTCGCTGATCGTGCGCGAGCCCGCCGGTGTGGTCGCCGCGATCACGCCGTGGAACTATCCGCTCAGCCAGATCGCCAACAAGATGGCGCCGGCCCTGACCGCCGGCTGCACCGTCGTGCTCAAGCCGAGCGAGGTGGTGCCGCTCAACGCCTTCGTCCTCGCGGAGATCTGCGAGGAGGTGGGGCTGCCGGCCGGCGTGTTCAACCTGGTCACGGGCTACGGGCCGGTGGTGGGCGAGGCGATCGTCGCCCACCCGGAGACTGACATGGTCTCCTTCACCGGCTCTACCCGAGCGGGGCGGCGTGTGGCCGAGCTGGCGGAGGTGAAGACCGTCTCGCTCGAGCTCGGCGGCAAGTCGCCGAACGTGATCCTCGACGACGCCGACCTCGAGCGGGCGGTGACCGACGGCATGGCCAAGTGCTATCTCAACTCGGGCCAGACCTGCAGCGCGCTGACGCGCATGCTGGTCCCGCGTGAGCGGCTCGAGCAGGCCGAGCGGATCGCGGCCGCGGTGGCCGAGGCCTATACCCCCGGCGATCCCTTCGCCGAAGGCACGCGGCTGGGACCGCTCGTCTCGGACACCCAGCGCGAGCGCGTGCGCGGCTACATCGAGAAGGGCGAGTCCGAGGGCGCCCGGCTCGTGACCGGCGGCGCCGAGCCGCCGGACGGCCTCGACGGCGGCTACTTCGTGCGCCCGACCGTCTTCTCCGACGTGACGCCCGAAATGACGATCGCGCAGGAGGAGATCTTCGGGCCGGTGCTGGCGATGATGCCCTACGACGACGAGGAGGACGCGGTCCGGATCGCCAACGACTCGGCCTACGGCCTCGCCGGCGGGGTGTGGTCCGGCGACGAGGAGCGCGCGAAGCGCGTGGCCCGGCGCATCCGTACCGGGCAGATCGAGATCAACGGCGGCGCTTTCAACCCGCTGGCGCCTTTCGGCGGCTACAAGCAGTCGGGTCACGGCCGCGAGAGGGGTCGCTACGGCCTCGAGGAGTTCCTCGTGGCGAAGTCGCTGCAGCTGTAGGAACGGGCGGCCGGACCGGTCCGGCCGCCGCCTCTATACTCGCGCTAGGACTTTCAGTCGTACGCGGCCCCGAGCCGCGCCTGGAGGTGGGCTTCGCAGCCCACCTTTTTTTACGACACAGCCGGCACAGCATGCAGACCAATCCCCTCACCAGCGACATCGAGCAGCGACTCTCCTCGGCCGAGCCCGAGGTGGAGCTGGTGTCCGTCGAGCAAATCGCGGGGGAGCGGCTGCGTATCGTGATCGACCGCTCGGGCGGCGTCGATCTGGAAACCTGCGAACGGGTCACCCGCCACCTGCGCGACCTGCTCATCGACTACGGGCTCGAGGTCTCGTCTCCGGGACCCCGGCGCCCGCTCACCAAGCCCGACCACTTCCGCCGCTTCCTCGGCCGCCGCGCCCGCGTGCGGCTGCGCGAGCCCCGGGGCGGGCACAAGAGCGTGACCGGCGAGCTGGTCGGGGCCTCCGACGACGAGGTGACGGTGGCGGCCGCGGACGGGGTGGTCTCGATCCCGTACGGGGACATCAACCGAAGCAACCTGCTGCCCGAGGCGGCCGGCTTGGAGGGGGAGGGATGACGAAGGAGATCGTCGAGGCCGTGGGGGTTCTCGAACGTGAGAAGGGAATCTCGGCCGACAAGCTCATGGAGGCGCTGGAGGACGCGCTTCTGTCGGCCTACAAGAAGACCCAGGACGCGGCGAAGTACGCCCGCGTGGAGGTCGACCGGGGAAGCGGCGACTTCCGCGTGTACGAATTGCTGCTCCCGCCCGAGCTGGAGGACCAGCTGCTCGACGAGGTCGAGGAGGAGCTGGGCGAGCCCACGGTCGATCCCGAGACCGGCGAGCTCGTCTATCCCGAGCCGCCGGAGATCGACCAGGCGCGCCTCGCCCAGTACCGGGACCAGATCGACGAGCGCGACGTCACGCCGCACGACTTCGGGCGGATCGCCGCCCAAACGGCCAAGCAGGTGATCCTCCAGCGGATCCGCGAGGCCGAGCGGGACATGATGTTCAACGAGTACCAGGACCGCGTGGGCGAGCTGATCACCGGCATCGTGCAGCAGTCCGACTCCCGCTACACGCTCGTTCAGCTGCGTGAGCGCGTGGAGGCGCTGCTCCCGCGCAGCGAGCAGGTCCACGGTGAGCGCTACGACCACGGCGCGCGGGTCAAGGCCATCATCACCGACGTCTCCAACCAGTCCAAGGGCCCGAGCATCATCGTCTCGCGCCGCTCGCCCGAGCTGATCCGCTCGCTGTTCGAGCTCGAAGTACCCGAGATCGCGGACGGGCTGGTGGAGATCCAGAACGTCGCGCGCGAGCCCGGCTACCGCTCGAAGATCGCGGTGGTGTCGCACGCCTCGGGCGTCGACCCGGTGGGGGCCTGCGTGGGGCCGCGCGGCTCGCGGGTGCGGATGGTCGTGTCCGAGCTGCGCGGCGAGAAGATCGACATCATCCCCTTCAACGAGGAGCCTGCGCGCTTCGTGGCCAAGGCACTCTCGCCGGCGCGGGTGCGCGAGGTCCTCGTGGACGACGAGGCCAAGCAGGCCACCGTGATCGTGCCCGACGACCAGCTCTCTCTGGCCATCGGCAAGGACGGCCTCAACGCCCGGCTCGCCGCCCGGCTCACCGGCTGGCGGGTGGACATCCGCTCCGAGACCGAGTTCGCCGAGGAAGAGGCGGAGATGGGCTACCAGGAGGAGGAGGTGTCGGGCCGCTGCGCCGCGATCCTGGCGAACGGCAAGCGCTGCCCCAACGCCTCGCTTCCCGGGTCGCGCTACTGCGGTATCCCCGGCCACCAGGAGCTGGAGGGAACCGACACCGACTACGTGGTGCCGCCCGAGGAGGGCGGCGAGGAGGCCGAGCCCGAGGAGGACGGCGAGGCCGTGGTGGCCGAGACCAGCGACGGCTCGGAGGTGCCGGTGCCCGAGACCAGCGCCGAGGCTCAGCTGCAGGAGGCCGCGGAGGAGGGCTCCGGCGAGGAGGAGGCGAGGGCGTCGTAGAGCCGCTCCGGCGCTGTGTCGGCTGCGGGCGCTCGCTCCCGAAGGGCGAGCTCCTTCGGCTGGTGCGCAGCGCGGGCGGCGGGGTCCGGCCGGACCCCGATTCATCCGCACAAGGCCGGGGGGCCTACCTCTGCGGCCAGGCGGACTGCGGCGCTAGGCTCGGCGGAGGGCGCCCGCTCGCTCGGGCCTTTCGGGCGCCAGTGACAGTCAACCAGGAGACCATAGACTTCATCAGCGAATGGCAAAGAAGCGCGTTCACGAGATAGCGAAGGAGCGAGGGATCACCTCCAAGGAGGCTCTCGCGATCCTTCAGCAGGCCGGCCTCGGGGTAACGGCCCCCGCATCGAGCGTCGAGGAGGCCGAGGCTGCCCGCGCTTTCGACAACGGGGCGCAGGCCCAGCCCGCCCCAACACCGCCGGCCGCCGAGGACGGCGGGAGCGCCGGCAGGCCCGACGGGCAGGCGTCCGCCGCGGGACCCAGCCCTCAGACCCGGCCCGAGCCGGGAGGGCCACAGACCCGGCCGGAGCCGGGCGGTCCCCAGACCCGGCCCCCATCCGGCGGGCCCCAGACCCGGCCCCCATCCGGCGGGCCGCAGACGCGCCCCGCCCGCCAGGGCGGCCCGCAGCGCCCCGCCCCACAGACCCCTGAACCGCCCCCCACAGGCGAGGAGGTGCGTCGCGCCGGGCCGGCCGGCCGCGGCCCCAGAATCCTTCAGGACGCACCTCCGCCCCAGGAGCGCCCGTCCCAACCGGGCGGGCCACGAGGCGGCGGCCAGAACGCCGGTCGCGGACCCGGCGGACCTCGGGGCGACCGTGGCCCGCGCTCCGGAGCGGCCGACAGCGGTCCCGGTCCGGCTCCGGACGGCGACCGCGGGCGCGACCGCCCGCGTCCCACTCGCGGGGCACGCGGGGGCGAGGGCGGTGGCCAGGGAGGAGGCGGCCGCCGGCGCCGCGTGGTGATCGACTCGCAGGCCTCGCGCCGGGAGCGCACGCCACCGCCCCAGCAGTCCCAGCCGCCCCGCCGCGGCCGGGGTCGCCGGCGTCGCCCGCAGTGGGTGGAGCCCGATCTCGAGGCGGAGGCGCAGGCGCGGCTGGAGGCCGAGCAGCAGGAGGAGCCGGCCGTCCAGGTGCGCTCCGGCTCCACGGTCAAGGAGGTCGCGGAGTCGCTGCAGCTCTCGGCGCCCGAGGTGATCAAGAAGCTGATGGGCCTGGGCGAGATGGCCACGCTGACACAGACGCTGTCCGACGAGGCGATCGAGGTCCTGGCCGAGTCCTTCGACAAGAAGGCCGAGATCGTCAGGGCGGCCGAGGAGGTTGCGCCGGAGCCCCTCTATGACGACACGGACGAGGAGCTGCTGGAGCGCCCGCCCGTGATCACCGTGATGGGGCACGTCGATCACGGCAAGACCTCACTGCTGGACGCCATTCGTGAGACCGAGGTGGCGGCCGGAGAGGCCGGCGGCATCACGCAGCACATCGGCGCCTACCAGGTGCACCGTGACGACCACACGATCACCTTCCTGGACACGCCCGGCCACGAGGCCTTCACCGCGATGCGAGCTCGCGGGGCCAAGGTCACCGACATCGCGGTGATCGTGGTCGCGGCCGACGACGGTGTGATGCCCCAGACCACGGAGGCCATCGACCACGCCAAGGCCGCCGAGGTGCCGATGATGGTCGCGGTCAACAAGATCGACAAGGAGGGCGCCGACCCGAACCGCGTTCGGGGCGAGCTGGCCCAGCAGGGCCTCACCCCCGCCGACTGGGGCGGTGACACCGAGTTCGTCGACGTGTCCGCCAAGACCCACCAGAACCTCGGCGACCTGCTCGAGACCCTCGTCACGCTCTCCGAGCTCCAGGAGCTCAAGGCCAACCCGGATGCTCCGGCCTCCGGCTACGTCATCGAGTCGCGCCTGGATCCCGGACGCGGCCCGGTCGTGACGCTGCTGATCCACCGGGGCCGCCTCGAGGTCAGCAACGCGCTGGTGGCCGGTGAGCACTGGGGACGTGTGCGCGCGATGAGCGACTTCCGCGGCCAGAAGGTGGAGGAGGCCACACCCGGCATGCCGGTGGAGATCCTGGGCTTCGACGGCGTCCCCGACGCCGGCGAGCAGTTCCGTGTAGTGGGGAACGAGCGCGAGGCCCGGCGCGTGGCCAACGAACGGGCCATTCGCATGAAGCAGGAGTCGCTCGCGCGCCAGGCCGGCCGGCGGGTGTCGCTGGAGGATGTCCTGGCCCGAGCCGAGCGTGGCGAGAAGGAGCTCAACCTGGTGCTGAAGGCCGACGTGGCCGGCTCGCTCGAGGCCCTGGCCGACGAGATCGCCCGCCTCCCTCAGGAGCGGGTGGCCGTCAACGTCATCCGCGAGGGAGTGGGTGGGATCGCCGAGTCGGACGTGATGCTGGCCTCGGCCTCCGACGGCGTGATCATCGGCTTCAACGTCCGTCCGGTCGGGAACGCCGCGCAGGTGGCCGACGCCGAGGGTGTGGAGATCCGCACCTACTCGGTGATCTACAAGATCGTCGACGACCTGCGGGACGCGATGGAGGGCCTGCTCGAGCCCGAGGAGGTCGAGGAGACGGTGGCCACCGTGGAGGTGCGGGCCACCTTCAAGGCCTCGCGCGTGGGCACGATCGCCGGCTCCTACGTCACCGAGGGGACCGTCCGTCGCGGCGGACGCGCCCGGCTGGTGCGCGACGGCACGGTGATCTACGACGGGCGAATCGGGTCACTGCGCCGCTTCAAGGACGACGTTCGCGAGGTGACCGCCGGTCTGGAGTGCGGCATCGTGCTCGAGAACTACCCGGACGTCAAGGAGGACGATGTGATCGAGGTCTACGAGACCAAGCAGGTCGAGCAGACCCTCACCTGAGCGCGGGGAGCGCCCGAGCGGTCGGCGTGAGCTTCGTCTGTCTTCTCGAGATTCGCCTGCATTTCCCCGACAACGGGAGCCTGAAGGGCAAGCGCAAGGAGCTCAGCTCCCTCAAGGCCCAGCTTCAGCGGCGCTTCGGGGCGGCGGTGGCCGAGACCGACCATCACGACCTGTGGCAGCGGGCCACGCTGACCGCGGCACTGGTGGGACGGGAGCCGGGGCCGCTGCGTGACCGCGGCGCGGGCCTGGCCCGCTGGGTGGAATCCAGGTTTCCCGATGGGTCAGATGTGGAATGGTATGTGGTGTCCACCTTTGACCTTGATCGCTAGCTACGATGGCCGATCGCATGCGCAGGGTTAATGAAGCGGTTCGCGAAGTCCTATCGGCCCGGATTACCGAGGGGCTCAAGGACCCGCGCATAGGATTCGTGACAGTGACCTCCGTCGAGACCAGCCCGGATCTGCGCAGCGCCCGCGTGTACGTGAGCGTGCTGGGCGACGACGCCGAGCGCGAGGCTTCCCTGACCGGGCTGGCCTCCGCGCACGGGGTTCTGCAACAGGCGATCGCGGGCGAGCTGCGGATGAAGCGCACGCCCACGCTCGAGTTCTTGTTCGACGACTCGATCGACCGGGGCATGCGCATCACCGAGCTTCTGGAGCGCGAGGAGTGAGGGCCCCGCTGGAGTCCTCCCCGACCGTCGCCGTGCAGAGCGAGCACGAGGAGGCGCTGGCGGAGCTGCGCCGGGCGGACAAGCTGCTACTGACCACCCACGAGAACCCCGACGGTGACGCGCTGGGCTCGCTTCTCTCGATGCACTGGGTGCTCGAGCAGCTTGGCAAGGACTCACTCATGTACATGTCGCCGGACGAGTTTCCGCTGCCCTGGGAGTACCGCGAGTGGACCTTCGACGGCCTGGTCGGTGCCCCGCCCGACGACGTGGCCGAGCGCACGATCGTGTTTCTCGACTGCGGCAACATCGACCGCATGCCGGTGGACTTCCTGCAGGCGGCCGGGCTGCACATCCTCAACATCGACCATCACCACGACAACACGCGCTTCGGCACCGTGAACCTCGTGAGCCCGTCCGCGTCCTGCACGGCGGAGATCGTCTGGGGCCTGGCCAAGGACCTGGGAGCAGAGGTCACCCTCCCGATCGCCGAGGCCCTCTACACCGGCCTTGTGACAGACACCGGCCGCTTCATGTACGAGAACAGCACGCCGAATGCCCACCGCATGGCGGCCGACCTGATCGAGGCCGGCGTGGAGCCGCACGAGATCTATCGCCGGCTGTACGAGGACCTGCCCCTGAACCGGCTCGAGCTGCTTCAACGCGCCCTGGCCTCGGTCGAGCGCTTCGACGACGGGGCCATCACCGTCGCTCAGCTCACCGCGCGCGACTACGAGGAGACGGGCGCGCTCGAGACCGACTCCGAGGGCGTGGTGGACCACATGCGCGCGGTCCAGGGAACCGCCGTGGCGATGCTGGTCCGCGACCAGCTCTCCGACGAGCGCCGGGGCACGCGCAAGGTGAGCCTCCGGGCCACCGACCAGCGGGTGGACGTCTCGAGCATCGCCCGCGAGTTCGGCGGCGGCGGCCACCCGCAGGCGGCGGGCTTCTCCACGCCGCTGCCCTACCCGGAGCTCATGCTCGAGCTCCGCCGGCTGATTCGCGCACAGCTCGAGTCCTGAGCGTGGAGCCGGACGCCGGGGTCCTGCTCGCCGCCAAGCCGGCGGGAGTGACCTCGCACGACGTCGTGGCGGCGGTGCGCCGCGGGCTGCCGCGGGGAACGAAGGTGGGGCACGCCGGGACGCTCGATCCCTTTGCCACCGGGCTGCTGCTGGTACTGGTGGGGCGGGCCACGCGCGCCCAGCGGTTTCTGATGGGCCTGCCCAAGACCTACCGGGCGGTGGCTCGGCTCGGGTGGGTGTCCGACACCGGCGACCGCGACGGCGTACTGGAGCAAACGGGACGGATGCCCGAGCGCCTCGTGCTGCCCAGCGGGGAGCTGATGCAGCGCCCGCCGGCGCACTCGGCGCTCAAGGTGGGGGGACGGCGCGCCTACGAGCTCGCCCGACGGGGCGAGGACCCCGAGCTGGCCCCACGCCCGGTGACGGTCTACCGCACCGAGCTGCTGTGGCAGGAGGGAGAGCGCGCGGCCTTCGAGGTCGAGTGCTCGGCCGGCACCTACTTGCGCAGTCTCGTGGCCGAGCTCGGCGACGCGTACTGCGAGGAGCTCGTGCGCACGGCGATCGGGCCGTTCAGGCTCGAGGACGCGCACCCTGAGCGCCTGGTGTCGCTGGCCGAGGCGCTGGCCTTTCTCCCGGAGCGGCTGCTCGACGGCGACGAGGCCGCCGCCGTGCGACACGGCCGGCGCGTTAGGGGCGCCGGCACGGGCCCGGTCCGGTTGGTGGAAGGGGCCGAGCTGCTGGCCATCGCCGAGCCGCGCTCGGACGAGCTGCAGCCCGTCGTAGTCTTCGCGCCCGCATGAAGGTCAGCTCGCTCTTCGACGTGGAGCCCGGCTCGGGCCCGCGCAGCGTGGCCATCGGCACCTTCGACGGCGTCCACCTCGGGCACCGCGAGGTCATCAAGGGCAACGACACGGTTCTCACCTTCGAGCCCCATCCGCTGTCGGTGATCCATCCGGAGGCCACGCCAAAGCTCCTCAACACGTTCGCGGTCAAGCGCGACCTGATCGCCGCACTGGGCATTGCGGAGCTGGTCGTCATTCCCTTCGACCGGGAGTTCGCGTCCCAGGCCGCCGACGAGTTCGCCGCCGACGTCCTGGCCCGCCGCCTGGGCGCCGAGCGCGTGTCGGTGGGGGAGAACTTCCGCTTCGGTCGCGGCGCGCAGGGCGACCCCGCCTTCTTGCGCGGCCGGTCCGAGTTCTCGACCAACGTGGCGCCCCTGGTGGAGGTCGCCGGCGAGACCGTCTCCTCGAGCCACATCCGGGGGCTGGTGGCCGCGGGGGACGTGAGCGCGGCCTCCGACTTCCTGGGCGGCCCCTTCGTCTTCGAGGGCGAGGTCGTGGCCGGTGACCGCCGCGGGCGCGAGCTCAACATGCCCACGGCCAACCTCGTGCCCGACGACGCCCTGGTGGCGCCGGGGCACGGCGTGTACGCGGCCCTGGCGAATGGCCGCCCGGCTGCCGTCAGCGTGGGCGTTCGGCCCACCTTCGAGACGGGGCGGGGGCTGCTGGTCGAGGCCCATCTGATCGGCTTCGAGGGGGATCTCTACGGGCACACGATGCGCCTCGCCTTCCTGGAGCGCATGCGCGGCGAGAAGCGCTTCGACTCCGTCGACGCCCTCGTGCAGCAGATGCACCGGGACGTGGAGCAGGCGGAGGCGATCTGCCGGGAGGCGCTTCAGCGTGCCCCAGCGTCGTAGCCCAAGACGGCTGCTACGGTGTTCCGTCGCATGACGCTGACGGCAGAGGCAAAACGGGAGATCGTCACCAAGTACGGACGCGGTGATGCCGACACCGGCTCGACCGAGGTCCAGGTGGCGCTGATGACCGCGCGCATCAACGAGCTCACCGAGCACCTGCGCGAGCACCGCAAGGACCACCACTCGCGGCGCGGCCTACTGATGCTGGTCGGCCGGCGCCGCCGGCTGTTGCGCTACCTCCAGCGGGCCGACATCGACCGCTATCGGTCGCTGATCGGGGAGCTCGGCCTGCGCAGATGATCGAGCCCGGTACGCCGGCGCCCGACTTCACGCTCCCGGACCAGGACGGCAAGGAGGTCTCGCTCGGTGACTTCCGGGGACGCCGCGTGGTGCTCGTGTTCTACCCGGCCGACTTCAGTCCGGTCTGTACCGAGCAGCTGAACGTCTACCAGGAGGTTCTGCCGCAGTTCGAGGAGCAGGAGACCACGCTGCTCGGCATCTCGGTCGACGGCGCCTTCTGCCACAAGGCCTTCCAGCAGCACCTGGGCGTGACGATCCCGCTGCTGGCCGATTTCCATCCCAAGGGCGACGTGGCGCAGCGCTACGGGGTCTGGGTCGAAAAGCATGGCGTGGCTCGACGGGCCCTGGTGATGGTCGGGCCGGACGGGAACGTCGAGTGGGCCTACCAGTCGCCGCCGCTGGAGTTCCCGGGTGCCAACCTCATCTTCGACGCCCTGGACGAGCGCCCCGCCGCCTGAGCCCGGCCCGCAGGACCACGTCCGTGGTTCGGGACCGGTGGTGATCGAGTACGCCGACCTCGAGTGCCCCTACTGCGCGAAGGCGCATCTGGTGCTGAAGCGGCTTTCCGTCACCCGGGTCTTCCGCCACTTCCCGGTGACCTCGAAGCACCCTCGGGCGCGGGTCCTCGCCGCCGCGGCCGAGGCCGCCGGGGCGCAGGGGCGCTTCTGGGAGATGCACGACTCGCTGCTGGAGGACCAGGGCCACCAGGACGATCCGCACCTGTGGGAGCGCGCCGAGGCACTGGGCCTCGACCTGGATCGCTTCGAGGCCGACCGCCGCTCGCAGGCCACGGCGGACCGTGTGGAGCGGGACTTCCGCAGCGGCATCCGCGCCGGGGTGACCACCACGCCCACGCAGTTCATCGCCGGCGAGGCGCATCCGGGAGTGCCCTCGGCGGAGTTGGCGGCGCGTCTGACCCCTTAGGGCGTCTCCGGCAGCGCGAAGACCCATTCCGCGGTGTCGGTAAACGATCGCACCCGAGCGATCCGTCCATCGTCGAAGTCGACCACCTGCGCAAACGAGCGTGCTCACCGAGCGCCTCGCGCCCTCGGGTCGTCCGCTGAACGTTCCGAGGACGATCACGCGCTCGCCCGCATCGATGAACTCCTCGGGCTCGGCTCGAAAGCCCTCGTACGCTCGGGCGACCTCCTTGAACAGCTCGCACGTGACCTCGTCCACGCCGCGGTGGGATTCGCCAGCGGGCAAGAGCTCGCCGACGCCCTCCCACACGACGTCCGGGTCCAACGCGGCCCTCACGGCATCGAGATCGCCCTGGGTCATCGCCCCATAGATCTTTTTCAGGGTCGTCACATGCTGGTCGCTCACCGTTGCTCGCTCCCGGTTCCGAACCACGCCGAATACTGGCTCGGCCGGCGGGCGTTCGCATCGGGGGAACTCCTGATTCTGGGCATTTACTCGGACCGGGAACGGGTCTAGGATCGCCCTATGCTGGTCGGCCGAGAGGCCGAGTGGACTCGCGTCAACGAGCTTCTCAAAGGAGTGCGGAAAGGTCGCAGCGCCGCGCTCGTGCTCGTGGGTGATCCCGGCGTCGGAAAGACCGCACTGCTCGATTCGGCACGCGAGCGGGCCGGACGCATATCGGTGCTCTCCGGGAGGGGCTACGAAGCTGAGCAGGAACTGCCCTTCGCGGGTCTCTCGCTGCTGCTCGGGCCAGTGGTGGATCGGCTCGACAAGCTGCCGGCCGCCCAGCGCCGGGCGCTCGAGGCCGCCCTCGGTCGCGGCGGTTCCGCCGGCACCGACCGCTTTGCGGCGTACGCGGGCGTTTTGAGCCTGCTCTCCGCGGCCGCGCGGGGCCAACCGCTCCTGGCGGTGGTGGATGATGCACACTGGCTCGACCTGGCGTCCGCGGAGGCGCTCGTCTTTACCGCTCGCCGCCTGGCCAATGAGGGAATCGGGATGCTGTTTGCCGCCCGGGAGCGGGCCGGCTTCGAGGCGGCGGGGATCCCGGAGTTGCGTCTGGCGGGCCTCGAAACCGAAGCTGTCGCCGAGTTGCTGACCGACCGCGTCGGCCGCGATGTTTCTCTCGCCGTTGCCGCACGACTGCGCGAAGCGACCGCGGGGAACCCGCTCGCCCTGACCGGGCTCACCGACCTCTTGAGCCCTGCCCAGATGGAAGGGACGGAGCCGCTCGAGGACCCACTGCCTATCGGCGATGACGTGGAGCTCGCATTCGGTCAGCGCATACTCTCCCTGCCCGGCCGCAGCCAGCGTGCGCTCGCTGTGGCGGCCGCCGACCCCGCCATCCCATTGACCTCACTGGAAGAGGCGCTCCGGGAGCTGGGCCTCGATCCGTCTGCGCTCGAACCCGCAGAGAGGGAGGGGCTGGTCAGCACCACGGTGGCCGGTGTCGAGTTCCGGCACCCGCTCGTTCGCTCCGTTGCGTACCGGCAGACGGCGGGTCCCGAGCTCCGAAGGGTTCACCGGGCGCTCGCCAACGCCCTGGAGCAGACCGACGATCGCGGTAGGCGGGCGCTCCACCTCGCCCGCGCGGCCACGGGCCCCGATGAGTCCGTAGCTCGGGAGCTCGTGGGGATCGCGCGCTCCGCCCGCGGCCGGGTGGCGCCGGAGCCCGCGGCACGGATGCTCGAGACCGCCGCGCGGATCACCGCCGGCCGAGAGCTGAGGATCGAGCGGCTGTTGGAGGCGGCCCAGACGTTTGGCCGAGCGGCTCGCCTCGAGCCCGCCCGGCGGCTGCTCGACGAGGTCCTGGGCGACGCCCCGGACGATCCCTGTCTCCGCGCAGACGTGCAGCGCCTGCGTGCCCGCCTGGAGACCGTGAGCGGCGGGCACCACTACATTCACGAGCTGCTGGTCGACGAGGCAGAGCGGGTCCTGCAGCTGGACCCCAACCGGGGCGCGCTGTTGCTGGCCGACGCCGCGTTCCTCGCCGTGATTGACGGCGAGCTTCGACTGTCGCTGGACCTCGCGACCCGCGCCCGGTCGCTGGGCACGCACCTCGATCGGCTGGCGGAGTTCGAGGTCCAGCAGAGTCTGGGCGGAGCGCTCGTGCTCGCCGGGCGGATCGACGAGGGCTTGGAGCACCTCGAGCAGGCCGAAGAGCTGCTGACGCGCGAACACACGGATCTTGACCCGATGGCCTGGGCGCTCGCGCAGGCATACCACTGGGCCGAGCGCTACGAACACGCTCGCGAGATGATCGGATCGATCGTCCAGCGCGCGCGTCGCGAAGGCGCGGCCGGCGCGCTTCCCACGGCGCTGGTGGTGATGTCGTGGCTCGATTTCAGGCTCGGCGACTGGACGCGTGCCTATGCCGAAGCAACGGAGTCGCTCTCGCTTTCGGCGGCGACCGAGCAGCGACCGTCACGTGCTTTTGGCCTGATGCGGCTGGCCGAGCTCGAGGCCGGCCGAGGCGCGGCCGGCGACTGCCGCACTCATGTCAAAGAGGCCCTTGAACTGGCCGATGAGGTCGGTGTGGGCTCAATGCAGCTGATGGCGGCGCCCATCCTCGGCCTGCTCGCTCTTGGCTGCGGGCCGACCGAGCACACGATCGAGCAGCTCGAGTCCGCGGGTCAGGAGTGCCTCCGCCGCGGTCTCGAGGAGCCGATGGTCCTGCCGTGGACCCAGGAGCTGACCGAGGCCTACGCTCGCCTCGGGGATCGCGACGGAGCGGAGCGGACATTGGCGGTGCTCGAGCGTCAGGCGACGCGCTCCGGGCAGGACAGCGCGGCGGCGGTGGTCTCGCGCTATCGAGGCCTTCTCTCCGAGGACGAGGACGAGGCCGACCGGTCGTTCCGCCGCGCGCTCGAGTTGCATGAACGGCTGCCGTCACCCTTCGACCGGGCACGGACGCAGCTCTGCTTCGGTGAGCGGCTGCGCCGTGGGCGACGGCGCACCGACGCGCGACGACAGCTGCGGTCCGCGCTCGAGACCTTCGATCGCCTCGGCGCCGCTCCCTGGGCGGACAGAGCGAGGCGGGAGCTCTCCGCGAGCGGCGAGCGGGCGCGCCGCCGGGTTGCGGACACCCGTGACGAGCTGACCCCACAGGAGCTCCAGGTGGCCCTCGTGGTCGCGGAAGGCGCCACAAATCGCGAAGCGGCGGCCCAGCTCTTCGTGAGTCCCAAGACGATCGAGACCCATCTGAGCCACATCTACCGCAAGCTCGACATACGTTCGCGAACCGAGCTGGCCCGAAGAATCGGCGGCCGCAGCCGGGACGCGGCCCGGCCCCGGCGGTAAATCGGACCAGTCCAGCGCGGCCTCTCAATTCAGGGATTCCCCTGATGCGAACCCCTCACGCCCGGCGTGAGACTCGCGGGCCATCTGTCAAGGAGGACTCTCATGATTGGCACCACTTCGCGGAGCACGCCTGCCTCGCGCGGCCTGATTCGCCGATCGTTGGTCGCCGGGCTTGTCGCCGTTGGGCTTCTCGCGGCGCCAGCGGTCGCCGATGCCGCGCCGCCGGGAAACGACAATTTCGCAAACGCCATCGGGTTGCCAGCGGGGCTCACAACGACTTCTGGCGACAACACCGAGGCCACCAAGGAGACGGGCGAGCCCGATCACGCCGCCGATCTGGGCGGAGCCTCTGTCTGGTGGACATGGACGCCAGCCGTTACCGCGCGCTACGAGATCAGCACCTGCGGCAGCAGCGTTGACACGGTGCTGGCCGTCTACACCGGCCCGGCGGTAGACCAGCTGCAGGAGGTCGCCAGCAACAACGACGACGCCACCGGGGCCTGCGCCAGTGGGAGCCGGGTGAGCGCGTTCCTCACCGCCGGTCAGACGTACCGCATCGCGGTGGACGGCGCTGCGGGGGCGGTCGGCCCCATCAGCCTGGCCATCACCGGCAGCTCCTCGCCGGCGCACGACGATTTCGCCTTCGCGATCCCGCTGACGGGTGCGTATGTGGAGCGGCTCGACCAGAGCAACGAGGGAATGACCAAGGAGTTGGACGAACCGGACCACGCCTTCGTCCCCGGTGGGGCGTCGGCCTGGTACAGGTGGACGGCGGCAGCCTCGGGCTTGACGACGGTGGATACCTGTGGCAGCGACTTCGACGCGCTGCTCGGTGTGTACACGGGCAACACGGTCGACGCGCTGAACGAGGTGCCGAGCGACGTTTTCGATTGCCTGCTGGGCTTGGGCAGCTTCGTCGAGTTCACAGCCCAGCGAGGCCAGGTCTACCGGATCGCGGTGGACGGCCTCGGCGGCCAAACCGGCCGCTTCGACCTGTACATCGAGGGCGAGGCGGTTCCCCCGCTGCCCCAGTGCTCGGACCGGGCCGACAACGACGGCGACGGCCGTGTGGACCTGGCTGACCCCGGCTGCACGAGCGCGGGAGACAGCGACGAACGCAACCCGCCGCCGCCACCGCCGCCAGCGAACAACGACAAGCCCGGCGGTGGGAGCACCAAGGTGGCCGCCACGAGTGGGAACGACCGCCTGACGGGCACCGCAGCGGGCGAGACCATCTGCGGCCTCGGAGGGTCCGACGTGATCAGCGGCCTGGGCGGCAACGACAACCTCTTCGGCGACCAGTGCGGCGGGCAGGCGAGCGTCGCCCTCGCAGCTGCCACCGACGGCAACGACCGCCTGGACGGCGGCGAAGGCAACGACCGCCTCTCCGGCTCAGGCGGGAACGACCGGTTGAAAGGCGGCGCCGGCAAGGACTCGCTGAATGGCGACGCGGGCAAGGACAAGCTGGCCGGCGGTTCCGGCAAGGACAAGCTCAACGGCGGCAAGGGCCGCGACTCCCTTTCCGGCGGTTCTGGAAACGACTCCCTGAACGCACGCGACGGCGCGCGCGACAGCGTCGACTGCGGCAAGGGAAAGGACAAGGCCAAGGCTGATCGTCTTGACCGGGTGCGCGGTTGCGAGAAGGTGCAGCGACCGACGCGACGATAAGCACGACCAGCTGGGATGGGCGGCGGCCGTCCTCACCCTGCCCCATCCCTAGCTCGCCCTAGGGGGTTGGGCGCCTTTATGTACCGAGATGGGTACAAAAGGCGCCTAACCCCTTGGGCCGGGCCCGGCGGCGCCCTCTTGATCGGCTCGCGGACCCCGTTGCTAGCATCGGCGGGGTTCGTATCGAGAGGTACACGTATATGCCGCCAACCGGAGGCGGCCGGGCCGCGCCGCAAGCTGAGCTTGCGCTGCGGCGGAAAGGAAACACATGAGTAGTGATGTGAGCCGGGTCTCACTCGAGATCGGGAACGCCTCGATCCAGTTCGAGACCGGCAAGCTCGCCCGTCAGGCGAGCGGCGCCGTGGTCGTCACGGCCGGGGAGACACAGGTGCTCTGCACCGCGACCGCGGGCAACGTCCGCGACGTCGACTTCCTCCCGCTGACCGTCGACGTGGAGGAGCGCATGTACGCCGCGGGCAAGATCCCCGGCAGCTTCTTCCGCCGCGAGGGCCGCGCCGGCGAGAAGGCGACGCTCACCGCCCGGATGATCGACCGGCCCCTGCGCCCGCTCTTCCCCAAGGGCTGGAACCGCGAGACCCAGCTGGTCTCGATCCCGATGTCGATCGACCACGAGCACCCCTACGACATCCTGGCCATGAACGGCACCAGCGCCGCTCTCATGATCAGCGACATCCCCTTCCCGGCGCCGGTCGGCGCCGTGCGCATCGGACAGGACGCGGAGGGCAACTTCCTCGTCAACCCCGACGAGGAGTGGCTGCTCGAGAGCCCGCTCGACCTGGTGGTCGCGGGCACCGAGGAGGCCATCCTCATGGTCGAGGCCGGCGCCAGCGAGATCACCGAGGCCGAGATCCTCGATGCGCTCGACATCGCCCACGGCGAGATCAAGCGGCTCTGCGAGGCCCAGCACGATCTGCGCCGCCAGGCCGGCAAGGACAAGGTCGAGATCTCCCCGCCGGAGGTCGACCCGGCCGTGCTCGATGAGGTCAAGGAGCGCTTCGGCGCGGCCCTGGACGAGGCCACCCAAGTGGTCGACAAGCTGGAGCGCCAGGACGCCACCAAGCGGGTGGAGGAAGAGACCCTCGAGGCCCTGTCGGGCAACCCCGACGAGCCCGAGACCTATTCCGAGCGCCGCTCGCAGGTCCAGGCCGCTTTCGACAAGCTCGAGAAGGAGACGATCCGCAGGCGGATCGCCGTGGACAAGAAGCGTCCCGACGGCCGCGCGGCGGACGAGATCCGCGAGATCTGGATCGAGGTGCCGGCGGCGCCCCGCACGCACGGCTCGGCCATCTTCACGCGTGGGCAGACGCAGGCCTACTCGGTCGCCGCGCTCGGCACCACGCGGGACGAGATGCGCCTCGACACGCTTGGCCTCCAGGAGACCAAGAACTACTTCCACCACTACAACTTCCCGCCGTTCTCGGTGGGCGAGGCCGGCTTCATGCGCGGCCCGAAGCGCCGGGACATCGGCCACGGGGCGCTCGCCGAGCGGGCGCTCGTGCCGGTGGTGCCGAAGGTCGAGGACTTCCCCTACACCATTCGCGTGGTGTCGGACATCCTCGAGTCCAACGGCTCGAGCTCGATGGCCTCGGTCTGCGGCTCGACGCTGTCGCTCATGGATGCCGGCGTGCCGATCAAGGCGCCGGTGGCCGGAGTGGCCATGGGACTCATCAAGGAGGGCGACGACTACGTGGTCCTGACCGACATCGCGGGGGTGGAGGACCACCTCGGCGACATGGACTTCAAGGTCGCCGGCACCTCCGAGGGCATCACCGCCCTGCAGATGGACATCAAGATCTCCGGCGTGACGTTCGACATCCTGCGCGACGCGCTCGCCCAGGCCAAGGAGTCACGCCTGACGATCCTGGGCAAGATGAGCGACGCGATCGCCGAGCCGCGTGCCGAGCTGTCGCAGTACGCGCCACGGATCTCGCAGATCCAGATCGACACCGAGAAGATCGGCGCAGTGATCGGCAAGGGCGGCGAGACGATCCGGGCTCTGTCCGAGGAGTTCGACGCCCAGATCGACATCGACGACGACGGCACGGTCCGGATCTACGCCCAGACCGGCGACCAGGGCGACGCACTCACCGAGCGCATCCGCTCGATGACCAAGGAGGTCGAGGTCGGCGACGAGTTCACCGGCAAGGTCGTGAAGACGACCACCTTCGGAGCGTTCGTCGAGCTGGCCAAGGGCACGGACGGCCTGCTGCACATCTCCAACCTGAAGCCCGGCGAACGGGTGGACACGGTGGAGGACGTCGTCAACCGCGGCGACGAGGTCGAGGTCAAGGTGGTCGAGGTCGACCGGGAGCGGGGCCGCATCGGCCTGCGCCTGGCCGAGGACCCGGAGATCGCCGGCAAGTCCCCCGAGGAGCTGTCCTCGATGGGTACCGGTGACAAGGGCCCCCGCGGCGACCGCGGTGACCGCGGCCGTGGCCGCCGGGACAACGGCGGCCGCAGGGACCGCGACCGGGACCGTCCGCGCTCCCGCGACCGGGATCGCGACCGCCAGCGCACCGAGTGAGCGAGAGCAAGCGGGCGCAGCCCGCCCGGCTGACCACCCTCGACTCGGGTGTTCGGGTCGTCACCGAGGCGATGCCCTCGGTGCGCTCGATTGCGCTCGCGTTCTGGATCCGGGCCGGCTCGCGCAACGAGGCCCACGAGCAGGAGGGGCTCTCGCACTTCCTCGAGCACCTCCTGTTCAAGGGGACCGACCGCTTCAGCTCGCTCGAGATCGACGAGGCCTTCGACGCGATGGGGGCCGAGGTGAACGCCGGTACCGGCAAGGAGACCACCTCGGTCCACTCGCGCTTCCTCGATGGGCACCTGGAGCGGGCCTTCGACGTGCTTCAGGACATCGTCCTGCGTCCGGCCTACCCGGACATCGACTCGGAACGGCAGGTGGTGATCGAGGAGATCGCCATGTACGAGGACGAGCCGCAGGACAAGGTCCACGACGTTCTGGCCGAGGCGATCTTCGGCGAGCATCCCCTCGGGCGGCCGATCATCGGCCGGGCCGAGGTGGTGTCCTCGGTGCCGGTGCCCTCGATCGCGGGCTGGCACGACGAGCGGTACGTGCCCGGCAACATCGTCGTCGCCGCGGCCGGGAACCTCGAGCACGACCGCATCGTGAGCCTCGTCGAGGGCGCGGTGGAGGGCGCGGGCACCGTGCCGGACCCGCCCGCCGGCCCTGCGGCGGAGGCGCCCAGCCTGCGCTTTCACGCCAAGGACACCGAGCAGTACCACCTATGCGTGGGCGGCCCCGGCATCCCGCGCGGCGACGAGCGCCGCTTCGCGCTTCGGATCCTCGACACGATCCTGGGCGGCTCCACGTCGTCCAGGCTGTTTCAGGAGGTCCGGGAGAAGCGCGGCCTGGCCTACGCCGTCTACTCGTACGCCGGCCACTACGCCGACTCGGGCCAGGTTGCCGTCTACGTGGGCACGCGCCCGGACAACGTGAACGAGGCCATGGACGTGATCGGCACCGAGCTGCGGCGCGTGCACGAGGACGGCGTGACCTCGGACGAGCTCGAGCGCGCACGCGAGAACGTGAAGGGGCGCACCGTGCTGTCCATGGAGTCCACCCTTGCGCGGATGAACCGGCTGGGTGGCTCGGTGCTGATGGGCGTGCCGCTGCTGACACTGGACGAGTTGCTCGCCGCGCTGGACGCCGTGACCCTCGACGACGTGGCCGCGCTCGCGCACGAGCTGTACGCGCCGGAGCGCCTGTCGGCCGCCGGCGTGGGGGCCGACGAGGATGCCTTCCGGGCGGCACTCGGCCCGGTCACTCCCGCCCTGGCGGCATGATCAACGTCGCGGTCTCGGGCGCCGCGGGGCGCATGGGAGAGACCGTATGCGCCACGGTGAACGCCCAGGACGACATGGCGCTGGTGGGCCGCGCCGATCCGCGCCTGGACACCGCGCTGATGGACGTGCTCGGGGATGCCGACGTGGTGGTCGACTTCTCGGTGCCCGACTCCGCGCTGGCCAACGCCCGGGAGTGCCTGGAGGCCGGCGTGCACTGTGTGGTGGGAACCACCGGCGCCGACTTCTCCGAGCTGGAGGGGGTGGGGACCGCCAACCTCTTCGTGGCTCCGAACTTCGCCATCGGCGCGGTGCTCATGATGGAGCTGGCCCAGCGCGCGGCCGGCCACATGCCGGAGTGCGAGATCGTCGAGCTCCACCACGACCAGAAGCTGGATGCGCCATCGGGCACGGCCAAGCGCACCGCCGAGCTGGTGCGGGCGGCGGGCGGCAACGTCCACGAGCCGATTCACTCGGTGCGGCTGCCCGGCCTGGTCGCCCATCAGGAGCTGATCTTCGGCGGACCCGGGCAGACGCTCACGATTCGCCACGACTCCGTGTCGCGCGAGTCGTTCATGCCGGGGGTGTTGCTCGCCGTGCGGCGCGTTCAGACGCTCGAGCGCTCGCCCACGGTGGGCCTCGAGCACCTGCTGTGAGCCGTCGGCTGCTGCTGATGGGCGGTGCCGTGCTGGCCGCCGTGCTGGTGGTGGCCGTCGCGATCGTCATCAGCCAGGGGGGCGAGGACGAGCCCGCGGACGGCGGCGGGAGCGCCCCGGCCGGTGATGGCAGCGCCGACGTCGGTCCCTTGTTCGAGGGAATTCCCCAGGACGGCGTGTCGCTGGGTGAGCCCGACGCGCCCGCCACGCTGACGGAGTTCGCCGACCTGCAGTGCCCGTTCTGCGCGGAGTTCGCGCGAGAGGCCCTGCCGGCCGTGATCGAGCGCTACGTGCGCACCGGCCGGGTCCGTCTCGAGCTACGCCTGCTCACCTTCATCGGCCCGGACTCCGTCCGCGGCGCGCAGCTCGCGGCGGCGGCAGGGCTGCAGGACCGGATGTGGCAGTTCAGCGATCTCTTCTTCGAGAGCCAGGGCGCCGAGAACTCCGGCTATGCGACCGACGCGTTCCTGCGCCGGCTGGCCGGCGAGACGCCGGGCCTCGACGTTCCGCAGGCGTTCGCCGACAGCGACTCGCCCGCGGCTCAGCGCCTGCTTCGTCAGGCCCAGGCCCAGGCGACCGCGCTGGGCGTCGACTCGACCCCGTCCTTCCTGCTTCGCCGCGGGGGCGAGAGCCCCCAGCCCCTGGAGCTCCAGGCGCTGGACGCCCAGACCGTGACCACCGCGCTGGACCAGGCCCTCCTCGGCGGATGACAGAGCGCCGGCTGCGGCGCGCCATCGGGGCGCTGGCGCTGGCGGGGCTCGCGGTGGCCGGGTATCTGACCTACGTCCACTACGCCGGGATCGAGCCCGTCTGCGCCGGAGGAGGCGGGGGCTGCGAGCGGGTGCAGAGCTCTAGCTACGCCGAGCTCGCCGGGGTTCCAGTGGCCCTGCTCGGCCTGATCGGCTACGGCCTGATCCTGGCCTCTCTGGCGCTGCCGGGCGACGGCGGCCGCTTCGCCGGGATGCTGCTCGCACTGGTCGGGTTCGGCTTCTCCGCCTACCTCACCTGGGTGGAACTGGTGGAGATCGAGGCGATCTGCCAGTGGTGTGTGGTCAGCGCCGTGCTTATGACCGGCTTGGCCGTCGCCACTTCGGCGCGTGCGGTGATTGCGCCGCCCGATCGCCTCTGACAAGGTTCCGGCCCGATGGGGCGGATCGGTCGCGGCTGGCACCTGACCAAGCAGAGCTGGGCCATCGTGCGGCAGGACCGCTCGCTGCTCGTGTTCCCTCTCATCGCGGGGATCTCCGGCCTGATCGTCGTGGCGATTTTCGTGGGCGCCGGGATCGCCCTGTACAGCTCCACCGACAGCGAGCCGCTGCTGATCGCCGTGCTCGTGGTCGGCGCGTATCCGCTGATCGCGCTGTCGATCTTCTGCAACGTCGCGCTGAGCGCGTGCGCCGCGCGTGCGCTGGAGGGGCACGACACCACGGCCGGCGAGGGGTTCGCGGCGGCGCGGAGGAGACTCGGGCCCATCTTCGGTTGGGCCGGCGTCCAGCTGGTGGTGGGCGGCCTCATCAGCGCGCTCCAGGCGGTGCTCCGCGACGGCGCCGGGGCGATCGTCAGCGCGATCATCGGCGGCCTCGCCAACCTGGCCTGGAACGTGGCCAGCTTCTTCGCGATCCCGGTGATCGCCCTCGAGGGGCTGGGACCGATGGCCGCGCTCAAGCGATCGCTCTCGGTGGTGCGCGAGCGCTGGGGCGAGGGAGTCACCGGCTCGTTTGCCATCGGAGGACTGGTTTTCCTGGTGGCCTTCCTGCCCGGCGTCGCGCTGGTGGTGCTGGGGGTGGCGGTCAGCAGCTCGGTCTCGTTCCTGGGCGCGGCGCTGGTGGTGGTGGGCGTGGCGATCTTCGTGGTGGGCGCGTTGATCCAGACGGCGCTGATGGCGATCTTCAAGGTCGCCCTCTACCGCTTTGCGGTCGAGGACCGGGTGCTCGGCAGCTTCGAGCGGGCTGAGCTCGAGAGCGCCTTCCGGCCGCGGGGCCGGGTGGCGGTCTAGGCACTGCGCTCAGCGCGGGGTCCGCCGTGCCCGCCGCCGCGCCTTGCGCCGGTCGCGGTGGCTCCCGGCGGCCGCTGCGGTCGCCTGCTCGGTGATCGTCTCCAGGGCGACGGTGTTCCCGTCCTGCTCGTAGGCGGCCAGCGACTCGTCGAACTCCTCGAGCCGGCGCAGGAACTCGTCCAGCACCTCTGACGTCACCTGTGGGGCGCACATGCCGAAGCGCTCACGCTGGAGGTAGCGAGCGTTCATCAGCTGCTCGAACTGTCCGCTCAAGGGCACGGAGAGCGCCGGCTTGCCCAGGTAGACCGCCTCGCTGAGCAGCGAGAACCCGCCCCCGGTGACGATGGCCCGAGCGCTGCGGAGATCCTCGATGAACCCCTCGTTGGAGCGGGGCCGGAATTCGATGTTGCCCTCCACCGTGTCCTCCGCCGGACCGCCGCGCATGCCGTAGACCCGACAGGGCAGGCCCGTCTTCTGCAGTGCGTCCATCAGCTCGTGCTCACCGCTCGAGTACACGAGCAGGTGGTCGCCGCGCACGGGCGTGGCGCTCACTATCTCCGGGCGCACGATCGGCGGCACCAGCGTCGTGCGTCCGCGGGAGATCGGCGGGCGGAAGAACGTGAGGACGACGTAATCGCCCGCCGTCGGGCACCATGGCGCGCGTTACGGCCTTCGCGATCAGGTACTCGTCGCGCTGGTCACCGATGATCTCGCGGTCGTGGCGGCAGCGGTCGACCATGTGGATGTTGTCGACACAGACCAGCGGCGTACGGCTGGTGCGGGCGTAGATCCCGGCCAGCGGCTCGAAGTCCGTTATCACCACCTCGGGCAGCCACTCGTCGACGACGGACATCCAGTGGTGGACCGTGTCGGGCAGCTCCCGCGGGGCGACGGTCAGGTTCTGGCGAACGGTGGCCCAGCGGCGGATCTCACCCTCCTCCATGGCGAAGCTCGGACCGAGGATCTCGTCCACCCGGGGCAGGCGATCCTGCAGGAAGTTGAAGGCAGCCCCCGAGGCCACCACCCGTACGTCGTGCTCCTTCAGGAGCGACTCGATGACGACATAGGAACGGGTGGCGTGGCCCATGCCCTCGCCGTTGACGCCGTAGAGAACCCGCATCTCGTCAGGCAGCGGACTGCCGGGCGTCCTTGCGGAGCGCCCGCGGCACCACGAAGCGGATGCCGGAGCGCTCCTCGTCGATCGAACAGGTCTTGTTGTCGATCAGGCCGAGGCGCTTGGCGTGGGGCACCAGCAGCATCTGGTTGAGGTAGTTGTCGTGGCCCCTCTTGCGTGTGATGAGCCAGAGGTAGCCGGTGTCCCGCAGCCGGGTCCGGTAGCGCGCGAGCGTCTCCTGGCCGTCCTCCTCGGACTCGACCAGGACGATCGCGCCGTCCAGATCGCCGGAGCGCACGAGACCGCGGCCCAGGGCCTCCTTGACGTCCCGGCGCAGGCCCGGTCCCACGTCGCCGGCCACCTCGACGCGCTCGTCCTCCTTGACCCCGAGCTTCTGGACGGTGCTGCGGTGGCTGTAGTCGCGCTCCTGCTGCATCTTTCGCGACGCCATTCTGCCATCAGCGAGCGGGATTACGGAAGGGTTGGGCGCGCGCTATCGTCCTCGCGGTGAGCATCGGCGGCATTCTCACCGCCATGGCGACCCCGTTCGACCGTGACGGCGACCTGGACGAGGACGCGGCGGTCCGCCTCATGCAGCACCTGCTCGAGCACGGCTCGGACGGGCTCGTGCTGGCCGCAACCACCGGCGAGGGAGCCACCCTCACCGACCACGAGAAGGCCCGTCTGTGGGAGCTGGGCGTGGCCGAGGGAGGCGACGTGTTCGTGGTCGCCGCCACGGGGACCTACGACACTCGCCACAGTGCGGAGCTCACCGAGAGGGCCACCGAGATCGGCGTGGACGCCGTGCTGGCGGTCACGCCCTACTACAACAAGCCCAACCGGCGCGGTGTTACGGCCCACTTCCAGGCCGTGGCCGCCGCCACCGACCTGCCGGTGATCGTCTACAACATCCCCTCGCGCTCCGTGGTCGACATCCCCAACGACCAGCTGACAGAGCTGGCCCAGATCGAGAACGTGGCCGCCGTCAAGCAGGCCCGCTACGAGGATCTGGCCCCGATCGACGGCATGGACCTCCTGGCCGGCAACGACGACGTGCTGGCCGACGTGCTCGACATGGGCGGCAGCGGCGGGATTCTGGTCGCCTCCCACCTCGTGGGGCGCGAGATGCGGCGCATGATCGACGAACCCGACCAGCGGCGCGAGATCCACGAGTCGCTGCGCGACCTCTTCAAGGCGCTCTTCGTGACGACCAACCCGATCCCGCTCAAGGCCGCGCTGGAGCTCGCCGGGCAAGAGGTCGGGGGCCTGCGGCTTCCGCTCGTCGAGGCCTCGGAGGAAGAGCGCGAGGTCGTTCGCGAGGCGCTCGAGCGACACAACCTGCTGGCGGCGGTTTGACAGGCGCCAGCCTGCGGGTCCTGCCGCTCGGCGGGCTCGGCGAGATCGGCAAGAACATGATGGTCGTCGAGCGCGACGGCCGGATCGTGGTGGTGGACACCGGGCTCATGTTCCCGGCGCCGGACCAGCTCGGCATCGACCTGGTCCTGCCGGACTTCACCTATCTGCGCGAGCGTGCCGACGACGTGGAGGCGATCGTGCTCACCCACGCCCACGAGGACCACGTGGGCGCGCTGCCGTTCGTGCTGCGAGAGCTGGGGACCGACCCGGTGATCTACGGCGGCCCGCTCACGGCGGCCATGGTCCGCTCCAAGCTCGACGAGCACCGCCTCCGCGAGGCCAAGGTGGAGGACGTGCTCGCGGGCCAGAGCTTCGAGGCCGGGCCGTTCGGCGTCGAGATGGTCAAGATGGCCCACTCCATCCCGGACTCGTTCGCGGTGGCGCTCACCTGCGACCTGGGCACGGTGCTGGTGAGCGGCGACTACAAGTTCGACCAGACGCCGGTGGACGGCGTGCCCGCCGACGTGTCCCGCCTGGCGGAGCTCGGCCGGGACGGGCTGCTCCTGCTGTGCGGGGACTCCACCAACGCCGACCGCGCGGGAATGTCCCCATCCGAGTCGAGCGTGGGGCCGCGGCTCAAGGAGGTGTTCTCGCGCTGCGCCGGACGCATCGTGGTCACCTGCTTTGCCTCCAACATCCACCGCGTGCAGCAGGTGGTGGACGCCGCTGTGGCGCTGGACCGCAGGGTGTCGCTCGTCGGCCGCTCGATGCGCAAGAACGTGAACATCGGGCGCATGCTCGGCCACATCGACATCCCCGAGGGGATGCTCGTGGGAGCCAAGGAGATCGAGGACTACCCCGACGAGCGCCTGGTGGTGATCTCCACCGGCAGCCAGGGCGAACCGCTGTCGGCCCTGCGGCGGATGGCCCACGGCGACCATCCCAACGTGGAGCTGCACGAGGGTGACACGGTCATCTTCTCCGCCACGCCGATCCCCGGGAACGAGCGGGCCGTGAACGAGACGATCGACAGGATCTACCGTCTCGGCGCCACGGTGTTCACGGCGCGCGACGTGCCCGTCCACGCCTCGGGGCACGGCTACGCCGAAGAGCTCAAGCTGATGCTCAACCTCACCAAGCCGCGCTACGTGATGCCGGTGCACGGCGACCACCGCCGGCTGCGGCTGCACGGCGAGCTGGCCGAGGCCGTGGGCGTCCCGGCGCAGGCCATCTTCCGGGGCGAGAACGGGCGCCCGCTCGACATCAACGCGCAGGGCGCCCGTTTTGGGGAGAAGGAGCAGGCGGGCATGATCTTCGTCGACGGCGTGGACGTGGGGGACATCGAGGACGTGGCGCTGCGCGACCGGCGGATGCTCTCGGCCGACGGCATTTTCATCGTGGTGGCCACCATCTCCGAGCAGGACGGCCGCTCCGTCGCCCCGCCCGAGATCATCTTCCGGGGGGTGCCGTTCATGGAGGAGGACGGCTTCGTGGACGAGCTTCGCGACGCCGTGGACGCCTCGCTGGCCCGCTCGGCCGAGGAGGAGATCCGGGAGATCGACCTGCTCCAGGACCACCTGCACGACGACGTCGCCGAGTTCGTGTACGAGCGCCGGCGCCGGCGCCCGATGATTCTGCCGGTGGTGGTTGAGGTCTAGGTGGGGCGGCTCCGCCTCCTCGCCGCAGCCGCCTGTCTACTACTCATCGGCGCGTGCGGCGGCTCGGACGACGACTCTGCCTCGACCTCCGCACCATCGGCCACGAAGACCAGCTCAGAGAGCAAGCCGGCCGGGGATGATTTCTGCGGTCAGCTGGAGGCCAACGGTGCCGATGCCACTACCTTCGGCGAGTTGCAGGCGTTTCTCCCGAAGGAGAGCCTGGCCAAGGAGGTCGACTCCGCGCTGAGCGACATGGGCGATGTGACCCCGCCCGAGGAGATCGCCGCCGCCTGGAAGACTCGCAAGCAGTACCTCACCGAGCTGCAGACGGCGGTCGCGAAGCTACCCGCGGGCGGGCGGCTGACCGACCCGGACCTCGTGTCGAACCCCTCGGCGAGCAAGGCGTCGAAGACCCTCACCGACCACTGGTTCGACACCTGCCAGTGACCGCGGCTGAGCGCTAGCTCACCACCGCGTAGCCGCTCACGATGCAGTTGTTGGCCCCGAGGTCATCGTCGGTGATGAGATTGGCCGTCACGCTCACCCCGTCGCCGCCGAGGTAGTGGAGCTGGTAGATGCGGTCGTCGGAGGCGGTGGCAGTGTCCTGCAGATCGAAGCTCTCCCCGGGGTTGAAGGTGTCGTCGAGGTTGTGAACGAGCTGGAGATCACCGAAGGCCGCGGGCGAATCGGTGGCGAGAGCATCGTCCGAGATCGCCGCGACCTCACCGTTCGCAACCGTCGTGCTCGCCGTCAATTCTTCGTCGCTTGCCGCACAGCTCACCGACAGACGCAGTCCTCCGGCGTCGAGCACGGTCGCATTGGTCACGTCGCCGCTGCGATGCTTGATTGGCACCAGGCGGGCGCCGTTCACGCTCTGGGCGTTCGTCGCGCTCGCAGCGGTATCGGCGCTCGCGGCGCTCGGCACCTTGCCCAGCCCGCTCTCACGAACATCGTTCCCGGTCAGCGTGTTGAGCGCGACGTCGCTGCCCTGGATGGTGCTCCTGCGGACGTCCAGTCCCCGTACCTCGTTGTTGCGCAGGTCGCGCGTGCGTACGTCGTTGTTGCGCAGGTCCTTGGTGCGCACGTTGTTGTTCTTGAGCTCGCGGCTGTCGATGGAGCCCGTGGCGACGCCGTAGGAGACGCCACCGAGCGACACGAAGAGTGCGATGAGCGAGATGACCAGTGCCGGCGAGGGGCGCCGGCGCAGGAACGACTTCACGGTAAATCCCTCCGAAGGACGGGTTCGACGTCAGAACACGCTAGCGGCGGGATCGGAGCGCCGTCGGTCCGGGAAGCTGAGCCTCGGCCTGGCCGGGCGCGCCTGCCGGCAGCGTGACCACGAAACGGGCGCCACCGCCCTCCGCCTCCAGCAGCTCGACCCCTCCGCCGTGCGAGTCCGCCACCGCGCGCACGATGGCCAGGCCCAGCCCGCTGCCCCCGCGGGGTGCGCTGCCGTCGCTCGAGCCGCGCGCGAAGCGCTCGAACACCCGCGGGCGCAGGGACTCGGGCACGCCGGGGCCGCGATCGGCCACCTCCAGCACGGCGACGGGCCCGTCGCGGCGCACGGAAACGGTCACCGGCGTGCCTCCGGGGGTGTGGATGAGCGCGTTCTCCACCAGGTTTGCGGCCAGGCGGTGGAGGTCGTCGGCCACGCCGGTCACAGTCACCTGGTCGGGAGCGTCCACGACGACCGGGTGGTCGTCGGAGAGAGCGCCCGCCTCAGTCGCGGCCTCGCGAGCCACGGCCGCGAGGTCGACGGGGACCATCGTGGCGTCGCGGCCGGCGTCGGCGCGGGCCAGCAACAGCAGATCGGCCACGAGACGCCGCATGCGCCGGGAGGAGCGCAGAGCCGAGTCCGCCATCTCCTGCTGCTCGCCCGCAAGCTCGGCCTCGAGCAGCTCCAGGTTGGCCAGGATGCTGGTCAGCGGCGTACGCAGCTCATGCGAGGCGTCGGCCACGAACTGACGCTGACGGGAGAGCGCGGCCTCGGTCTCGCTGCGGGCGGCGGTGAGCTCCTGGAGCATGTCCTCGAAGGTGTGGGCGAGATCCGAGACCTCGTCGTTGGCCCGTGGCTTCGGCAGCGTGATGTCCGGGTCTCGCGTGCGTGCCACCTCGCGCGCGGCGCGCGTGAGACCGGCGATCGGGCGCATGCCCCGGCGCGCCACCAGCAGGCCACCCAGGAAGGCCAGCATGGTGCCGCCCATCACGCCGAAGGCCAGGAACAGGCGCACCTTGGCCACGGTCCGGTCGAGGCTGTCCTCCGGCTTGGCGTACTGCACGTAACCGATCTCCGAGGCCACCGGTCCGGGAAGCGCCGGGAAGCTCTCGGAAGCGTCCGTGGCGGCCACCAGGTCGCGGGAGACCACACGGAGGCCGTGTGTGCTGGCCACGTCCGAGAACGGCGGTCCCAGGTCAGGCGCGCCGAGCTGGGCCCATTCCAGCTCGTTGCGGCGGTTGACCACCTGCACGCTGGCGTCGCCGGCCGCGAATCCGTCCAGGAAGCGCTCGTCCTCCGGGTCGATCACCAGCCTGCCGTCGGGCCCGAGCTCGATGGTGAGCCGCTGCTCGAGGTCGGCAACCGTGGCCCGCAGGTCGTCGTCGAACCCGGCGACGATCCGCGACTCGGCCACGGCCCCGATCACGACCGCGAACAGGCAGAGGATGCCGAAGGTCAGCACGGCGCTGCCCACCGCCAGCTTCAGCTTGATCGGCAGGCGCGTTCTCATGCCGGGCGCACCACGTAGCCCGCGCCGCGCACGGTGTGAAGCACCCGCGGCTCGCCGCCGGCCTCGAGCTTCCGGCGCAGGTTGGACACGAACACGTCGACGGTGTTGGTCTCCGCGAACGGGTCGTAGCCCCACACGTCGTCGAGCAGCGACTGGCGCGAGACCACGATGCGCTCGTTGCGCATGAGATGCTCGAGCAGCTCGAACTCGCGTGCGGTGAGCTCCAGCTCGCGTTCGCCGCGGAACACCTGGCGGCTGTCGGGGTTGAGGCGCAGGTCCCCGACCACGAGGTAGGCGCTGCCCCGCGGCGGCCGCCGCCGCAGGAGAGAGCGCAGCCGGGCCAGCAGCTCCTCGCGCTCGAAGGGCTTCACCAGGTAGTCGTCGGCGCCGGAATCGAGGCCCTCGACGCGCGACTCTAGGGCGTCACGGGCGGTCAGGATGAGGATGGGCACGTCGCCCTCCTCGCGCAGGCGGCGACAGACCTCCACGCCGTCGAGCCGGGGCAGGCCGAGGTCGAGGACCACCGCGTCGGGCTCGTAGTCGGCGGCCGCGCCCAGCGCCGTCTCGCCGTCGCCCGCCACCCGGACGTCGTAGCCCTCCTTGTCGAGCGCACGGCGGAGCACACCGGCGATGTCGGTGTCGTCCTCGACCACCAGCACCCGGGGCCGTCCGGCCATGGGGTCCATGGTAGGGAGCGGGGCCGCCGGGATCGGTAAGAATGCTTCCGTGCTCTGTGTCACCAACGGCGACGCGGTCGTGGCCGAGATCGCCGCCGCCTGTGGCCAGGACCCCGAGCAGATCCTGCCCTGGCGCGACGTCCTGCACGACGGGCCGGTGCCCGGCGGGCTGGAGCCGCCCGAGCTGGCCGCGGTGCGGGCCGCCCATCTGGCCGGCAGGGGGTGGGGCGAGAAGGCGGCGATACGGGGGAACCTGGGCGCGCGCGACCGGCGCCTCGCCGAGACGCGCCCCGACGAGGAGGTCGTTCTCTGGTTCGAGGACGACCTGTTCGACCATCTCCAGCTCGCCCAGGTCGACGACCGGCTGGCTGGGCACCCGGGCCCGCTGACGATTGTCTCCCTCCCGCACGAGCGGCCCGAGAGCCTGGAGCAGGCCTTCTTGAACCGGCGTCCCCACCGTCCGGACCCGACCCGCTTCGCCGCGCTGCGCTCGCCGGATCCACGCGACTGGTTGCGCTTCGACGGGCTGGTCCGCCTGGCCGAGGAGCTTCCCGACCGGCGCACCGGGCTCAGCCGGCTGGAGCGCGAGATCGCGGAGGCGCTCGCCGGGGGCCCCCTTCATCCGCCTGAGCTGTTCGCGCAGGTGGCCGCTCGGGAGCGACCGCCCTGGATCGGCGACGCGCCGCTGTGGGCGCTCGCGGACGACCTCGCCCCGCTGGTGGGCCGCAACGGGTCCGGCTACGAGCTGAGCGCGCAGGGACGCTCGGTGCTCGCCGGGGAATCCCGCCGGCCTTGGCCCGAGCGCTGGCTGGGCGGAGTGCAGCTCGGTCCCGGCCGGCCTGCCTGGGCCTGGGACGCCGAGGCGAAGACCGTCGTGCTCCTGGACTAGAGGGCTCCGGCCCGCCGCGTCGAAAACCCGGGGGTCAGCCATGGCCGGCCGCCGGACCAGAACACGTAGCCGTGCCGGCCGGCGCTCGCGCCGGTTGTGGCCGCCCCTGGAGCTTCCCCCGCTCGACCAGCGCCACCAGGACCTGATCGGACTCGCCCTGGTCGGTTGCGCGGCCTTCTTCGCCTGCGTGTTCTATCTCGGGTGGCGGGGAGGCGAGGTAGGGGCGGCGGTGGCCGACGGGGTGCTGTTCCTATTCGGAGCCGTGGCCTACTTCACGCCGATCGCCCTGTTCGCCGCCGGCGCGCTGCTCGTGGTGCGGCCGATGCTGCCCGCCGTGCACCCGCTGAAGGCGGGCGCCGTGTGTCTGGGCGCCGCGCTCACCCTCGGCCTGGCCGCCGGCTCGTTGGGCCTGGGGCCCGGCGAGACGCCCCGTGACGGCTTCCTCGACGCGGACTATCTCGAGCGCCACGGCGGCCTGATCGGCGAATCCCTGTTCTGGGTGGTGAGCAGGCTCTTCTCCGAGGTGGGGGCCCACATGCTGTTCGTGTTCCTGCTGCTGGCCGGCGTGCTGCTGCTCACCGGCGCCTCGATCGCGGGGATAGTGACCGGGACGCGCCGCGCCGCCACCCACACCGGAGAGCGGGTGCGGCGTACGGCGGCCACGCTCAACCTGCCCACGGAGGCCCTGACAGCCTCGGCGGCCGGCCCGGGGAGCCTCCCTCAGCCGGAGGGAGAGCCGGTCGAGCCGCCGGAGCCTCCGGACCGCGAGCCGGTCGTGCGCGCCACCCACGTCGAGGCGCCCGCCCTGGATGCCGCCACTCGCTATCCCGACCTCTACGACGAGCACCCGCCGGAGCCGCCGGACGAGCCGGAGCCGGACGAGCCCGAGCCGGCCGAGGCCCCCGCCCCCGGCGAGGAGCAGCCCGAGGAGCAGGAGCCCGACCCCGAGCAGGTGGAGCTCACGCCGATGGGACATCGCCGCTCGGCGGTGACCGAATCCGACGACCTGGACTATCGCCTGCCCAAGCCCGGTTTCCTCAAGCGCAGCAACGGCGCCCAGAAGATCGACACCAAGGGCATCGAGCGGGTGGGGGGTCAGCTGACCGAGGCGCTCAGCCACTTCAGTGTCGAGGCCCGCGTGATCGGGACGGTGACCGGGCCGCACGTGACCCGCTACGAGCTTCGGCTTGCGCCCGGGATCAAGGTGTCGAAGGTCTCACAGCTGAAGGACGATCTGGCCTACGCGCTCGCCGCGGAGCAGGTGCGCATCCTGGCTCCGATTCCCGGCAAGCAGGCCGTGGGCGTCGAGGTCCCCAACCGGGTGCGCAGGATGGTGCACCTGGGCGATGTCTTCCAGGACGCCCCTCAGGGCTGGTCGCCGCTGTCGGTCTGGCTGGGCAAGGACATCGCGGGGAAGGCCATCGGCACCGACCTGGCCAAGCAGCCCCACATCCTGATCGCCGGGACGACCGGCTCGGGCAAGAGCGGCTGCGTCAACGCGATGCTGTCCTCGGTGCTGCTCCGCTCCTCTCCCAACGAGATGCGGATGGTGCTCGTGGATCCCAAGCGGGTGGAGCTCAACCACTACGAAGGCATCCCGCATCTGCTGACGCCGGTCGTCACGAGCCCACGCCTGGCCGCGAACGTGCTGGGCAACCTGATCAAGGAGATGGAGGAGCGCTACGGGGTGATGAGCCGGGCCAAGACCCGCAGCCTCCCGGAGCTCAACCGGGTCCGGGCGGCCGAGGGGGAGCCGCCGCTGCCCTACATCCTCTGCGTGATCGACGAGCTGGCCGACCTGATGATGGTGGCGCCCGCCGACGTGGAGGACTCCATCATTCGGCTGGCCCAGAAGTCGCGGGCGGTGGGAATCCACCTGGTGCTCGCCACCCAGCGTCCGAGTGCGGACGTGATCACCGGCATGATCAAGGCGAACGTGCCGGCACGCATAGCGTTCGCGGTCTCCTCCCAGACGGACTCGCGCGTGATTCTGGACCAGAACGGTGCGGAGTCGCTGCTCGGCCAGGGCGACATGCTGTTCCGCCCGGCGGGGGAGTCGCGGTCGGCACGCATCCAGGGCGCCTTCATCACCGAGGAGGAGATCGAGCGTCTCACCGACCACTGGCGCCGCCAGGGCGAGCCCGAGCTGCACGAGGAGCTACTCGAGGCGATCGAGCCCGACGACGGCGAAGCCGGGGCGGAGGGGGACTTCGATCCCGACCAGGACGAGCTGCTGGCCGACGCCGTGGCCACCGTCGTGCAGATGGGCACCGCCTCCACCTCGATGCTTCAGCGCCGGCTGCGGGTGGGCTACACCAGGGCGGGGCGCCTGATCGACATGATGGAGCGCAGGAGCGTGATCTCGGGCTACGAGGGCTCCAAGGCGCGTCAGGTGCTGATCAGCGAGGCGGACCTGCCCCGGGTGCTCGACCAGCTCTCCGAACCGGCCGTTGCAGCACCTTCCGAGGAATAGCGAGTCCGCCACAATACGCGCCCGATGGCCAGCATCGGGGAAACGCTGCGCGAGGCACGGATGCGGCAGCAGCTCGACATCGCAGATGTCGAGTCGCGCACGAAGATCCGGGCCAAGTACCTGCGTGCGCTGGAGAACGAGGAGTTCGGGATGCTCCCCGGGCCCACGTTCGTCAAGACGTTCCTGCGCACGTACGCCGAAGCGCTGGGACTGGACCCCTACCGCCTGGTGGAGGAGTACCGCGCGTATTACGAGCGGCGGGAGGAGCCCGAGCCGGTTCAGACCCTGGCCCCTCCCGCGGTGGGGCGCAGCGACCGTCGCCGTCGGCCTCAGGTCCCTGAGCCGGGGCCGATCGCGGCACTGGTGCTGCTCGCGGTGGTGGTGGTCGGGGCCCTGGCCGCCGTGGGCGTCGTCTTCGGCGGCGACGACGGTGACGACGGCGACTCCGGCGAGCAGGAGCCGGCGCAGACCACGCCCCGCGAGCAGGAGCGCGAGCGGCCGGCCCGGCCGCGGCGGGTGCGGCTCCGCATCGCGCCGGTCACGCCCACGTACGTGTGCATCGATCGCGGCGCCGGCACCCCGATCGTCTTCGAGGGCACCCTCGACGCGCCCCGGACCTTCAGGGGCCGGATCCTCCGGGTCAACCTGGGCAAGACCGATGTGCGGCTCGGCGCGAACGGGCGCCCGATCGCGGTCGTGCCCGGGCCCGAGCCGGTGGGCTTCCGCTTCACGGCGCGGTCGCACCGGTCGCTGCCTCCGGCGAAGCGCCCGTGCGTGTGACGCCTTGAGCGCGCGTGCGGGCATCGTGGTCACGGGGACCGAGGTCCTGACCGGGCGGATCAGCGACCGCAACGGCCCCTGGCTGGCCGACAGGCTGCTCGAGCTGGGGGTGGAGCTGGCGCACATCACGATCTGCGGCGACCGGCCCGAGGACATCGAATCCCAGCTGCGCTTCCTGGCCTCCGACGGCGTGGACCTGATCATCACCAGCGGTGGGCTGGGGCCGACGGCGGACGACATGACCGTCGAGGTGGTGGCTCGCCATGCCGGACGCCCGTTGATCATGGACGAGGCTCTCGAAGCGCGCATCGCGGAGATCCTGCGCCCGCTCATGCGCCGCTTTCGGCACTGGGATCCCGAGGCGGCCCGTGCGGCCAACAAGAAGCAGGCGCTGGTGCCCGAGGGGGCGCTCGTGATCGATCCGGTGGGAACGGCGCCCGGGGTGGTCGTCCCCGGCGAGCCCGTGATCGTGGTCCTGCCCGGACCTCCCCGGGAGCTGCAGCCGATGTGGGACGTGGCCGCCGGCACCGACATCGTGCAGGCGGCCCTGGCGGGCCGAACCAGCTATCTCCAACGGACCGCACGCCTCTTCGGGATACCGGAGTCGGCCATCGCCGAGACCCTGCGCGAGGCCGAGGACGCGGTGGAGGGCTTCGAGCGTCTCGAGATCACCACGTGTCTGCGCCGCGGGGAGGTGGAGGTGGTCACCCGCTTCGAGCCGGACGCGGCCGGCGCCTACGACGCTGTGATCGACCTCGTGTCTCGCCGCCACCCGCGCGAGCTCTTCTCCAGCGACGGCGCCAGCGTGGACGACCAGGTGGCGGACCTGCTGAGCGGTCGCCGGATCGCCACCGCGGAGTCCTGCACCGCCGGCCTGATCGCCTCCCGCCTGACCGAGAGACCGGGGTCGTCGGCGTACGTGGCGGGCGGCGTGGTGGCCTACGCCAACGAGGCCAAGACCGAGCTGCTGGGGGTCGACCCGGGGCTCATCGAGCGTCACGGGGCCGTGTCCGAGCAGGTGGCCGAGGCCATGGCCGAGGGCGCCCTGGCGCGTTTCGGAGCCGACACCGCGGTGTCGGTCACCGGCGTTGCCGGCCCCGACGGCGGGACCCCCGAGAAGCCGGTGGGCACGGTGTGCTGGAGCGTGCAGCTGGGGGAGGGGCGATCGCTGACGCGCACCGTTCTTCTGCCGGGCGACCGCGCGGACATTCGCGACCGGGCCACGACAGTGGCGTTCCATCTGCTCCGCCGCCTGCTGCGCGGCGAGGAGGGCGAGGTTCCCTGAGCGGCCCCAGGGCCCGGATGTTCGTCGCCCTCGATCTCCCCGAAGCAGCGCGCGGCGGCCTGGCCCGCTGGCGCGACCGCTTGCTGGAGGACCGCTCCGATCTGCGTGCCGTACCACCCGAGGCCCTGCACGTGACGCTGGTGTTCCTCGGCTGGCAGGACGAGTCGGCGGCGGAGCGGATCAGTGCTGCGGCCTTCGCCGCGGCCTCGGAGGCGATGCCGCCGCCACGGTTGACCCCGCTCGGAGTCCGCCCGCTGCCCCCGCGCGCTCCCCGCCTGTTCGCCCTCGACCTGGAGGACAGCGGGGGCCGGGCCGTCGCGCTGCAAGCGGCGGTCTCGAGCGCGCTCGAGGCCGGTCACTGGTACCGGCCCGAGAAACGCCCGTTCTGGCCTCACGTGACCCTCGCGCGGGTCAAGCGCGGTGTGCGGCGGGCCCCGTCCCTCGCGGACGACCCGCCCCCCGGCGAGCCCTTCGAAGCACGCCGAGTCACGCTCTACCGCTCGACGCTGCGCCCGCAGGGAGCGCTCTACGAGCCGCTCGCGCGCCTCGACGTCCAGGATGACTGAGAATGTCTCGCCTGCCGCTTCCCGACCCACCCCTGGTCTCTCTGCTCGCCGAGGAGGTCGTTTGACCGGAGTTCACCCCACCGCCTGGCAGGGTTTCACCCGCTCGGCCGCCGCCTACGAGCGCGCTCGCCCCGACTACCCGGCGGCCGCCCTGGCCTGGCTCGTGGACCGCCTCGGCGTGCGCGCCGGTGCCACCGTGCTCGACCTGGCCGCCGGCACCGGCAAGCTCACTCGAGCGCTCCTCGCCGCGGGGCTGGAGGTGGTCGCCGTCGAGCCGGTGGCCGAGATGCGCGGGGCACTTCCACCCGGGGCCACGGTGCTCGACGGCCTCGCCGAGCGCATTCCGGTCGCCGCCGGCAGCGTCGATGCCGTGACCGTGGCCCAGGCCTTCCACTGGTTCGACGGCGACGCGGCACTGGAGGAGATCCACCGCGTGCTGCGCCCCGGCGGGGCCCTGGGGCTGATCTGGAACCGGCGCCGCATGTCCGACCCGCTGAACCAGAGGATCGAGGAGGCCATCGCCCCGCACCGGTGCCGGACGCCCGCTCACCGGGGAGGCGTCTGGAAGGAGGCCTTCGAGCGGACCTCGCTGTTCGGCCCCCTGGAGGAGCGCGTGTTCGCAAACGAGCAGGAGCTCGACGCGGACGGGCTCGCCGACCGGTTCGGCTCCGTGAGCTACATCGCAACGCTGGACGAGCCCGAGCGCGACCGCGTGCTCAACAGGGTCCGCACGCTTGCCGGAGACGGCCGGGTGACCCTGCGCTACGACACCGAGGTGCACGTGGCGAAACGGCGGCGCTAAGCCACCGGCCGCAACTCCAGCACAGGGATCCGGCGGTCGGCCCGCCGGCTGTAGTGAGTCCAGCCCGGGTAGATCTCGACGCCCAGCTCGAACCAGCGCTCGCGCTCCTCGCCGGTCAGCTCGCGCGCCACGACCTCACGTTGCTCGCCCTGGACGGTGATGCTGGCCCGGGGCTGCGCACGCAGGTTGTGGTACCAGGCGGGATTGCGGTCCTGCCCGTAGTTGGAGGCGATCACCACCAGGTTGTCATCGTTGGGCAGGCCCAGGACCGGCAGGGTCCGCGTCCGGCCGCTCTTTGCGCCCGTGGTGGTGAGCATCACGATGGGAAGCCCCGTCGTCCACGAGGTGAAGGTGGCCCGCCCGCGACTCGCCCGGTACACCGCCTGGTCGATGTGGTGAAGGGTGCGGGAGTACAGCCACGACAGCGGGGGCAGCGTCCCCGACATGCGCAACAATCGCCGCAGCCGGCCGGTCTGCTCGAAGCGGTACAGCGCCTAGCCCCAGGCGCCGGGAACGTTCTGCACGTGAGCGGGACGAGGGTCGTCTGGATGCGGTGGCCGGGGCCTCGCCTCGCTGCGGCGGGGCAGCCAGCGATGGGTGCGGCGCTCGGGATGCTCGGCCGCAAGGCGCTCGCAGAGCGCCCGCGCCTCCGCTTCGGTCATGGGCCGAGAATACTCTCGCCGCCCCGGCCAGGGGGGCGAACGTCTGTCCGATCCCACTCCTAGCGTGTGGACCTCAAGAGCTTCGAGGAGACACGGCATGGAGAAGGAACAGGAGAAGGCCGCCAAGGCGCGCGAGTCGGCGCTGAGCGGCGCCCTCACGCAGATCGAGCGCCAGTTCGGCCAGGGATCGATCATGAAGATGGGCGACGAGGCCGCCGCGGTGCGGGTGGCCGCCATACCCACCGGGGCGCTCTCGCTCGACCTCGCGCTCGGCGTGGGCGGCGTCCCGCGCGGGCGGATCGTCGAGGTCTTCGGCCCCGAGTCGTCGGGGAAGACGACCCTGCTCTACCACGTGCTGGCCAGCGCCCAGCAGATGGGCGGCATCTGCGCGTTCATCGACGCCGAGCACGCCATGGACCCGGCCTACGCCAAGCGCATCGGCGTCGACGTCGACGAGCTGCTGGTCTCCCAGCCCGACCACGGCGAGCAGGCGCTCGAGATCGCCGACCTGTTGATCCGCTCCGGCGCGGTCGACGTGGTGGCGATCGACTCGGTCGCCGCGCTCACCCCCAAGGCCGAGCTCGAGGGCCAGATGGGCGACCAGACGGTCGGCCTCCAGGCCCGGATGATGTCGCAGGCGATGCGCAAGCTGGCCGGCAACCTGAACCGGGCCAACACGCTGTGCATCTTCACCAACCAGATCCGGGAGAAGGTCGGGGTGATGTTCGGCTCCCCGGAAACGCAGCCCGGCGGCCGCGCGCTCAAGTTCTATTCCTCCCAGCGGCTCGACATCCGGCGCATCGAGACCCTCAAGGAGGGCACCGAGGCGGTCGGTAACCGCGTGCGGGTGAAGGTGGTCAAGAACAAGGTGGCGGCACCGTTCCGCCAGGCCGAGTTCGACATCGAGTACGGCCAGGGGATCAGCGCCGAGGGCTGCGTCCTCGACCTGGGGATCGAGCACGGGATCGTCCAGAAGTCGGGCTCCTTCTTCTCCTACGGCGACGAGCGGCTCGGCCAGGGCCGCAACAACGTGAAGGGCTACCTGCGCGAGAACCCGGCCGTCACCCGCGAGATCGAGCAGAAGGTCTACGAGGCCCTCGGGGTCGAGCCGGTGGCGGTGCCGCTGGCCGCGGTGCAGCCGGCTGACCCGGCGGAGGCCGATGGGGCCGAGGGGAGGGGCGAGGGACCGGAGGAGCGGGCCGCCTGACCGATCCCCACACGCTTCCGGAGCAGGCGGAGCTCGAGCGGGCGATCGCCCTCGCCTACGGGACCGTCGGCCGGCGCGACCACACTGTGGCCGAGGTTCGCGGCGTCCTCGAGCGCAAGCGGATCGACCCGGCCGCCATCGACGAGGCGGTCAGGGAGCTCACCGAGGCTCAACTGCTCGATGACGGCCGCTACGCCCGCCGCTTCGCGGAGGACAAGCGCGAGCTGGAGCAGTGGGGCGGCGAGCGGATCGCCCGCGAGCTGCGCCGCAGGGGTGTCGCCCCGAGCCGCATCGAGGCCGCCCTCGAGACTTACGGGCCCGAGGGCGAGTTGGACGCCGCACTGATCCTGCTGCGGCGGCGCTTCCCGAAGGCACCAGGCGACGACCGCGAGCGCGACCGTGCCTGGCGGCTACTGGTCCGCCGCGGCTACGCGAGCGAGCTGGCCTACGAGGCGGTGCGGACGCACGAGCGCGAGGCCGCCTGAAGCGGCGTGACCGGCCCGCCGAGGCCGGCGAGTACGCTCGTTCGGTGGCAAGTCGTTCCAGTCAAATCCTGTCGAAGTCACAGCTCGAATTGCTCGCCGAGCACGGCGAAGAGCGGACGGCGGACGCGGGGGAGACGCTGTTCCGCGTCGGGGACAGGCGTTACCCGTTCATCGCGATCATCGAGGGTGAGGTGGCGGTCCAGGATCCCGCGGGCCGGGAGATCATCCGCCATGGCCCATCCGGCTTTCTGGGCGAGATGAATCTTCTTTCGGGCCAGACGGTCTTCCTCAACGCGGTCGTGACCCAGCCGATGCGCTACATCGCGGTGGACCGTGATGTGCTGCGTCCGCTGCTCTTCGAGGATGCCCCGCTCGGCGACCTGCTTCTCTCGGCCTTCATAAGCCGGCGGGAGCTGCTCCAGAGTCGCCAGGGCATTGGGATCGAGGTCGTCGGGCCCGCGTCGTCCGCCGACACCCGGCGGCTGGTGGACTGGGCCAAACGTAATCGGCTGCCGCACAACTGGCGCGACCCGGAGCACTCCGACGACCGCGACGCGGCCGGCCTCGTCGCGGCTCTCGAGCCGGGCCTGCTGCCGCTGGTGCGCCTGCCGGGCGGAGAGGAGCTCCGCAACCCCTCCCACGGGGAGCTATCGCGAGCGCTGGGGATAGGTCTTGCCCTCCAGCAACGCGAAGAGGTGGATCTCATCGTGATCGGGGCCGGCCCCGCCGGCCTGGGTGCCGCGGTGTACGGCGCCTCAGAGGGGCTGAACACGCTGGTGGTGGAGAGCACCGCCTTGGGCGGCCAGGCGGGAATCTCCCGGCGCATCGAGAACTACCTGGGCTTTCCGGCCGGCATCAGCGGCAGCGAGCTCACGAGCCGGGCCGTGACCCAGGCCCGCAAGTTCGGTGCCCGGACCGCGACTCCCTACCGTGCGTTCGCGCTCGAGCCCGGCGCCGAGCGCCATCTGGTTTGGCTTGAGGGCGATCACGAGGTCTCGGCCCACGCCGTGGTGCTGGCGACCGGGGCCGAGTACCGCCGCCTCCCGGTCGCGGGACTCGCGGAGTACGAGGGTCTCAGCGTCTTCTACGCGGCCGGCCCGCCGGAAGCGCAGCGCTGCGGCGGTACGCGGGTAGGAGTGATCGGCGGCGGCAATTCGGCCGGGCAGGCAGCCGTGTGGCTGGCGCGCGGAGGGGCGTTGGTGACCCTGCTTCACCGTCGTGGGGACCTCCGCGAGACCATGTCGGACTACCTGGTCGCCGAGCTGGAGCGGCACGGGGTGGCTGTGCGCGCGCGCAGCGAGGTGGCCGAGCTGCACGGCTCCCGTGGACAGCTCGACGCCGTCACGTTGCAGGACGGTGAGCGCCTGCCGTTCTCCTCCTTGTTCCTGTTTCTGGGAGCCGACCCGTGCACCGACTGGCTTGGCGGGTCGATCGCGCGCGACGCCAAGGGCTTTGTCCTCACCGGGTCGGAGGCAGGCGCCGGCGGGCTGCTGGAGACCAGCATTCCGGGAATCTACGCGGCGGGGGACGTGCGCTCAGGCTCGGTCAAGCGCTGCGCCACGGCCGTGGGAGAGGGCGCGATGGCCGTGCGCTTCGTGCACGAGCGGATCGCCGAGATCGTCCCCGCAGCGTCAGTCGATTAGCCGCTTCTCCATCCGCCAGATGGCCAGTCGCCACATGACCAAGGCGAAGCCGATCAGCATTGCGAGATGCCCCAGGTCCGCCGCCTCGAAGCCGAACACCGCGTCCCGGACCAGCTGGACGCAGTGGTAGAGCGGGTTGAGGTTGGCCAGAACCTGCGCCCACTGCGGGAGCTCGCTGATCGGGAAGAACGTGCCCGAGACCAGGAACAGAGGCGTGATCACCGTCGTGGTGACGTAGTTGAAGCTGTCGATCTTCGAGACCGTCGCGGCCATCAGCACGCCGAAGGCGGCAAAGCCCAGGCCGGTGAGGAAGCCCACGAAGGGGACGACGAGCATCCCGACCACGGGGTCGAGCCCGAAGAGCATCCCCACCAGCAGCGGTGCGCAGCCGTAGACCCCCGCACGCATGGCTATCCAGAGGATCTCCGCGGTCACCAGCTCCTCGGCGTCGACCGGCGCCGCCATGATCGCGTCGTAGGTCCGCTGAAAGCGCTGCTTGACGAAGGTCCCGAACATCGCCGAAAGGGCCGAGGCGAACAGCACCGACGTCGCCACCATGCCCGTCGCCACGTACTGCACGTAGTCGAGCCCCTGGACGCTGCTGATGAGCGTCCCCACGCCCAGGCCGAAGGCGAGGAGGTAGATGGTCGGCTCGATCACGGACGAGAACGTCGTGGCCTTCCAGAACGTGCCGAAGTTGGTCACGTCGCGGCTCATGACCCCGAGGATCGCCGCGGGCTCCAGACGGTGAAGGCGCCGGCGTCTCACGCCACCTCCTCGCCCGTGAGCAGGACGAACACATCCTCGAGCGAGGCCGCCCGGCGCACGCCGTCGGGCAGCTCGCCGTCGCCGTCCTCGCTGCCGAGGATGGCCACCGCGGTGCCGGTGCGGCGGGTGCGGAAACCGCCCGCCTCCGCGGCCTCGCGCACCTCCGCGAGCCGTGGCGGCGGGCCGTAGACCTCGAGCGTCTCGACACCGGCATGCCGCCGCACGAGGTCGACCGGGCGGCCTCGGGCCACCACCCGGCCGGTGGCCATGATCGCCACCGAGTCGGCGAGCCGCTCGGCCTCCTCGATGTAGTGCGTGGACATGAGGATCGTCGTGCCCTCGCTGCGCAGCGCGTCGATGAGCGCCCACAGCTCCTGGCGCACCTGGGGGTCGAGACCGACCGTGGGCTCGTCCAGCAAGAGCAGCCGCGGGCGATGCACGAGCGCGCGTGCGATCAGCAGCCGCCGTCGCATCCCGCCGGAGAGCTTGTCCACCGGGTCGTCGGCTCGCTCGGTCAGTTTGGCGATCTCGAGGGCTCGCTCCACCGCGGTCCGGCGCTCGCCGCGAGGCACGCGGTAGAGGCGGGCGAAGACCGCGAGGTTCTGGCGCGCGGTCAGCTCCACGTCGAGGTTGTCGAGCTGGGGCACGACGCCGCACAGCGCGCGGGCCTGCTTGGAGTCGCGGGGAAGCTCGTAGCCCAGCACGCTGATCTCGCCCTGGTCGGCGATCGCCTGCGCGGTGAGCATCCGCATCGTGGTCGATTTGCCCGCGCCGTTCGGGCCCAGGAGCCCGAGGCAGCTGCCCTCGGGCACGTCGAGATCGAGGCCGTCCACGGCGACGATCGCGCCGAAGCGCTTGACCACGCCCTCGAGCGTGATGGCCGGTCTCGGGGTCACCGTGTGAGGATGACGCATCGCGTTTCTGGCATAGGCGTCCCGGCGCTTGCCAGTGCCACCACACAGAGTTACCCTGCTGTGAACGCGGACGGCAGCTTCGCCCGCGGGACCAAGAAAGACGTGCTAACCGGCAGCTTTTTGAAGAACCGTGATCCGAGTGCTCAGACCTGACCGATCCGGAAGGAGCGTCCGGGAGGGTCCCTAGCCGCAGCAGCGTGCGCCGGCGCTCCGGCGCGCGCGCCGTTTGACACACGTCTGGTGTCTCCGCGCGGGGTTGCGCCGCATCGCTCAAGCGAGGATTAAGCCGGCGCGCCTGCGCCGGAACGAGGAGACACCGGGACATGGAAATCGTGTTGGCGGCACTGGTGGCGGCGGCGGTTGCCGCGGTGGTGGTCCTTGTGGCGCAGCGGCCCCGCGCCGCCCCCGCAGCCGGCGCCGCGGTGGCGACAACAGAGCCGTCCGCGGCAGGCGACGGCCAGACCGCAGCAGGCGGCCGCGCCGGAGCGGAGGAGCTCGTGGCCCGCCGGGCCGAGATCGCGCGGCTGGAGGAGCGTCTTAGCGCCAAAGAGCAGTCGCTGGAGCTCCAGACCGGGCGACTGGTGGAACGCGAGCGCTCGCTCGAGGACCGTCAGCGCAACACCGAGAAGAGCCGCGAGGAGCTGAAGGAGGCGAAGCGCGAACAGCTGCGGGAGCTCGAGCGGCTGTCGGGGTTGAGCGCCGGCCAGGCGAAGCAGCTGCTGCTGCGCGAGCTCGAGGACGAGCTGCGCCACGAGAGCGCCCGGCTGGTGCGTCAGGTCGAGGAGGAGACGCGCCGCGATGCCGACCGGCGAGTGCGGAGCATCCTGTCCGCGGTGATGCAGCGGGTTGCGTCGGGCCACGCCGTGGAGACCACGGTGTCGGTGGTGGAGCTGAAGTCCGACGAGCTGAAGGGGCGGATCATCGGACGAGAGGGGCGCAACATCCGTGCCCTCGAGACGCTCACCGGGATCGACTTCATCATCGATGACACGCCCGGAGCCGTCCTGTTGTCCGGCTTCGACGGCGTCCGGCGGGAGATCGCCCGCCTCACCCTGGAGCGCCTGCTCCAGGACGGGCGCATCCATCCCGCGCGCATCGAGGAGGCCTACCAGCAGGCCAAGTCGGAGATCGACCAGCACATCGTGGAGGTGGGCGAGCAGGCCGTCTTCGAGGCCAATGTGGGCTCGATCCACCCCGAGCTGGTCAAGCTGCTGGGCAAGCTGCGGTTCAGAACCAGCTACGGCCAGAACGTGCTGCACCACTCGATCGAGTGCGCACGGCTGGGCTCGATGCTGGCGGAGGAGCTCGGGGCCGACCCGCGGGTGGCGGCGCGGGCCTCGCTTCTGCACGACATCGGGAAGGCCGTGTCGCACGAGACCGAGGGCCCGCACGCGCTGGTGGGGGGCGAGCTCGCCCGGCGCTACAAGGAGGACGAGGGGGTCGCCCACGCGATGGAGGCCCACCACAACGAAGTCGAGCCGCAGACCGTCGAGGCGGTCATAGTGCAGGTGGTGGACTCGCTATCGGGCGCGCGCCCGGGGGCTCGGGGCGAGTCGCTGGAGCACTACGTCAAGCGCCTGCACGAGCTGGAGGCGATCGCCACCCGCCACGAGGGGGTGGAGAAGGTCTACGCGATGCACGCCGGGCGTGAGATCCGGGTGCTGGTTCACCCCGACACGATCGACGACGACAGCGCCGCGCTGCTCTCGCACCGGATCGCCCGTGATGTTGAGAAGGAGCTCGACTACCCGGGCCAGATCAAGGTCACCGTGATTCGCGAGAGCCGTTCCACCGACTATGCGCGCTGACCCGGCGCTACGGCGGGCTATCCTCGCCGGCGCATGAAGCGGTACCACCTCACCACCTTCGGGTGTCAGATGAACGAGCACGACTCCGAGCGCATGAAGGGCATGCTCGAGTCGCTCGGCTACAGCGAGTCGGGCAGCCGTGAGGACGCGGACCTCATCCTGTTCAACACCTGCTCGATCCGGGAGAAGGCGGACAACCGGCTGGTCGGTCACCTGGGCGAGGCCAAGCGCCTGAAGCGGGAGGATCCGGAGCGCGTGGTGGGGGTAGGCGGCTGCTGGTCACAGTCGATGAAGGAGCGGGTGTTCGAGCAGTTCCCGTTCGTGGACGTGGCCTTCGGACCCGGACAGGTGCACAAGCTCGCCGAGTTCCTGACCAGCGACAGCCTCACCGCGCAGGGCTTCTTCGAGTTCGAGGGCTTCACCGGCCATCTGCCGATGAAGCGGGAACGTGAGTTCCAGGGCTGGGTGCAGATCTCAGTGGGCTGCAACTGCGTCTGCTCGTACTGCATCGTGCCCTCCACACGGGGACGCGAAGTGTCGAGGCCGGCTGCCGAGATCGTCGCCGAGGTCGAGCGCCTGGCCGCCGACGGCGTGCGGGAGGTCACGTTGCTCGGGCAGAACGTGTGCTCCTACGGCCGCGACCTGCCCAAGGGGGCGAAAACCACCTTCGCCGAGCTTATATGGATGGTCGACGCCATCGACGGACTGGAGCGCATCAGGTACACCAGCCCCCACCCCAAGGACATACGCGAGGACGTGATTCGCGCTCACGCCGAGCTGCCGAGCGTGTGCGAGCACATCCACCTGCCGCTGCAGTCCGGCTCCAGCCGGATCCTGAAGGCGATGCGGCGGACCTACAACCGCGAGCGCTACCTCGATCGGGTGGCGATGATCCGTGAGCTGGTCCCGGATTGCGCGCTGACCACCGACATCATCGTGGGCTTTCCCGGCGAGACCGAGGCGGACTTCATCGAGACGCTCGAGCTGGTCGACCAGGTCCGCTACGACTCGGCCTTCACCTTCATCTACTCGCCCCGGCGGGAGACCGTGGCGGCCGAGCTGGACGGCCAAGTGCCGTACGAGGTCAAGAGCGAGCGGATGGGACGCCTGGTGGAGATGGTCCAGCGGCACGCTGCCGAGCGCGCCCAGCGCTTCGTGGGCCGCTCGATGGAGGTCCTCGTCGAGGGTCCGTCGCGCACGGATGTCTCCAAGGTCCGCGGCCGGATCCGCCACGGCAAGACGGTGAACTTCACCGGAGTGGCCCGGCCGGGCGAGCTGACCGAGGTCGAGATCGCTTCCGCGACCAGCACCACGCTGGCAGGCGAGGAGCTGTTGCTCGCCCGGCTCGGCTGAGGCCGCCGAGACGGCCGGCTGGGTAGGGCAGCGAGAGCGACAGAAACCTCATCCAGACCGGCGGCGCGGGCGCTTGGATGACCTTCTGGACGCATGCCGACCAAGACATCATGCAAATCAGGGGGTCGGGTTGCGCATGAGCTCGTGACGTGGCGCCGTGCCTCACTTGGAGCCGGGCGGGGTGAGAGAACCTCGGCCGGAACGCTCGCGCGGAGCTTGGTCGAGGTTTGCCGCCCATGTGGGGGCAAACCTTGCCCAGCAGCGGTGGAGGGTGTTCCGGTCGAGCTTTTCCGCGAGGGATGCCCGTGGGGTCCGACACCCCGCAGCAGGGGCGAGAAGCGCAGACGGAAGGCTCGCCACAGGGTTTGCTTGAGCTTTGCCACCTATGCGGTGGTGAACCTCAACGAAGCTGTGGGCCGGGTCGCTTCGTTGACGTTTCGCCCCGGCTTTGTCAGCCCCGCGCCAGGCGCCTACCGCGCGGCGGTCGAGCGGCGCCAGAGCGCCTCGGCGAGGACGGCGTCCTCCCAGGACATGCCGGTGCTCTTGAACAGGCGCGGGCGCTCTTCGGGCAGCGAGACCTCGCCGCGCACCAGCCGGTCGAGCCCGTGCAGGTCCCCGGGCGCACATGCGCCGGCCTCCACGGCCTGAACGATGTCCCCCGCCTCGCGCAGCGCGGACGAGACCGACTCGACGACCACCGTGGAGCGGCCGACCAGCCGCTCATCCACCTCGCGCACCTCCGGCTGGTGAGAGCCGATCGCCACCACGGCGCAGTGGGAGGGGGGAAGGTCGCCGTCGAACAACGGCTCGGTCGCGGTGGTGCAGCAGCAGATCAGGTCGGCGTCGGCCACGCTGCGCGGGATCCCACGCCCGGCGTCGAGGCCCACGGCGGCCACCCGGCGCACGAAGGCCGAGGCCCGCTCCTCGTCGCGGCCTATGACCTCCACCTGCTCGACCGGCCGGACCGCCCGGATGGCCTCCACGTGCGCCCAGGCCTGCGGCCCGGTGCCGAACAGCACCAACCGGCGCGCGTGGGGCACGGCCAAGTGGCGGAGGGCCAGCGCCGAGACCGCGGCCGTGCGGAGTGCGGTGAGCGCCGCGCCGTCGATGACGGCGGCGGGGCCGAGGGTCTCGGCGTCGAACAGCACGTGGACCCCCTGAACCCGGGGCAGCGTTCGCCCGGGCGCGTCCGGGGCCACGGTCACCAGCTTCGCGCCCACCGCGGTGCCCCAGCCCGAGGGCATGATCAGCAGCTCGCCCTCGCCGGCCGGCACGCCGGCCCGGGGTGGGTCGGCCTCCGGGTCGAGACCGGACTGCAGGGCCTCCTCAAGGGCGTCGACGGCAGCGGCGGGCGGCAGCAGGTCGCCGACGGTCGCAGCACTCAGGAACACGGGAGCGTCGGCAGGACGGCTCATCGCAGGACGAAGCCCGAGGCCAGCGGATCGCGAGGATCGAGCGTGAAGCGGTGCTCGCCGGTCCGAAACGCGGCGCCCTCGATCTCGGTGACCACCGCGTCCCGGCCCTGGGCGTTCACGTGCTCGACAACGCGGGCCACGAAGCGCGTGTCCACGATCGAGTCGTGAAGCAGGACCCGGCCGGGGTCGAGCCGGCCGTCGGCCGCCAGCAGCGCCGCACGGGCGGAGCTGCCCGACCCGCAGGGGCTGCGGTCCACCTGGCCGTCGGCGAACACGGTCACGTTGCGCTGATGAGGGCCCTCGGGCGTATCACCGAGGTCCTCGTAGAGGATCGTCCCGTAGACACCCGACAGCCGGCTGTCCTCGGGGTGGACGGCGTGCGCGCTGCGGTTAAGGGCGTCCCGGATCTCCCGCCCGGTCTGGATGAGCCGGGGATAGTCGTCCGGCAGCGGCCGCAGGCCGGCCGCTGCGGCCGGTAGGCAGGCGTAGATGGCGCCGCCCCAGGCCAGGTCGACCTCGAGCGTCCCGGCCGACGTCGGCACCGGCACGCGACGGGAGATGACGTAGGCGGGCACGTTGGTAAAGGCCACCGACGCCACCGCGCCTTGCTTGCGGCGCACGCGAGCGCGCACCCGGCCGGAGGGAACATCGAGCAGGAGCTCCGCCTCGCCGTCGGCCGGGGCCGCGAGCCTGCCGCTCTCCGCCGCCCAGGCCCCGAGCGCGATCGTCCCGTGCCCGCACGCCGTCGAGTAGCCGTCCCGGTGCCAGAACAGCACGCCGAACTGTGCGCCCGCGTCGTCGGGAGGCACCAAGAAGCAGCCGTACATGTCGGCGTGGCCACGGGGCTCGTGGCACAACAGCCGTCGCAGCCTGTCGAGGTCGGAGCTACGGCTCGCCTGCTCGCGCCGGTCGCGCACGTCGGCGCCCGGCACCTCCGGCGCCCCGGACGTGACGATCCGGAAGGGCTCGCCGGCGGTGTGGTAGTCGGTCGCCTCGACTTCGAGCGGGGGAAGGGTCACGATCCCAACGCGCGGCTGAGGTCGCGCAGCGCGGCCCGGGCTGCGAGGACGCCGCCGCCCGACCACCAGGTTTCCTCGTCGACCCGGACCACCCGCGCGCGCTGCCATGCGGGCCGGGCCGCCAGCTGTCGCCAGCGTCCCTCGCCGCCCGGGGCCACCGAGAGCAGCACCACGTCCGCGCCGAGGGCCGGCGGCCGGTCCGCGGCTACGGTCCGGTACTCCTCGCCCTCGTCGGCGCCGGCCTCGGCGAGAGCGACCCCAAGGTCGCCGATCACGCTGCCGGGAAACGACTGCTCGGCGGCCACCCGCACGGCGGTCGGGCCGACCCGGGCGACCGCGACGGAGAGCCTGCCGGCCCGGGCGCCGAGACGCTCGCGCACCCGGGCGGAGCGATTGTCGTAGTCGACGAGCAGCCGCTCGGCGTCGTTGGTGCGGCCCAGGGCTTCGCCGTGCAGGCGGGTGTTGAGCTTCCAGCCCACACCGGTGGCGTCGGTCATGACGGTGGGGGCGATCCTGCGCAACCGCCCGTACAGCGGCAGCTGCGCGGGCACGCTGGCGAGAATCACGTCGGGGTCCGCGGCCTTGATCGGCGCCAGGCTGGGAGGAAGCGGCTGGCTGATCACCTTCAGCCCGCCGGCCCGCGCACGCAAATAGGTGGGCAGGCGTGCCCCCGGCAGGACCGCCAGGGGCGGCTCGAGCCCGAGCGCCAGCGTGTCGTCCAGGGCGTCCACGGTGAAGGGCAGCGGCCGCTGCGCCCGGCCGGGGACCTTCGACTCACCGAGCGCGTGCTGCACCTTGAGCGGCTTCCGGGTCTCCGTCGCCTCGTCGAAACCGGACTCCTGGCAGCCGGCGCCGGCCACGGCCAGGGCGACAGCAAGCAACACGAGGAGCCGGCGCATCCCGCTATTGGTAGCGGGTCGCGCCGCGGGATACTGCCCAGCGTGCGGGTGATCGCGCTCTTCGGGCCGACCGGTGTGGGAAAGACCGCCGTGGCGATTGCCCTGGCCGAGCGGCTGCGCGGGGCCGGTGAGGACCCCGTGGCGATCTCCGCCGACGCCCTTCAGGTCTACGACGGTCTGGCGACCCTGACGGGAGCGGCGACCCTTACCGAGCGCGAACGACTCGAGCACCGTCTCCTCGGCTTCGTGCCGGTCGACCAGACCTTTTCCGCGGGCGAGTTCGCCCGGCTGGCCCGTGCCGAGATCGACTCCGCGATGGCCGCGGGCAGGCGCCCGCTGGTGGTCGGCGGCACCGGCCTCTACCTCCAGGCCGCTCTCACCGACCTGGAGCTGCGCCCTCCACCTGAGCCGGAGCTCAGGGCCCGGATCGAGTCCCGGGTGGCCGCCGGCGGCGCCGCGGCTGCCCACGCCGAGCTGGCCGACCGGGCTCCCGCGGTGGCCGCCCGGATCGAGCCGAGCGACACCACCCGGGTGATCCGGGCGCTGGAGCTGCTCGAGATGGGGGAGGAGCCGGCGCCGTCCGGTGGGGACTCGCGGCTGTGGACGTCGTCGCTGCGGCATCCCACGCTGATGTGCGGGCTGGTCATGGAGCGCGCGGCGTTGTACGAGCGGATCGACGCGCGGGTGGAGCGAATGGTCGCGGCCGGGGCCGCCGAGGAGGTGCGGCGGGCGGACGCCGCGGGCGCCTCCCGCACCGCGCGCAAGGCGCTGGGCTTCGAGGAGCTGCTCGACGGCGATGCCGAGGCGATGAAGCGCCGAAGCAGGAACTACGCGAAGCGGCAGCTCACCTGGATGCGCAGGCTCGACCCGGCCACGGTGATCGACGTGACCGGAGCCGGCCCCGACGCCGTGGCCGCACGAATAGAGTCGGCTCTCCGGCAGGGCGCTCCGCGCCGCTGAGCTTCTAGAGTGCCGCGGCGTGCGCTTTGAGAAGTGGCAGGCCCTGGGAAACGACTATGCCCTCGTGGAGGAGCGCGAGCTGCCCTTCGAGCTGACCCCCGAGCGGATCCGCGCGCTCTGCGCGCCCCACACCGGGATCGGCTCCGACGGGCTCCTCCTGTTGCGTCCCAGCGAGGAGCGGGGCTTCGTGGCCGATCTGCGCATCTACAACCCCGACGGGTCGGAGGCCGAGCTCTCCGGCAACGGCGTACGCCAGGCGGTGATGTACCTGAGACGCTCGGGCTGGGCCGAGCACGACAGCTTCAGCCTGCGGACGGCAGCGGGCGAGGTACGGCCGCGGATCGGCGGTCCGTCGACCTGCACGGTGGATATGGGCCGGACGCGACTGCGCTCCGAACGCGACTTTCCCAGTGGCGGTGAGGACGGGACGGGGGTGGTCGATGCCGCGGGGCGGGAGTTTCGCTTCCAGTTCGTCCAGGTCGGGAACCCGCAGTGCTCGATCGAGATCACCGACGGGCTCGAGGAGCTCGATCTGCCCCGCTACGGACCCGAGATCGAGCGTCATGCTCTGTTTCCCAACCGCACCAACGTGTCGTTCTGGCGGCGCGCGGCCGATGACGCGATCCGGGCCCGCATCTTCGAGCGCGGCGTGGGGGAGACGATGTCTTCGGGTACGGGCGCGATCGGGGCCGCCGTGGCGGCCGTGCTGCGTGGGGTGGACAGCCCGGTGCGGGTGGCCCTCGACGGCGGCGAGCTGGAGGTGACGGTGGGGGAGGACCTGCACACGGAGCTGACCGGCTGGGCGCTGCCCGTTTACCGAGGCGTGCTGAGCGAGGAGCTGGTGGAGGAGCTGCAGGCCCGGTGAAGGCCAGCGAGCGCGTTCACCGCCTTCCCCCGTACCTGTTCGCGGAGCTCGAGCGCAAGGTGCGCGAGAAGAAGGCCGCGGGCGTCGACGTGATCAGCCTCGGCATCGGCGACCCGGACCTGCCTACGCCCCCCGCCGTGGCCGATGCGCTGGCGACCGCCGCCGCCGACCCCGCGACGCATCAGTACCCGTCGAACCGGGGCCGGCCGGAGCTGCGGGAGGCGTTCGCCCGCTTCTACGAGCGCCGCTTCGGCGTGAGCCTCGATCCGGAGACCGAGATCCTGCCTGCGCTCGGGGCCAAGGAGTGCGTCTTCAACCTCAACCTGGCCTTCCTCGACCCGGGTGACGCGGCCCTGGCCGCCGACCCGGGCTATCCGGTCTACACGGGCGGGCCCCTTCTGTCGGGCGCGGAGCCGGTCCTGATGCCGCTGCTGCCCGAGCGCGGGTTCGCGCCCGACCTCGACGCGGTGACCGGCGACGACGCTCGTCGCGCCCGGCTGATGTACCTGAACTATCCGAACAACCCCACCGGCGCGGTGGTGCCCGAGGGGCTGTTCGAGCGGGCGGTCGCCTTCGCACGGGAGCACGACGTGCTGGTGGTACACGACGCGTCCTACACGGAGACCACCTTCGACGGCTACGTCGCACCGAGCTTTCTCGAGACCCCCGGCGCCCGTGAGGTGGGCGTCGAGGTCTTCTCGCTCTCCAAGGGCTGGAACATGACCGGCTGGAGGACGGCGGCGCTGGTGGGCAACTCCGAGGCCGTCGAGGCCTACTGGCGGCTCAAGACGAACATCGACTCCGGCATGTTCGAGGCCGTGCAGCTGGCCGCTGTGGCGGCCCTGGATGCTGGGCCGCCGGAGGAGATGCGCGCGCTCTACCAGCGGCGGCGCGACCTGGTCTGCGACACGCTGCGCGAGATCGGGGTGGACGTGGCCACGCCGAAGGGGACCATCTACGTCTGGGCGCCGGTGCCGGAGGGGCACACCTCGGCGTCGTACTGCGAGCTCGTGCTGGAGGAATCCGGGGTGGTGGTGTCGCCCGGCGGGGCGTACGGGCCGAACGGCGAGGGCTTTTTCCGCATCTCGCTGACCGTGGCCGACGAGCGGCTCAGCCAGGCCCTCGAGCGGCTGCGGGGGAGTCTCGGCGGCTGATGCGCTACTGCGGTGTGGTCCCCGTGATGGGCGCGCTTCAGCTGGTGATGCTGGAGGAGGTGCGCACACCGGAGCCGCCGATCCGGCTCAGCGCCATGTTCTTCGAGCCCGGGCCGGCCGAGCAGGTGGCCGCGGAGGTGGCCGCCCTGCCCGAGGTGGTGGTGGCGGTCGGGGCCCCGCCCACAGAAGTACCCGAGCGCCTGGCCGACGGCGTGCTCCATCAGCTCGGCGTGCCCGCGCGCCCGCCGGACGCGGCCACCGGGCAGCTCGTGGAGCTGCTGGACCTGACGTTGTTCCGGCCCGAGGGCAGCGAGGGGGAGGGGCCGATTCGCGAGGGCGACTACCGGCAGTTCCCGCTGTTCGAGACCAACGCGGACGGGGTCTTCTGTGCGCTGCAGGGACGACTGCTGCCTGCCAAGCGCCATCCGCTGGGGATGCAGCTCCGCATCGACGAGCTGAGCGGCGACCACGTGTTCGACGAGGGCGGCGATCTCTGGCACCGCCGGATCGAGGAGATCGACGCGGCCGCCTGCGCCCTGTGCGCCCACCGCTACGCGGTCGGCCACGCCTCGTGGCTCGGCTACCCCGACCAGGGGGTCGTCGTTCTGCCGGGAAGCACGCTGCCGGAGGAGTTCCCGCGCCGAGGCGTGTTGCCGCCGGTGGAGCGGCTTCAGCTGCGCCCGGCCTCCGGCTAGCGCCGGTCGCGCCTAGACTTGACGGTGATGGACCGAAGCCGAAACGGCCGCAGGGGTGGGACCCGCTACGGCGAGGGGATTGCCAACCCACGGGCGCGCCAGCGGGCGCTGTGCATAGCCGCGACGCCGGGCGATCCCGACCTCGCCGAGCTGCGGGAGCTGCTGCGCACCGCCGGCGTGGCCGTCGCGGGCGAGATGGTGCAACGGCGCGAGAAGCCCGACCCCGACCGCTACTTCGGCCGGGGCAAGCTCGGCGAGCTCAAGCGGACGATCGGCGAGAGCGACGCCAACCTCGTGGCCTGCGACGACGAGCTGCTCCCCCGCCAGGAGCGCAACCTGGAGGAGGCGCTGGGGGTGCCCGTGATCGACCGCACGGCGATCATCCTCGACATCTTCGCCGACCACGCCCACTCCGCGGAGGGCAAGCTGCAGGTGGAGCTCGCGCAGCTGGAGTACAACCTCGCGCGGATGCGCGGGCTGTGGACCCACCTCGAGCGGCTGGGCGCGGGGCGGGGCGAAGGGGGCATCGGCACCCGGGGGCCGGGCGAGACCCAGATCGAGACCGACCGCCGGCTGGCCCGTGACCGCATCGCCGCGCTGAAGCGCCGCCTGCGCCACACCAAGGCCACCCGCTCCACCATGCGCCAGGAGCGCGAGCGGGCCGCCCTGCCCAGCGTGGCCCTGGCCGGCTACACGAACGCGGGCAAGTCCACTTTGCTCAACGCGCTCAGCGGCGCCGATGTGGGCGTACGCGAGCGGCTGTTCCACACGCTCGACCCCACCACACGCTCGTTCGAGATCGCGGGTCGCACCTATCTCCTGACCGACACGGTCGGGTTCATCCGCAAGCTCCCCCATCAGCTGGTCGAGGCGTTCTCGGCCACGCTCGAGGAGGCGCTCGGCGCCGACCTCGTCGTGCACGTGGCCGACGCCTCCGTCCCCGAGGAGGCGCTGCACGAGATGCTGGCCGCGGTCGACGAGGTGCTGGAGGAGACGGGCGCCGGCGAGCGCCCCCGCCTCCTCGCGCTCAACAAGATCGACCTGCTGGACGACGAGCGCCGCCGCGAGCTGTCCTTCCGCTTCCCCCAGGCCGTACAGGTCTCCGGCGCGAGCCGCGAGGGGCTGGACGAGCTGCGCCACGCCATCGAGGGCCGCTTCGTGGCCGGACTGCGGCCCATGGAGCTGCTGGTGCCCTACGAGGAGGGCGGCAGCCTGTCCGAGCTGCACGAGCTTGCGGGCGAGCTCGAGCGCGAGGACACCGCCGAGGGTGTTCGGGTGAGGGCCCGCGTGCCCGCGGCCGTCGTGCAGCGCTTCGAGCGCTTCACGGTCAACGGCGCCCGCCCTTGATCCTGCGCTTTCGCCGGCTGTCCGACAGCGCCCGGCCCCCGGCCCGCGCTCACGAGGGCGACGCCGGCCTTGATCTGCACGCCGCGGAGGACGCCCGGCTCGGGCCGGGAGAGAGAGCCGATGTGGGGACCGGCATCGCCATCGCCATTCCGGACGGCCACGCGGGGCTCGTCCTGCCGCGGTCGGGCCTCGCCGCGCGACACGGCATCGCGCTGGTCAACGCGCCCGGGCTGATCGATGCCGGCTACCGGGGCGAGCTGCGCGTGCTGCTGCTGAACACCGATCGCCGGGACCACTTCGAGGTGGCCGCGGGCGACCGCATCGCCCAGCTCGTGCTGATACGGGTGGAGCAGGCCGCGCTCGAGGAGGTGCCGGAGCTCGACGAGACCGGTCGCGGCATAAGCGGATTCGGCTCCAGCGGCCGCTAGATGGCATCCGGGGGGCTCACGCCCCCCGGGCCCCCGCCGGCGCCTGGCCGGCTGCCGCTAATGTCCCCCGAATAGGGTACGCTGGCGCCGGGTGGACCCGCTTGCCGTAGACCGGATCGCATCCGACGGCCGCGCGCTGCTCGTGGTGTCCGGTGAGATCGACATCGCCACGTCCCCCCGGCTGATTGCGCCGCTCAACGATGCCGTGACCGACGGTTACGGGGCGGTTGTGGTCGACCTCACCGACGTGGCCTTCATGGACTCGACGGGACTGGCGCTGCTGATCGACGCCCAGCGCCGCCTGAGCAGCCGGGGGCGCGGCTTCGCCGTCGTCTGCCCGCCCGGGCCGCTGATGCGGGTCTTCGAGATGACCGACATGGTCGGCCGGCTGGGCGTGCACGGTGACCGCGATGGTGCTCTTCGCGCAGCCGCCGACGGCGGCTGAGGCCTTGCCGCAAGCAGCCGGCTCGGCCGGCTGCGCGCGGATCGCGTCACACCCCTGCCGCGCGGCGGGCGGACTGGTGCGCCGCACGCTCCAGCCCGTCGTCGGGAAGCGGCTCCAGCGCGGTGTCGAGTGCGAGCTCGATCAGCCGGTCGGCCAGCCACACGTTCTTCGGCAGCAGCGGACCGTGCAGATAGGTGCCGATCACGTTGTGTCGCCGCACCCCCTCGAATCCGTCGCGCCCGTTGTTGCCGTGGCCGCTCAGGACCCGTCCCAGGGGCTTCTCCCTGGGCTCGAGATAGGTCCGGCCGCCATGGTTCTCGAAGCCGGCGATCACCCGGGGACCGTCGCCCAGGTCGGATTCGATCGCGCAGTTGCCGATCAAGCGCGGGCCGGGCTCGCGGACCGTGCGCAGATCCACGAGACCCGCGCCGGGGAGCTCCTCCTCGCCCAGCTGGTAGGAGTGGCCGAGCAACTGATAGCCGCCGCACACGGCCAGGATCACGGCCCCTCGCTCGGCCGCCTCGTGTAACGGCCCGCGCTTGCCGGCGGCCAGATCATGGGCCACGGTCATCTGGTCGCGATCCTGGCCGCCGCCGATATAGAAGAGGTCGTGCGCGTCGGGATCGAGCGGATCGGCGAGCGAGGCCGAGGCCAACTCGAATCCCAGCCCGCGCCACTCGCAGCGGGCCCGGAGGACGGCGATGTTGCCTCGATCGGCGTAGATGTTCATCAGCTCCGGATAGAGCGCGCAGATCCTCAGCGCCGGCACTCGACCACCACGCTTCCGATGTGGTCGGGGGTCTCGGGAATCACATGCCGCGCCACCGGCTCGAGTCCGGCCGCGCTCGCCTCGTCCTCCAGTGCGTCCACGCTCAGGAGCTCGAGCGAAAAGGGCGCGATCTCCTCCTCGAGCGCGCCGGCGGGCGAGACCGCCTGACGCCGCCGCTCCACCACGATCCGGCCCGGCTCCTCGCGCGCCCATACGGGCTGGCTGGAGAAGACCCAGCCGTCGTGCTCGATCATGTCCGGGTAGGGCGGCGAGCGGTCCTCCTCGAGCACCGCTTCGTACGGGTCGGCGATCGCGGCGGCGAAGCGCCCTCCGGGGAGCAGATGGCGGTGCACGCACGTCAGCATGGCCTTCCGCTCGGCGGCCCCGCCCAGGATCTGAACGAGCTGCATCGGGGCGAGCACCAGCGCGAAGCGCTCGGGCAGGTCGAACCGGCGGGCGTCGGCGGTGACCACCCCCGTCGCGGGGGAGCGGCTGTGAAGCACGGAAAGCAGCTGCTCGTCGCTGTCGAGCGCCGTGACCGGGTGGCCCTGCTCCTGCAGGTCGCGGGCCACCCGGCCGGTCCCGGCCCCGAGGTCGAGGACCGGGCCTCCGGCCCGATGCGCGAGCTCGCGCCACAGCGGCAGATCGGCGGCGTACGAGCCGTTCTCCACGTCGTGCCAGATCGCGTCCCTCACTCCGACCACCGCCTGGCCAGCCCGCGCCGCGCCAGCAGGTCGCGCAGCTCGAGCAGCGCCGTATAGGTGGGAAGGGCGAACACCCGCTCTCCGGCTGCCCTGCTGACCGCGTCGTCCAAGGAGGCGCCGACATCGCGCTCCACCGCGATCTCGGCCGCACCGACGCCGGCGTACTTCAGCCGGAGCGCCATCTCCTCGGCCCGTGTGCCGGAGCAGGTGGCGCGCCGCACCCGGCCGGCGAGAACCTCGAAGTCGGCGTCCCAGATCCAGGACACGTCCCGGCCGTCCGCGATGCCGTCGTTGAGGGCGAGCCAGAGGTCGAGGCGGCCGTCCTCCAGCGTGAGGGTGCGCAGGACCTCGTTCGCACCCGCGGGATTCTTGATGAGGAGAATCGAGAGCCGGCTGCCGCCGACGGGGATGGTCTCCACCCGGCCGAACGCACCGGCGAACCCGGCCAGGGCCTCTCCCACGACGCCGAGCGGCACGCCCAGCTCGAGCGCGGTCGCCACCGCCGCCACCGCGTTGTAGACGTTGTAGAGCCCCGGGAGCGGCAGCCGGACGGTGAGCTCTCCCTGCGGCGTGCGCACCTCGATGTCCGAGCCCTCCATTCCGTCGAGCCGGATGCGGGTGGCGGCCACCTGCGGCCGAGGCCGCTCGCGCCCGCAGTTCGGGCAGCGGTAGCGGCCCAGATGCCCGAGGTAGACGGCGTCGTACACATAGGGCGCCCCGCAGTTGCGGCAGTGCTTGGAATCGGCGGCGTGCTGCATGCCGGGCAGCGCCTGGCTGTCGTCCTCCACGCCGAAGTAGGTCACCTGCCGCCGCGCGCGGCCCAGGTCGGCCACGAGCGGGTCGTCGGCGTTGAGAACGAAGCCCGCGCGACCGTCGAGCTCGGCCACGGTTCCCGCCCAGCGGTCGGCCAGGAGCTCCAGCTCCCCGTAGCGGTCGAGCTGGTCGCGAAAGAGGTTGGCCAGGAGGAGCAATCGCGGCGGCACGCCACGGGCGACCCGAGGCAGCCAGGCCTCGTCGACCTCGAACAGGCCGAGCTGACCCGGCTCGGTGCCCGCGTCGAGCAGCGCCGTCGCCACGCCCCAGGCCATGTTGGAGCCGGCGCGGTTGTGGACCACCGGGCGCCCGTCACGCTCGAGCGCTGCCGCGACCATCGCCGCCGTGGTGGTCTTGCCGTTCGTGGCCGACAGGAGCACGGAACCGCTCTGCAGCTCGGCCGACATGCGGGCCAGCGCGTCCGGCGACATGCGCAGCATCAGCCGGCCCGGCGCCGTGGTCCCGCCGCTTCGGCCGCTGCGGCGGGTGACGCCCCGCGTCAGCCGGGCGAGGATGCGGGCCAGCCGGAACATCAGCTGCCGCTGCGAGGGACGATCACGCGCAGGCAGCGGCGCTCCACCCGCATGGTCGCCGGCGTGGCGCCGATCGGGTCACCGTCCGCGTAGACGACGAACGGACGGTCGGAGGCCACCTCCACCGCCTCGCCTCTCAGGAGCTCCACGAAGGGCGAGTCGAGATGGGTTCCCTTGAAGACCCGGGGCAGGCTGCGCAGAAAGGTGAGCTTCGGGCAGCGCTTGGTGATCAGGACGTCGAGCTGACCGTCGTCCAACTCGGCGTGAGGCAGCAGATACATGCCGCCGCCGTAGGCCTTCGAGTTGCCCACCGCGACCGAGTAGCCGCTCACGTCGTGCCGCTCGCCGTCCACGGTCACGCTGAACGACGCGGGCTTCCAGGCGGCCAGCGCACGCAGCGCGGCGTAGAGGTAGACCGCGTCGCCCCTGACCAGCTTGGCCTCGTTGGCGATCCGGTTGGCATCCGAGTCGAAGCCCAGGCTGGCGATGCCCATGTAGGGCGTGCCGTCGGCCTCCGCCACGTCGAGCAGGCGCCCCTCGCCTTCGACCGCGATGCGCGTCGCCTCGCCCACGTCGCGCGGGATTCCGAGCACGCGGGCCAGGTCGTTGCCTCGCCCCGCGGGAATCAGGGCGAGCTCGCCCTGTTCGCCCCGCAGCGCGCCGGCCAGCGGTCGCAGGAGGCCGTCACCGCCCACGGCGGCCACCGTCTCGCCTCGACCGGCGGCGCGGGCGGCCTCTTCGCCGGCGTGCTCGATGCTGCGGGTGGTCACGGTCCGGTGCGGGGCTCCCAGCTCGTCCAGCACCGCGTGGATCCGGGGCAGCGCCTGCAGCGCCCTTCCGCCCGCCGACGCCGGGTTGACCAGCAGCGCGAAGCTTCTGCTCACTCTGTGGCCGCGGCTGCCTCGCGGGCCCGGGCTTCCGCAGCCGCGCCGCGCTCCGCGCCGCGCAGGTGCGGCTGGAGGTCCACCTTGCCGATGCTCGCCTCCGACACGATCTCGTCCCCGAGCAGGCGCTCGGCGTGCGGCTCCACCAGGTCGTCGGGGTCCAGCACGAGCAGGACGTCCTGCTGCACGCTGTGCCAGGGCTCGTCGGTCACCTTCTCGGAGGCCACCAGGAGCTGTCCCGGCCGGGCCAGCCAATGCAGGTCGAACAGGCCCAGTCGATAGGCGAAGAGCACCTGGCCGTCCGAGAACAGGAAGTTGAGGCCGGAGAACGGAGAGCGCTCGACGGTCGTCTGCACCGCCTTCCTGAGGCACTCGACCGGCTCGGCGGGGTCGTATTCGGACATCAGCAGGTTGAAGAAGTGCTCGGAGTCGGTGTCGCCGATCGGCGTGCTCACCCCGTCGCCGAGCAGGCGCGGGTAGCGCACGATCGTGCCGTTGTGGCCGAACGAGTAGGTGCCCAGGCAGAAGGGATGCGTGTTGACCAGCGAGAGGCCGCCCATGGTCGCCCGCCGCACGTGCACGTTGAACATGCGCCCTCGCATCGAGGTGGCTCGCTGGAAGGCCCCGTCGCGGTGGGCGGCCTCCGGGAAGCGCACGAGCTTGAGATCGCTCGAGTCCGGCCGCTCGTAGACCGCCATGCCCCAGCCCGAATCGTGCTCCTCGGACTGGCGAATCAGCGGATTCTCCGCCTCGAGCAGCTCGTGCTCGATGGAGACGGGCTCCGCCGCGACACACCCGAATACCCGGCACATGAGAAACGCAACGTTACCGGGGGCGAACTCTGCCGGCTGCCGACTTCACCGGGCATGACCAGCAAGGCCAGGGAGCCCAAGCGCATCTGGTGGGCGCGCCCGCGCAAGCTGTGCGCGCTCGAGCGGCCCGGGGGAGGGGGGAGGAGCCATCGAGCCGAGCGCCGCGCTGGCGAGATCGCCTGGCTGCAGGCGCGCGGGGTCCGGCTGATCGTCTCCACCATGGCCACGCGACACAACCTGAGCGCGTACGACGCGGCGGGCCTCGAGTGGCGTCACGTTCCGGTGCCCGACGCCGCCGGGGGCGCCGATGGGCTGGACGAGCTCGTCCCGCTGCTTCGGCGTGAGCTGCGCCGGCGGGGCGCGGTTGCCGTTCACGGCAACCGTCACACCGACTTCGTGGCGGCGGTCTGCGCGGCCTACCTGCACGCACAGCACGACACTCAGCCGCTGGGCGCGCTCGCCGGCGCCGTGGCGGCCGGACTGTCGGTCACACCCGCAGCGTGCGCGCTGCTGGGAGTCGACTTCGAGGAGGTGAGGGCCCGGGCCGAGGTGTTGACATAACTCCCGGCCGCTCAGCGCGATGAGCTGCTCAGCAGCTCGCCCAGCGTCTCCGCGACGGCCACCGGCGCCGGCTCGAGGCCGTCGACGTCCGCTGCCTCGGCGCCGCCGGTGAGCACGAGTGCGGCGTCGAGCTCGGCGGCCGCGGCGGCGCCCAGGTCGGTGTCGATGCGGTCGCCGACCACGAGCGTGCGGCCTTCGCCGAGGCGGTCCAGGGCGGTGTGCATCAGCTGCGGCTGCGGCTTGCCGACGATCTCCGCGCTGCGGCCGCTGGCGTACTCCACCGCGGCGAGAATGGCGCCCGTGCCGGGCCACAGGCCGTCCTGCTGCGGATAGGTGGGGTCGCGGCCGGTGGCCAGGAAGTCGGCGCCGCGGCGGACCGCCAGCGTGGCCTGGCGCAAGTCGTCGTAGACGAGGTCCTCGGTGCCCGCCACGACCACGACCTCCGCGCGCGAGGCCAGGTCGGTCCCGTTGAGCACCCGCAGGCCGGCGTCGGACACGTGGCGGTGCAGCGAGGGGGTGCCGATCACGAACGCCGTGCGCCCCGACCGGGTCTCGGCCAGCAGGTACTGGACCGCACCGCCCACGGTCACCACGTCGCCCAGCGACGCCCGGACCCCGAGCCCCCAGAGGCGGGTCACGTAGTCCTCGGTCGGGCTCCGGGGATCGTTGGTGGCAAAAGCCACCCGCTTGCCGGCCTCGCGCAGCTCGGTGAGCGCTTCGACGGCACCCGGTGTGGCCTGGTCTCCGATCCACACGCAACCGTCCAGATCGAGGATGAACTGGTCGTAGCGGGCGGCGAGGGGGGAGAGCGCCACGTCGCTAGCCTACGACGCGGTGGCCGACGGAAATGCACTTGGGGTGAGCCCCCCGGCCGCGATCGTCGATGTAGACGAGCGCGACTTCGAGCAGCGGGTCGTGGAGCGCTCGCGCGAGTTGCCCGTGGTCGTCGACTTCTGGGCGGCGTGGTGTGGGCCCTGCAAGCAGCTCACTCCGGTTCTGGAACGGGCGACCGCCGCGCGACCCGGGAAGGTGGAGCTGGCCAAGGTCGACGTCGACGCCAATCAGGGTCTGGCCACGGCCTTCCGCATCCAGGGCATTCCGGCGGTCAAGGCCTTCCGCGACGGCCGCGTGGCGGCCGAGTTCACGGGCGCGCTGCCACCGGCCGAGGTGGAGCGCTTCTTCGATTCGCTCGTCCCGTCCGAGGCGGACGACCTGGCCGAGGCTGGGGACGAGGAGGCCCTGCGCCGCGCCCTGGAGATCGACTCCTCGCAGGCGTTGGCCCGCCGCAAGCTGGGCCGGCTACTGCTGCAGCGCGGCGACGAGGCCGAGGCGCTGGAGCTGCTCGAGGGCGCCGCCGGCGACTTTGTGGCCGACGGCCTGGTGGCCCGGGCCCAGCTCGGCGACGCCGGTCTGGATCCCGCCTTCCAGGCCTGGGATGCCGGCGACTTCGAGGGGGCGCTGGCGCGGCTCCTCGAGGCTCTGCCCGACCCCGAGCGCCAGGACCTGATCCGGCGGGTGATGGTCGGGATCTTCACCGAGCTGGGCGCCGACGATCCGCTCGCGCGCGAGTACCGGCGCCGGCTCAGCTCCGCGCTGAACTGAGCGGGCTCGAACGACTCAGCCCGGGGGCCCGGTCGCCCGGGCTGCCCGCGCTCGAGACTGACGCCGCCGTCCGAACAGCACCAGCACGCCGAGGACGATCACCACTGCCAGGAAGCCGAAGAAGATCGCCGGGCCGGTACTGAGCCCGCCGAAGGGCAGCGAGATCAGCGTGACCAGGCCGAAGCCGATGGCGAGCAGCACGATCACGAGCAGGATCAGCAGCAGGATGCCGCGGATGCGAGCCACGATGCCCGCACTGGAGGGCGGGATCACCAGGCCCATCACGCGAAGCATGAACAGCTGGCGCCCGGAGGGAGCCTCCTGTCCGAGGCGCTCCATGGCGTCCCGCAGCTCGTCGGGCCGACGCTCGGCCAATGCGAGCGAAGCCTTCATCATCTGCCGCAGCGCGGGTCGCTCCTGAGGGTGGCAACCCGCGAGCGCCTCGTTGAAGTAGCTGCGCGCCGACTTGGAGTCGTAGCGCTCCGCCGCGCGGGCGCCGAGGATCGCCTTTGCCGCCACCCGGTGCTTCGACTCGCTCTGCAGCTGCTCGTCGGTACGCGACTCCAGCTGCGGGATCGCCGCCAGCGCACCGACCTGCATCTGCATCTTGATCTGCTTCTGCTTGGGCACCGTTCCCGGAGTCTGCCAGACGGCGGTTGCGATCAGGGTCCGATTCTCAGCCCACCCGAGGGTTTTCGATCCTGTCCCCGGCGGGTACCCGGAAGGTCATGACTATCGGAATCATCATCGGTGTCTGCATCATTCTGCTGGTGCTGGCCTTTCTGCTTCCGCGGCTCTCCCGCGGGCCGCAGCGCGGGGTGGATCGCACCCTCGGAGTCGGACAGCGGACCGGCGGAAAGGCCCCGGGGCCGATCGGCAAGCTGTTCTCCAAGTCGTTCGGCACCTCGCGCAAGGCCACCAACAAGAGCGCCTCCACGGGACGCAAGGGCCGCGACAAGCTGCCCCTCTGACCTCCCTGTGACGCCGGCGCCGCGCCGGCGTCCGAGCGCTTTTAGGAGCCGTTGCCCGGAGTGGGCTTACGTGTGTCGTACAGCGAGGGCTCGCCGGCCGCCTCGGGCGGCCCGAGACCCGGCTGAGGCGCTCCGCCGGCCGGCGTCTGCGGCTGGGTGCCGGGCACAGGCGTCCCCGGAGGCGTGCCGGTGGCGCGGCGCTCGTCCCCTGGGGGCTCGTCCTCCGCAACGTCGCCGGCGGGCAGCGCCTCTTCGGGAGGCGACTCGCCGGCCTCGTCCGCCGGCAGCTCCTCGGCGGGCGGCTGCTCCTCGTACCCCGGCAGCTGGTCCTCGGCCTGACCCGCTCCACCGGGCAGCAGGTCCAGCTCCACCTCGGCCGTCGGCGACTCGGCGGGCTCTTCCGGCCCGGCCTCGGCCTCGAGAAGCGGCTCGGGCAGCTTGACCCGCTCGATCGCGTCGTCGGCGGTAGCGAGCACTTCGTCGGCGAGCTGGCGGACGTCCTCGATCAGGCGCTTGCGCTCCTCCCACAGGAGGCGGGTATCGACGATCACCTGCTCGGCGTAGGCGTCGGCCTCCCGGCGCGTGATCTCCGCCTCCCGATCGGCACGCGCGATTCGGCCCTCCGCCTGCGCGCGTGAGCGGGCGGCGATCTCATCAGCCGTCTCGTGCGCCCGCTGCAGGATCCCCGCGGTCTCCTCGCCGACCTGGTCCAGCGCCCTCTGGATCACCGACTCGCGGCTCTGGAGGCTCTCCAGCTCTCCGACCAGATGGGCCATCTCCTCGACGAAGGCGTCGACCGCCTGGCGGTCATAGCCGCGCACCGCGACAGGGAAGGTCCGTTCGCGGATCTCGTCCGCCGCTACGGCCGGCCGGCTCAGGTGCTGCGTGGGGAACTCGTTCGTATATGGGTCGGACATGCCCCGGAAGTATGCCCGGGGCTCCCGATGGCATACCTGTGGGCCCGCTGATTCGCATTCAACGCTCGATAACCGCCGTTATGTCAACTCGACCCGAAACGGCCGCCAGAACCGTCTCGGCCGCCTCCACCCGCCCGAACTTCATCTCCAGATTGCGCAGTGTGGCGGCGCCCAGCTCGTCGTCGAAGGTGGATACGCCGTCGCGGACGACCACGACCTCGAAGCCGCGATGAAACCCCTCGCGGGCGGTCTCCTCGACGCATATCTGGGTGACCGTGCCCGTCAGCACGATCTGCGTGACCTCGTGCGCGTGAAGCACGTCCTGCAGATTGGTGTTGTGAAAGCCGCCGTAGCCGTACTTGTCGATCACGGGCTCGCCCATCCGCGGGCTGATCTCGTCGATCACCGCATGGCCCTCGAGCGCCTCCGGCCGGTCGGCGTAGCGGCGCTCCTCACCGGGCCAGCAGGAACGCTGCTCCGGGCCGCACTCGGGCGACCAGCGCCAGAGCAGCGTGGGCTTCGGCCCGGCGGTGAATCGGGTGTACATAACCGGCCGGCCTGCCGCCCGGTAGGCCTCGAGCAGCGAGCTGATCACACCGACGGTGTCCCGGGCGGCCGGCACCTCCTGAGGAGCGCCCTCCCGCACGAAATCGTTCTGCATGTCCACCACCACGAGCGCAGAGTGCTCGGGAGCGAGCGAGAACGGCTCGGCCGCCATCAGTCCAGGAGCTCGGCCTCGAGCTCGATCGACTCCACGCTCGCCAGGGCCTGGGAGACCGGACAGCCCTGCTTCGCCGCTTCGGCGTGCTGCTGGAACTCCGACTCCTCGATCCCCGGCACCCGGGCCTGCGTACGGAGCACGATGCGGTTGATGGCAAAGCCCTCGCCGGCCTTCTCGATCTGAACGGTGGCCTCGGTCTCCACGCTCTCGGGCGCGTGGCCCGCCTCACCGAGGCCGAGCGACAGAGCCATCGAGAAGCAGCCCGCGTGCGCGGCGGCGATCAGCTCCTCGGGGTTCGTGCCCTCCCCTTCCTCGAAGCGCGACTGGGCCGAGTAGGCCCCCTCGTAGGCGCCGCTCGCCATCCGCATCGTCCCCGCGCCCTCGGTGAACGATCCGTCCCAGCGCGCCGTGGCCTTCCTCTTCGGCATTTCTTCCCCCTCGGTCGTCTGCTGAGAGCGCAGCATACGATGACGAGGTGGCCTCGTTTTCTGACCGGCCCCTGTCGGAGGACGAGCTCCGCCCCGACCCGCGGGCGCAGTTCGCAGCCTGGTTCGAGGAGGCGACGGAGAGCGGGCAGTTCGAGGCGGAGGCCATGGCGCTGGCCACGGCGGGCGCGGACGGTGCGCCGTCGGTCCGGATGGTGCTGATGAAGGGCTTCGACGAGCAGGGGATCGTCTTCTTCACCAACTACGCCAGCCGCAAGGCGGCCGAGCTGTCGGAGAACCCGCGGGCGGCACTGCTGTTCCACTGGCCGGCGCTGGGACGCCAGGTGCGAATCGAAGGGCCGGTCGAGCGGGTGGCACGTGAGGAGACCGAGTCCTACGCGCGCGGCCGCTCGCGCGGCAGCCAGCTCAGCGCGCTCGCCTCACCTCAGAGCCGCCCGGTGCCGAGCCGCGCCTGGCTCGAAGAGCGTGTGGCCGCCCTGGACCGGCCGGGGGAGCTGGCCGTTTCGGAGGAGTGGGGCGGCTACCGGCTCGACCCGCGGGCGTGGGAGTTCTGGCAGCACCGGGCCAACCGGCTGCACGACCGCTTCCGCTACACCCAGGCTCAGCCGGGCGACACCGGGGAGTGGAGAATCGAGCGCCTCGGCCCCTGACGCGGCGAGGGGTCAGCTCCGGGCCGCGCGCCAGGCCTCGACCAGCTTCAACGGCCGGCCCATGCGCAGCACGGCGCCCTCGTAGACCCGGGCCACCAGCGGCACCAGCAGGGCGATGCTCGCGATCAGCAGGAGGAGCGAGAGCGCGATCTCGACCGCGGTCGCCTCTCCCAGCGCGATGCGCCCCGGCATGACCAGCGGCGAGGAGATGGGCACGATCGACGCGATCCGGGCCAGGCCGCCGGACGGGTCGTTGAGCGCCGGGAACACCAACAGGAACGAAAGGATGATGGCCATCGTGAGCGGCGTCGTGGAGCTCTGGACGTCCTCTTGACGCGAGACCACCACGCCGGCCATGGCGTACAGGCCCGCGTAGAGGCCGTAGCCGAGCAGGAACCAAACCAGCACCACCGCGAGGATTCCGGCCTCGCTGAGGTCGATCTCTATCGCGCCCGCGGCGGACGCGATCGCGAGGCCGACGACGCCGAGGAGGGCGAACTGCGCGAGCCCCAGCAGTCCGAGGCCGATGATCTTCCCGGCGATGAGCGCACGCGGGGTGACGGCCGCGAGCAGCACCTCCACGACCCGCGACGACTTCTCCTCAACCACGCCCATGGCCACCCATATTCCGTAGACGAGCAGCTGCCCGTAGAGCAGGAACGACGCCGCCGCCGCCACGCCGCGACGCTCGCTCTCGTCGCCGTCCGGGTCGAGCGAAACGGGTTGTAGCGGCGGGGGGTCGAGCGCCCGCTGCACCTCGGATCGGCTCAGCCCCTCTGCGCGCAGGGCCTCGGCGCTCCGAACCTCGCGCGCAGCCACCTGCATCAGGCGCTCGAGTGCGGCCGGGGCCTCCTCCGCGGTGAGCAGCTCACCGTTCGCGGTCAGGACCGCGTCCAGCTCGTCGTCCTCCAGGGCCGCCCGGGCCGCCGCCTCGCTCTCAACCGCACGGGCCTCCACGCTGATGTCCTGCTGCGAGCCGAGCGAGCCGGCGGCGCGCGCTATGACCGCGGCCTCCGCTCCTTGGGTGCCCACCTCGTAGGACTCGGAGTCATCCCCGCTGGTCAGCCCGCCCAGGACCGCGATGGCGGCGACGATCAGCAGCGTTACCGCCGTCGAGACCTGGAACGAGCGCTGGCGCAGGCGCTCGCTGAACTCGCGCCGGGCCACGAGCGCGACGGCGCGCCGGCCGCTCATCGCTCGATCACCTCGCGGAAGAGCTCGGCGAGCGTCGGCCGCTCCGCCCCGAAGTGCAGCACCCGGCCCTCGGCGCGGGCGGCGTCGAGCAGCTGCTGATCGTCGCTTCCGCCACCGAGCTCGAGCAGCAGGCCGCGCTCGTCGCTCCCGAGGAGCGATACGCCGGGAAGGCGCTCGTGCCACCCCTCCCCCGCTCCTTCGACGGCCACGCGCATCCGGGCCTCGGCGCGCTGGGAGCGCAGCTCCTCCACGGTGCCCGACGCCACGACGCGGCCGGTGTCGATGATCGTCACCCGGTCGCAGATGCGCTCGACCAGGTCGAGCTGATGCGAGGAGAAGACGACGGCCGCCCCTTGGCGCGCGCGCTCGAACAGGACCTCGGCCATCAGATCGGTGCCGATCGGGTCTAGCCCCGAGAAGGGCTCGTCGAGGATCAGCACGTCGGGCTGATGCACGAGCGCGACCGCGAGCTGGACGCGCTGCTGGTTTCCCAGTGACAGCTCCTCGACGCGGTCCTCGGCCCGCTCGGTCAGCTCGAGCCGCTCGATCCAGCCCCGTGCGGCCTCCTCGGCCTCGGCGGGCGGGACGCCGTGCAGCTCGGCCATGTAGCGCAGCTGACGGTCGACCTGCATCTTGGGATAGAGGCCCCGTTCCTCCGGCAGGTAGCCGAAGCGGCTCTGTGCGTGACGGTCCACCGGGCGATCGCGCCAGCGCACCTCACCGGAGTCGGCCTCCAGCACACCGAGCGCGATGCGCATGGCGGTGGTCTTGCCCGCGCCGTTGCGTCCCACGAATCCCACGACCTCGCCCTCCGGAACCTCCAGGGAGAGCCCGTCGAGGGCCACGTTGTCGCCGTAGGAGCGGCGAAGGTCACGTAGAGCGAGCACGCCGAAAACCTTCCCGTTGAGACATGGACCTACACCCTTCTTCGCGGGGTAGGCGCATCTGGGGTAGGAGCTCGCCGCCGCCTGCTAGAAACCCGCCCGTGCCCGACGATCCCGTACTGCTCATCACCGGCGCCAGCACCGGTATCGGCGCCGCCACGGCGCGCCGGGCGGCCGAGTTCGGCTACCGCGTGGTGCTGGCGGCCCGCTCCGAGGACAAGCTGGCCGCGCTCGCGGACGAGCTCGGGGGCGAGGAGAAAGCGCTCGCGCTGCGCTGCGACGTGACGAGCTGGGACGACCAGCAGGCGGTGGTGAGCACGACCCTCGAGCGCTTCGGTCGCCTCGACGCGTACTTCGCCAACGCCGGATTCGGCGCCAAGCCAGGCTTTCTGGAGGAGTCGGTGGAGCACTGGAAGGCCATGATCGACACCAACGTGCTCGGCGCCGCGCTGTCGATCCGGGCCGCCCTGGGTCACTTCAAGGAGCAGGGCCAGGGCCATTACATCCTCACCAGCTCGATCGCGGGCCGCAGGGCGCTGGCGGGCTCGCTCTACTCGGCCACCAAGTTCGCCGTGACCTCCATGGGTGAGGGCCTGCGTCAAGAGGTCGCCGAGACCGACATCAAGGTGACTCTGATCGAGCCGGGCATGGTCGACACCCCGTTCTTCGACAACCGGATCAGCGACGCCCTGGAAGCCGACGACGTGGCCCGGGCGGTGCTGTTCGCCCTCACCCAGCCGCCGCACGTGGACGTGAACGAGATCCTCGTGCGCCCCATCCGCGCGTCGCGCTAGCCGTCCCCGGCGAGCGCTAGCGTCGGAGCCGTGGATGCTCGCGCGATCGCCCATTTCGACTGCGATGCGTTCTACGTCTCGGTGGAGCTCCAGCGCCGCCCGGAGCTGAGAGGGCTGCCGGTGGTGGTGGCCGGCAGTGGCCCGCGTGCCGTGGTGACCACCGCGAGCTACGAGGCGCGGCGGTTCGGCATCTTCTCGGCCACGCCGGCCGAGCGCGCCCGGCGGCTCTGTCCCGAAGCCGTCTTCCTCGTGCCCGACTTCGAGCAGTACCGCGCCCGCTCGCGCGAGCTGATGACGGTCCTGAAAGAGCACGTGGAGCGCGTGGAGGTCGTCGGGCTCGACGAGGCCTATCTCGACCTGACCGGCTACGACCGCCCGCGCGCCGCGGCCGCGCGGGTCAAGGAGGCGGCGCGAACGCGCACGGGACTTACCTGCTCTGTCGGTCTGGGGCCCAACAAGCTGGTGGCGAAGGTGGCATCGGACGCGGAGAAGCCGGACGGCTTCGTGGTGCTCGACGCCGCCCGGGCCAGGGCCCGCTTCGCGAGCGCCTCCCCCGGGCTCGTGCCGGGCATCGGACCCAAGACCCTGGCCCGGCTCGAGAAGCTCGGAATCACGACCCTGGAGGCCCTCGGAGACACCGCCGACGGGCTTCTGGCCGAGTGGTTCGGCGCCCGGCTGGGTCCCTGGCTGGGCCGGCTCGCCCGCTTCGAGGACGATCGCGGGCTGGAGGAGACCAGAGCGGTGAAGTCGGAGTCACGGGAGACGACCTTCGACCGCGATCTCCACGGCCGGGCCCAGCTGGAGCCGGTGCTCGACCGCCTGACCGAGCAGCTGTGCGGGACCCTCGAGCGGGACGAGCGTCGAGGCCGGACGATCGGGATCAAGGTGCGCTTCGACGACTTCCGCACCGTCACCCGGGCGCGGACGCTCGAGGCGCCGGTCAACGACCTCCCCACCGTCCAGACCGTGGCGCGCGATCTCCTGCGCCGGCTGGATCCCACGCGGCCGGTGCGGCTGATCGGCGTGCGGGTGGCCGGACTGGACGAGGCAGCGCCTGTCGGTGCAGCGATCGATCAGCTCAGCTTCATGCAATGACGCGGTAACTTGAGGAGGCGATGGCCACTGAGCGGCTGACCGGACTGGATGCCTCCTTCCTCCACCTGGAGGACGGGTCGGCGCACATGCACGTGGCCTCGGTGATGCTGTTCGAGGGCCCCCCTCCCCCCTACGACGAGCTGCTCGAGGCGATCGAGCGCCGGCTTCCGCTGGTGCCGCGCTACCGCCAGCGGCTGGCCTACGTCCCGCTCGGGCAGGGCCGGCCCAAGTGGGTCGACGACCCGCGCCTCAACCTGCGCTACCACGTCCGCTACACCGCCCTTCCGTCGCCGGGCTCCGAGGACCAGCTGCGCGCGCTGGCGGGGCGCGTGTTCGCCCAGCAACTGGACCGCGACAAGCCGCTCTGGGAGCTGTGGCTCGCGGAGGGGCTCGAGGGTGACCGCTTCGCCCTGCTCGCCAAGACCCACCACGCCCTGGTGGACGGGATCTCCGGCGTCGACATCGTCTCGGTGCTGTTCGACACCTCGGCCGAGCCGGCCGCTCCCACGGATCCGGGCGACCGCTGGCTTCCCCGGCCCCTTCCCAGCGACGCGCAGCTGCTCGGCGAGGCGCTGCTCGAGCGGGCCACGATCCCGGGTGAGGTGGCGCGGTCGGTGCGCGCGGTCCTGCGGGCCCCGCGGCGGGTCGTCGCCGGAGCGCGGGACGCGGCGGTGGGCGTCGGCGCCATGGCCTGGGCAGGCCTCCATCCGGCGCCGCCCACCCCCTACAACCACGAGATCGGGCCCCACCGGCGCTTCACGTGGGTGCGGGTGGACCTCGCCGACGTCAAGGCCATCAAGAACAGCCTGGGCGGCACCGTCAACGACGTGATGCTGTCCACCGTGGCCGGCGCGCTGGGCAGGCACCTGCGCCGGCGGGGCGTGGAGACCGACGGGCTCGAGCTGAAGGCGATGGTGCCGGTGAGCGTTCGCTCGGACACCGAGAGCGGCGCGCTCGGGAACCGGGTGGCGGCGATGATGGCCCCGCTCCCCGTGTGGTGCCAGGAGCCGGAGGCGCGCCTCGACATCGTGCGCGAGCAGCTCAAGCACCTCAAGTCGGGCGGGCAGGCCGTCGGCGCCCAGGTGATGACCGAGCTCACGGGGTTCGCGCCGCCCACGATCATGGGCCAGGCGGCTCGGCTGTCCTCACGACAGCGTTTCTTCAACCTGGTGATCACCAACGTGCCGGGGCCCCAATTCCCGCTCTACCTCCTCGGCCGGCGCATGCTGGAGACCTTTCCCATGGTCCCGCTGGCCAAGAACCAGGGCCTGGGCGTGGCGCTGCTCTCCTACGACGGCTCGATCAACTTCGGGCTGGTGGGTGACTACGACGTGCTCTGGGACCTCGAGGACGTGGCCGAAGACGTGCGCCATGCGCTGGAGGAGCTGGCCCTGGCCGCCGGGGTCACGCTCACGGCACGGGGCGCACCGGCCCCCGCGGCGGTGCGGCAATGAGAGACCGCCTGGCCGAGTGCGCCCGCGACCTGGGAATACGCGTCCACGTCCAGCGGCTCGAGGCCTCCACCCGGACGGTCAAGGACGCCGCGCTGGCGGTGGGCTGCGAGGAGTCCGAGATCGCCAAGTCGATCGTCTTCGTCGCCGATGGCGACCCCGTGGTATGCGTGGCCTCTGGGCAGCACCGAATCGACACCGACAAGCTCGCCGACGTGCTCGATGTCGCCGAGGTAAGGCAGGCCGGGGCCCACGAGGTCCGTGCCGCCACCGGCTTCGCCGTCGGCGGCGTGCCTCCCTTCGGTCACGACGTGCCGGTGGTCTTCGACGAGGAGCTGCTTCGGCACGAGCGCGTCTGGGCGGCCGCGGGCGACCCTCACAGCCTGTTCGAGGTGGACCCGCGCGAGCTGTGCCGTTGCACCGGCGCCCGCGTGGTGAACGTCGGCGAGACCTCGGGCGCAGAGGCCCGCTAGCTCAACGGACCGACCAGCCGCTCGCGCAGGGCAGCGGTGAAGGGCGACGCCTTGAGCGCGACGGCCAGCGCCGAGCCGAGAATCGGCCAGACCGGCCAGAAGTAGCCCGCTCCGCTCGCCAGCCACAGCCCCACGAGCACCGCGTTGATCACGCCCAGCGCGCCCGCGGTGAGCACCACCTGGCGCCGGCGCCGGAGCGCCCGCAGGTCGGCGCCTCCGGCAACGTCGGACTCGCGCCAGGGCGGGTTGGCCAGCACCAGCCAGGCGTCAAGGCCACCCACGAGCGCGAGGCCCAGCAGCGGCCACACCGGCCAGAACGTGGGCGAGCCGGTGAGAGCCCAGAGCAGCACCAGCACGGCGCCCACCCCCCCGAGCACGATGAGGCGAATGCGAAGCAGCCGCCGGCGCGCCGCGACCTTCTCGGCGGCCGCGTCGTCGGGCAGCACCGCCATCGCCCCCGCAGCGAGGGGATCGAGGGACTTCGACGGCAGCGCCAGCGGGATCAGGGCCCGCACCCGGGTTCCCGCTCCCGCGGGGCTCTCCACCGCCAGCCGGCCGTCGAGCGCGCCCACGCGATCGCGGAGGCCCTGGAGGCCCGAGCCGTTGTCGAGATCCGCGCCGCCCGCGCCGTCGTCGGTCACGGTGACCGCCACCGTTCCCGAGTCCACCGCCACCGCCACAGTCGCCCGCGTGGCCTGCGAGTGCTTGCCGATGTTGGCCAGGCACTCGGAGACCACGAAGTACGCCGCGGCCTCGACCTCGTCCGGCAGCCGCTCCGCGGGCGCCTCGACCACCTCGACCGGCACGGCGGAGCGCGTGGCCAGATCGTCCAGCGCCGCCCGCAGGCCCCGGTTGGTCAGAATCGCCGGATGGATGCCGCGCGCCAGGTCGCGCAGCTCCTTCAGCGCCAGGCCCGCCTCGTCGCCCGCTCGCCGCATCAGCTCGGTGGCCTGCGGGTCACCCTCGGCGGCGCGCTTCTCCGCGGTCCGCAGCGTGAGGGCCAGCGACACCAGGCGCTGCTGGGCTCCGTCGTGCAGGTCGCGCTCGATCCGCCGGCGCTCGGCATCCGCCGCGGCGATGATGCGAGAGCGGGCGTCGCGCAGGTCGGTGACCTCGGCGGTCAGCACCGGGTCGGCGTTCGAGCCGAGCAGCAGCGCCGCCAGTTCGCCGTAGAGGCGGCCGAGCGCACCCAGCGCGGGGATGCCGACGAAGGTCAGCAGGACGCCCACCGGCACGAAGGCGAGCGCCTCCCACAGGGTGTCGATATTCACCACGCCGAGGTCGATGCCGCCGGAGACCGCCCAGTACCAGGCCGGGGCGGTCAGCGCTTGGAGCGCGGCGCCCAGCACCACCGCGGTGACCGTGAACGACACGATCCCGAGGGGCAGCTGCAGCAGCAGGAACACCAGGTCCTTCCAGGTAGCCGGGTCCGCAAGCCGGGCGCGGATGCGGCCCCACCACGACCCGGCCGGGTCGGGGCGGTAGGGCGAGGGAATCGCCTTGCCCGTCAGCAGGCCGATCAGGCGCCTCTCCAGCTGGGCGATCCAGCGCCAGACGAAGACGGTCGCGATCAGGATCGGGACGCCGACGAGCGTGATCAGCAGGCCCACGCCGAGCGAGATGGTGGTGACCAGGAAGGTGAACTCGGCGATGCCCAGGGGGAGCGCGAGCAGCAGGTAGAGGATCCGGCCGTAGGTCCGGCCGTCGAAGAGGTCGCGCGTGAGTCGGGCGATCATCGGCCCCAAGGCTAGGACGTGTGGAAGCGCACGTCGATACGGGCAGCCGCACCCACAATCAGGGGTCCTGGCACCATCACGCTCGTGCGCACTGCCCTCCCAGCGGCTGTCCTGGCCCTGGCCGCGCTCTGGCTCGTGCTGCCGGCCGGGGCCCCGGAGGCGGAGGCCGCCGCCCGCGCTGCCGTCCCCTCCTCGAAGCAGGTCCGGGCGGCGCAGCGCTGGCTGAGGCGCCGCGAAGGGGTGGCCTCGTTCGCGCTGACCGACTCGCGCGGGCGAGAGCGGGGGTTCGCACCGCGGCGCCGCTACGTCTCCGCCAGCGTCGTGAAGGCGATGCTGCTGGTGGCCTACCTGCGTCGCATAGGCAACCGCCGGCCCGGCGCCGGTGAACGCGCGCTGCTGGGGCCGATGATCCGGGTGTCGAGTAACGGCAACGCCACGGCGGTGTTCGCCCGGGTGGGCGCCGGTGCCCTGTACGGGCTGGCCCGGCGCGCAGGGCTGCGCGATTTCGCCCTGAGCGGCGGCTGGCCGACGGCGCAGATCAGCGCGGCCGACCAGGCGCGCTTCTTCTACCGCTTCGACCGGCTCACGCCATCGCGCTCGCGCGGCTACGCGCGCCGGCTCTTGGCCTCGATCGACCTCCGCCAACGCTGGGGCTTTCCCGCTGCCGCGCTGCGCGCCGGCTACAAGGCCTTCTTCAAGCTCGGGTGGCGCTCGACCGGGCGCGGCCAGCTCGTCCACGCTGCAGGACTGTTCCAGCGCCGGAAGCTGCGGGTCTCGCTCGCGGTGCTCACCGACGGCAACCCCACGCACGCCTACGGGACCGCGACGATCCGCGGGGTGGCTCGACGGGTCTTTCGCCGCGCCAGGGCCGGCGCGGCGGCCGAGGCGGGCTCGCCGGCCCACCGCCGGGCCGGCCTGGTGGATGTGCACCGCTTCGCGCCCGGCATCGGAGTCGATCTGGCGTACACCGGCGACGACAACCTCACCGGGCGGAGGCTGCCCGGATACTGCCGCGAGTGGGCGCTCATGCTCGCTCCGGCGGCGCGTGATCTGGCCCGGGTCCAGCGCCACCTGCGGCGCCGGGGTCTGGGCCTGCTGATCCTGGACGCCTATCGCCCGGCGCGCGCCTCACGCGCGCTGGTGCGCTGGGCCGAGCGCACGGGGCGGCCCGAGCTGGTGGGCGCCTACATCGCACGGCGGAGCCGTCACAACACGGGAGCCGCGATCGACCTGACCCTGGTGCGGCTCTCGGACGGACGCCGCCTCGCGATGGGCCGCTACGACGCCCTCGGCCCGGGGGCCCACACCCTCGACGCCCGCGGCCCGGTGCTGCGAAACCGGCTCACGCTTCGCCGGGCCATGACGCGCTTCGACTTCGCCGACTACTGGCGCGAGTGGTGGCACTTCGAGCACCGGCCTCCGGGGTCGCGCTACCTGGACCTGCCGCTCGGATGCGGGGCGCGATAATCAACGTGATGGCCCAGAACGACCTGCTTCGCGTCGCGCTCGCCCAGATCAATCCCGTGGTCGGGGACATCCAGGGCAACGCCCGTGCGATCGCCCAGAATGTGGCCGCGGCTCGCGAGGAGGGCGCCGCGCTGGTGGTCTTCCCGGAGCTCACCCTCACCGGATATCCGCCCGAGGACCTCCTGCTGAAGACCGGCTTTCTCGACGCGGCGGCGGTGGCGCTCGAGGAGCTGGCGTCGCAGGCGCACGGAATCGTGGCGGTGGTGGGGTTTCCTGAGCAGTCGGACGATGTGTTCAACGCCGCGGCGGTGCTGGCCGACGGGGAGGTGGCGGCGGTCTACCGCAAGATGTACCTGCCGAACTACGGCGTGTTCGATGAGCAGCGCTACTTCCAGTCCGGTCCCGAGGCGGCGATCTTCGAGCTCAACGGCATCCCGGTGGGGCTCACGATCTGCGAGGACATCTGGGAGCCGGGGCCGCCGGCCATGACCCAGACCCTTGCGGGGGCGCAGGTGATCCTGAACCTGTCGGCTTCGCCCTACCGGGCGGGCTACGGCCGCGGGCGGGAGCGCATGCTGATTCAGCGGGCCATCGACTACCTGGCCGCCGTGGTGTTCGTGAACACGGTGGGCGGCCAGGACGAGCTCGTCTTCGACGGCCACAGCCTCGCGATCGACCAGGACGGGCGGGTGATCGCCCGCTGCTCCCAGTTCGAGGAACAGCTGGCGGTCTGCTCGATCGACCCGCGTCAGGTATCGGCGGCCCGGTTGCGCGACACCCGCCACCGCGTGAACGTGCGGCGCCAACGCCGCGCCGCTCGCGAGGCCGAGCCGCCCGTACGCACGCTCGCCAAGGTGCACGCCCCCGGGCACGCGGACACGGTGGCGGGCGAGGTCGCCGAGCTGCTCGACCCCGAGGCGGAGGTGTACGCCGCGCTGCGCACGGGGGTGCGTGACTACGTGCGCAAGAACGGCTTCGAGCACGTGGTGCTGGCGCTTTCCGGCGGCATCGACTCCGCCCTGACCGCGCTGGTGGCCGTGGACGCGCTCGGCCCCGAGCGCGTCACCTGCGTCTCCATGCCCTCGCCCTATTCCAGCGAGGGCACGCGGGCCGATGCTCGTGCCATAGCCGAGAACCTCGGCACCGACTTCCTCGAGCTCTCGATCGAGGAGGCCATGGGGGCGTTCGACGAGCTGCTGCGCGAGCCCTTTGCCGGTCGCGATCCGGACCTCACCGAGGAGAACCTGCAGGCCCGCATTCGGGGCAACACCGTGATGGCCCTCTCCAACAAGTTCGGCTGGCTCGTGCTCACCACCGGCAACAAGTCCGAGCTGTCGGTGGGCTACGCGACCCTGTACGGCGACATGGCGGGGGGCTTCGCCGTCCTCAAGGACGTGTTCAAGGGCTGGGTCTACCGGCTCACACGCTGGCGGAACGCACAGGGGGACGGCGAGCTGGTGCCGGCATCGGTTCTGGAGCGCCCGCCCTCGGCCGAGCTTCGCGAGGAGCAGACCGACGAGGACTCGCTGCCGCCCTACGACGTTCTCGACGCGATCCTCGAGGGCTACATCGAGGAGGACCTCGACGCTGCGGAGCTGGTCCACCGTGGGCTTCCCGCCGACGAGGTCGAGCGCGTGATCCGAATGGTCGACAAGGCCGAGTACAAGCGCCGCCAGGCCCCGCCCGGGGTCAAGATCTCCACCAAGGCCTTCGGCCGCGACCGGCGGCTTCCGATCACCAACCGCTTCGAGAGCCGCGTGGAGCCGGCCGAGCGCCGGCTGCGGGCGCTTCGGTAGTGACCGCGGGCCCGCGGGCGGGTCGCGTCCTGCTCGCCCCCGCCCCGGACAGCCGGGCTCGGCTCGTGGGCTGGACCGTCCTGGTCGTGCTTCCGCTCCTGGGCTTCGTCCTCCTGCTGGCGGCGCCCGGCGTGGACGTCACCTGGGAGCACCATCCGTCCCATTTCTGGCTGGTGCTGGCCACGTCGGTGGTCAGCGCGGCGCTGGCGTTCTCCACCAGCGAGATCGCGCAGCGTCGGGCGGACGCCCGCCTGCTGCTGGTGTCGCTGGCCTTTCTCGCGGCCGCCGGCTTCCTCGGCCTGCACGCGCTGGCCACTCCCGGCGTGCTGCTCGACGGGCCGAACCAGGGCTTTGTGATCGCCACACCGGTCGGGTTGCTGATCGCCTCCCTGCTGGCGGCCGCCTCGGCGCTCCCGCTGCCTCCCCCACGCGCGCAGCTGGTGGTCGAGCGCGCCGGGCTCCTGCGTACCGGGCTTCTGGTCCTGATGGTGGTGTGGGCAGCTCTCTCGCTGGGCTCGGTGGGCCCTCTCGACGATGCCACCCCCGCCGAGCGGGCCAGCGGTGCCCTGGTCCTGCCGGCGGTGGTCGCGGTGGGGCTGTATGCCTTCGCCGGCTGGCGCTACCTGAGGATGGCCCTCGCCGGCGGCTCCGCCATCCTGCTGAGCGTCGCGGGGGCCTGCGTGCTGCTGGCGGAGGCGATGCTGGCAGTGGCCTACGCGCGCAGCTGGCGCCTGACCTGGTGGGAGTGGCACCTGCTGATGCTCGCCGCCTTCGGCGCGATCGCCTGGAGCGCCCGCCGCGAGGAGCGCCAGGAGCGCTTCAGCGATCTCTACCTCGACCACACCGCAGCCGGCACACGCGAGGTGAGCGTGCTCTTCGCCGATCTGGCCGGCTACACCAGCTTCGCGGACAGACGCGATCCTCACGAGGTGACCGAGATGCTCAACACCTACTTCGAGGTCGCCATCCCGCGCATCGTGAGCGAGGAGGAGGGACTGATCGACCAGCTCATCGGCGACGCGATCATGGCCACCTGGGGTACCCGCGGCGACCAGCCCGACCACGCCGAACGGGCGGTGCGCGCCGCGGCCGCGCTGCAGGCCGAGACCACGCGGATCGCGGACGAGCATCCCGACTGGCCGCGCTTCCGGGTGGCGGTGAACAGCGGCGAGGCCCTCGTGGGCGTGGTGGGCGCCGAGAGCGGCAAGAGCTACACGGTCGTCGGGGACACCGTGAACGTGGCCGCGCGCCTCGAGGGCCGCGCCCCGCCGGGCGGCGTGGTCGTGGGCGGAGAGACCCTGCGGGCCGTGCCCGGGCTGCGGGCGACCTCGCTGGGCCGCGTGGAGGTCAGAGGCAAGCGCGACCCCGTGGACGCCTACCTGCTCGAAACGCCCTTGCGCTGACGCAGGGAATATCTGGAAGCGTTCGGGGGCGGCTAGGTCTCGCGGACGGCGAGAGTCACCCGCGACACCGCGCAGAGGCGGCCGGCGTCGTCGGTGAACTCGACGTCCCAGATCCAGGAGGTGCGGCCCCGGTGGCGCGGGCGCCCCTCCGCGTGCACCGCGCCCTCGGTGATCGGGCGCAGGAAGCTGGTGTGGTTGCTCTGCCCCATGGCCTGCCGGCCGTTGCCGCTGACGGCCGCGTGGGTGGTGAGCGAGACGATCGACTCGGCCATGGCGGCGTAGGCGCCACCGTGCACGAGACCGGCCGGCTGGCGCACGCGGTCCTCGACCGAGAAGCGCGCCCGGCAGCCCTCCGGACTGGACTCGAGGAGCTCGAAGCCGAGCTGGTCATCCAGTGTCCCGGCGGCCGGATAGTCGCTTGCAGACGGTGATTCGGTCACCGTCCGCACACTACAGTTCGCCCTTCAGATGGCCACGTTCGATCAGCTCTCCGCCGAGCAGCGGGCGATCGTCGAGCTCGTGCTCCAGCAGGGAAAGCGCTACGACGAGCTCGCGGACATGCTCGGCATGCCCGAGACCCGCGTGAGGGAGATGGCCCGCGACGCGCTGGTGGATCTCGCCCCGATCAGCGCGCGCGGAGTCGAGGAGGACTGGCGCGGCCAGCTGGCCGACTACGTCCTGGGCCAGCAGGCCGGCCCCGAGGCCACGGCCACCAAGGGACACCTGCGCCGCTCCGAGGCGGCCCGCACCTGGGCCCGATCGCTGATGGACTCGCTCGAGCAGCTGTATCCCAACGGGTCGCTGCCGGCGATGCCCGACGGCGAGCGCGGACCACGGTCGCGCCGCGCTGCGGCGCCCGCCGGGACCGGCGAGCGCAGCCTTCACGCCGATCCGGACGTCCGGCGACGCCGGCTCCTCGCGGGCGCCGGCGTGCTGGCGCTGCTGGCCCTCGTGGCGGTCCTGCTGTGGCCGGTCGGCGTGCTCACCGGTGGCGACGACGAGGAGCCCGCTGAGCAGGCCTCGAACACGCAGGCCGGCACGGGCACCCAGGCGCAGGGCACCGAAGCCCCGGCGGGGGTGGCCGTGGTGGCCGAGCAGAACGGCCAGCGGCAGCTGATCGTGCAGGCCGCCAACCTGCCGGCCAGCGGCCAGCGCCAGGCCTACGAGGTGTGGCTCTACAACTCGCCCACGGACGCGAAGTCGGTGGGCGCCCAGGTGACTGACGCTCAGGGCAACTATCAGGGCGCGGGGCCGCTGCCGGACGACTTCGGCAACTACCGCTTCATCGACGTCTCCCGCGAGCCCGTGGACCGCGAGCGCGCCCACTCCGGCGACTCGGTGCTGCGGGGCCGAGTGCCCACGCTGCGCAAGGGCCAGGAGGCAAAGGGCCAGCCGACGGTGCTCGGGCAGGTCGTGCTGGCGCCGCCGCCCGGCTGAGAGCCGGCTAGGGCAGCAGCTTGCCGGGGTTCATGATCCCGGCGGGGTCCAGCTTCTCCTTGGCCGCGCGGATCAGCTCGAGGCCCAGCTCCCCCACCTCGGCCTGCATCCAGCGAGCATGGTCGCGGCCGACCGCATGGTGATGGGTGATCGTCCCTCCGCCGGCGATTATCGCCTCCGAGGCCGCGGCCTTCGCGGCCTCCCACTGCGCGAGCGCGTCGTCCTCCTGCCGGGCGAAGAACGTGAAGTACAGCGAGGCGCCGGACCGGTAGAGGTGAGAGACATGACAGAGCACGAACGCGGGAGTGCCCCGCTCCGCCAGCGTCGCTCGGAGCGCCCCTTCGACGCCGAGGTAGAGCGGCTCCAGGTTGCTCCAGTTCGTGGCGGTTTCGAGCGTCTCGGTCAGGACGCCGCGGTCGAGGAGCGCATCGCGAAGGTAGGGGCCCGCGTATCGCGTCCGCCGCCACGCGTCTCCGGGGCGGCGGCCGAGTGCCACTCCGCCACCTGCGCGCAGCAGCGCCGCGCTCCGCTGCCGGCGGCGCTCAACGTCGTCCGCTGTCCCTTCGAAGCCCGCGATGGCCACACAGCCCCGCTCGTGGCCGCGTGCGCGCAGGTAGCGGCGGACGAGTGCGACCCCGCGGCCCCCCGGGCTCGCCAGCGCCAGAGCAAGCCGGGTCTCGTTCTCGTTCGAGAGCCGCGCCACATCGGGAGAGGCGTCGGCCTGCTCCATCACCCGAAAGGCCTCGCAGCCCTCGGCGAAGCTGCGAAAGGACCAGCCCTCGTAGCGCCGCTCGGCCGGCAGTGGGCGAACGCGCAGCGTCGCATCGCAGATCACGCCCAGCACCCCCTCGGAGCCCACGAGAAGCTCGCGCAGGTCGGGCCCGGCGGCCGACGCCGGCAGGGCCCGGGTGTCCATCTCGCCCGCCGGGGCCACCAGGCGAAGGCCCTCCACAAGCTCGTCGATGCGACCGTAGCCCGTCGAGGCCTGCCCGGCGGAGCGGGTGGCCACCCAGCCCCCCACCGTCGAGTACTCGAACGACTGCGGATGGTGACCCAGCGTGAGACCCTCCTGACCGAGGGCGCGTTCGGCATCGGGCCCGCGAAGCCCGGCCTCGAGTGTCGCGGTCAGCGACATCCGGTCCACCTCCACGACCCGGTCGAGCCGGCCCAGGTCGAGCGACACCACCGCTGCGAAGCCGTCCCGCAGCGGCTCCACGCCGCCCACGACGCTCGTTCCTCCGCCGAACGGCACCACCGCGACCCGCTCCTTGCCGCAGGCATCGAGGACGGCTTTCACCTCCGCCGCCGACCCGGGCAGAACCACCGCGTCCGGCGCGCTCGCCCCGTCGCCTGAGCGCAGGCGAATCAGGTCCGGGTAGGAGCGCCCGGCGGCGTGGCCGAGTCGGGTCGAGCGGTCGTCGAGAACGTTCTCGGCCCCCACCGCCCGGGCCAGCGCTTCGCGCGCCGCCTCGGACAGCTGCGGCTCCCGGAGGCGCACTTCCGGCTCGGCCACCGGCCGGCGGCGGACGGCCGGATCGAAGCCGATCTCCTCACCCAACAACGCCGCTCCCGCGTCGGGCAGCTCGACGTCGGCCCCGTCCTCACCCCAGCCCCACCAGCGCATGGTCAACGGCCCTCCGCCGGCCCCAGCACCCGCTCGAGGCCCTCCAGGGCCTCCTCCACCTGGCGCGTCGCGGCGGCCCGAAGCTGGAATGGGCTGAGACGGGCCCAGCCTCGCGGCCGGTGGGTCAGGGCCACCGCGACCCGCGTGCCGCCGTCGTCGGGCGCCAGCTGGATCTCCGTGTTCGACTCGGCCAGGATGCGCTCGAACGGCGATTCCGCGAGCTCCTGGCGCCACAGCAGCCGGCGCTCCTCCTCGGCCTCCGCCAGGCTGTAGTCGGCGCGCACCAGCTTGCCCTTCGGGGAGCTGAGCACGTTCGTCCACGCCTGCGTGGAGGCCTCCTCGACCCGGGTGACCCCGGGCCACCAGAGAGGCAGCCGGGCGGGGTCGCTCACCAGCCGCCAGACGTCGGCCGGTGCGGCCCCGAGCCTGCGTTCCCGGCGCACGACCATCTAGCGGCCCTCCTCACAACGTTCCGCCCGAAACTGCGGTCTCAGGAACCGCCATGCTGCGTCCTTGCCTGGCGGCCCCTGAGCCTCGCATTTCCGGGGAACCGTTATGAGTCGGCCCACTAGCGGTAGACGACCAGGCTGTGGACGTCGTAGCCCCTGAGGCGCTCCCGTCCCGACAGGAAGGCCAGCTCGATCACGAACGCGCATCCTGCCACGACCCCGCCCGCTTGCTCCACCAGGCCGGCCAGCGCGCCGGCGGTCCCCCCGGTGGCCAGCAGGTCGTCGTGCACCAGCACGCGAGCGCCGCCGCTCAGGGCGTCGGCGTGCACCTCGAGCGCATCCACGCCGTACTCGAGCTGATACTCCACCGACGCCGTCTCGCGCGGGAGCTTGCCCGGCTTGCGGGCCAGGATGAAGCCGGCGCCAGCCTCGGCGGCCAGCGCGCCGCCGAGGACGAAGCCGCGCGCCTCGGCGGACACCACCAGGTCCACGGACAGCGAGCGGGCGTACTCGGCGAGCGCGCCGATCGTGAAGCGCAGCGCCTCGGGGTCCAGGAACAGCGGCGTGATGTCCTTGAAGGTGATCCCCGGCTTGGGGAAGTCCGGGATGTCCCGGATGTGGTCCTCTAGGCGCACCGACTAGCGGGCGAGCCTGCGCAGGTCCCGGATCAGCAGCAGGTGCTTGAGGTGGGAGGCGATCGCTGCGAGGTTCTCGAGCGCCTCCACCGCCTCCTTGCGCCGCTCCGGGTTGCGGGAGCGCAGCGCCGGGGCCAGGATCTGCTCCAGCAGGGCCGCCTCACGGTCGGCGGAGGTGCGGAACACACGCAGGTTCCGGCCCCCGACGCCGAAGCGCTTCAGCTCGGTCACCGCGCGCACGATCTCGCGCTCGGTGTCGTCGTAGACCAGCTCGCCGTTCACCCGCTCGCCCTTGATCACGCCGTAGTCCTCGAGCTCCTTGACCAGCGCCTGGTCCGCGCCCGTCTCGTCGAGCACCTCGTCGAGCGGGAACTGGGAGCCCGGGCCGCGCAGTCCGAACGAGGAGCGCCGCATCCCGCGCGGCTCGGGCGCGGCCGCCTGGGCCAGGTCCGCCTCCGAGCGCCCCGAGGCCAGCTCCTGGCGGATCACCCTCAGCGGCAGGAACTCGTCCCGCTGGAGCCGCAGGATGGTCCGCAGGCGATCCAGGTCCGCCGGGGCGTAGAGCCGGTACCCACCCGGAGTTCGGCGCGGCGCCAGGAGCTTCTGATCCTCCAGGTAGCGGATCTTGGAGATCGAGATATCGGGGAACTCACGCTCGAGCTGCTTGCATACGCCACCGATGGTGAGCGCCTTCTCCTTGCGTGGTGGAGCGGCGTTGTCGGTGTCGGGGCTCACCGCTCGTCGAGGTAGGTGAGCTTGTACTTGCCCACCTGGAGCTCGTCGCCGTTCTGCAGGCGGTGGGACTCGATGCGCCGGCGGTTGACGTAGGTGCCGTTCAGGGAGCCCAGGTCGTCGATGTAGAGGCCGTCGCGGCGGCTCACGAGCAGAGCGTGGTTGCGTGACACGGTCACGTCGTCGAGGAACACCTCGGCCTCGGGGCTGCGCCCGATCGTCATGCGCTCGCCCGCCACGACGAAGGCCTCGCCGGACCGCCCGCCACCCGAGCGGATCACCAGGGTGGCGCCCTCGTGGGTCACCTCGTCGAGGTCCACGGCGCGCAGATCGCCGGCCTCGTCCACCTGGTAGACCTCGGTGGTGTCACCGCTCTCCTGGGTCTCGCCCAGGAAGGCGCCGCACTTCTGGCAATAGTTGGCGCCCTCCGCGTTGACGAAGCCGCACTCCTGGCAGTGCACGCTCAAGCGAGTCTCGTCCTTTCCGGGCCGGGGGCCGCGAGTATAGTCGCATCTCTCAAGCTCAGGTTCAGCGTTCGGCCGCGAGGGCCCGCAGCCCATCCTTGACATAGATCGCGGTGGCGCCCAGCGTCATCGCCAGGCCCAGGTAGAGCAGCGCGTCGGATACCCAGGTGTCGACCAGCAGGGATAGAGCCAGGGCGCTCATCACGGGCCAGACCGCCCAGCGCCCGAGCATGTTCACGCTGAGGTCGAAGCCCCTGCGCAACGCGAGCTGCGTCAGCAGCAGCATGAACGCCTCACGCGCCGCCAGCACCAGCAGGGCCCAGCGGGGCAGCAGCTCGAACTCCCACGCCACGATCGCCCCGGCGAGCACCAGAAGGCGATCGGTGAGCGGGTCGAGCAGCGCGCCCAGCCGGCTGTACTGACCCGTCACGCGGGCGGCTATGCCGTCGATGTAGTCGCTCCAGGCGATGACCGCGAAGAGCACGAACGCGAGCGTGTCGCGCCCGTCGTCCGAGCGCAGGGCGACCACCAGGAAGACCGGGATCAGCGCGATGCGGACGAAGCCGATCGCGTTCGGGACGGTCCAGGGATGCAGCCCCTCTCCGCGGCGCGTCTCGGGCGGCGGCCCGCCCGACCGGTCCAGCCCCACCAGACGGCGGAAGGTGAGCGGCCGCCTGCCCTCGGTCACGGCAGGGCGCGCCAGAGGTCGACGGCCGCCTCGGCCGCCTCCTCCAGGGGCAGCGCGCGCTTTTCCTGCCCGCGACGGATCTGGGCCTCGACCTCGCCGGACTCGATGCCCTTCCGTCCCACCGTGAGCCGCAGCGGGCAGCCCAGCAGCTCCGCGTCCGCGAACTTCTGGCCGGGGCTGGCCTCCCGGTCGTCGTAGAGCACGTCCATCCCGGCGTCGCGGAGGTCCTCGTAGAGGTCGTCCGCCAGCTCGCGGGCGGGCTCGCCCGGCTTTCCCAGCGTCACCAGCTCGATATCGAAGGGCGCGACCGCCCGGGGCCAGGCGATGCCCTGCTCGTCGTGGTACTGCTCGATGGCGGCCGCCACCACGCGGGCCGGGCCGATGCCGTAGGAGCCCATCCAGACGAGCTGCTCGCGGCCCTCCTCGTCGAGGTAGCGTGCGCCCAGCGGCTCGGCGAAGCGCGTACCAAGCTTGAAGATGTTGCCCACTTCTATCGCCGGCTCGATGCGGATCGGGCGACCGTTCGGGCACGTGTCGCCGGGCTCGACCTGTCGCACGTCGGCCCAGGTGGGCTCGAAGTCCCTGCCGGGCTCCACCCCGACCATGTGGACGTCGGGCCGGTTGCCGCCGGCCACGAGCCCGCTCAGGCCCTTCAGGGCCTCGTCGGCCAGTACCTCGACCGGGGTTCCCACGGGACCGATGAACCCGGGCTCGGCGCCGAACTGCTCCCGCACTTCGGTCCCCTCGGCGGCCCGGAAGCCGGCTCCGAGCGCATTCTGGAGCTTGATCTCGTTCAGCCGGTGGTCGCCGCGGGTGAGCACCAGCAGCGGGCCGCGGCCCTCCACTACCACCGGGAAGGCCTTGATGAGCGCACCCGCGGGCACCTCGAGCATTCCCGCGACCGCCTCGATGGTGGTCGCGCCGGGTGTCTGCTCGGGCCGCGGCTCGGGAAGCGGCTCGGGCAGCCCGGCGACCGGCTGCGCCGTGGCCGAGGCCACCTCCACGTTGGCGGCGTAGCCGGCGTCGGTGAGGGCCACATCGTTCTCGCCGGCGGGACACGGCGCCATGTACTCGTGGGCACCGAACCCGCCCATCATGCCGACGTCCGACTCCACCCGGTACCACTCCAGGCCGCTGCGGTCGAAGATGCGGTCGTACGCGCCCACGTGGAGCTCGTAGGAGCGATCCAGCCCCTCGCGGTCGCGGTCGAAGCTGTAGGCGTCCTTCATGATGAACTCGCGCGTGCGCAGGACCCCGGCGCGCGGCCTCGGCTCGTCGCGCTCCTTGGTCTGGAAGTGGTAGAGGAGCTTGGGCAGCTCGCGGTAGGAGCGCACCTCCCGGGAGACGTGGTAGGTGAGGTTCTCCTCGTGGGTCATTGCCAGGACGAGGTCGGCGCCGCGACGGTCCTGCAGCTTGAATACCTCGTCGATGTCGTAGCGCCCGCTCGTCTTCCAGAGCTCCGAAGGCTGAAGCACGGGCATCAGCATCTCCCCGCTGCCGATGGCGTCCATCTCCTCGCGCACGATCTGCTCCACCCGGCGGTGGGCCCGCCAGCCGGCGGGCAGCCAGGTCCACAGGCCCGCGCCAACCTGGCGTGCGAGGCCGGCCCGCACCATCAGGCGGTGCGATACCGCCTCGGCGTCCGCGGGCGCCTCGCGGGTGGTGGGCAGGAAGTAGCCAGACAGCCGGGTCATCGGGGGCGAGTCTAATTCAGGCCCCCAGCAGGCTACGAAGCTGGTGGGTCACCGCCCGCGGCTCGGTCTCCAGACGGCGGTGGGTGATCCTTACCACCCGCCACCCCGCGACCACCAGCTCCGCGCCCCGGGCGCGGTCGCGCTCGAAGCCCCGGCGGGTGCCGTGGGCCGCCCACCCGTCGGTCTCGACGATCAGGCTGTGCGCGCCCAGACGAAGTCCACCTCGCGCTCCTCGGCGTGGTGGTTGACCTCGGGCGGGGGCAGGCGGTTCTCCCGGCAGAGGGCCAGCATGCGCTCCTCGAGCTCTGAGCGGGTCAGGGTCGTTCCGGCCGGTGATGGGTCAGAACTGCAGCGAGTATGAAGCGGCCCCGTCGCGTGATCGGCCCATGGGCCGCGTAGTAGACGCCTCGGTGCACGCGGGTCAACCGCCGGCGGCGGCCCCGCTTGACGATGCCACTCGGCCCGGGGCCGATCGCCTTCAGCTGCCGGTACGAAACCATCCCGTGTTGGCGTCCGGCGAGGCGCGCCAGCCCCTCCTCCAGGGACTCGTTGGTTCCTTTTCGTCCCATATGGCCGATAAGGAACCAAGGAGGTCGATTTCGCCCCCTCGATGCTGCTGTTCCGCGCCCTACGCGCGCGAGAAGCGGCGGCCGCTCACCGGCGACTCGTCCTCGTCCAGCGTGATGCGCTTGGTCTTGGCCGCCCCCGCCATGGGCAGGGACTCGCCGTCGCCGAGCGCGTCCGCGCTCGCCGCCGCCGCCTCCAGCGCCGCGATGCGCTCGGGCGTGAGCTCGCCGGCGTTCTCCTCTTCGATGCGCTCCAGCCAGGCCGCTCCCTCTGCCGCCTTGCTCTCGTCCACCAGCACGCGGCCGACGTCGATCGACTTGTCGATCTCGGCGAACAGCTCGTCCACCAAGCGCTCCTGGGGCACTTTGCGGAGCGGTTTTCCGTGAGCGAATATCAAGCCTTCGTTCTTGGCGCCGGTGATGCCGAAGTCGGCGTGCGAGGCCTCGCCGATGCCGTTGACCGCGCAGCCGAGGACGGCCACCTCGATCGGGTCGTCGTAGCGGCGCAGGCGCTCCTCGATGTCGGCCACGACGGTGTCCATGTCGAACTGCAGTCGCCCGCAGGTGGGGCAGGCGATCAGGACGGGGCCGCGCTCGCGCAGCTTCAGGGCCTTCAGGATCTCCCAGGCGACCTTCACCTCCTCCTCGGCATGGAAGGTGGAGAGGGAGATGCGGATGGTGTCGCCGATGCCGTCGGCCAGCAGCGTGCCCAGGCCGACCGCGGACTTCAGCGAGCCGGACCACTTCGTCCCCGCCTCGGTTATCCCCAGGTGGAGCGGATATTCGATGCGCTGGGACAGCAGCCGGTTCGAAGCGATCGTGTTGGGCACGTTGGTGGACTTCACCGACACCTTGAAGTCCTCGAAGCCGAGCTCCTCCATCAGAGCCACGTACTCCTCCGCCGCGGTCACCAGCGCCTCGACGGGGCTCTCGCGCTCGAGCGCGTGCAGGTGCTTGGGCAGCGAGCCGGAGTTGACCCCCACCCGCATCGGCACGCCGGCGGCCCGCGCGCGGTCCACCACCAGGCCCGTCTTCTCGTGACCGCCGATGTTGCCGGGGTTGATTCGGATGCAGTGGGCGCCCGCGTCGATCGCCTTCAGGGCCAGTGTGTAGTTGAAGTGGATGTCGGCGATCACCGGGATCGGCGACTCGCGAACGATCCGCTCCAGCGCCTTGACGTCCTCGTCGCGCGGCACGGCGCAGCGAACCAGGTCCCCGCCCGCCTCCGCGATGGCGTGGATCTGGCGCATGGTGGCGTCGTAGTCGGCGGTCTCCGTCTTGGTCATCGACTGCACGGCGACGGGTGCCCCGCCGCCGATCTTCACCCCGCCGACGTCGATCTGGCGCGTGGAGGCCACGGCTCCTAAGGGTATCTACGCCGTATGAACGATCAAGACACCCGCAGGCTGATCGCCTCCGTGAACGTGTCGCTGGACGGCTTCTCGGCGGGGCCGGACGGCGACAACGACGTCATGTGGTTCGTCGAGCACGTGACCGACCAGCTGAGCTCGTACTTCGAGGGCGTGTACCGGGGGTCCACCACCGCGCTGCTGGGCCGCAAGAACTACGAGGGCTTCTACGGGGTCTGGCCGGCCATCACCGACGACCCGGCGAGCCCCGCCCGGCACCGCGACCTGGGGACCTGGATGAACGAGGTGGAGAAGGTGGTCTTCTCGCACACGCTCAAGGAGGTCGAGTGGCAGAACGCTCGCCTGGCCGAGCAGGACCTCGAGGCCGAGGTGCGCGACCTCAAGCGCGCCGAGGGCCGCGACATCGTCATCCTCAACAGCGCCAGCATCATCCGTCAGCTGGTTGCGGCGGACCTCGTGGACGAGCTGCGGCTCAATCTGATCCCCGCCCTCACGGGGGGCGGGTTGCGCCTCTTCGAGGAAGGGCTTCCCCGCTCCAGCTGGGATCTCGCCGCGGCCACGAGGCTCGCCACGGGCGCACTGATACTGCAGTACGTCCGGCCGGGCTAGCCCTCGTACAGCTCCTCGATCTCCGAGGCGTACTTCTCGAGGATCGGCTTGCGCTTGAGCTTCATCGTGGGCGTGAGCTCCTCGCCGCCCGGCTGCCACTCCTCGTCGAGGATCTTGAACTTCTTGATCTGCTCGACCCGGGCGAGCTGCTCGTTGGCGGCATCCACCCCACGCTGGACCTCGGCCTCGACCGCCTCCCGGCCGTTCTGGTCGATGAAGCCGGGGCCGACGTCGGGATCCAGCGTGATCAGGGACACGTTGTAGGGACGGGCGTCCCCGATGGCTATGGCCTGGCCGATCAGCGGGCTGGAGGCCTTCACCTTGGCCTCGATGTTCGCCGGCGACATGTTCTTGCCGCCGGCGTTGATGATGAGCTCCTTCTTTCTGTCGACGATCTTCAGGTAGCCGTCCTCGTCGAACTCACCGACGTCGCCGGTGTGCAGCCAGCCCTCGTCGTCGAGCGCCTCGCGCGTCTTCTCCGGCTGGTTGCGGTAGCCGGGCGTGACGAACGCGCCGCGGATCAGCACCTCGCCGTCGTCGGCCAGCGAGATCTCGGCCCCGGGGGCGACCGGGCCCACGGTCCCGATCTTGATGCGCTCGGGCGGATTGCAGGCGCCGTAGCCGCAGGTCTCCGACATCCCCCACAGCTCCGCGAGCGGGATGCCGATGGCGTGGAAGAACTCGATCACCTCCCGCGGCGTGGGCGCGGCGCCGACGGCGACCGACTCGACGTCGTCGAGGCCTAGCCGCGCCCGGATCTTGGAGAGCACCAGCTCGTCCGCCTTCCCGAACTCCTCGGCGAGCTCCGGCGGCACCTCCTCCCCGGCCTGCTCGGCGCGCACCATGCGCAGCCCCACCCCGAGCGCCCAGTGGGTGGCCTGCCGCTTAGCCTCGTCCTGCTCGGCCGCGATGCCGGCCTCCATGGCCGCCTTCAGCTTCTCCCAGATCCGCGGCACGGCGAAGAACCATGTGGGGCGCACCTCGGGCAGGTAGGCCACCACCTGGCGCGGGTCGGGGCAGCAGGTGGTGGTGAGGCCGAGCATGATCGGGACGTAGTGGCTGCAGGCCCGCTCGGCGATGTGCGCCATCGGCAGCCAGGAGACCACCCGGCCGTCGTCGGGAAAGCCGATCACCTGGTCGAAACCCCGCACCGCCGCTATCTGATTCGCGTGCGTGATCTCCACACCCTTCGGCGGGCCGGTGGTGCCCGAGGTGTAGATGAGCGTGAGGAGATCGTCGGGCTTGACCGCACGCCAAGCGGGCTCGAAGTCGAATCCGGGGTCACCCGCCGCCTCCACGTCCGCGATCGTGAGCGTGCCCTCCTCGCCCTCGCCGTCGACCAACACCAGGTGCTCGAGCCCCTCAACAGCCTGCAGGCGGTCCAGGAAGGCCCTCTCGGTGACGGCGATCCGGGCTCCGGCGTCCGTCATCTGGTACTGGATCTGGTCGGCGGTGTACGTGTTGTAGACGGAGAAGGGCGTTGCTCCGAGGTGGAGAGCCGCCGCGTCGAAGAAGTGAAACTCGGGCCGGTTGGTGAGCATGATCCCCAGCGCCTGGCCGGGTTCGAGGCCGAGTCCGGCTAGGCCGGCGGCGAGCGCACGCACCTTCTCCGCGTACTCGCTCCAGCTGACGGACACCTCGTCGTCCTTCGTGCGCAGCGCGGGGCGGTCGGGATGGGCGGCCGCCGTGAGCTGGAAGGCCTCGGCGAAGGTGGACGCGCCCAGCGCTGCGGGGCGTCCGGTTGTGCGGGGCTCTGACGTTGCGCTCATGAGCGCAGCCTAACCCCTTCAGCGACCTCTCAGCGCACGTCAAAGCCCTCGCCCGACAGCCGGCCGATGTCGTTCGACAGGCCTACCAGGAACACCAGGATCACAAGCATGAAGCCGACCACGCCCGCCCGCTCCATGACGCTGAAGGGCACCGGCCGGCCGCGGACCTTCTCCACGATCGCCCAGAAGATGTGGCCGCCGTCCAGGGGCAGGAACGGGAACAGGTTCACTATGGCCAGCGAGAGCGAGATGATGGCCAGGATCCCCACCACCTCGGCGAGGTCGTTGAGGATCGTCTGGCGCGTGACCTCGTAGGAGCCCACCACTCCCGAGATCTCTTTGCGCTGCTCGGCGTTGATCAGGCGTGCCGGGAGCTCCAGCGTGGCCCTCGTGACGAACCAGAAGCGGTCCACGGACACGTCGAGCGACTCGCCCAGCGGCAGCGTCTCCCGCGGCCCGGCGGCATAGGCGAAACCCACCCGCGTGCGGCCCGTCTCCTCGGATCCGGGAATGGGGGCTTCGGGGTCGTAAATGGGCGTGATCTCGAAGGTGCGCTCGCGGCCGTCGCGGACCACGGTGACCGACGCGGGCTCGGCGGCCTTGCAGCCCTTTACCGGCGGCTGCTCCGCGCAGGTGTGGGAGGCGATCAGGTTCGAGAACTGGCGCGGAGTGCCCCGCTTTCCGTCCACCGCCACCAGCTTGTCTCCCGGCTCGAGAACGGTGAGCGCCGGATAGCCCTTCTCCAGCGAGCCCACCCGGCTGGTACCGGTCTCCGCGCCGATCAGCGCGAAGTACATGAACAGCAGCAGGAACGCGAGCACCAGGTTCACAGCGGGCCCGGCCGCGATGACGACGATCCGCTTCCACACCGGCTGCGCGTAGTAGGCCCGGGGCCGGACCTCGTCGGGGAGGTCCTCGTCCGGGTTCATCCCGGTGATCTTCACGTAGCCGCCCGCGGGGATGGCGCCGATTGCGTACTCGGTCTCCCCGAACTTCTTCGAGGCCAGCGTGGGCGGGAAGAACAGCGAGAACTTCTCCACGCGCATGCCCACGGACTTGGCGGCGGTGAAGTGGCCCAGCTCGTGCAGGATCACCAGCAGTGCGAAGCCCACGAAGGCCAGGATCCAGCTCACGCCCGCACCCCCCGGGCCACCTCACGCGCTTGCGTGTCGGCCTCGTAGAGGTCGGAGAAGTGCCGCAGCGGCTGTGCCGGCAGCTCCTCGAGCGTCCGCTCGATCACCTGGGCGATCCCGGCGAAGGACAGCTCACCGCGCAGGAAGGCGTGCACCGCCACCTCGTTGGCCGCGTTGAGCACGCAGGGCGCCGTACCTCCGGCCTGCGCGGCCTCGCGGGCCAGACGCAGACACGCGAACGTCCCGCTATCCGGCTCCTCGAAGGTCAGCGCACCAACCTGCGCCAGGTCGAGGCTGGGGACCGGCACGTCGGCCCGCTCGGGATGGTGGAGCGCGTACGAGATCGGCACGCGCATGTCGGGGTAGCCGAGATGGGCGAGCGAGGCGCCGTCGTTCAGGTGCACCAGCGCGTGGACGATCGACTGGGGGTGCACCACCACCTCTATCCGCTCGTACGGGACCCCGAACAGGTGGTGGGCCTCGATCAGCTCGAGCCCCTTGTTCATCAGCGTGGCCGAGTCGATCGTGATCTTCCCGCCCATGCTCCAGGTGGGATGGGCCAGGGCCTCCTCGATGGTCACGCCCTCGATGTCCTCCCGGCCGCGGAAGGGGCCGCCGCTGGCCGTGAGAACGAGACGCTCCACGGTCCCCGGCCGTTCGCCGGCGATCAGCTGGTGCAGCGCCGAGTGCTCGGAGTCGACCGGGATGATCTGGGCGCCGGTCGCCTCCGCCAGCGCGGTCACCAGCTCGCCGCCCACCACGAGGCTCTCCTTGTTGGCCAGCGCCAGGTCGATTCCCTCGCCGAGGGCGGCCACCGTGGGACCGAGGCCGGCCGAGCCCACCAGCGCGTTGAGCACCAGGTCGCAGTCCGTGCCGGTGATCAGCTCGACGAGGCCCTCCGGCCCCGCCAGCACCTCGAGCTCGGCGTGCTCGGCCGCCCGGGCGGCGGCGTCGGGATCCGAGAGAGCGATCCGCCGCACGTCATAGCGGGCGGCCTGCTCGGAAAGCAGCTCCCAGCTCGAGGCGGCGCCCAGGCCCACGACCTCCAGATCGGCGCTGCGCTCGACCACGTCGAGTGCCTGGGTGCCGATCGAGCCGGTGGAGCCCACGATGACGAGCTTGCGCACCGAATTCAGTCTAGGGAGAGGTCGCCCCGCCGACGCGATCTGGCCGGCGCTACCCTGGCGCGGGTGTCGGCCCTTCCGCTGCTTGCCGAGTCGAAGATCCGCGCCGCGATGGCCCGGGGCGAGTTCGACGATCTGCCCGGCCGAGGGAAAGCGCTTCCGCCGGACGGTCTCGAACGGGTGCCGGCGGACCTGCGGATGGGCTACAAGCTGCTGCGCAACGCCGGCTGCCTGCCCCCGGAGCTCGAGGCGCGCAAGGAGGTCGCACGGCTCGGCGCCCTGGTCGGTGCCAGCGGTGATCCTGAGGAACGAGCACGCCTGTCCCGCCTGCGGGCCGAGGCCGAGCTGCGCTACGAGCTCCTCGTCGAGGGCCGCCGAAGCTAGATGTAGCCCAGCGCCTGGGCCACCAGGTAGCCGGTGGGGATGGTGAAGAGGATCGCGTCGAAGCGGTCGAGCACGCCGCCGTGAGCCCCGAAGAAGCGCCCGGTGTCCTTGACCTCGAGGTCACGTTTGATCAGGGACTCGAACAGGTCGCCGACCGGGGCCGCCAGCGCCACCGCCAGGCCGAGCAGCAGCGCGTGAGGCCCGCTTAGCCAGTCCTGGTAGAGCCCGGCGAACCAGAAGGCCGCCGTGGCGCCCACCACGCCCGCCAGGAGTCCCTCGAGCGTCTTGTTGGGCGAGATCAACGGAGCGATCTTGGTGCGCCCGTAGAAGCGCCCCCCGAAGTAGGCGAAGGTGTCGCCCACGAACGTGGCGACCAGCACGTCCACCACCAGGCCGTCCCCGTGTGGTGACTCGCGCAGCAGCACCGCGTAGACCATCGCCAGCCCGATCCAGACCGCGCCGAACATCGTGGCCGCGATCGCCCAGGCGACGTACTCGCGGCGTGGCCGCAGCAGCGCGAAGTAGAAGGTCACGGGAAAGGAGATCGCCAGCGCCAGCAGCACGTGACGGGGCTCGCCGTAGAGGGCCGCGGCGATCATGCCGGCGAGCGTGAGGAAGCCGGCCAGTGCCGCGGGGCGGACGCGCCCCATGAGCGTGTAGAGCTCGCCCAGCGCCACCACCCCGAGCACGTAGATGCCCAGCGCGAACACCAGGCCGCCCTGCACGACGATGAAGATCGCGTAGACGGCCGCCGGGATGGCGATGAGCACGCGGGCGCTGAGGTCGCCGGCTCCGCCGGCGGGCTCGGCGGCCGGGGGTTCCGGGCGCTCCACCTGGGGCCGCTCGTGCTCGGTGGCCATCCCTACCTGCCCCCGAAGCGGCGGCGGCGGGCCGTGTACTCGGCCAGGGACTCGGCGAACGCGTCGCGGCTGAAGTCGGGCCAGAGCTCGTCGCGGAACACGAACTCGGCGTAGGCCAGCTGCCAGAGGAGGTAGTTGGAGATCCTCAGCTCGCCGCTGGTGCGGATCAGCAGGTCGGGGTCGTGCATGTCGGGCGCGTAGAGATGGCGGCGGAAGTCCTCCTCGGTCTCACCGGTGAAGGTTCGCGCCGCATCGAGGATCTCCGCCCTGCCGCCGTAGTTGAAGGCCACGAACAGGGTGATGCGCTCGTTGCCCCGTGTCAGCTCCTCGGCCCAGTCCATTCGCCGCACGAGATCGGCGTCGAGCCCCTGGCGACGTCCGACGAAGCGCATTCGCACGCCCTCGTCGTGCAGCTCGGGGGTCTCGCGGTCGATCCGGGCGGCGAACATCGCCATCAGCCCGCTCACCTCCTCCGGCGGCCGCGACCAGTTCTCGGTCGAGAACGAGTAGACGGTCAGCTCGCGGACACCGAACTCCGCCGCGTCGCGGAGCCGGGCCTTGACCACGTCCGCGCCGGCCTCGTGGCCGGCGAGCACCGGCAGGCCCCGGCGCTGAGCCCAGCGCCCGTTGCCGTCGGTGATGATCGCGACGTGGCGAGCGCGCTCGGAGGCGCCGTCGCTCACACCTCCAGGATCTCTTCTTCCTTGCCGGCGAGCGCGCTGTCGATCTCGCCCACGTGGGAGTCGGTGAGCTTCTGAAGCTCGCTCTCGGCGCGATGCTCGTCGTCGGAGCCCACCTCGCCCTCGCTCTTCAGCTCCCGCAGGTCGTGCATCACGTCGCGACGGATGTTGCGGACGGCCACCCTCCCCTGCTCGGCGATGTTGTGCACCACCTTGACCAGCTCCCGGCGGCGCTCCTCGGTGAGCTCGGGGATCTGGAGCCGGATCACCGCGCCGTCGTTGGAGGGGGTGAGCCCGACATCGGACTCGAGAATGGACTTCTCGATCGCCTTGATCGAGTTCTTGTCGTAGGGCGTGATCGTCAGCAACCGCGCCTCGGTCGCGGAGATCTGCGCCAGCTGGCGGAGCGGCGTCTTGGCCCCGTAGTAGTCCACCTCGATCCGGTCGAGAAGGTGGGGCGAGGCGCGGCCGGTACGCACGGTGGTGAACTCGCCCCGGGTGGCCTCGACCGACTTCTTCATGCGCGCGGTGGCCTCGTGGAGGAAGTCATCCAGGACGCCATTGCTCATTGTGAAGTCCTCACCACGGTCCCCACTCGCTCGCCGCACACTATCCGGTCGATGTTGCGCTCGTCGTCCATGTTGAAGACGTGGATCGGGAGCCCGTTGTCCATGCAGAGCGACAGCGCAGTGGAGTCCATGACCTGCAGACGCTGCTCGATGGCCTCGCGGTGGGTGATGTCGGGAATGAACTCGGCGTCGGGGTCGATGCGCGGGTCGGCGCTGTAGACCCCCTCCACCCCGTTCTTGGCCATCAGGATGGTCTCGGCGTGAATCTCCAGCGCCCGCAGCGCAGCCGCGGTGTCGGTGGTGAAGAACGGGTTGCCGGTCCCGCCGGCGAAGATCACGATCCGGCCGTGCTCGAGGTGGCGCATGGCGCGGCGCCGGATGTAGGGCTCGGCCACCTCGGAGATGGTGATGGCGGACTGCACCCGGGTCACGGCCCCGGTCTTCTCCAGCGCGTCCTGCAGGGCAAGCGCGTTGAGCACGGTCGCGAGCATGCCCATGTAGTCGCCGGTGGCCCGGTCCATGCCCGCCGCGGCCCCTTCCAGGCCACGGTAGATGTTGCCGCCCCCGACCACGATCGCCGTCTCCACGCCGCGGTCGGCGACCGCCTTGACCTGCCGGGCGATGGCCGCGATGCGGTCCGCGTCGGCGCCGTAGGCGAGGTCGCCCATCAGCGCCTCGCCGGACAGCTTCAGCAGAACGCGCTCGAAAACCGGAGTTCCCGTCACTCCTCCCCGACCCGGAAGCGCGCGAACCGCCGGATTACGATGTTCTCGCCGGTGTTCGCCGCCAGCTCGGTGCGGAGCTCCTCCAGCGTCTTGGCGCCGTGCTTGTCCTCGTTCACGTGGCGCTGACGGGTCAGCACGATCTCGTCGAGCCACTTGGCCAGGCGACCCTCCACGATCTTCTCCTGCACCTGCTCCGGCTTGCCCTCGGCGGCGGCCTGCTCGCGCAGCACACGCAGCTCGGCCTCCTGCTCGTCCTCGGGGACGTCGTCCACCGAGACATAACGGGGGGCCGCCGCGGCCACATGTAGGGCCACGTCGCGGGCGAACTCCTGGAACTGGTCGGTGCGGGCCACGAAGTCGGTCTCGCAGTTGACCTCCACCAGCGTGCCGAGATCCGCGCCGGCGTGGATGTAGGTGGCCACGGCACCCTCGGCCGCCGCGCGTTCACCGCGTTTGGCGGCCGATGCCTGGCCCTTCACGCGCAGGACCTCGATCGCCTTGTCGAAGTCGCCACCCGCCTCCTGCAGGGCGGCCTTGGCGTCCATCATCCCCGCGCCCGTCCGGTCGCGCAGGGCCTTCACGTCTCGTGCCGAGATGGCAATGCTCACGTCGGATCTCCTAGGAATCGTCGTCCGGGTCGAAGGTGCGGCGCTCACGCGGCGCGGCGGCCGCGGGCTGGGGCGTGGCGGGCTCGTCGGGTGAGAAGCCGGCCTCCTCCGCCTCCCGGCGGGCTCGCTCCTCGGCCTCGCGGCGCTCCTGCTCCTCGGCCTCGCGCAGGGCTCGCTCCTCGGCCTCGCGGCGCTCCTGCTCCTCGCGCTCGCGCCGGGCGGCCTCCTCCTCGGCCCGGAAGCGCAGCGCGCGGTCACGGACCACGTCGGAGATGCCCTCGATGACCAGCTTGCAGGAGCGGATGGCGTCGTCGTTGCCCGGGATCACGTAGGTCACCGGGTCCGGATCGCAGTTGCTGTCCACGAGCCCGATGATCGGGATCTTGAGGCGCACCGCCTCGCGGACGCCGATCTCCTCGGTCTTCATGTCGACCACGAACATGGCGTCGGGCGGGCGCTGCATGTCGGCCACGCCGCCGAGGTTGGTCTCGAGCTTGTCGCGCTCGGCCATCGCCCCGATGCGCTCGCGCACCGGCAGCAGCTCCATCGTCCCGCTCTCGGTCCAGTCGCGCAGCTCGTGCAGGCGCTTGATGCGCTTCGAGATGGTCTGGAAGTTGGTGAGCAGCCCGCCCAGCCAGCGCTGGTCCACGTAGGGCATGCCGCAGCTGTCGGCCGCTTCCTTGATCGTGTCCCGCGCCTGCTTCTTGGTGCCCACGAACAGCACGGTGCCGCCGCGGCCCGCGAGCTCGCCGGCGAACTCCTGGGCGTTGTGCAGCAGGCGCTCGGTCTGCTGGAGGTCGATGATGTGGATGCCGCTGCGCTCGCCGAAGATGAAGCGGCGCATCTTGGGGTTCCAGCGGCGCGTCTGGTGGCCGAAGTGGACTCCGGCCTCCAGAAGGTCGGTGATGCCGATCTCTGTGGCCAACTAAGTGCTCCCTTGTGTGATTGGAGGTCTGTCTCCCACCGGACTGATCGCGGACCCGGGCTGTCTCCCGGGCAGGGTCGCTCTCACGCGCTCGGCGGGGTCGTTGATACGTGCGGCGGCCAAGGATAGCCACCGAAAACGAGACGAGGCGGCTGAAAAGCCGCCCCGCTCGTATGAATCAGTCCCCGTCTGGCCCTCCGGAGACTGGGTCCCGTCTCGCTGCGTCGAGTGCGCGGCGCAGGTCAACGGGTGGTTTGGACTCGCACAGCACGATTTCCCCGGTCGCGGGATGGCTAAACATCAGCTTTTCGGCGTGGAGAAACTGGCGCTCGAGACCCAGTCTCCGTCCGCAGCCGGCCCCCCCGTAATGCCGGTCACCGCACACCGGATGGTCGATCGCGGCCAGGTGGGCGCGGATCTGATGGGTGCGGCCCGTCTCCAGGCGCACCCTCAGCAGCGTGGTCCGGGGCAGGCGCTCCAGCACCTCGAAGTGGGTTACGGCCCGGCGGGGGCGGTCGGTGCGGGTCGACACGACGGTCCTCCGCTGCCGGTCACGGCCCAGCGGGGCGTCGATGGTTCCGCTTTCGGCGTCGGGGTGCCCCGCCACGAGCGCCAGGTACTCGCGCCGGATCTCGCGGGCGCGAAGCATCCGCTGCAGCGCCGTGTGCACGGAACCGGACCGGGCCACCACCATCAGGCCGGAGGTGTCCCGGTCGAGCCGGTGGACGATCCCGGGCCGCTCCGGGTCGGGTCCGCCGGCCGCTCGCCCGGCCAGCGCCTGCGCCAGGGTGGGCCCGCGGTGGCCGGGCGCGGGATGAACCACCACACCGGCCGGTTTGTCGACCACCAGCAGGTGCTCGTCCTCGAACACCACCTCGAAGGGCGCCGCGTCGGCGTTCGATTCCTCAGCGGCCGGCGCGGCCAGCGTCACCTCCTCCCCGGCGGCCATCCGGTGGCTCTTGGACCGCCGGCGTCCGGCGACCGTCACGGCGCCCGCCTCGATCAGCCGTTCGCCGGCCGCGCGCGAGGCCACCGCCCCGCGTGCGGCAAGGAACGCGTCGAGCCGAAGCCCGGCGTCGCCGGGCTCCGCGGTCAGACGCCGCGCCGGGATTGGCGCTCCACCACCCACAGCAGGCTGAACACTCCCACCACGATGCACGAGTCGGCCACGTTGAACGCCGGCCAGGCGACCGGGTCGATGAAGTCGATCACCGCCCCCTCTCGCGCCCGGTCGATCAGGTTGCCGAGGGCTCCGCCGAGCAACAGGCCCACCGGCAGCCACAGCCAGGGCATGTCGCGGTGCAGCACGAAGTAGCCCACCAGGAGCGTCAGGGAGAGTCCGATCAGGACGGCCACCAGGAGGCCGCCCCCTTCCAGCGCTCCGAAGGCCACACCGGTGTTGCGGCTGTTGGTCAGCTCCAGCCCGGGGAACACGGCCACCTGGTCTCCACGCTCGATGCGAGCGTCCACGATCTGCTTGGTGGCCTGGTCCAGTGCAACGACGATCGCCGCGGTGATCGCGGCGCGCGCCGGCGCGGACGCCATTCTCACCCGCGGATGAGGTTGGCCACGATCGAACTGAGGAAGATCAGCAGGATCGTGGCCACGATCGGGCTGAGGTCCAGCGCGCCCCCTCCCAGCCGGACGGGCGGCAGGATGCGGCGGAAGAGGTTGAGGTAGGGATCGGTCACGTCGGAGACGAACTTCAGCGCCGCCGACAGATAGCGGTTGTAGGGCATCCGCGGGACCCAGCTCATGATGATCCGGATGAAGATCAGCACCAGGTACACCAGGGCGAGCGTCTCGACGTAGTCGGCCACGTCGCCGCGGGTGATGGCCAGCCAGACCGTCATCGCGTGCCCTCCACCACGGCGTCCACGGCGTCGCGGCAGAGCTCACGCAGCCCGCCTGCCTCGAGCGCCTTCAAGCCCCTCTCTGTGGCCCCTCCCGGCGTGGCCACGCGAGCGCGCAGCGCCTCGGTCTCGTAGCCGTGCTCGTTCAGGTAGGCCGCGGTGCCGGCCATCGTCTCGACGGTCATCCGCACCGCCTCGGCCCGGTCGAGCCCGTGGGCCGCTCCCGCGTCCGCGAGCGCCTCGGCCACCAGCGCCAGAAAGGCGGGCCCGCAGCTCATCAGGGCCATGGCGGGCTCGATCAGCGGCTCCTCGGACAGCCGGATCACGGTGCCGACCCGCCCGAACAGGTCGAGCACCTCGTCCTCGGGGCCCTCGGCGGCCCGTGTCCCGGGCGAGTAGCAGAGAACTCCCCGCCGCACCTCGACCGGCAGGTTCGGGATGAAGCGGTAGACCGACGCGCCCGGGTAGGCGGACTCCAGCTCCGACGTGGTCACCGCGGCCAGGATCGACACCACGACCTTGGCCTCGCCCGCCGCCTCCTCGGCCACCTCGGCGAGCTGCTTCGGCTTGTGGCACAGCACCACGGCGTCCGCGCGCCGAGCCAGCTCGGCGTTCGAATCGACGGCCTCCCCGCCCAGGTCCGCGGCCAGCGCCCGTGCCCGCTCGGTGTCCACGTCGGCCACCAGCACCGGCTCTCCGATGCCGCGGGCGAGGGCCGAGCCCATGTTTCCCGCGCCGATCAGCCCAAGCCTCATCGGCGGGGAAGCCTAGACGTCAGAGCTCCTGCGCTCCGGGCCTCCCGTTCTCGACCTCGAAGGACGCGAACGTGTAGACCGGCGCGTCGCTGCGGCTGACGGTGGTAACCATTCTCAGGTCCGTGCGCCAGCGCCGGCGATCGACCAGACAGCGGACATAGCCGCGGCGGTCGCCGTCGAAGAACTTGATGTGCGGGTTGGCGGGGATCATCGGGCCGTAGTAGGGCCCGTAGACCGGTCCATCGCCGTTCGAGGAGATCGAGGTGCCCACGAACTCGGTGGCCACCGTGGCCGAGCCCGGGTTCGAGAAGTCGGTCTTGATGTCGTTGACGAATGTCGAGTGCCAGTCGCCCGTGATCAAGACCGGGTTGCGCACGCGGGCCTCTACGAGGTGGTCGATGATCCGCTGCCGGGCGACGGGGTAGCCGTCCCACGCGTCGTGCCAGTAGATACGCGGGTTGCCCCGGTTGTGGTCCAACTGTCCCATCATCACCTGCTGGGCGATCACGTTCCAGCGCGCGTCGGAGCGCTCGAGCCCGTTCAGCAGCCAGTTCTCCTGTCGGTCGCCGAGCATCGTCACCGCCGGGTTGAGCGACTCCGGGCAGCGCGGGAACTCGCCGTCGCCGCACGGCTGGTCGCTGCGGTACTGGCGCTCGTCGACCACGTTGAACTGCGCCAGGTCGCCCCAGCGAAGGCGCCGGTAGATGCGTGACATGCCCCCGCTCGGCAGTGCCGCGGCGCGGACCGGGACGTGCTCGTAGAAGGCCTGGTAGGCGGCCGCCCGCCGGGCGGTGAAGGCAGGGTTCGGCTGGCCGCCCACGGGGGCCAGTCCCGCGTAGTCGTTCTCCACCTCGTGGTCGTCCCACGCGATGATCCAGGGAAACTTCTGGTGGGCCCGCTTGAGGTCCGGGTCGCTCTTGTAGAGCCCGTACTGGAGCCGGTAGCGCTCGAGGGTCTCGCAATTCGGCCGGAACTGAGCCGGGACCGGCACGTTGCGGAAGCCGCCGTTCGCGACGATCCCGTACTCGTACAGGTAGTCGCCCAGATGGACGACGAACTCGATCTCCTCCTGGGCCATCCGCCGGTAGGCCGAGTAGTAGCCCTCGTCCCAGCGTTGGCAGGAGGCAAAGGCGAACGCCAGGTCCCGGACGTGGTCCCAGCGCGCGGGCGCCGTGATCGTGCGCCCCACCGGGCTCAGGGCGTCGCGGTAGGCGAACTGGAAGAAGTACTCGCGGCGCGGATCGAGCCCGCCGACCTCGACGTGCACCGAGTGCGAGAGCTCCGGCACCGCGAGGGCCACACCCCGCCTTATCACCCGGCGCATGCCGGGATCCTTGGCCAGGCGCCAGGCCACCGGCAGGCGACTGCTCGGCATTGCGCCGCCGGGCACGAGGGGATCAGGCGCGAGCCGGGTCCAGAGCACGGCGCCCCTGGGCGCCGGGTCCCCCGAGGCCACGCCGAGCGTGAATGGGTACCCCGACAACGGCGAGGCCGCCTGGGCCAGATCGCCGCGCACCTGGCAGAACGCGGCCGCGCCGGCCAGCGCACCGGTGAACTGGAGGAAGCGGCGCCGCTCCATCGGCCCCGCCATTCCTCGCTCCAGCACCTCGAAGACATCGGTCATCCGCAGACCTCCTGTCCGGAATGGGCTGCCCACCTATACCCCGTGACGCACGCCCGGTCAAGGCTTCGCGAGGTTGACCTGAGCTGCGCGCTGCGGTAGACCAGACGCGGCATCTGGAGAGGGAGGCGTGCGATGAGGCGGCGAAAGGTCAACCTGGCGTTGTTCGGCTCAGTTCTGCTGCTGGGAGCGCTGCTTGCGGCGCCCACGGTGCAGGCGGGCGGCTCCGAGCGGCCCTCACGGGTGCTGATCCTCATGCTGGACCAGGCGCGTCCCGACACCATCGAGCGCTACGGGATGAGGAACGTCCAGGCGCTGATGAGGAGAGGCGTGAGCTTCCCCAATGCCCTGGTCGGCCACATGGCGGCCGAGACCGTGGTCAGCCACAGCGTGATCACCAGCGGCCAGTTCCCGAAGAACATGGGCTGGTCGAACGAGGTCTACCGCGACGTGGACGGCGTGCTGGGAGACGAGGGCGACTACTACGTGACCTCGAGCATGTCCTGTGCCCAGTTCCAGGCACTGGTCGAGCACGGCGGCTACCGGAAGCTGCCCGACTACCTCGACGACCGCTTCGGCTCGAACTCGAAGTTCGTCTCGATCGCCCAGAAGCGAACCGCCGTCTGCCCGGCGGGTGCGACGAGCTCGGCTGCCGACGGCACCGTGGCGGATCCGGAGGACATCACCTTCCAGATCCGCGGCAGCTCGAGCCCAGAGGTGTGCGACCCGAGCTACCAGCCCTCGAGCTGGCGCCAGCCCGAGTTCCTGAGCGGCAACCCGGCGCCGGCGTACCTCGGTCTCGCCTTCCCCTGCAGCCGCTGGTCGACCTGGCAGGGCGCCGGGGCGTACGGCACCAACAGCATCCTCCCCGGGGCCATCTACCCGCTGGAGGGCGACCGCTTCGTGCCCGGCCGCGACGACCTGCACGTGGGCGGCGACAACTGGTCGGCAGACGCCGCGATCCGGGTGATCGAGGCCGATCCCGACTGGCGCGGGATGCTGGTGAGCCTCGGGGCGATCGACAAGATGGGCCACATGTGGGGGCCCGAGGACGACGTGACCGGCCCGCCCGGCTCGGACCAGGCGATAAGCCACCTTCCTTTCGCCGCGAAGAACGCCGACGCCCAGGTGGGCCGGATCGTGGACGCCCTCAAGTCGCGTCACATTCTCGACGACACGCTGATCGTGCTTACGACCGACCACGCCGCGCAGACCGGCGACCCCTTCCTCGGCCGCCTCGACGGACTGGCCACACCCGGCGGGATCCGCTGCGACGACGCGGCCACCGGGACAAGCGGCCTCCGCTCGGACTGCAACTGGTACTACGGGCGGGACGACGACGAGACCTACCTCAATCCCAGCCCGCCGATCGCCGCGTTCAGGGACGCCCTCACCCGCGCCGGCGGGGCCACCAACCTGCGCTTCTCCTACCAGGACGGGCACGTTGCGGCGTGGCTCGACGACAACTCCCGCGCGGCGAAGCGGGAGGCGGCCGAGGCGATTCTCGACCTGCCCGGCGTGATCGCCAGCTTCCACCTGAACGGGGCCCAGGACGACTATCGCCTGTTCGACACCAACCGCATGGGGCTCTTCGAGCGCATCTGGTTCAGGCGACACGGCGAGGAGCTGATCGACACCATGGCCGCTCCGTACGGGCCGGACGTCGTCGCACTGCTGGAGACCGACGTGACCTACGGCACCATGGGCGACCACGGCGGCCACAACCGGATCGTCCAGAACATCCCGATGATCTTCTCCGGGCCCGGCGTGGGCTCGCGGGATTCCTACCGGCCGATGCGCCTCGTCGACGTGCTGCCCACAGTTCTCGAGCAGATGGGCGTCGACTACGACGAGGGTGACCTCGACGGACAGGCGGTGCGGCTGCCGCGTCGGTAGCTTCGGCGTCGTCCTGCCTTTGTCACCGTATGGGTGTCAAACCCAGGACGGCGGCGCTAAAAGCGGCCGGAGCCGGGCGTCAGTCCCCGGCAGCGAAGATCTTCAGCTTGAAAGAGACGACGAAGCCGCCGTTGGTTGCCGCGGAGAGCACCGGATACGGAGTCGGGTCACCGATCAGGGAGAGACCTCTGGCGAGCCAATAGGACCGGCCGACGCGCCTGGCCGACGGGTAGAGCCTGTGCAGCGCACGCACCGGATCTCCCAGCCGCAGCCCCTTTGCCGTCCGCCACCGCCGGGGCGCCACCACCCTGGCTCCCTGCACACGGCCCGCGTCCGGCTCGCAGGCGTTTCCACCACCGAAAGTCGCGAACAGGGCGCGTACTCCGAGTCCGCGCCAGGTGACCTTGCAGGCCGTGCCGCCGAAGCGCCTCCGCTGGCTGGTCGGCCGCCCCCACGCCTCAATCGCCGCACCCAGGGTCGGATTGCGCTCCGGTTTGAAGTCTCCAATGGCCAGTACCCGGCCGAAGCCGTCGGAGTTACCCCTGGCGTTCACCGTTAGCGACTGCGCCTCGGCCGGCGCCGCCCACAGAAGCCCGAGCAACGACAGGAGCACGACGCGCCGCATGCTCAAGACTGGTTGAAGAAGCCCTTCTCGATCAGGCGGGCCCGCTCCTCCGCGGAGACCTCGACGTTCCGCGGCGTGAGCAGGAACACCTTGTCCGCGATCCGCTGCATGCCGCCGTCCAGCGCATAGGTCAGGCCCGAGGCGAAGTCGATCAGGCGCTTGCTGAGGTCGGTGTCGCTGCTCTGGAGGTTGAGGATCACCGGGATCGAGTTCTTGAACTGGTCTGCGATCTGCTGGGCATCGTTGAAGTTGCGGGGCACGACGAGGTGGACCTGGATGTCGCCGGCCGCGGTGGCGCTGCCGTTACCCCCCACCGGGCGCAGCGGCCGGGTCTCGCGGGACGCGCCTCTCGGCTCGTCGGCGAAGATGTCGTCGATGTCGTCCCGGCGGCGGCGCTGGAGCCGGCGCACGTTGGGCCGCTCGCGGTAGCGGTCCTCCATCTCGCTCTCGGGCTCCGGCTCGGGGACGGCCTCGTAGCGAGGGTCCTCCTCCTCGGCCAGGCCGAAGTACACGAGGGTGCGGTGCCATGTATCGCGGAGCGCCATCGCCAGAATGTTCGCCCGTAAGCGGGAAACTCCTTGTGACAGTGTAAGGGCGTGGAACCCCGGAAGTTCGAGGCCCTGCGACAGCTGCCGGGGGCGGGCAGCATCGGGCTCGCCGGTGAGGCGGCTGGTGAGGGCCCGCCGGTCGTGCTGCTGCACGGTTTGTCGGCCACCCGCCGCAGCGTCGTCCACGGCTCGCGCCACCTCCCCCGGGCGGGCTACCGGGTGATCGCCTACGACGCCCGCGGGCACGGCGAGTCCGATCCCGGTCCCCGCTATGAATACGCCGACCTGGTGGGAGACCTCGAGGCGGTGCTGGCCCACGCAGAGCTGGAGCGCGCCGTGCTCGTCGGCAACTCCATGGGGGCCGCCACCGCGATGGCGTTCGCCCTCGAGCACCCCGAGCGGGTGCCCGCCCTCGTGCAGATCACGCCCGCCTACACCGGCTACGCGCGCACCGGAGACGTCAAGGCCGAGATCTGGGACCGGATGGCCTCCGAGCTGGAGCGAGGCGGGGTCGATGCCTTCGTGGACGAGGCCGAGCCGGACGGAATACCCGAACGCTGGCGCGAGATCGCCCGCGAGGCGACCCGGCAGCGCATGGAGCGCCACCGCCACCCCGAGGCGGTGGCCCAGGCGCTGCGGCAGGTGCCCCGCTCCATTGCCTGGAAGGGGCTCAGCCCGCTCAAGGAGCTCGACGTGCCGGTGTTGATCGTGGGCTCGCGCGACGAGGCCGACCAGATGCACCCGCTCGCCGTGGCCGAGGAGTACCGGCGGCGGCTCCCGAACGCTGAGCTCGTGGTCGAGGACAAGGGGACGTCGCCGCTGGCCTGGCAAGGGGCGCGCCTGTCGGGCGTGATCCGCGAGTTCCTCGAGCGGGCGGGCTACTCGTAGAGCACGCTGCCCAGGCGCACGATGGTCGCGCCCTCCTCGACGGCGACCTCGAAGTCCTGAGTCGTGCCCATCGAGAGGCGCTCCAGGCCATGCTCGGTCGCCAACTCGGCCAGGCGAGCGAAGTAGGGCCGGCTCTGCTCGGGACGCTCGGCAAAGGGCGGCATGGTCATCAGGCCGGTCACCGGCACGGGACAGCGCTCGATGTAGGACGGGAGCTCCGAAGGTGTGATCCCCTCCTTTGCCTCCTCGCCCGCCACGTTCACCTGAATCAGCACCTCCGGCGCGGGGTTGCGCTCCAGCCGGCGCAGCGCCGACTCCGACGCGATCGAGTGAATCAGGCGCACGTTGGGCGAGATGTCCTTCAGCTTGCGGCTCTGCAGGGCGCCGATGAAGTCCCAGGCGAACAGCTCACGATGATCTTCCTGCTTGGCGAGCAGGTCCTGGGCCCGGTTCTCCCCCACCAGCTCGATGCCGGCCTCCGCCAGGGCGGGCAGGTCCTCCGCCTCCACGTACTTGATCGCGGCGCAGATCTCCACCTCCGCGCCGATTCGCTCGCGCACTCGCTCGAGGTTCGCCCGCACCCGCTCAGTTTCCATCCCGCACAATCATCCCGGCCTGGCGGCCCGTCAGGCCGCGATCGCGGCGATGGGAGAAATAGAGGTCGGGGCGGCAGCTCGTGCACTGGTCGAGGTGCTGCACGTCGGCCACGCCGGCGGCCTCGAGCTTGCGGGAAATCACCGCACGCAGGTCGAGCATCCGCCCGTCGGCGACGCCTTCCAGGTCCGTGAACGCCTCCAGAACCTCCGGCCCGACCTCGTAGCAGCAGCCGCCGATCCCCGGGCCCACAGCTGCGCTCACCTCGCCTTCGAGGTGCTCCAGCGCCCGCTCCAGAAGACCGCCGGCCAGTGGCCGCCAGCCGCAGTGGAGCATGGCCACCCGGTCGCCGTCGGTGAGCGCCACCGGGTAGCAGTCCGCCACCAGGACCAGAAGAGCGAGGCCGGGCTCGGCGCTGAGGTGGCCGTCCACCCGGGGCAGGTCCTTGCCACCCGGCTCGGCGTAGGCGCGGTCGGCCGGCGCCCCGTGCCACTCCAGCAGGTCGGCGCCGTGCACCTGCCAGCCCATCGCCACCCGCTCCGCATCGACCGCCGCGGCATCGGCAGCGCGCAGCCGGTTCTCCTTGACCCGGTCGGGGTCGTCGTCGGTGAGGATTCCGAGGTTGAGCGATTCGTACGGTCCCTCACTGACGCCGCCCCGGCGGGTGGTGAAGCAGACTCGGGCCCCGGGAAGGTCAAGCTGGAAGACCGTCTCGCTCATCGCAGGGCGGCCTCCAGAGCCACGTCCAGCTCGTCTTGGCGGCCGTCGACCAGCCCGTCCAGCTTGCGCCGAAGCGCCTCCTCCAGGCCGCGCCCCACCGCCGGGCCCTCGGGCACCCCCGCGGCCAAGAGGTCGGAGCCCGTGATCTCGAGCCGAACCGCCCGCAGCTCGGTGACCCAGCGCAGCACCGGTTCGGAGGGGGCTTGGAGGGCCAGCGCGAGCGCGAGTGTCTCGGGCGGCTCGGCGGCCAGCAGGGCGCGCAGCTCCGAGGGCGTGTGCTCGCGTGCCCGCAGCTCGGACGCCACCCGAGGCGCCACTCGGGCCGCGCGGGCCACGGCGTCGCGGTCGCGTGCCTCGAGGTGAAGGTCGGCCAGCCACAGATCCAGGTCCTCCGGCGCGCCGGCGCAGAGGGCGGCCAGCGCCGCGAGCGCCGGGGTCGCGCCGATCGCCGCCGCGCCCAGGGAGGCCGACGCCACGAGCTCGGGGTCGGGATCCAGCGCGGGGTGCAGACCGATCGTGATCTCCAGGTCCCGCATCCGCTCCACGCCGCGCGGCGCTTTCGGCTCGGCCAGGAGGTCCATCAGCTCGTCGCGGATGCGGGCGCCCGAGACGGTGGACAGCGCATCCTCCGCGATGGCTCGCCGCGCGGCCCGCTCACTGTCCTTGTCCAGCCGGAAGCCCAGCCGGACCTCGTAGCGCACGGCTCGCAGCAGGCGAGTCGGGTCGTCGAGGAAGCTGGCGTCGTGGAGGATGCGCACGATCCGCTGCTCCAGGTCCGCGAGGCCGCCGCAGGGGTCGTACAGGTGGCCAAGGTCGTCGCCGGTGAGAGCCACGGCCATCGCGTTCAGGGCGAAGTCGCGCCGGCGCAGGTCCTCCCTCAGGGAGGCCGCCTCGACCCGCGGCAGCGCCCCCGGCTCCTCGTAGGTCTCGCGCCGCGTGGTGGCCAGGTCCAGACTCAGCCCGGAGGTCTGCACCGTGGCGGTGCCGAAGCGCTCGTGCTCGCGCACCCCGCCGTCCAGGCGCTCGGCGAGCGCACGCGCAACGGAGCGCGCGTCGCCCTCGACGGCGAGATCGAGATCCACGGCCTCGGCGCCACGCAACAGGTCGCGCACCGCGCCGCCCACCAGGTAGACCGGCGGCAGCCCCTCGAGCGCCGGCACCAGATCCTCCATGCCGGGCACGCGGCGCACCCGCTCCCGCAGTCCCGCGTCGGCCGGCGGCTTCACAGCCGGACCGGGATTCCCGCCGCCTGCATCCGCTCCTTGGCCTCGCGCACGCGGAAGTGCCCGTAGTGGAAGATCGAGGCGCACAGCACAGCGTCGGCGCCGCCCCGGTCGATCGCCTCCACCAGGTGCTCGAGGGTCCCGGCGCCGCCGGAGGCGATCACCGGGACGTCCACGGCGTCGGCCACCGCGCGGGTCAGCTCGAGCTCGTAGCCGTCCTCGGTGCCGTCACGGTCCATGCTGGTCAGCAGTATCTCCCCGGCGCCGCGTTCGCTGCCCTCCACGGCCCAGCGGACTGCGTCGCGGCCCACGGCGGTGCGGCCCCCGTTGACAAACACCCCGTACCCGCCGCCGTGCGCGAGGGCGCGGGCTCGGCCCGCGCCGGAGCGATGCCGTTCATTTTCGCGCCGGGCGTCGATGGCGAGCACCACGCACTGCGCCCCGAACACCTCGGCCAGCTCGGACACCAGCTCCGGGCGTGCGACGGCTGCGGAGTTGACCGAGACCTTGTCGGCTCCGGCGTCCAGCACGGCCTGGGCGTCGGCCACCGAGCGCACGCCGCCCCCGATCGTGAACGGGATGAACACGTCGTCGGCGCAGCGGCGGGCCAGCTGGGCCACGGTCTCGCGCTTCTCGTGCGAGGCCGTGATGTCCAGGAACACGATCTCGTCGGCCCCTTCCTCCTGGTAGCGCACGGCCAGCTCGACCGGGTCGCCGGCGTCGCGGAGGTTCACGAACTCGACCCCCTTGACCACCCGGCCCTTGTCCACGTCCAGACAGGGAATGACCCGCCTGAGCAGCATCAGCCGCGGTTCTCCAGTGCCCTCTGCCCGTCGAGCACCCCGAAGCGGCCTTCGTACAGCGCCTTGCCCGAGATCACCCCCGCCAGGTTGACAAGCCGGAGCGACCGCAGGCGCTCGAGGTCCTTCAGCGAGCCGATGCCGCCCGAGTAGAGAAAGCGGCCGCGAACCGCGTCCGCCACCCGCCGGACCTCCTCCAGATCGGGCCCGTCGAGCATGCCGTCGCGGTCGACGTTGGTGTAGACGAAGCGGCTGGCGCCGCGCTGCTGGAGACGCTGGATCACGTCCTCGCCGCGCATCTGGGTCTCCCGCGTCCAGCCCGCCACCGAGACCTGACCACCGCGCACGTCGACCGCCACCAGGATCCGCCCGGGGAAGGTCGCGAGGGCTTCGTCGAGGAACTCCGGGTCCGTGTAGGCCGCCGTTCCGACCACCACGCGGTCTGCGCCCGCCCCGAGCGCGCCTCGGACGGAGGCGATCGAGCGCAGGCCGCCGCCGTACTGAACGGGCACCTCCAGCCCGTCGCGGATCTTCTCCAGGTGGTGCAGGTTGGCCGGCCGTCCCGCCCGGGCGCCGTCCAGGTCGACCACGTGGAGAAAGCGTGCGCCGGCCTCCACGAACGACCGGGCCGCCGCCAGCGGGTCGTCGGCATACACGGTCTCCTGATCGAAGCGTCCCTGGCGCAGGCGCACCGCCCTGCCGCCCCGGATGTCCACCGCCGGAAGCAGGATCATGCGGCGAGAGGAACGCAGGCGCGCACGAAGTTGCGCAGCAGCGCGAGCCCGTGCGGCCCGGACTTCTCGGGGTGGAACTGCACCCCGTACACCCGCCCGCGGGCCACGGCGCTCACGAACTCGCCCCCGTAGTCGGCCGTCCCCAGCACGTCGTCGTCATCCGCGGGGCGGGGAGCGAAGGAGTTCGCGTGGTAGAAGGCGCAGGGGTCGGGCAGCTCGGCGTTGAGCGGGGTCTCTCGGCGCCAGGCCACCGGGTTCCAGCCGATCTGGGGCACCTTCAAGCCGGGCGCGTCCAGCTGCTTCACCGGCCCGGCGAGGAGGCCGATCCCCTCGGCGCCGCCCAACTCGGTGGTGGACTCGAACAGGAGCTGCATGCCCATGCAGACCCCGATCAGCGGCGCGCCGGCCTCCACGCGCTCGCGCAGGAGCACGTCCAGGCCGAGGCGGCGCACGTGGTCCATCGCCATGGGCATGGCCCCCACGCCGGGGAGGACGATGCCGTCGGCTTCGCGCACCCGGGCGTGGTCGGCGGTCAGCTCAGGTTCGGCGCCCACGTGCTCGAGGGCCTTCGCCACCGAGCGCAGGTTGCCCATGCCGTAGGCCAAGATGGCCAGTCTGGGCACCGAGCTCACAGCAGGCCCTTGGTGGAGGGCACGCCCCCCACTCGCGGGTCGGTCTCCACCGCCTCGCGCAGCGCGCGGGCGAGCGCCTTGAAGCAGGCCTCGACCATGTGGTGCGCGTTGTGGCCGGCCTCGAGGCGCAGGTGCAGGGTGAGCTTGCCCGTCGTGGCCAGCGCGCGGAGGAACTCCTCGGCCAGGTCGGTGTCGAAGTCCGCGACGCGCTCCGCCGGGAAATCGGCGTCGAGGGCCAGGAAGGGACGCCCCGAGATGTCGATTGCGCACGCGGCCCGGGCCTCATCCATCGGCACCACCGCGGCGCCGAAGCGGCGGATTCCCGCGCGGTCGCCCAGCGCCTCGTCGAGAGCCTGGCCCAGCGCGAGCCCGGTGTCCTCCACGGTGTGGTGCGGGCCGGTCTGCGAGGTCGCCCTGCACCTGCACGTCCAGGTCCAGCCCGCCGTGCCGGGCGAGGGCGTCCAGCAGGTGATCGAAGAAGCCCACACCGGTCTCGCGCTCGCCCCCGCCGTCGCCCTCGAGGTCGAGGGAGATCCTGACGTCGGTCTCGCCGGTGACTCGGTGGATCTGTGCGGTACGGCTCACGCGCGGCGCTCCATCGACTCGGCGTGCACGGGAAAGCCCTCGGCCCGGGCCAGTGCGGCGCCGGCGGGGGCGAGGCGGCCGGGGGCCTCGCCGGGCAAGGATACGCGAGCCATACGGCGCCGGAACGTGGAGCCCGAGAGGGCGCTCTGGAAGCGGGCGGCCCCGCCGGTGGGAAGAACGTGGTTGGTGCCGGCCACGTAGTCCCCGAAGGCGGTGCCCGCACCGGAACCGACGAACAGGCAGCCGGCGCGCCGCACCCGGCCGGCGAGCGCCTCGGCCTCCTCCCCCACCAGCTCGAGATGCTCGGGCGCGATCTCCTCCGCAAGCGCCAGTCCCCGGGCCGCGTCCGGAACCGCGACGACCTCGAGCTCGGCGTCCGCGGCGCTCGGCCGCGCGGCGGCCAGCCGCCCGATCGCCTCGAGCACGGCTGCCAGCAGCTCAGGGTGAGGCGAGATGAGCCAAAGCGGGCTGTCCTCCCCGTGCTCGGCCTGGGCCAGGAGGTCGAGCGCCGCCAGCTCGGGGTCGGCGCCGCGGGTGGCCACGACCACCAGCTCGCTCGGTCCGGCGATGCCGTCGATGCCCACCTGGCCCACCACCTGGCGCTTGGCCTCCTGCACGTAGGCGTTGCCGGGGCCGACGATCACGTCCACGGGCGCCACGGACTCGGTGCCGTAGGCGAGCGCCGCGATGGCCTGGGCGCCTCCCATCCGGTAGACCTCGGTGACCCCGCAGAGCACGCACGCGGCCAGGATCACGGGGTGAGCGCGGCCTTCCGGGCCCGGCGGCGCGCAGACCGCGACCTCGGGGACCCCGGCGGCGCGAGCGGTGGCGGCGCACATGACGACCGTCGACGGGTAGGGCGCGCGTCCGCCCGGGACGTAGATCCCTGCCCGTCGCAGCGGCACCTCGGCCACCTCCACCCGCTGGCCCGCTTCGAGCTCCAGCGCCACGGGCTCGCGCAGCTGTGCCTCCACCACAGCACGCACGTTGGCGATCGCGGTCCGGAGGCCGGCGATCACCTCGGGCGGCGGTACCCCGACCGACCCCTCTAGCTCGCCCGCGTCGACCCGCAGCTCATCGGGGCCGAGCTCCGCATGGTCGAAGCGCTCGGTCAGGCGCCGGACGGCATCGTCGCCTCCGGCTCGTACCTCGGCGAGGATCTCGGCCACCTCTCCTGCCATGGCGGGGACGGGCGGACGCCGGGTCCAGGTGTTGTCGGTGCGCCGGATCCTCACGAGCGGATGCGGGAGATGAGAGCGTCCACCTGCTCTGCCTTCAGCTTGTGCGCCACCGGGTTGGCGATCAGGCGCGCCGTGCACACAGCGATCTCCTCCACCATCCGGAGATGGTTCTCCGCGAGCGTCCGGCCTGTGGCGGTGAGATCGACGATCCCGTCCACCAGCCCAGTCAGGGGGGCGAGCTCCACCGAGCCCTTGACCTCGACGATCTCGGCCTGGCGCCCGGTGTCGCCGAAATGGGCGGCGGCCACGCGGGGGTACTTGGTGGCGATGCGGACGCGGCCCAGACGGCGCAGGGCGTCGCCGATCGGGTCACCGCCCTCGCGGGCCGCCACCACCATGCGGCAGCGCCCGTAGCCGAGGTCGAGCAGCTCGTAGACCTTGCGCTGGGACTGCTCGAGCAGCACGTCCTTGCCGGTGATCCCGATGTCGGCCGAGCCGTGCTCGACGTAGGTGGGCACGTCGCTCGGGCGCATGGTCACGATGCCCGCGTCGGCGAACAGCAGCTTGCGCTCGTTCGCGCGGACCTCGGCGGTGTCGACCCCGATCCCGTCCAGCAGCTCCAGGGTGCCCTCGAAGAGAGCGCCGCGGGGCACTGCGATCGTGAGACGGTCGCTCACGCCAGGGCCTCCTCGGCGGCCTGGGCCAGATGCACGCGCTGCACGTCGAGGGCCAGACCGCAGGCCGGCAGGTCGCGCCCGAAGCGGCTGAGCAGCTCGTCGTAGCGGCCACCGCCGCCGAGCGTGAAGCCCACCGCCGGGTCGTAGACCTCGAACACCGCGCCCGTGTAGTAGCCCAGCTCGCGCACCAGCCCGAGGTCGAATATCACGCGCTCGGCCACTCCGCGGCGCTCGAGCAGCTCGTATAGGGCCTTCAGGCCGTCCAGGGTGCCCGCCGGCAGCGAATCGGCCCGCTCGAGGACCTCCGGGCCGCCGCGCAGCGCGGGGAGCCTCGTGAGCAGCCGACGCTCGTGCGGCCCCAGGCCGAGGGCCTGCACCTCCATCTCCAGCGCGACCAGATCGCGGCGCGAGAGCGCCTCCAGCAGGCGCAGGTGGCGGTCCTCCGGCACCTCGAGGGAGCGCAGCAGCGCGCGGTAGAGCGAACCGTCCCCAAGACCCAGGCGGTGGCGCCGCAAACCGGCATCCTCAAGCGCGGCCACCGTGAGGGCCACGACCTCGGCCTCCCCCTCCGGCGCCGTCACGCCGATCAGCTCGAGACCCCCTTGCAGGAACTCCCGCGGCTCTCCGACCCCCCGGTCCACCGCCCGCCAGGCCCGGGCGAAGTAGGAGAAGCGCAGCGGCGGCTCGACCCCGCCGTAGCGGGTGGCTACCACTCGGGCGATCGGGATGGTCATGTCGGACCGCAGCGCGAGCACGTCGCCGCGCTCGTCGAAGGTCCGGTACCGCGCGCCGGCGGCATGCTCCTCCCCGCGTCGCAGCACCTCCTCGTACTCCAGCGCCGGCGTGTGGATCTCGCCGTAGCCCGCGGCCTCGAAGCGAGCCCCCATGCGGTCGCAGATGGCCCGCAGCTCGCGCATCTCGTCCGGCAGCACATCACGGGTGCCCGGAGGGATCGGCGCCGTGCGTGAGGGCGCGGGCTGGCCCGCGCCGGAGCGATCGGTCTTGCGTGAGGGCGCGGGCTGGCCCGCGCCGGAGCGATCGGTCTTGCGTGAGGGCGCGGGCTGGCCCGCGCCGGAGCGATCGCTCTCGGTCATGCCTCCGCCCTCGCCGGGAGGTCCCTAGACCGGAAGGCGCTCGGACGCAACCCGTTCGATGCGCGCGCCGAGCAGCCGCAGCCGCTCGTCGATCCGCTCGTAGCCCCGGTCGATCTGCCGGATGTTCCCGATCTCCGACGTGCCCTCGGCGCACAGAGCGGCGATGAGCATCGCCATGCCGGCCCGGATGTCGGGGCTCTCCATGCGCTCGCCGTGAAGCCGGCTCGGGCCGCTCACGACCGCGCGGTGCGGGTCGCAGACGATCACCCGAGCCCCCATCGAGACCAGCTTGTCGACGAAGAACAGCCGGTTCTCGAACATCTTCTCGTGGATCAGGATCAGGCCCTCGGCCTGTGTGGCCATGGCCAGGGCGATGCTGGTGAGGTCCGCGGGGAAGGCCGGCCAGGGGCCGTCCTCGATCTTGGAGACCGCGTCCCCCTCGTCGCTCTTGACGCGCAGCGACTGCCCGGCCGGCACGATCACGTCGGTGCCCTCGCAGTCGATCCGGCAGCCGAGCCGCTCGAACGCGAGCCGCGTCATGCGCAGGTCGTCGGGGACGCAGTCGCGGATGCGCAGCTCCCCGCCGGTGCAGGCCGCCAGCGCGATGAAGCTGCCGATCTCGATGTAGTCCGGGCCGATGGTGTAGTCGGCCCCGCCGAGCTCCTCCTGACCGTGGACGATCATCAGGTTGGAGCCGATCCCCTCGATCCGCGCCCCCATCTGCATGAGCAGGCGGGCGAGGTCCTGCACGTGGGGCTCGCCGGCGGCGTTGTGGATGACCGTCGATCCGGGGGTGAGCGCCGCGGCCATTAGCGCGTTCTCGGTGGCCATCACCGAGGGCTCGTCCATGAAGAAGTCGCAGGCGTGCAGGCCGTCGGGGGCGCTGAGGTGGTACCAGCCCTGGACGCGCACGTCTGCCCCGAGCGCCCGGAAGGCGTCGAGATGCGGATCGAGCCGCCGGCGCCCGATCACGTCTCCGCCGGGCGGCGGCATGTCCGCCTTGCCGAAGCGCGCCAGGAGCGGCCCGGCGAGAAGGAACGAGGCCCGTATGCGCTCGGACCAGTCCGGGTCGACGGCCGTGTGGTTCACGCCCTCGGCGCTGATGACCAGGGTGTTGTCGTCACGCCAGTCCGCCTCTGCGCCGAGCCGCACGAGCAGCTCGACCATCGCCTGAACGTCCCGGATGCGCGGGATGTTGCGCAGCACGACCGGCTCCCGCGTCAGAAGCGACGCGGCGAGTGCGGGCAGAGCGGCATTCTTGTTGCCGGCGGGAACCAGGGTCCCGGATAGGGGGGTCCCGCCCTCGATGATGAACTTCTCCATGCGCGGATCGGTCCGGGAGCCGGGATCGTCGAGCGGCTGAGCCGCAGCGCAAGCTTCGCTTGTGCGGCGGTGAGCGGAAAGGGTATCGAAGGCCACCACGCAGGAAATTCGGGTCGCCATGCGGATACCCTGCCCGGCAATGGCACCTTCCCGCGAGGACAGCCCTCGATCCGGCGCGGGCCGGCCCGCGCCCTCCCGCGAGGAAGCCTGGAGCCTGGTCGAAGAATGGGTGCAGAGCGAGTCCCTGCGCAAGCATCTCCTCGGCGTTGAAACCGGCATGCGGGCCTACGCCCGCCGCTTCGGCGAGGACGAGGAGCTCTACGGCGTCACCGGCTTGCTGCACGACCTCGACTACGAGCGCTACCCCGACCTCGAGACCGGTCACCCGCGCAAGGCGCTCGCGCTGTTCGAGGAGAGGGGCTACCCGCAGGAGCTGATCGACGCCGTGGCCGGGCATGCGACCTTCCTGGGCGTACCCCGGGAGACGCAAATGGCCAAGACGCTGTACGCGGTGGACGAGCTGTCGGGCTTCATCGCCGCCTGCGCCCTGGTGCGCCCCACCGGCGTGGAGGGAATGACCCCCAAGTCGGTCAAGAAGAAGCTGAAGCAGCCGAGCTTCGCGGCCGGGGTCAACCGCGACGAGGTCCGGGCGGGCGCCGAGGAGCTGGGCGTCGAGTTCGACGAGCACGTCGCCTTCCTCATCGCCGCCATGGAGGAGCGGGCCGGCGAGCTGGGATTAGATGGCTGATCCCAAACCCCCGCACCCACGGATGACGCGCAGATACCCTCGCTCCGGCCCGGGCCAGCCCGGGCCCTCGCGCACGGCCTTCGCTGGATCGGTACCCACGTCCTCGCCGATAGTGCTGTGACTATCGGCTTCGTCCGCGGTCGCCGCCCAGCTCGGCCTGGCGCGCCCCCGCGGGCACGCGGATTCGGAACCAACCATCTAGCCCCAGCGCCCTCCTGACTTCGCCCACTCGGCCATGTGCGCGGCCGAGCAGAAGCAGTCCGGGATTCGGTGCTCCCCGCGGTGGCGAATGACCAGTACGCGCACTTCGCCCAGCTCGGCGCCGCAGTGCGCGCAGCTTTCGATCGGGTCCTCCAGCCCCGAGGACCGCTCGATCGTGCCCGCCTCCCAGTGAGCGCCCTGAAGCTCCCAGGGCACGACGTGCTCGAGCCGGCAGAACGCCGCCCTCCGCTCACCCGGCAGCTCCTCGGCGCGCCAGCCGTCGTGGGCCTCGACCGGGCGGTCGCACCAGCTGCAGCGAGAGGTAGATTGCGCGGACATGGCAGAGAATGATGATCGGTCCGGCGCGGGCCAGCCCGCGCCCTCCCGCGAGGCGGAAGCCGAAGTCCTGCGGATCATCGTCCTCGAGGGCGACGAGACCGGCCAGGAGCTGCTGGAGCAATCCCTGCGGGTGCTCGACCCGGCCGTGACTCGGGTGCCGGTGGAGCTCGAGCACTACGACCTCTCGCTCGGCAACCGCCGCCGCACCCGCAACGAGGTGGTGACCAGCGCGGCGGGCGCGCTCCGCGAGGCGAAGTTCGGCCTCAAGGCGGCCACCATCACCCCCGAGGGCGCCGACGACGTGGGCAGCCCCAACCGGCTCCTGCGCGAGGCGATGGACGGCAAGGTGATCATCCGCACCGGACGCCGCATCCCCGGCGTGACCCCCGTGGCGGGCGTGCATTACCCGATCGCGGTGGTGCGCATGGCGGTGGGCGACGCTTACGGGGCGGAGCAGTGGCGGGAGACCAGCGACGGCGACGAGATCGCGTTCCGCACCGAGAGGATCTCGCGCAGCGTCTGCCGGGCGGTTGCCGAGTACAGCTTCCGGACAGCGGCCCGCATCCACGGTCGCGTCTACGGCGGACCCAAATGGACGGTCAGCCCGGTCTACGAGGGCATGCTCAAGGAGGAGCTCGACGCCGCCTCCGAGCGCCATCCCGAGGTGCCCTACAACCCGGTGCTGATCGACGCGACATACGCGGGCCTCATCTCCGGCGCGGCCGACGCGCCCCTGGTCATCCCCGCGCTCAACCGCGATGGCGACTGTCTCTCCGATCTGGTCATGCCGATGTTCGGCTCTATCGCCGGCGCCGAGTCGGTGCTCCTAGCGTTCGACGAGGACTACGAGCCCTCGGCCGTGATGGCGGAGGCTCCGCACGGCACCGCCCCGGCGCTGCTGGGCAAGGACATCGCCAACCCGATGGCCATGATCCTGGCGGCGGCCGCGTTGCTGCAGTACGCCGGCGGCCTCGGGCACGAGGGCTGCGACACCGCCTCGCGGGCCGTTTACGAGGGGGTGCTGGAGGCGACCGCGACGGGCGTGCGGACGCCCGACCTCGGCGGCCACGCGAGCTCCAGCGAGTTCACGGCCGAGGTGATCGGCCGCGTCCGCACGAAGATCGACATCTGGTCCTCGCTCTAGTACACCCGTCCTAGCCGCCGCCCATCGGCCGAGTCTCTGCGGCCTCCTCCTCGCCCCTGCGGCCCTTGTGGGCAGCGCGCGCACTGCGTCCCATCGGAAGTCCGGCGGCTTGCCGGGCCGGATGGCTGAGGTGGCGGCGCCGGCGGACCACGTAGTACCGGCGCTGGATGAACAGCGTGACCACGCCGGCGAGCACGATCGCGACCAGGTTTATGCCGAGCTGAGCCGCGGCGCCGGTGGCGCGGTCCCAGTCGCCGTAGGCCGCCGCCAGGCCGATGTTCGAGGCCGCGGGAATGGTGGTCACCGAGACCAGCACACCCACGAGAGCGCCCGACTTCGCCGATGTCAGTGACAGCACGCCGGCACCGCCGGCCACCAGGGCGACGAAGAAGCTGAGCGTGTCCGGGTTGGAGATGAAGTCGGTGAAGGGGTGCGTCGTCTGTTCGTAGGCCACGAACGCGTCCACCTCGAGGGCGCGCATGACCACCGTGGTGCCGAACGCGCATAGCGTCCCGATCGGGAAGCCCACCGCGAGCGCGTGAAGCGAGCGACGGGCGAGCGCCGGCCGTTTTTCCACAAGCGCGACGCTGATCGCCGCCAGCGGTCCGAACTCGGGTCCCACCACCATCGCGCCGACGATCAGGATGGGCGAGTCGATCACGATGCCCACCACCGCGATCTGCATCGCGGCGATCATGAACATCACGAAGCTGAAGGAGAGCTCGGTGTCCTCGGAGGTGCGCGCCTCAACCTCCTCCCAGATGACGGCGTCCGACGGCAGCCCACTGGCGGCCTCCTCGGCGGCCACCGCTGCATCCGAGATCGAGGTGTCGATGTGCTCGATGGCGATGGACCCGGTGCGCGGGATGTCGAGCTCCTTGAGGTCACTGATGATCACGCTGGCGTCCTCGCGGGTCACGTCGCAGAGGATCACGTCGCCCCGGGGCTTGTGGGACGCGTGGCGAAGATGCACCACGTTCAGCACCGACGGGGACTCGCAGAGCAGCTCGAGAGCGTGGTGGGCCGCCTCCCCCGGCGCGACGATGCGGAGGTGAATCATCGTTCGACAGTGGCTGCGTCGGGCATAAAGGGCTCGAGCGCGCGCCGCAGCCGGCCCGGAATCGGGGTCTTCTCCATGGTGGCGAGCTGGATGAACACGTGCCGGAGCTCGCCCTCGGCCAGCTGCGCGCCGTCCTCCACCCGTTCGACCGCCAGCCGGGTGGTGATCGAGGTGGAGCCCAGGCGCTGGACGGCGGCGGTGAGCTCGACCTCGTCGTCGAAGCGGGCCGAGCCGAGGTAGCGCAGCCCCGCCTCGGCCACCACCATGTCCACCCCGGCTGCGGTCATCTCGCCGTAGGGATGACCTCCGGCGCGGAAGAGCTCGGTCATCGCGATGTCGAACCAGGCGAGGTAGTGCGGATAGAAGACGACCCCCTGCTGGTCGCACTCCGAGTAGCGAACCCGGATGCGGTGCCGGAAGGGGGCGCCCATGGATCTGAGCTTAGGGCCGGCGGCGGCGGGCCGCTGATGTGCCCTGCAACGGAAGTTGCACGATTTCCAGGGTTCCATCCGACCGCGCTCGTACCTTTCCGAACGCATGTTCCCCCGGTTCAGAGAGCAGATCGGCACCGCGCTCGACCTAATCGTCGAGTTCTCCACCCTCGGCGAGTACCGCCTGGGCGCACAAGGCGCCACGGCTGCCGCGGGCGCCCCGGCCGACGCTCCTGGCCACACACCGCAGCTGGGAGGCGCGGGCCTCAGGGCCGCGCGGGCTGCGGACCGCCGCACCGTCGCGGGTGGGCCGGCCGGCGCCATGCCGGTCGCGACCCCCGCGGCCCGGCGGCCCCCTCCCGCGGAATGCGGGCGCAGCCTCGACGACGCTCCCCGCGCGCGGCTCTCCGTCCCCGCCCGGCGAGCCCGCGCCGGGGCTCCAGCGCCGGCCGAGCAGCTCTGCCTCGGTCTATAGGACCGGCGCCGGGACGCGGCTAGGGCGCCCGCAGCCCCCGGCTCTCGAGCTCCTCCTCGAACCAGCGGACCGGCTCGGGGTCCTTGCCCTCGGTCGAGCAGTCCAGCTCCAGAAAGCGCGTGAAGAGGTCGAGGTCCGGCAGCCGCTCGATGATGCGCTCGATCTCGCGCTCATCCAGCGTGCGGCGCCGGGGCCGGCGGCGCCACAGGTTGTAGGGCCGGTCGTGGAGTTCGATGACGGCGAGCAGCCGCTCGTCGTCGGTGTAGCGCTCGGCAAAGCGCCTCGCCCGCATTGCGTGATGGTTTTCGCCTGACTTCGGCCGCAGCTGCGACACCTCGGACTTGAGCGAGTCGTGGACCAGGGCCAGAAAGCGCAGTTCGCTTCGCCGCCGTCCGCTCTCGCCCCAGAGCTCGATGGTGGCCAGCAGGTCGCGGACGTGCGCGCCCACCGCCCCCTCCGGGTGGCCGCGCCGCGGCTTGCCCCAGGCCAGCCCTCGCAAGATCACCGGATCGCGGGACAGCGCCCGCTCCAGATCGTTCTCGGCCTCGAACCCCGGGACGAGCTCGGCCACGGACTTCGCGGCGACCCCCTCCCCGGTCACCTGCCGGCTACTCGACCTGTTCGGCGATCCACCGGTCGTGGTGGCGGCCCAGGACGACACGCACCTCGCCGTCGTCGCCCATGGCCACGAACTGGGCGCGGTCCTCCTGAGCCCCGGGCTGGTCGTCGACCAGGACGAGGTGCAGGTCGCGGTAGCGCCAGCCCGGCCGCGACTCCTCCAGCGCCTCCCGGGCCGCCTGCTCCATGGCCTCGCGGTGCCAGCCCCGGTCGGCGGCGCGAGCCTGCTCGAGTGCCTGGTCGGCGGCGTGCACGTGCTCCTCCCAGTGGGGCGCCACGCGACGGTCTCGGGCCTGTGCGCCGAGCAGGCCGAGGACGAAGACGATCAGGACGATCACCCCGACGGCGATCAACACGATTCCCAGAGTCGAGATTGCGAGTGGAAGGGCCATGACGGCGCAGGAGTCTAGTGAGGCCCCGAGCGCTCGCCCCAGCGCGCCCGAACGAAGAAAGGGCCGCCTCCGAGGCGGAGGCGGCCCTGAGAAGAACCGGCGGCGACCTACTCTCCCAGGACCGCGAGGCCCAAGTACCATCGGCGCTGAGGGGCTTAACTTCTCTGTTCGGAATGGGAAGAGGTGTATCCCCCTCGCTATCGCCACCGAGAGGTGGCGAGACCAGGCCCCCACCGGGCCCTTGAAAACCGCACAGCCGGCCGCACCACAGACGTCCGAAGACGTCCGGAAGATCACGAAAGTCCGTCAAGCCCTCGAACCATTAGTACCGGTCTGCTGAGCGCATCGCTGCGCGTACACATCCGGCCTATCACCTGGTGGTCTTCCAGGGGTCTTACTCCCTCAAGGGGATGGGAGAGCTCATCTCGAGGTCGGCTTCCCGCTTAGATGCCTTCAGCGGTTATCCGATCCGCACGTAGCTAACCAGCAGTGCCCCTGGCGGGACAACTGGTACACCAGAGGTGCGTTCGTCCCGGTCCTCTCGTACTAGGGACGACTCCCCTCAACTCTCCAACGCCCACGGCAGATAGGGACCGAACTGTCTCACGACGTTCTGAACCCAGCTCGCGTACCGCTTTAATGGGCGAACAGCCCAACCCTTGGGACCGACTACAGCCCCAGGATGCGACGAGCCGACATCGAGGTGCCAAACCGGGCCGTCGATGTGGACTCTTGGGCCCGATAAGCCTGTTATCCCCGGAGTACCTTTTATCCGTTGAGCGACGGCGCTTCCACTTGCTACCGCCGGATCACTAAGGCCTGCTTTCGCACCTGCTCGACATGTCTGTCTCGCAGTCAAGCTCCCTTGTTGCCTTTACACTCTGCGCACGATTTCCAACCGTACTGAGGGAACCTTTGCGCGCCTCCGTTACATTTTGGGAGGCGACCGCCCCAGTCAAACTACCCACCTGACACTGTTCACCGCCCGGATTCACGGCGCGGTGTTAGAAGCCCGAGACACCAAGGGTGGTATCTCAAGGGTGGCTCCACGAGGGCCGCAGCCCACGCTTCACAGCCTCCCACCTATCCTGAGCGAGGTGCCTCAGACTCCAATATCAAGCTGTAGTAAAGGTTCACGGGGTCTTTCCGTCTTGCCGCGGGTACTCGGCATCTTCACCGAGACTGCGATTTCACCGAGCCCCTCGTTGAGACAGCGCCCAACTCGTTACGCCATTCGTGCAGGTCGGAACTTACCCGACAAGGAATTTCGCTACCTTAGGACGGTTATAGTTACCGCCGCCGTTTACCGGGGCTTAGTTTCAAAGCTTTGCCGCCGAAGCGACTAACCTCTCCACGTAACCTTCCGGCACCGGGCAGGCGTCAGCCCCTATACGTCGTCTTGCGACTTAGCAGAGACCTGTGTTTTTGGTAAACAGTCGGTTGGGCCAATTCACTGCGGCCCCCTCGGGCTCCGCGAGCAATAAAGTCGCATCACCCTACCGGGGCGCCCCTTCTCCCGAAGTTACGGGGCCATTTTGCCGAGTTCCTTAACGAGGGTTATCTCGATCACCTAAGTATGCTCTACCTGTCCACCTGTGTCGGTTTTGGTACGGGCACGCACGTCCTGCCTAGAGGATTTTCTTGGAGGCATGGCCTCAGGGACTCGCCGGCCTTCCGGCCAGCTGGCATCGCACCTCACCGTGACGGGCTCCCGGATTTTCCTGGGTGCCCTGGCTACATGCTTACCCCCGCGCAACCGTCGGCGGGGCTCCCTTAGCCTTCCTCGTCCCCCCATCGGTCATAACGGACGCGACGTGGTACGGGAATATCAACCCGTTGGCCATCGGCTACGCCTTTCGGCCTCGCCTTAGGTCCCGACTGACCCTGAGCCGAAGAGCGTTGCTCAGGAAACCTTGGACAATCGGTGGAGGGGATTCTCACCCCTCTTTCGTTACTCACGCCGGCATTCTCGCTTCTCAAGCCTCCACGGCTGGGTTCCCCCGCCGCTTCGCAAGCCTAAGAACGCTCTCCTACCGCGCCCGCGAACCCGAAGGATCGCGCACGCCCGCAGCTTCGGTGACTGGCTTGAGCCCCGTTACATTTTCCGCGCCCGAACACTTGACCAGTGAGCTGTTACGCACTCTTTCAAGGATGGCTGCCTCTAAGCCAACCTCCTGGTTGTCTCGGCACTCGAACATCGTTTTCCACTTAGCCAGTACTTAGGGACCTTAGCTGGCGGTCTGGGTTGTTCCCCTCTTGCCTACGAAGTTTATCCCCCGCAAGCTGACTCCCCGGGTACGCCTGACGGTCTTCGGAGTTTGCCTGAAGTCGGTAACCTGGTAGGGCCCCTAGTCCAAGCAGTGCTCTACGGCCGTCAGGTATGGCCGGAGGCTATACCTAAATATATTTCGGAGAGAACCAGATATCTCCGGGCTTGATTAGCCTTTCACTCCGACCCACAGGTCATCCGCCCAGTTTTTAACCTAGGTCGGTTCGGCCCTTCACGGGGTCTTACCCCCGCTTCAGCCTGCCCATGGGTAGCTCGCCCGGTTTCGGGTCTACCGCCTCTGACTGAATCGCCCTGTTCGGACTCGCTTTCGCTGCGGCTCCGCTCATCGCTTAACCTTGCCAGGGACGAGTAACTCGCCGGCTCGTTATGCAAAAAGCACGCCGTCACATTCCAGAGGAATGCTCCGACCGCTTGTAGGCACGCGGTTTCAGGTACTATTTCACTCCCCTTCTGGGGTACTTTTCACCTTTCCCTCACGGTACTAGTCCGCTATCGGTCATCAGGGAGTACTTAGCCTTGGAGGGTGGTCCCCCCGGATTCGGACCGCGTTTCACGGGTGCGGTCCTACTCAGGAACGTGCTTCGAGAGGCCATCCGCTTTCGCCTACGGGACTGTTACCCGCTGTGGTGCCTGTGTTCCACGGGTCTTCGGCTAACGAATGGCTTTGTGACTCCCGCCGGGCCGGACACGACCCGGAAAGCACGTCCTACAACCCCCAGCAGGCAACGCGTGTCCGCTTACACCTGCCGGGTTTGGGCTGATCCCCTTTCGCTCGCCACTACTCGGGGAGTCTCGGTTGATTTCCTTTCCTCGAGGTACTGAGATGTTTCAGTTCCCTCGCTTGCCCTCGCCGCGCCTATGTATTCAGCGCGGGATGACACCGCATTACCGGTGCCGGGTTTCCCCATTCGGGTATCCGCGGGTCAAAGCCTGTTCAGCAGCTCACCGCGGCTTATCGCAGCCGTCCACGCCCTTCTTCGACTCCTGATGCCAAGGCATCCACCGTGTGCCCTTCTTATCTTGACGGTGATCGTTGATAGCCGGCCGTAGCTTGCGCCAAGGCCGGCGACAACGGTGATCTTCCGTTGTTGTTGTTTGGCCAACTATGCGGTTTTCAAGGTCCGGCGAGGGCGCAACCGGGGGGACGCCCCGGCTGGTCTCTCAAAACTCAGCAGTACGCAGGCACGCGTCCGAGGACGCGAGCCCGACCAGGTTCGGTCGACGTTCTAGAGGCGCCACCCGCCCAGATGGGCCGGCGGCCGGCTCTGTTTAGAGCTCCCTAGAAAGGAGGTGATCCAGCCGCACCTTCCGGTACGGCTACCTTGTTACGACTTCACCCCAATCACGAGCCCCACCTTCGACGGCTCCCTCCCAAGGGTTGGGTCACCGGCTTCGGGTGTTGCCCGCTTTCGTGGTGTGACGGGCGGTGTGTACAAGACCCGGGAACGTATTCACCCCGGCGTTGCTGATCCGGGATTACTAGCAACTCCGCCTTCATGGGGGCGAGTTTCAGCCTCCAATCCGAACCGAGACCGGCTTTTTGGGATTCGCTCCGCCTCGCGGCATCGCAGCCCTCTGTACCGGCCAATGTAGCACGTGTGTAGCCCTGGACATAAGGGGCATGATGACTTGACGTCGTCCCCACCTTCCTCCGGTTTGTCACCGGCAGTCTCGCATGAGTCCCCAACTAAATGCTGGCAACATGCGACAGGGGTTGCGCTCGTTGCGGGACTTAACCCAACATCTCACGACACGAGCTGACGACAGCCATGCACCACCTGTGATCCTGCTCCTAAGAGAAACCGTGTTTCCACGGCGGTCAAGAACATGTCAAACCCAGGTAAGGTTCTTCGCGTTGCGTCGAATTAAACCACATGCTCCGCTGCTTGTGCGGGTCCCCGTCAATTCCTTTGAGTTTTAGCCTTGCGGCCGTACTCCCCAGGCGGGGCACTTAATGCGTTAGCTGCGGCACGGGAGGAGTCGACACCTCCCACACCTAGTGCCCATCGTTTACGGCGTGGACTACCAGGGTATCTAATCCTGTTTGCTCCCCACGCTTTCGCGTCTCAGCGTCAGTACCGTCCCAGCGAGCTGCCTTCGCCATTGGTGTTCCTCCCGATATCTGCGCATTTCACCGCTACACCGGGAATTCCACTCGCCTCTTCCGGACTCTAGCCCGACAGTATCGACCGGCATCCCAGGGTTGAGCCCTGGACTTTCACAGCCGACTGATCGGACCGCCTACACGCGCTTTACGCCCAATGATTCCGGACAACGCTTGCCCCCTACGTATTACCGCGGCTGCTGGCACGTAGTTAGCCGGGGCTTCTTGTGGAGGTACCGTCACACGGGTCGGCTGTTCACCGCCCGAGCTTCGTCCCTCCTGAAAGGGGTTTACAACCCGAAGGCCTTCTTCCCCCACGCGGCGTTGCTGCGTCACGCTTTCGCGCATTGCGCAAGATTCCCCACTGCTGCCTCCCGTAGGAGTCTGGGCCGTGTCTCAGTCCCAGTGTGGCTGATCGTCCTCTCAGACCAGCTACCCATCGCAGCCTTGGTGAGCCTTTACCTCACCAACAAGCTAATGGGCCGCGGGCCCATCCCGATGCGGAGGCCGAAGCTTCCTTTCCACCTCTCACTTGCGTGAGAGGAGCACATTCGGTATTAGCCCGGGTTTCCCCGGGTTGTCCCGATCGTCGGGGCAGGTTACCCACGTGTTACTCACCCGTTCGCGGCTCTGCCCCAGGCCGAAGCCTGGTTCGTCGCTCCACTTGCATGTGTTAAGCACGCCGCCAGCGTTCGTCCTGAGCCAGGATCAAACTCTCCATGAAAGTCTGGCGTGGTTTCAATCCAGCCGGCGCGGAGGAAACTCCACGAAGGCCGGTTCCACTGTCAGATCATTGAGAGTTGTCAAGTCGTGTCGCCCTCGCGTACACCTGCGAGATGGCGGACTTGACGGGTCTGTTCAGGCCCCGTGCCGGGTTGCGTTCAGCGCGCCGGCGCGGGGTTCGAACCTGGACGCGATCGCCGCGGTGCAAGCTCTGCTTGCGGGCGGCTTGAATGATCGCGCGTACTGCTGAGTTTTCAAAGACCGTGCGCCTTCGGAGGGTCGGGATACCGTCCGCGCCGAAGCGCGACCAGCGATCGTAGCAGTCCGGAGGCCGTCTTTCCAGGGCCCGGGACCAAGATCAGCGCCGGCGGAGCCGCCTGAAGCGGCGCCGGCCCACCTGGATGACCGCGCCGTCCAGGCTCTCGGCCGGGAGGTCGAGCTGGTCCTCGCCAATGACCTCGCCGTCCAGCTTCACGCCGGCCTGGGCCAGCAGGCGGCGTCCCTCGGACCGCGAGATCCCGAACGCCTCCGCGAGAAGCGCGGGGAGGTGCACGGACTCCCGCTCACCGTCGAAGGCATGCTCCTCGAGTTCGTCCGGGAGCTCGTGCCGCACGTGGACCGTGTCGAAGCGCTCCTCGGCCGCCGCGGCCGCCTCCTCGCCGTGGAAGCGGGCGGTCAGGGCCCGGGCCATGGCCCGCTTGGCGTCCCGGGCCGCGAGGCCCTGGTCCGGCGGCCCGTCGAGCAGAAGGGCGTAGTAGGTGGGCATCGCATCGTCCGGTACCCGCATCAGCTTCCCGTACATGTCGTCGGGCGGATCGTCCACCCCGACGTGGTTGCCGAGAGACTTCGACATCTTCTGCACCCCGTCGATCCCCGGGAGGATCGGCACGGTCAAGATCGATTGCGGCTCCACACCGTAGGCCTGCTGGATGTCGCGGGCGAGCAGGACGTTGAACTTCTGGTCGGTGGCCCCGAGCTCGATGTCGGCGCGGATCGCCACCGAGTCGTAGCCCTGCAGCAGGGGATAGAGCAGCTCGAGAATGGAGATGGGCTCCCGGGCGCCGTAGCGCTGCGCAAAGTCGTCGCGCTCCAGCAGCTGGGCGACCGTGGACGAGCGGGCCAGGCCGAACAGCTCTTCCATCGGCATGTCGAGCCACTCGCCGTTGCGCCTGACCTCCGTGCGCGAACGGTCCAGCACCTTGAACGCCTGGGTGGCGTAGGTCTCCGCGTTCCGGTCGATCTGCTCCGGGTCGGCCTGCGGCCGGACCGAGGAGCGTCCGCTCGGGTCCCCCACGCGCGCGGTGTAGTCCCCGATGATCAGCACGGCGGTGTGCCCCAGGTCCTGGAATTCCCTGAGCTTCTTGAGAACCACCGTGTGGCCGAGGTGGATGTCCGGCGTGGTGGGGTCCACGCCGAGCTTGACCCGCAGCGGCTGCCCCCGGCCCAGCTGGTGCTCGAGGCGGCCCGCGGGGAGAACGTCAACGGCATTGCGACTGAGGAAACGAGCCGCGTCAACCGCCGAATCCGTCATCGGGCCAATGCTAGAGTGCCCCCTTCCACGGGGCGCCCGTGACCGTGACGGGCGGGCGCACCGCGCCGCCGAGTTCCGCCCGCGAAACGCGGGTAAGCCTGCCGGGGGCCCTCCAAGTCATGCCAGAGCCGCCGACGCCAACTCTTCATCCATCAGCCGCGCGCGGTCAGGCTCTCCTAGGCGACGGCCGTCCCCCGGCGCCGGGGCCGCCGCGCCCCAAGCCGCGGCTGAAGAAGCTGCGCCTGGGGCTGATCATCGTGGGGCTGGGCTGCCTCGCCGGCGTCTCGACGGTCTTCGGAATGCTCATGGCAGTCGCCAGCGACCTGCCGGCGCTCGAGAACACGCGCGAGTTCCGCGCCGCGCGGAACTCCCTGCTCTATCAGGACGGTCCCGGATGCCGTGAGCCGGGGCGCAGGAGCTGCCAGATCGCCAAGCTCACCGGCAACAAGAACCGCATCCTGGCCGATCAGAGCCAGATCTCGCCCTACATCAAGAACGCGGTGATCGCGATCGAGGACCGCCGCTACTACGAGCACGAGGGCGTGGACTACGTGGGGATCGGCAGGGCGCTGTGGCAGGACGTGCTGCGGCGCAGCGCGGTGCAGGGCGGCTCGACGATCACCCAGCAGTTCGTCAAGAACGCGCTCTCCGCGCAGGGCGACCGGTCGGTGTTCCAGAAACTCCGCGAGGCCGCGCTCTCCTACCACCTCGAGCGCGAGTGGTCCAAGGACAAGATCCTCACCCAGTACCTCAACACCGTGTACTTCGGAAACGGCGCGTACGGCATCGAGGCCGCGGTGCGCACCTATTTCGGGGATGGCGACGAGGACGAGGACGTGGCGGCCCCCGACGACGAGTTGAATCCCGTCCTCCGCGAGGCGATCGACGTCGCGCCGGCCCAGGCGGCGCTGTTGGCGGGAATGATCGCCTCCCCCGGGCTCTACGACCCGGTGCAGAACCCCAAGCTGGCGAAGCAGCGGCGCAACCTGGTGCTGGACCGCATGCTCGAGCAGCGCACGATCACCCGGGCGGAGTACGAGGAGGCCATCGACTGGCGCCTGCCCACGGAAGACCAAGTCGACCCGCCGGACGTCGAGTCCGAGCAGCCTTACTTCACGACCTGGCTGACCCAGCAGCTGGTCGACCGCTACGGCCCAGGCGTGGTGTTCGGAGGCGGCCTCAAGGTCAAGACGACGATCGACCCCACCCTTCAGCAGGCCGCGGAGGATGCGGCCGCCCGGGTGAGTGGCGTGGGCCCCGACGTGTCGCTGGTGGCGGTCGAGAACAAGACCGGCGAGGTGAAGGCGATGGTCGGCGGTTCGGACTTCGACGTCAACCAGTTCAACCTCGCCACCAACGGACACCGCCAGCCGGGGTCCGCAATGAAGCCCTTCATCCTGGTGCGCGCGCTGCAGGACGGCGTGGACCCGAACAGCACCTGGGCGTCGCAGCCCAAGGAGTTCCCCGTGCCGGGCTCCAAGAAGGAGGTCTTCCCGGTCAGCAACTACGAGGACAGCTACTCCGGCGTCGCCTCGCTCTGGTCGGCCACCGCGACCTCCGACAACTCGGTGTTCGCCGAGCTGGGCCTCCAGACGGGGACGAAGCGGATCGCGCGCCTGGCCAGACTGATGGGAATTCGCACCCGGCTGTCCACCAACCCCGCCATGACGCTGGGCGGCCTCAGGGAGGGTGTGACGCCCCTCGAGATGGCCTACGCCTACTCGACCATCGCCAACAAGGGCCTGCGGGTGTCGGGCACGATGGCGCCGGAGAACAACGCTCCGGTGGGCATTGCCAAGGTGGCCGGCGACGGGTTCGAGGTCAGGAACCGCAAGCGGACGCGGCGGGTGTTCGACGAGCAGACCGGGCAGACCGCACAGGACATGCTCTCGCTGGTGGTGAGCAGCGGAACCGGCAAGGCCGCCCAGGTCTCCGGCGAGGACATCTGGGGCAAGACCGGGACCACCGAGAACTACGGCGACGCCTGGTTCGTGGGATCCAACGGCGAGCTGACGGTGGCCGTCTGGGTGGGCTACGCGGACAAGCTGATCCCCATGGAGTACGAGTTCGGCGGCAGTCCCGTGGCGGGCGGCACGTATCCGGCGGAGATCTTCGCCAGCTTCATGGGCTCATGGGTCGGAATCCGCGAAGCCCGCGAGGCGGCCTCCGGCAAGACCGAGGACGACACTGACGAGGACGACGGCGGCGGTACCGCGCTGCCGGCCGTACCGGTGGCGCCCTCGGCCGTTCCGCCCGCGGAGCAACAGGCCGCGCCGCCCGCGGCCGCTCCAGAGCCGCAGGTCCAGACTCCGGCGCCGCAGGAGCAGCAGGCTCCTCCGCAGCAGCCGGCGCCCGAGCCGACGCCTGCGCCCACGCCGGCCCCCGCGCCCACGCCCCCGCCGGCCTCCGGCGGGCAGGGCGGGGGCGTGGCGCCCAGCACCGGCAGCCCCGGATAGCCGAGGACCACGGCGCGGCCGGGAATGCCCGGCCCGCCGGTGGCGTCTCCAGGAATGCACCCCCACCCCACCTCTGGAGACGACGATGGACTACGCAATTCGGATCGGTTGGCTGCGCCACCTCATGGAGGCCCTGCGGGCGGCTCACGCTCGCGACTCGCTCAAGTGGATTCGCCGCATGGAGGCACCGGCCGGGCGTGACCCGGGCCGCCGTTCCTAGCCGGGGCGACGGCCGAGCTACGCCGCCCGGCGCGCCGGGCTCAGGCCCGGCGGCCAGGGCCGGGAGACGTGGGCGCTGCCGGCGTCGCAGAAGCGCCAGGGAAGCTCGGCGGCCTTGGTGATGCCGATGCGCTCGCCGGTGACGATCCGCGGCGCGCGGTCCTCCGGCTCCCGGGCGAGCACCTCGATCGGCCCCTCGGTGAGCGATGACCCGTTCAGCTCGAGCCCCACGCCGAGCGCCTGGGTGAGCTTGCCCGGCCCCGAGCATAGGTCCTGAGGACGATCCAGCCCGCGGCGGGCGCGCATCAGGTCCAGTCCGGTCAGCGGCTCGAGGGCCCGGATCAGGACCGCGGCGCCCGTGCCCTCCGGCTCGGCCACGGCGTTGAGGAGTGCGTGTATGCCGTAGGAGAAGTAGACGTAGGCCCGCCCGGGCTCGCCGAACAGGGTGTGCGTACGGCCCGTGAGCCCGACGTGCGCGTGGCAGGCGGGCTCGTCCATGTGGTAGCTCTCGGTCTCCACCACGCGTCCGGCGGTCTCCCCGTGGCGGACCGTGCAACCGATCAGCCCGCGCGCCACGTCGTGCACCGAGCGCGCGTAGAAGCTCTGCTCCAGCCTCACCGCTCCGCCCTGGAGAGAACGCCTCGGGCCTGCGCCAGCTGATCCTCCACCCGGCTGAGCGCCGTGCCGCCCTCTGAGACCTTGGACTCCAGCCAGGCGCCCTGCTCCAGCAGCTCGTAGAAGCCGGAGTCGAGCTGGGGCGCCAGCTCGCGCAGGTCGTCCTCGGTCAGATCGGAGAGCCGTCCTCCGCGGTCGAGCGCCCTGCGCACCAGTCCGCCGACGATGCCGTGCGCCTCCCGGAAGGGAACTCCCCGGCGCACGAGGAGATCGGCGACATCGGTGGCCGCGATCAGCTCGTCGGAGGCCGCCGACGCCATTCGCTCGCGCCTGAAGCTCGTGCTGTCGAGCATCGCGGCCGCCACCCGGAGGCAGAGCTCGAGCGTGTCGATGGCGTCGAAGAGCGGTTCCTTGTCCTCCTGCAGGTCCTTGTTGTAGGTCAGCGGCAGGCCGTGCAGGACGCCGTGGAGCCCGACCAGCCGCCCGACCACCCGCGGCGCCTTGGCGCGCAAGAGCTCGGCGGCGTCGGGATTCTTCTTCTGCGGCATCAGGCTGGAGCCGGACGAGAAGGCGTCGGCGACCTCGCAGAAGCCGAACTCCTCGCTCGACCAGAGCACGATCTCGCCGCCGAGCTGCGACAGATGGGTGGCGCAGATGGCGGCCGCGCCGAGGTAGTCGAGCACGAAGTCGCGGTTGGACACGGCGTCGAGCGAGTTCGGGGCGACCTCGTCGAAGCCCAGCTCGTCCGCGATCAGGCGCCGGTCGGTGTCGAAGTTCACGCCGGCCAGGGCGCCCGCACCGAGCGGCAGCTCGCGGGTGGCGGCCCTGCACAGGGCAAAGCGCTCGCGGTCGCGGGAGAAGCGCCAGAAGTGGGCCAGCAGATGGTGCGACAGGTAGACGGGCTGAGCGCGCTGGAGGTGGGTGTAGCCGGGCAGGGCCCAGTCCAGGTGACGCTCGGCGACCTCGGCGAGCACGCCCATCAGCTCGAGCAGGAGCGCCTGGGCCCGCTCGGCGTGGGCGCGGACCAGGAGCGCCACATCGGTGGCCACCTGATCGTTGCGCGAGCGCGCCGTGTGGAGCTTTCCGCCCACGGGGCCCGCGATCTCGGTCACCCGGCGCTCGATCGCCATGTGCACGTCCTCGTCGGCCGGGTCCACGGCAAAGCGCCCGTCCTCGATCTCCCCCCGCACCTCGTCCAGGCCGCGCTCCAAGGCCTCCAGGTCGACCTCGGTGATGATTCCCGTGTGGGCCAGCATCCGCGCGTGGGCCAGCGACTGGCGCACGTCGTAGGGCGCCAGCCGGAGGTCGAACCCGATGGACGTGTTCAGCGCGCGGAAGAGCGGGTCCTGCGGGTCTTCGAAGCGGCCCATGGGGGCGCCAGTCTAGGCCTGGCCGCAAGCAGCCGGCTCGGCCGGCTGCGCGCGGAGGGGGTTGTCCGGGCGGGGCGACCTAGGATCCAGGGTCGTGCGCGCAGCGGCAATTGACGTGCCCGGGCCGCGGGTCCGGCGGGCCGTACCCGCAGAGGCGGAGGTGGTCGCCCAGATCCTTCACCGCAGCGCGGTGGACATGTACGACCGCTTCGCGGGCGGGCGCGAACGGGCTCTGCTGACCCTGCAGCGCGCGGTGCGCGAGCCCGGCACCGTGGCGAGCGCCGAGGTGATCTGGGTGGTGGAGCTGGACGGGGAGCCGGCCGGCGCCATGACCGCCTTCCCGGTCCGGGAGGCGGCCGAGCGCTCGCGGGCCTTCCTGTGGCTGGCCCTGCGCGCGGCGCCGCTGTGGCACTGGCCACGCGCGCTCAGGCTGTTCTGGCGCGGCGGCCGGGCCTCGCCCAGCCCGCCGCCGCGGGCGTTCTACATCGATGCGCTCGCGGTCGACCCGCGCTTCCGCCGGCGCGGCGCCGCGCGGGCGCTTCTGGCCGAGGCCGAGCGCCAGGCCCGCTCGCGGAAGCTGCCCTGTGTGGCCCTCGACACCACCGCCGACAATGCGCCCGGGCGTGCCCTCTACGCCGCCGCCGGCTATCGCGAGGTGGGCTCGCGCCCGCAGCTGCGGGGGCTGCCCGCCTTCCTGGGGCTGGTCAAGGACGTTCGCTAGGTCGCTAGGTCCGTGCCGGCGCGGCCACCACCTGCCGCAGAGCCTCCACCACCCGCTCGACGCCGCTCTCGCCCAGCTCGGGATAGAAGGGCAGCGCCAGCGAGCGGCGGGATACGTCCTCGCAGACTGGAAACTCGCCCTCGCGGTGGCCGAAGCGCTCGCGGTAGAAGCTGAGCAGGTGGATGGCGGGCAGGTACGGCTTGCTGTCCACTCCGCGCTCCCGGAGCGCCTCCACGGCCTCGTCGCGGTCGAGCGCCGGCGGCAGCTGGACCACGTACACGAACCAGCTGCGGCGGTCGCCGCCCTGGTCGGGACAGGGAAGCTCGAGCCCCTCCACGCCGGCCAGCCCCTCCGAGTACCAGGAGGCCACGCGCGAGCGGGCGGCCAGCAGGTCGTCGAGCCGCTCGAGCTGGGCCAGGCCCAGGGCGCAGGAGAGGTCGTCGAGCCGGTAGTTGAAGCCGAGCCGGTCGTGGTCGAGCCAGCCCATGTCGGGCGCCCGGCCCTGGTTGCGCTCGGAGTCGATCCGCTCCTTGGCCGCGATGCCGGGGCACACCACCGCGCCCCCCTCGCCGGTGGTCAGCTGCTTGTTCGGGTAGAAGCCGAAGGTGGAGAGGTGCCCGCGGGCGCCCACCGCCATCCCGTCGGCGTGGACCGCTCCCAGGGCCTCGCAGGCGTCCTCCACGATCCAGAGATCGCGCCCCGCCGCCAGCCGCTCCAGCGCCGGCATGTCGGCCGGGTAGCCGTACAGGTGCACCGGCAGCAGGCCGGTGGTGCGCTCGCCGACGGCGGCGGCCGCGGCGTCGGGGTCGAGGTTGAGGGTGCGGGGGTCGATGTCGCAGAACACGGGCCGTGCCCCCTCGTAGAGCAGGCAGTTGGCCGAGGCCACGAAGCTGAGCGGAGTGGTCACCACCTCGTCCCCGGCGGCAACGCCCGCCGCCCGGATAGAGAGGTGAAGGGCCGCCGTGCCGCTCGAGACGGCCGACACGTGCCCGGCGCCCAGACGGCGTCCCAGCGCCTGCTCGAAGGCGGGCAGCATCGGGCCGAGCGCCAGCCGCCGCGAGCGAAGGGCCTCCAGGACGAGCTCCTCCTCGCGCGCCCCGACCAGCGGCCGGGCCAGCGGGATGAGCTCCGTCACGTGACGGCGGCGCGGCTCCGCGACGGCGCCGGGCGGCCGGGCAGCATCCCGGCCTCGAGCGAGTCGACGAGGGCCTCCCAGCTCGCCTCGATGATGTTCTCAGAGACACCGATCGAGCCCCAGGTGTCGCTGCCGTCGCTTGCGTCGAGCAGGACGCGCGTAACCGCGCCGGTGCCCTTGCGCTCGTCCAGGATCCGGACCTTGAAGTTCACCAGCTCGATGTCGCGCAGGTGGGGATAACGCTCGCCTATCGCGGAGCGCAGCGCCTTGTCCAGCGCGTGCACCGGGCCATTGCCCTCCGCCGTCCGGACGTAGCGCTCGCCCTCGACCCAGATCTTGATCGTCGCCTCCGTCTCCACGCGCCCGTCCTCACGCTTCTCCACGATCGCCCGCCATGACTCGAGCCGGAACAGCGGCTCGTAGTCGCCCGTCTCCTTGCGGATCAGGAGGTCGAAGGAGCCGTCCGCGGCCTCGAACTGGTAGCCGCGGTGCTCGAGCTCCTTGACCCGCTCGACCACCCGCGCGGCCGCGGCGTCGTCCACGTCAGCCCGGGCCTGGACGGTGCCCTTGCCGGACAGCTCTGAGACCAGCACGCGGCGGTCGGCCCCGATGTCCGCTGGGTCGACGTGCTCGAAGGTCCGGGCGTCCCGGTTCACTCCGGCCACGTGCATGCCGCCCTTGTGGGCGAAGGCGTTGGCGCCGACGTAGGGCTGGTTGGGGTTCGGCGTGACGTTGCAGAGCTCATCCACGAGGTGGGCGGTCTCGGTGAGCCGCCGCAGCCGCTCGGGCCCGATCGCATGCAGCCCCAGCTTCAGCTCCAGAGCCGGCAGGATCGACACCAGGTTCGCGTTGCCGCAGCGCTCCCCGTAGCCGTTCACCGTGCCCTGTACCAGCCGCGCTCCCCGCTCCACCGCCACCAGCGTGTTGGCCACGCCGCAGCCGGCGTCGTCGTGGGTGTGGATCCCGACCTCGACCCCGTCGAGCTCGGCCACCACCCGGTCGGTCGCCTCGGCCACCTCGCCGGGCAGCGACGAGCCGTTGGTGTCGCAGAGCGTCACGTTCTCGGCCCCGGCCTCGGCCGCCGCCCGCAGGCAGCGCAGCGCGTAGGCGGGGTCGGCGCGATAGCTGTCGAAGAAATGCTCGGCGTCGTAGATCACGCGCTTGCCCTGACCGAGCAGGAACGCGACCGAGTCGGAGATCATGCGCAGGTTCTCCTCCGGATCCACCTGCGTGACCTTCTCCAGGTGCAGCGACCAGGTCTTGCCCACCAGCGTGCAGACCGGCGCGAAGGAGTCGGCCAGCAGGCGCAGCCCGGCGTCGTCGGCGGCCGAGCTGCCACGGCGCCGGGTCATCCCGAACGCGACCACCTCGGCGTTGTCGAAGCTCTCCCGCGAGAGAAGGTCGAACACGGCCTCCTCCTTGGGATTGGAGGCCGGGAAGCCCGCCTCGATCAGGTGGACGCCCAGGTCGTCGAGGGCGTGCGCCACCCGGACCTTCTCGTCCACCGACAGCGACATCCCCTCCCCCTGCATGCCGTCACGCAGGGTGGTGTCGTAGACCGTGATCCCAACATCCTCGCTGCGCGGCCGGCCGAGCCGGCCGCTTGCGCTCAGGGCGTTCACGCCTCGGACGGTACCGGCACCACGTCGAGCCACTCCGCGTACTGCGGCGCACGGCCGTGGAGCGCGTCGTCGAAAAGGCCCTGGATCTCGCGCGTGATCGGCCCCGGCGGGCCGATCTCGATGTCGTCGATCTCGCGCAGGGGCGTGAGCTCGGCGGCCGTGCCGGTGAGGAAGACCTCGTCGGCGAGTGCCACCTCCGCGCGCGCGACGTTCCGCTCCACCACCTCGTAGCCGAGATCACGAGCGATCTGCATGGCGGACTTGCGGTTGATGCCGTCGAGGATCGCGGCGGCCTGCGGCGGCGTGGTGATCACGCCGTCCTTGATCAAGAAGATGTTCTCCCCCGTGCCTTCGCAGACGTATCCCTTGTCGTCGAGCAGGATGGCCTCCTCGTAGCCCGCCTTGAGCGACTCGATCTTGGCCAGCACCGAGTTGAGGTACTGCCCCGAGGCCTTGGAGTGCGGGATCAGCGAGTCCGAGGAGATGCGCCGGTACGAGGAGACCCGGGCCCGCACGCCGTTCTTCTTGCCCTCTTCGCCCAGGTAGGCCCCCCACTCCCAAACGGCCACCATCGCCTCGACCGGGTTGTCGAGCGGGTTGAGGCCCATCGGGCCGTAGCCGCGGTAGACCAGCGGCCGGATGTAGCAGCTCTTGAAGCCGTTGCGTGAGATCAGCTCGTGCGTGGCCTCACGGATCTGCTCGCGGCTGAAGGGAAGGTCCATGTAGTACAGCCGAGCCGAGTCCTCGAGTCGCCGCAGGTGCTCCTGATGGCGGAAGATCGCGGTGCCGCGCTCGGTCTCGTACGCGCGGATGCCCTCGAACACCCCGGTCCCGTAGTGCAGGGCATGCGTGAGTACGTGTACCTTCGCGTCCTCCCAGGCGACGAACTCCCCGTTCAGCCAGATGAGGTCCGCGGTGTTCACGTACTGCTCCTAGAGGTTTGCGAGCACCGCCCGGGTGGCGGCCTCTGTTCCGGCATCGCCGCCCAGGTCCGGAGTCCGCAGGCCATCTCCGAGCGCGCGATCGATGGCCGATTCTAGGGCAGACGCGTCGTCCTCCCTCCCCAGTCCGTGGCGCAGCATCAGAGCCACCGAGCCGAACATGGCCAGCGGGTTGGCCGTCCCGGTGCCCACGATGTCGGGCGCGGAGCCGTGCACGGGCTCGAACAGGCCCGGCCCCGCCTCCCCGAGCGAGGCGCTGGGGAGCATGCCCAGCGACCCGGTGAGCATCGCTGCCTCGTCGCTCAGGATGTCGCCGAACATGTTCTCGGTCAGCAGGACGTCGAAGTCGGCGGGCCGGGAGACGATCTGCATCGCGGCGTTGTCGACCAGCATGTGCTCCAGGGGCGTGTCCTGGTCCGCCCCCACCCGCTCCACCACCCGCCGCCACAGCCGGGAGGTCTCGAGGACGTTGGCCTTGTCGACGCTCGTGACCTTCCGCCGGGCCAGGGAGAAGGCCACGCGCGCGATGCGCTCGACCTCGCCCTCGCTGTAGACGCAGGTGTCGTGCGCGGTATCGCCGTCGGTGCCCTTGTCGCCGAAGTAGATGCCGCCGGTGAGCTCCCGCACGACCACCAGGTCCGTGCCCTCGATCCGCTCCCGCTTGAGCGGGCTGGCGTCGAGCAGCGCCGGGCTGGGCCGCACCGGGCGCAGGTTGGCGAACAGGCCCAGTCCCTTGCGCAGCCCCAGGAGGCCCTGCTCCGGACGCGGAGCGCCCGGATCACTGGCTGCCGCCAGGTCCCACTTGGGCCCGCCCACCGCGGCCAGCAGCACGGCGTCTGCGTCGCGGCAGGCGGCGAGCACCTCGTCGGTCAACGCACTCCCGTGCTCGTCGATCGAGGCGCCGCCCAGGGGATGCTCCTCGAGCCGGAAGTCGCCGACGGCGGCCAGCAGCTCGCGGGCGGCCGCCATGATCTCGGGGCCGATCCCGTCCCCGGGCAGAAGCACGATTTTCGCCGCCACGAGGCGGGAACTCTCCCATACGATCGCGTGCCGTGACTCAGGAGACGCCCTCCCCACGGCCCTACTGGGTGGCGCATCTCCAGAACGTGTCCCTGCTTGCCGCCATGGAGTACGGCTTCATCGGAATCGGCCTGCTCTGGGCGGCCTCGTCAGCGCGTTGGAGGTGGTCCTGTTCCTCTACCTCTCGACACCGGTGGCCTTCGTGAGCTCGGTACTGGCGGTGGCCGTGTGGTTCTTCACACTGCCCGCCGAGATCCTTCTGAAGCGCTGGGCGCCGCCGGATCTCGGCGACTGGTTCTAGCCGCTCAGCGGACGAGCGTCGTCGCCTCGAGGCGGACGTCGTCCGACGACGAGCCGACGTACAGCGGCACGTCGCGGCGGGGCGTGCCCAACCGCCGTTCGTGCCCCAGTAGCTCAGCAGGTGCTCGGCGATGCCGAGGCGGACGCACGCGCGGAGACTGTCACACCACGAGCTACGGACGCCGGGCCACCATGTTCAGGCGCACGTAGTCGATTTCCGCGCCCGAGCGCTCCAGCACCGCCTCCACGTAGCCGCCTCGGAGCTCCTCTGGCAGCCGCTCGAGGTGAGGGCCGAGGCAGATCGTTCTCAGGTAGTGGGTCGGGTCCGACGGCCGTACCGGTGCCTCCTCCAGCCAGGTCGCCACCGCCTCGAAGCCGGCGGCCCGCAGGCGCCCGGCGGTCTCGTCGGCGCCGGCGAAGTTCCAGGGCCCTTGCCAGCCGGCCAGGTGCTCCGCGTAGGGCGGGTCGGCGGCTGCGGCTTTCGCCGCATGGTGAAAGCGCTCGACGTTGCCCGCCCCGCCGCATTGAGCCACCAGCCGGCCGCCGGGGCGGAGCGCAGCGAACATGCGGGAGAACAGCCGCTCGTGGTCGGCGATCCAGTGGAACACCGCGGTGGAGAAGACCGCGTCGACCGCCCGTTCGAGCTCCAGCTCGGTCAGGCTGGCCTGCAGCACCGTCGCACGCTCGCCGAGGGCCTCGCGGGCGTGCTCGACCATCGAAGGCGCCGAGTCCACAGCGATCACGTGCCCGGCGGGGAGCCGCTCGAGCAGCAACAGCGTCACCCGCCCCGAGCCGCACCCGGCGTCGAGCACGGTCTCGTCGCCCCGCAGGTCGAGGCGCTCCAGCACGGGCCGCGCCAGCTCGACCAGGGGTGTCGAGACCCGGTCGTACGTGGCGGCGTCCCAGTCGCGCGTCACAAGCCGCTGGTCACCGGCCCGCTGCGCTCGCGCTCGGTCTCGTAGCGGTCGATCGCCTCCTGCTGCTGAAGCGTCACGCCGATGTCGTCCAGACCCTCGAGCAGCCGCCGGGCGGTCTCCGGGTCGATGTCGAACGGCACCTGGCGCCCCGCGAACGAGACCTCCTGCTCCTCCAGGTCGACGCGGGCGTGGCCGGCCGCCATCAGCTCGCGCACGTCGTCCTCTCCCAGCTCCACCGGGAGAAGGCCGATCTTCGTGCAGTTCGAATAGAAGATGTCGGCGAAGCTCGGCGCGACGATCGCCCTGAAGCCGTAGTCCTCCAGCGCCCAGGGCGCGTGCTCCCGCGACGACCCGCAGCCGAAGTTGCGGCCGGTGGCCAGAATCGGGTTCGAGGGCAGATCCCAGCTCGTGTCCTTGGACCAGTCGTGGAAGAGAAACTCGCCGTAGCCCGTGCGCTCCACCCGCTTGAGGAACTGCTTCGGGATGATCTGATCGGTGTCGACGTCGTTTCTGTCGAGCACCGACACCGTGCCCTCGATGACGCCCACCGGCTCCATCACTCCCACCCCCGGATGTCGACGAAGTGCCCCTCGATGGCCGCCGCGGCGGCCATCTTCGGACTGACCAGGTGGGAGCGGGCGCCCCGGCCCTGACGCCCCTCGAAGTTGCGGTTCGAGGTGGAGGCCACACGCTCCCCGGGTGCGGCGATGTCGGGGTTCATCCCCAGGCACATGGAGCAGCCGGCCGAGCGCCAGTCGAAGCCCGCGGCCCGAAAGACGGCATCCAGGCCCTCCCGCTCCGCCTCCGCCTTCACCTGCTGCGAGCCCGGGACCACCATCGCGTCCAGCCCCGCGGCCACGCGCCGCCCGCGCACCACCTCGGCGGCCTCGCGCAGGTCGCCGATGCGCGAGTTCGTGCAGGAACCGATGAAGACGCGGTCGAGGCGGATATCCGCCATCGGAGTGCCGGGCTCGAGGTCCATGTACTGGAGCGCCCGCTCGTCGCTGTCGCCGCTCGGCTCCGGAACGGTGCCGGTCACGTCGACGACCATCCCCGGTGTGGTGCCCCAGGTGACCTGTGGCGAGAGCTCGGAGGCGTCGATCACGACCTCGCGGTCGAAGGTCGCACCCGCCTCGGTGCGGAGCCCCCTCCACTCCTCCACGGGCAGCGGATCGGGCGCGGCCGGGCGGCCGGACACCCACTCGAAGGTCGTGTCGTCGGGTGCGATCATCCCGGCCCGGCCGCCACCCTCGATGGTCATGTTGCAGATGGTCATACGGCCCTCCATCGACAGCCGCTCCACCGGCGGGCCGGCGTACTCGATCACGTGGCCGACCCCGCCGTCGACACCGATCCGGCCGATCGTGCCGAGGATCAGGTCCTTCGCCGTCACGCCGTATCGCAGCTCGCCCTCGTAGCGGATGCGCATCGAGCGCGGCTTCCTCTGCTGGAGGGTCTGGGTGGCCAGCACGTGCTCCACCTCGCTGGTGCCGATGCCGAAGGCCAGCGTGCCGAAGGCGCCGTGGGTGGCCGTGTGCGAATCGCCGCACACGATGGTCATCCCCGGCTGCGTGACGCCGAGCTCCGGGCCGATCACGTGCACGATCCCCTGCCGGTCCGAGCCGACCGAGTGGATCGTCACGCCGAACTCGCGACAGTTGTTCTCGAGTGTCTCCACCTGCACGCGCGACAGCTTGTCGCGGATCTGAGCCGCTACGGTCGAGCCGTCGGTGGGCACGTTGTGGTCGGCCGTGGCCAGCGTGCGATCGGGCCGGCGCACGGGGCGCCCGGCCAGGCGCAGCGACTCGAAGGCCTGCGGCGAGGTGACCTCGTGCACGAGGTGAAGGTCGACGTACAACAGATTGTCGGCCACCTCGTGGGCGGCCCAGATCTTGTCGAACATCGTCTGCGGCATGCGGATCAGCTCCTTCGCAGCCCGGCGGCGACGACCGCGTGGAAGCGGGCCTCCTCGTCACCGGGGTTCTCGAAATGGTGGGGAAGGTCGGCGTCGAAGGTCACGCTGTCTCCCGCCTGGAGGTCGTAGACGATCCCCCCGCACACCAGGCGGACCCTCCCGTCGAGCACGATCGCGGTCTCCCGGCTGCCCGGCTCGTGCATAGGGGGGTCGCCCTGCTGTCCGGTGGCTCCGTCCGGAGCGAGCGTGTGCAGCGAGACCTCGGCCCGCAGCCCGGGCAGCGGCGGGGTGAGCACCTCATAGCGGTGGCGACTGCTGCCCCCGCTGCGCCGCTCGGAAGCCCGGACGAGGCTGACGCCGTCTCCTTCGTCCAGGCGCAGGAGCTGCGACAGCGTGAGCTCGAGGCCGCCGGCGATGCGCTCGGCCACCGCGAGCGTCGGGCTCGTCTCGCCCCGCTCGACCTGCGACAGCATCGGGGCCGAGACCCCGCTTCGCTCGGCCAGGTCGCGCAGCGAGAGGCTCATCCCGTCACGCAGACCGCGGATCCGGCTGCCGAAGGCGTGTCCGTTGACGGCCACCGGTGCGTACGTTATCACGTACGCTCGTATGTGGATGCACATCCCTGCGCAGCCGGCCGAGCCGGCTGCTTCGGGCAGCTATCGAGCTTGACGCGTCGGGCGCACCACGACCTCGTTCACACACACGTGAGGCGGCCGGGTCACCGCGTTCAGGATCGCCGCGGCCACGTCGCCGGGCTCCAGGACCTCGCCGATCTCCTCGCGGTTGCGCTCCATCGCTCGGCGCACGACCGGGTTCCTGTTGTGGCCCTGGAGCTCGGTCTCCACGAAGCCGGGCGCCACGGTCGTCACCCGGATGCCCGCGTGCAGGGCCTCCTGGCGCAGCGCCTCCGAGAAGGCGTGGACCCCGAACTTGGTCATGTTGTACACCGCCGCCCCCGCGTCGGCGCGGCGGCCCGCCACCGACGACAGGTTCACGATGTCTCCGCCTCCGCCCGCCGTGAGCACCGGCAGCGCGGCGTGCGTGCAGTAGAGCAGCCCCAGGAGGTTCACCTCGATCATCCGGCGCCAGTCGCCGGTGTCGGCGTCCGCGACCCCTCCGAGCAGCATCACGCCGGCGTTGTTGACGAGGATGTGGAGACCTCCGAGCTCGTCCCTGGCGGCCTGTACGAAGCCGCGGGCCTGGTCCTCCTGCGACACGTCGAGCTCGTACACCAGCGAGGGGCCCTCGAGCCGCCCGGCCAGCCGGTTGAGCCTGTCGGCGCGCCGGGCGCCGATCGCAACGGCCGCGCCCGCCTCGGACAGGGCGAGCGCCGTAGCCTCGCCGATGCCCGACGAGGCACCGGTCACCGCGGCCACGCGGCCCTCGAGCGGTCCCGCCATGTGACGATCCTAACTAGTTCAGCCCGGCCTGGCGCAGCAGACGATCGGCGGCCTGGACAACGCCCCGGACGCTGTCGCTGGTGTGCAGGCCCGGGATGGGGTGGCTTGCGTCCTCCACCGCGGCCCCTCCCGCGATCGCCCCCTTGACGCCGGCTTCGTGCGCCAGCCGCACCGCCGGGTCGAGGGTGATGACGTTGCTCGGCATCGTCGCGGTGAAGGCCACCAGGTCCGGCACGTGGTGGTCGAGGAGCGAGGCGAACCCCGAGAGCGGCAGGTCGCCTCCGGCGAAGAGCACCCGAAACCCGGCGTCCTCGAGCAGGTCGGCCGCCATCGTCAGGCCCACCACGTGGCGCTCCCCCTCCAGGGCCGCCAGCAGCACGCTCGCGTTCCAGCGCTGCTCGGGCAGGGTCTCGATCTCCCGCAGGAGCACCAGCAGCCGCAGCACTATCTCCGTGGCCACGTGCTCCTCGCCCATGGTGATCTCACCCCGGGCCCAGCGATCGCCGATCCGCGTCATGGCCGGCCGGACCACAGCGTCGCCGATGAGACCGGCCGACATCCCCGCCGCCACGGCATCGCGGGCGATCGTCTCCGCCGTGCGCACGTCCGCGTACAGCAGAGCCGCCTCCAGGTGCTTCGCGAACGCTTTCGCCTGGGTCCTCAACCGGGGGTCCAAACCATGCCCTCCGTCGGTTTCCTCTGAGGAGGCTGACAAAAGCGGCGGGCGCCCGCAAGCGCGGCGCGCCTACAGCGCCTCGTGCAGCAGGGCGGCGAGTTCGCTCTCGCCGGGGGGCGAGGGCGTGTTGGCCAGCAGCGGATGCCGCTCCACAGCGGCGGCCACGGGCTCCAGCTGGCCCTCCTCGACCCCGAGCGTGGAAAGTCGGGTGTGACCGCAGCGGGCGGCCAGCTTGGCCACGCGCCCGGCGGCGGCGTCCGGGTTGGGGTCGGGATCGCCGAGCGCGCGGGCGAACAGGCCCAGCTCGCCGGGCGCCCGGGCCACCATCAGCCGGGCCGAGTGAGGCAGCATCACCGCGTTGGTCTCGGCGTGGGGCGTACCGGCCGTGCGGACGATCGTCTGGCAGATCGCGTGGTGGACTGCGATTCCGGTGGAGCCCGACGCGTAGCCCGCGAGCAGCGCGCCGAGGGCCAGCGCCTCGGTGTCCGGCGGGTCGCGCGGAAGCCCGCCGGCGATGAGCTCGGCCGCGCGCACGGCGGCCAGCTCGGTCACCGGGTTGGCCAGCGGCGTGTAGAGCGCCTCCATGGCGTGGGCCAGGGCGTTCATCGCGGTCGCGGCGAGGCGGGGCGGTGGCGCCGAGGCCATCAGCCGCGGGTCGGCCACCACGAGCGCCGGGCGCACGACCCGCGCGCCTTCGGCGCCGGCCGGGGTGCGGTGAAACGGGGTCATCTCGGCGCCGGACAGGGTGGTCGGTATGGCGGCGCACACGCCCTCTCCCGCGCCCGCGATGGCCTTGGCCGTGTCGACCACGCGCCCGCCGCCCAGCGCCACCGGCCACCGCCCGCCCGCCCGCTCGAGCAGCGCCGCCGAGATCTCGTCCACCCGTCCCGGCGGCACGAGCAGCGTGGTCCCCGCTCCTCCGCCCAGCTCCGGCGCGAGGGCGGCCGCCCGCTCGGTGGTCAGGAGCACGTAATCGTCGAAACCGCGTTCGGCCAGCAGCGCCGGGGTCGTGGCCAGGACGCCGGCCCCGAAGCGCACCAATCGCTCACCGTCGCGCCAGGTGAAGTCCTCGGCCGTCAGGGCGTGGGGGCCTTCTTGGCCTCCTCCTCGAGCACCCGCTCGGCCTCGGAGACGGCGTTGTCCAGCGCGGTCGAGAGGGCACGCAGGTAGGCCTTGCCGGAGGCCTCGAGGATGTCGGTGGACACGCCGACGCCGGATGAGAGCCGGCCGTCCAGCTCGAGGAGAACGGTGACCTCACCGAGGGCGTCGCGTCCGCCGGTGACCGCGGACACGTGGTACTCCTTCAGCCGCGCCTCGTGGTGGGTGGCGGCGTTGAGCGCGCTGAAGAACGCGTCCACCGGCCCGTCACCGGTGAAGCTCCCGGACTCCACCTCGCCGTCGGGCCTGCGGACCTGCACGTGGGCCAGTGGCGAACGGGTGGACGAGGCCTCGATGTCGAACGACTCGAGCTCGAACGCGGCGGGCGCCTGCTTCATCTCGTCCGAGACGATCGCCTCGAGGTCGAGAGCGGTGACCTTCTTCTTCTTGTCGGCCAGCTCCTTGAAGCGCTTGAAGGCGGTGTTGAGAGCGGCGCCGTCCACCTGGAAGCCCAGCTCCTCCAGCGCGTTGCGCAGGGCGTGGCGCCCGGAGTGCTTGCCGAGCACGAGGGCGTTGGTCTCGAGGCCGATCGTGGTGGCGTCCATGATCTCGTAGGTGGTGCGCTCCTTGAGCACGCCGTCCTGATGGATGCCGGACTCGTGGGCGAACGCGTTGCGCCCGACGATCGCCTTGTTGGGCTGGACCTGGTAGCCGGTGATCCGCGACACCATCCGGCTCGTGCGGGCGATCTCGGTGGTCTCGACACCGGTCCAGAGGCCGTGCGCGGCCTCGCGCACCCGTACCAGCATCACTATCTCCTCGAGCGACGCATTGCCGGCCCGCTCGCCGATGCCGTTTATCGCGCACTCCACTTGCCGGCAGCCCACCAGCAGCCCGGCGAAGGAGTTGGCCACCGCCAGGCCGAGGTCGTCGTGGCAGTGCACCGACGTGGTGACCTCCGCCAGGCCCGGAACCAGGCGGTAGAGGGTGCGCCACATCTCGGCGTGCTCGTCGGGGGTGGAGTAGCCGACGGTGTCGGGCACGTTGATGGTTGTGGCGCCCTCGTCGAGCGCGATCTGGAGCACCTCGGCGGTGAACTCGAGCTCCGAGCGAGTGGCGTCCATGGGCGAGAACTCCACGTCGTCGCAGTAGCCGCGCGCCTGCGCCACCGCGGCACGGGCCTGGCCCTTGACGTCCTCGCGAGTCGTCTGAAGCTGGTGCTCGATATGGATGTCGCTGGTGGAAATGAAGGTGTGGATCCGGGCCCGCTCGGAGTCCTTCACCGCGTTCCACGCTGCGTCGACGTCCTGCGCGTTGGCCCTGGCCAGCCCGCACACCACCGGGCCGTGGACCTCGCGCGCGATGGCCTGTACGGCCTCGAAGTCACCCGGTGAGGAGATGGGAAAGCCCGCCTCGATGATGTCCACGCCGAGGCGCGCGAGCTGGTGGGCGATCTCGAGCTTCTCGCTCTTGTTGAGAGAGATCCCCGGCGACTGCTCTCCGTCGCGCAGGGTGGTGTCGAAGATCCTCACCCGGTCCTTCTCGCTGCGGTCCATGTCCTTTCCTTCCCCTTCTTCCCTTCTGCGTTCTCCTCGGTTTGCGGCTCCTGCGGCCGCCACGCGCTATTCCCCCCGCAGGGGGAGGAGGAGAAGTCGCAGGCCGGCGCGGAACGACATGGGAGAGGAAGCGTACATCACGCCGTCCGGGCGCCTCGGCTACTCGTTCGAGCCGTTTCCGCCCTTGCGGGCCTTGGCGCCCGTCTTCCGCGGAGGACGCTTGTAGCCGGCGGCCGCCTGCACGCTGGACGGGCGCCACTGGGCGCCGCCGCGAAGGGTCGGGACCCCCTCCTCGTTGAGCGTGTCGGCAATCGCCTGCAGGGTCATTCCCCCGGTGCGCATCTCGGCGATTCGCCGGCGAAGCGTCGGCCGGTCGGCCACCGCCGGACGGCCCGAGCTGCGCCGCTTGCCGGGGCCGGTGTCGTGGCCCCTCCGTCCCTGGCCCTCGAGCTTCCCTCGCTCCAGACCGCTCACCTTCACCAGCGCTCGCGCGGCGAGCCGGCCTTCCTCGGTGCCGGTGTCAAGGTCGATATCGACGACGACCAAGCGCGTCCGGTGTTCCTCGAGGCGGTAGATGAGAGTGCCCAGATTGGCCGCCGAACGGGTCAGCCGGTCGAGGCTCGTGACCACCAGGCAGGTGTATTCACCATTGCCGAGTCGCTCCAACGCGAAGCTGAGGCCGGGCCGGGTGAGGTCCGCTCCGCCCTGGCTCTCGAGGTCACGCACGAGCTTCTTCAGCCGCATGCCGCGCTTCTTGCAGGCGAGCTGGATCTGGCGCGCCTCCGCGCGGAGCTGGCTCTCGGCGTCCTCGGGGCGGGCCACCGTGGTGTAGCCCAGGGCGCGCTCGTTCTCCGGGGAGATCTGGCGGGTGAGGGCACTTGCGGCTGCGGGCTCGGCAACGGCCTGGGGCTGGGCGGCGATCTGCGGCATCGGTTCCGACGGGCGGTGGCCGTTGCCCCGGGACGGCTTCTCGGTTGCCGCGGCGTCGGTCGCGACGGGCTCCGGTTCCGGCGCGGGCTCGCGTTCGGTCGCCGGCTCGGGGTCGGGTGTGGCCGCTTTGGCGGCGGGCGGCTCGGGCTGGGCCGCTGCCGGCAGCACGGCCGGGGCGGGGCGTGCCTTTCCGGGCGGGTCCGCGGTGGCGCCGTTGGCCTGAGCCAGTCGCACCTCGGCGCCGGCGGCGGGTGCGCTCGCTGCGGGCGCCGGACGGGAACGTCGCGCGTTCAGGCCCAGGCGCGCGATGCCCGCGCTGGCCACGAGGACCAGGAGAACGATTGCGATGAGCGCGAACGTCTCCATCGGGCCGTCGTCGTCGCCTTCCGACGCCGGCGAGCTCTCCGTCGCGGACTCCCGGGGGGTCTCCTCCGCGGGCGCGCCACCGTCCTGCCCGGAAGGCGGTGCGTCCCGACCGTTGGACGGCGCCGAGGGCACCGTCTCGAGCGGGTACTCCTTCCAGAGCTCGGTGGGAGGAGCCTCACTGCCTCCGCTCTGCTGCGAAGCCGCCGGCGCCGCCAAGCCGAGGAGCGCCAGCAGCAGCACTGTCAGCAGCCGCCTCATCAGATGATCCTAAGCGGCGTTCCGACCAAAAGTTGGGAAGAGAGGCGCAAAATGTCGCGATTTCTCATGCGAATGCAGCCGTGAGATACCGCGCCGGGCAGCAGATCGGGGCGGTTGGTCCCATGGATGCCCACGAATCCGCCACCGGGCCAATCCGTCAGCACCGGCGAGCGGGCGCTGGTGCCAAAGGCCACCGGCCCGTAGAACGGGCTGCGGTAGCGCACCAGCTTGTTGCGTATGAAAAAGCGCCCGCGAGGTGTCGGCCACTGCGGCAACCCAACGCCGACCGCTGCCTGGAATACGCGGCGGCCATTGCGTAGCAGCGTCAGCCGCCGGCGGCGGACGTTGACGACCATTCGTGTACGCACGGTCCGGTATCCACCGAGCGCCCGCCGGGGCACCCACCCGGTCGTGCCGTTGGGAAGCGTCGCCAGCCGCACCCTCAGCCAGGTCCGGCCCCGCCGGTCTCCGGCGCGGCCGAGCACCAGCAACGGGTTGGCCGTCCCCTCCGGCGTGCGTTTCCGCAGGCGGACGACCGACGGGGCGCGGCCGGACGGGGCGGAGCGTGCCACAACGGCCTCGCGCACGGTGGTCCAGGTGGAGACATGGCCCTCGCGGTTCAGCCGCGCCGGGGACGGCACGTCGAGCGCAGGCGCCGGCGGTGCGGCCAGGCCGGGCAGGGCGGCTCCGCCGCCCGTCGACGGGCGGGACTCCGCACCCGGCCACAGCAACATGGCCAGGAGCCCTACCGCGGCGCCGGCGGCGACAAGGGCCGCTGCCGGGCGCCGCCTGCGCGAGGCCGCCACCGAACCTCAGCCCGTGAAGCGCGGAGCGCGTTTGCTCTTCATGGACGGGGCTGCGGTGACGAAGTTGGTCGACGTGACCAACTGGTTGACCTGCTGCTTCGACTTGGGCTCGTCGAACGCGTTCTTGGCCGGGTTGGCACCCACCAGGTAGCGCATCCAGGCCGCGTGGCGTGCCTCGACCGAGTGGATCGCGACGGCCGCAGCCAGCGCGGAGCTCGCCTTCAGGCGAGGCGCCTGGCCCTTGTAGGCCGCGACGGCCAGGTCCTCGAAGGCGACGGCGGTCTTCAGGAAGGCGTCCGGATTCTCCGTGGTTCCCTGGAAGTCGAACGACGGCTTCTTGGCCGCCTTGGAGCCGAGCACGTCGCGGAAGGCCTGGACGTGCGCCCGCTCGACGGCGCCCACCACGCGGGCGGCGCGCTCCGGGTCGCCCTTCAGTGCCTTGAAGCGCTCGGCCTCGGTGTAGAAGGCGGACTGCAGGAACTCGAGCGTCAGCGCGTAGTTGAGGATCGCCACGTCGCCGGAGCCCTGACCCATCGCCTCCTCAGCACCGACGGTCAGAAGTGCGGCCGAGCCCCCCGCCGTCGCGGCCAGGAAGCCCGCCCGGGAGATACCGCCGGCTGCGTCGGCGGACTCCGCCAGCGCTCCGTCGGTGTCCAGGCGTTGGAAGGAGAACTCGCTCATCTGCCTCACCTCTGGAGCCCGAGGGCCGTCAGGCCGTCGAGCACCTCGTCAGCCGACTTCGGCGTGTCCGTGGCGTCCGGCGCCGGCGGCTCGCCCACGATGCTGCGTATCCAGGCTGCGTGGCGCGCCTCGACCGAGACGATCTTCGCCGCGGCCGCCAGGGTTCCCTTGGTGATGTTGGTGGCCTGCCCGTTGTAGGTGGCCACTGCCAGGTCCTCGAGCTCGGCGGCCGATTGCGCAAATTGATCCTGGTCGCGAACGCGGTCGCCGAAGTCGAACTTGGGCTTGGGATCCGCCTTGTCGCCCAATGCCTTCTTCACGAAAGCCAGGTGCTCGCTCTCCTGGGCCGCCACCTGCTCTGCGAAATTGCGGACCTCGCCCTGCAGGGCTCCGGCGGCGAGCGCCTGGTCGTAGAACGCGGCCTCGGTGTACTCCACGAGCAGCGCCAGGTTCAGTGCCTTTACATCGTCGTTTGCGCCCTGAGCGTTCACGAGGCGCGGTGCTCCCGCCAGCGCGCCGCCCGCGAGAGCGGCACCTCCCACCACGAGGGCACGCTTGAGGAACGCAGACCGCTGATCGCCGTCCACTCGGGCCTTCGGTGCTTGGTTCATATCCCTCACTCTTGCCCTATCTTGGGCTTCCGATTGCTGAAAGTCGGGGCCATTGTCGTTTACGCAGCGAGACCGTTGCGTAAGGAAGGTCACCTAACGAGCCCGGGCAGTTGACCGCGCGGCGACACAGGACCCTCCTCCAGTCTGCGGGCGTTCCGCGCTGCCCGCAAGCGCTCGGCCGGTTTGGGCGGCGTCGAAACCGGACAGCAGCCACCGCGCCAGCCGCCTCAACGCTCGCATTGGCGCCTCCTCTACCGCATCACTGGTTCCTTTCGCAGCGGCCCGCCGATCGGATCACGCGGATCGCTTAGAGACTCACCGTCCGCCCCGCCTCGAACCCGTCGCTGTCGGCGATCCGGTCCACCACCGCCTGCGGCACGGGCGAGTCCGTGGTCACGATCATCGTGGCCACACCGCCCATGTGGTCGGCGTCCTGCCGGCGCCCCACGGCGGCGCCGCTGATGTTCACTCCCGATTGCCCGAACTGGGTACCCACGCGGCCGATCATCCCGGGCTGGTCTACGTAGCGGAACACCGCAAGGTTCGGCTCGAGCTGAATGTTGAAGCGCGAACCCCAGGCTTCGAGGAGATGCGGACGGTGCAGCCGGCCGAACGTGGTGCCCACCACGCGCGTGCGCTGCCCGCCGCTCACCAGGGTCACCCGCAGCAGATCGGTGAAATCGCGCGCCTGCGCCGAGCTCGACTGGGTGATACGGATCCCGCGCTCCTCGGCGATGGCCGGGGCGTTCACGTCGTTCACCTCCTCCTCGGTGTGCCCGCTGAGAGCTCCCTTGAGCACCTGCACGGTGAGCAACCGCGTGTCGCGAGCGGCGATGCGTCCCAGGTACTCGATCTCCAGCTCGTCGACCGAGGTGCCCTCGGCCAGGCCCACCGCGATCCGGCCGAGGTCGCGGGCCAGAGGGAGAAACGGGCCGAGTGCCTCCAGGTCCTCGGGAGCGATCGCGGGCACGTTCACCGCGCTCGTGACCACGCCGCCGGTGAGCGCCGCCACCACCTGCTCGGCGGCCTGGTAGCCGGCGCGATCGGTCGCCTCGGCGGTGGAGGCGCCGAGGTGGGGCGTGACCACCACGTTCGGATAGTGAAACAGCGGGTGGTCGGTCACGGGCTCGTCGCGGAAGACGTCGAGCGCCGCGCCGGCCACGCGCCCGGAATCGAGCGCATCCCGCAGCGCGTCCTCCACCACGAGCTTCCCGCGGGCCACGTTGATGATGCGCACGCCCTGCTTCATCTGGGCGAAGGCCGTGGAATCGAGCCAGTTCTCGGTCTCGGAGGTGACCGGGAGGTGAATGGTGAGGAAGTCCGCACGCCCGTAGACCTCGTCCGAGGCCGCGGCTCGCTCCACGCCGAGCTCACGAAAGCGCTCCTCCGCCACGTAGGCGTCGAAGGCCAGGACGTGCATCCCGAAACCGAGCGCGCGCTGGGCCACCAGCTGGCCGATGCGCCCGAACCCGAGTACGCCCAGTGTCTTGTCGTAGACCTCGACGCCGCTGAAGCTGGAGCGATCCCATGCGCCGCCGGTGAGCGAGCCATGGGCCTGCGGGACCTTGCGGGCCAGGGCGAGCAGCAGCGCCATGGTGTGCTCGGCCGCTGTGATGACGTTCGACTGCGGGGCGTTGGCCACCACCACGCCGCGCTTGGTGGCCGCCTCCACGTCGACGTTGTCCACCCCCACGCCCGCGCGCCCCACCACCTTCAGGCGCCCGGCGCGCCCGATCAAGGACGCGTCGAGCCTGGTGGCGGAACGGATGAGGATGCCCTCGAAGTCGCCGATGCGCCGCTCGAGCTCCGCCGCATCCCAGTCGCTTCCGAGCTCGACCTCCAGCCCCGCCTCGCGCAGGAGCTCTACCCCCGAGTCGCCGATCGTCTCCTTGACCAGGACCTTCACGCCGGGGCGGCGAGGGGCACGCCCGCCTCACCGAAGACGCGCTGTGCCGCCGCAACACCGGCGCCGAGCTCCAGCTCGTGGCCCAGCTGGCGGAGGGTCATCTCGAAGGCGGCCACGGTGACGACGATGTCGAAGGCCCCGAAGTAGCCGCAGTGGGCTATGCGGGCGATCCGCCCCTTGAGCCTGCCCTGCCCGCCGGCGATGGTCACGCCGAAGCGGTCACGCATCAGCTTCGGGACCGCGGCGCCGTCGATTCCCTCGGGCAGCCGGATCGCCGTGACCACGTTGGCGGCCTCGTCGGCGTCGCCAAGCAGGTCGAGCTCGAGCGCGCGGGCGGCCTCGCGGGTGGCTCGGCCCAGCAGGCGGTGGCGCTCGAACACGTTCTCGAGGCCCTCATCCTCGATCAGCCCGAGGGCCACGTCGAGCGCCTGCACGAGGCCGACCGCAGGCGTGAAGGGGCTGTCCGGCGGTTCCTGCCTCTGGCCGCCCAGCGTGCGACCCCAGTCGAAGTAGTAGCGCCGCCCGGGAGCCGCTCCGGCCCGCTCGAGAGCGGCCTTCCCGGCGCTCACGAAGCCCAGCCCGGGGGGCGACATCAAAGCCTTCTGGGAGCCCGCCACCACCACGTCCACCCCCCACTCGTCCTGGGGGAGCGGCACGGCGCCGAGCGCCGAGACGGCGTCCACAGCGATCAGCGCGCCGTGGCGGTGGGCCACCTCGGTCAGCACCCTGACGTCGTTCACCACGCCGGTGGACGTCTCGGACAGCGTGGTGAACACCACCGGCATCCCCTCGTGGCGAGCCAGGGTCCGGTCGAGCTCGGCAGGGTCCACCCTCCGGCCCCAGTCGGTCTCCCAGTGCACCGTTCGGGCGCCGTAGGCGTCGCAGAGCTCCGCCCAGCGATCGCCGAACTTGCCGCAGGAGGCGACCAGGGCGGGCTCGCCGGGCCTGGTCAGGTTGGCCACGGCCGACTCCATGGCCCCGCTGCCCGAGCTGGCGAACACCAGCACCTCGTTGGCGGTACCGAAGACCAGCTTCAGGCGCTCCAGGGCCCGGGCGTAGACCTCCACGAAGGCCGGCGCGCGGTGGTAGAGCATCGGCTCGGCCATGACCTGCGACACCGCCGGCGGCAGAGGGGTCGGGCCGGCCGTCATGAGGTACCGCTTGAGGTACGGATCGGCCATCGGCCAGCGAGATTAGCGTCAGCTCAGGAGGTGAACCGCGCCCCGGGCCAGGGCGAGGACCACGCGCACGCTGGCCCGGATGCTGTCGGTCTCGTCGAACTCGTTCTCGAAGTCCCGCCGGAACTCCTCGTCGGTCACCGCGAGCACGGCGAGCAGCACCCAGGCCGCGGTGGCCAGCAGCGACAGAACCAGGCTGATGATGCCGATGACAAAGCCGGCCTGGGCCAGCCCGCGGTTCTTCCGAGTCTCGCCCGCGTCGACCTTCTGCTTGCCCTTCCGGGAGTAGATGATCCCCGCGATCGCGCAGCCGATCGACACGATGCTGGAGAGCCCGCCGCTGAACAGCAGCAGCCCGCCGGCCACCAGCGAGAGCACGAAGCCGGCCACGGCCGGTCCGTTGTCGGGCTCGCGCGGCTGAGCGTGGCCCCAGGGCGGCGGCTGCTGGTAGCCCGGAGGCTGCTGCTGGTACCAGCCCCCCGGCGGCGGCTGCGGCTGGGTGGGCGGCGGCGGCGGGGCGACGGGCGGCCCCGGCTGGCCTGCGGCCGGTGCCTGCGGGCCCGGGTCGGGCAGGCGCTGGGTGGGCTGCTCCGCCGGCGCGTTGCCCAGCTCGGGCTCGGGCCCGGCCGGCTCGGGGGGCAGGAAGCCTCCGCTTCGCTGCTCGTCCACCTCAGAACTCCGTGTCGATCCAGTCCATCATCGAGCGCAGCTCCTTGCCCTCGCGCTCGATCTGGTGGTTCTTCTGCTCCTCGCGCATGCGCAGGAAGTTCTCCTGTCCGGCGCGGTTCTCGGCGATCCACTCGCGGGCGAAGTCACCGCTCTGGATCTCGCCCAGGATCTCCTTCATCGCGGCGCGCGTCTGCTCGTCGACGATGCGTTTGCCACGGGTCAGGTCCCCGTACTCGGCGGTGTTGGAGATGGAGTAGCGCATCCCGGAGATGCCCTTCTCGTACATCAGATCGACGATCAGCTTGAGCTCGTGAAGGCACTCGAAATAGGCCAGCCGCGGGTCGTAGCCGGCCTCCACCAGGGTCTCGTACCCCGCTCGCACGAGCTCTGTCACCCCGCCGCAAAGCACCGCCTGCTCGCCGAACAGGTCGGTCTCGGTCTCGTCCTTGAAGCTGGTCTCGATCACCCCCGCGCGGGTGCAACCGATCCCCTTGGCGTAGGCCAGCACCACGTCGCGCGCCTGGCCGGAGGAGTCGCTGTGAATCGCCACCAGGCCGGGAACCCCATTGCCCTCGAGGTACTGGCGCCGCACCAGGTGGCCGGGACCCTTCGGGGCCACCATGCCCACGTCCACCTCCGGGCCCGGGTCGATCTGCTCGAAATGGATGGAGAAGCCGTGCGCGAACATGAGCAGGTTCCCGGGGGCGATCCCGTCGCGGATCTCGCCCTCCCAGATCTCCGCCTGCTTCTCGTCCGGAAGCAGGACCGTCACCACGTCGCCCATGCTGGCCGCGTCGGCCACCGTCTCCACCCGCAGCCCCTCTTCGGCGGCTTTGTCCGCCGAAGCCGATCCCTCGCGCAGGCCCACCACGACATCGACTCCGGAGTCCTTCAGGTTGAGCGCGTGGGCGTGGCCCTGGGAGCCGTAGCCGAGGATGGCCACGGTCTTGCCTTCGAGAAGGGAGAGGTCGGCGTCCTTGTCGTAGATCATGGGGGCGAGACTTTAGTCGGCGCCGTCGGAAAGCTGGTCCCGCAGCAGCTTGCCGGCTGCGTTGCGCGGCAGCCGCTCCACACGGTGAACGGCCTTCGGCACGGCGGCCGGTGCGAGGCGCTCACGGCACCAGGCCCGCAGCTCGTCAGGTGACACCGGCTCACACAGGACCACGAACGCGGTCACGGCCTCCCCCCACTCCGGGTCGGGCAGCCCGGCCACTCCGGCGTCGGCCACCGCCGGGTGGGTAAGCAGCGCCTGCTCCACCTCCAGCGGCGCCACGTTCTCCCCTCCGGTGACGATCAGCTCCTTGCGCCGGCCCTCGACCTGCAGCCGGCCGTGCTCGTCGAGGCGACCCAGGTCGCCGGTGTGCAGCCAGCCGTCCCGCGCGAGCGCGCCCTTGGCCACCATAGCCCCCCTGACCAGGATCTCGCCGTTCCCGATTCGCAGCTCGACGCCCCGCAGCGGGCGCCCCGGTGACCCGGCCACCACCTGCGAGGCGGTCTCGGTCATGCCGTATACGGGGACGGCGGGGATGCCCGCCGACTCGGCCCAGTCGAGCAGCCCGGCCGGGATGGGGCCGCCGCCGAGGGCAATCCCCCGCAGGGCCGGCGCCCGCGACAGTCCCGCCTCCCGGAGCCGCTGGAGCATGGTGGGTACGAGGGAGGCCAGGGTGACCTCACCCGCCTCCAGAGCCTCGCGAACGCGCGTGACCTCGAAACCGTCGTGCAGGACGGCCGTGGTGGCGGCGATGACCGAGCGCAGCAGCACGGCGAGACCCCCGACGTGAAACAGAGGCAGCGGGCAGAGCCAGCGGTCTTCCGGCCGCAGGCCGAAGGCGTCGGCCGACGCCTGCGCGCTGGCCCGGTGGTTGGCGTAGGTCAGCTCCACCGCCTTCGGCCGGCCGGTGGTGCCGGACGTGTACAGCACGCAGTGACTCTCGCCGGGGTCCACCGTGGTTCGAAGCTCGACGTCGGCCTCCTTCCCGCTGAGCGGCCCGGTGACCGTCACCTGGGCGTCGCTTCGCACCGGCGCGCGGGGATCGAGCGGCACCAGCACCGCCCCCAGGCGCGGCAGCGCGTGCAGCAGCGCGCAGAAGTCCGGCCCGGCGGGCAGCGTGGTGGCCACCCGGTCGCCCGGCTCCACTCCGAGCGCGGCCAGGCGGCGGGCAGTGACCGCAGCGGCCCGGTCCAACTGCGCATACGTGAGAGCCCGGCCGCCGGCGACCAGCGCGGGGTGATCGGGGCGCATGCGCGCTGCTCTGCCAAGCCACTCGTCCAGCGCAACTATCGTACGGGTCCGCGATGGCGACCCGGGAGTGGACCGAGGAGCAGGCTCAGCGCCGGGTCCGACCGGCTGCTGACTGGCGGGCGGCGGGCGAGTACACGGACATCCGATACGAGGTGGCCGACGGCATAGCCAAGCTGACCATCAATCGTCCCGAGGTGCGGAACGCGTTTCGCCCCGAGACGCTGGTCGAGCTCTCGGACGCGCTCGAGCGGGCTCGCGAGGACACCGAGGTGGGCGTGGTTGTGCTCACCGGCGAGGGGCCGCTGGCGTTCTGCTCGGGCGGCGACCAGCGCGTGCGCGGCGACGCCGGCTACGTGCCGCGAGGGGCGGCGGTGGGCCGCTTTCACGTGACCGACCTGCACGTGCAGATGCGACGCCTGCCCAAGCCGCTCGTGGCCATGGTGGCCGGCTACGCCATCGGGGGAGGTCACGTGCTGCACGTGGTCTGCGATCTCACGATCGCGGCCGACAACGCGCGCTTCGGGCAGACCGGGCCTCAGGTGGGAAGCTTCGACGGGGGCTTTGGCGCCAGCCTGCTGGCTGCGCAGCTCGGGCCCAAGAAGGCGAAGGAAATCTGGTTTCTGTGCAGGCAGTACACGGCGGCGGAGGCCCTCGAGATGGGGCTCGTGAACACGGTCGTCGGTCTGGAGGAGCTCGAGGAGGAGACGGTGCGATGGTGCCGCGAGATGCTGGAGCTCTCGCCGTTCTCGCTGAGGCTGCTGAAGGCCAGCTTCAACGCCGTCGAGGACGGTCTCGCCGGTATTCAGCAGCTCGCCCACGACGCGAACCTCCTCTTCTATATGAGCGAGGAGGCTCAGGAGGGCCGGGACGCCTACCGCGAGCGCCGGCGGCCGGACTTCTCGAGGTTCCCCAAGAGGCCTTGAGCCATCTGCGGCTCTGGCTGGTCGCGGCGCGGCCGCGCACGCTGCCCGCGGCGGTGGCCCCCGTGCTCGTGGGCACCGCGCTCGCGGGCTCCGAGGACGTGTTTCGAGCTCTGCCCTTCGTGGCTGCCGTGGTGGGCAGCGTGTTCATCCAGATCGGCACGAACCTCTCCAACGACTACTCCGACGCGCGCCGGGGTGCAGATACCGAGGACCGGCTGGGACCGGTGCGGGTGACCGCCGGCGGCCTCATGCCTCCGCGCCGAGTGCTGGTGGGAACGTACGTGGCCTTCGGCATCGCTGTGGCCGCCGGCCTGTACCTGGCGGCGGTGGCCGGGTGGGAGCTGCTCGTGGTGGGCGGCGCCTCGATCCTCGCCGGGGTCCTGTACACGGGAGGCCCGCGGCCCTACGGCTACGAGGGACTGGGCGAGGTCTTCGTGTTCCTGTTCTTCGGAATCGTCGCGGTGGCCGGCTCGTACTTCGCCCAGACGCAGGAGCTGCGCTGGGAGGCCCTCGCGCTCGCCGTGCCCGTGGGCCTGCTGGCGGCGGCCATCCTCGTGGTGAACAACGTGCGCGACATCGACACCGACCGGCGTGCGGGCAAGCGCACGCTGGCCGTGAAGCTGGGCCGCGAGCGAACCCGGAAGCTGTTCACGGCGATGGTCGTGGTCGCCTTCCTGGTGCCGCCTGCGCTCGTCCCCAGCCTCTCCCCCTGGGTGCTGCTGGCCTGGGTGGCGCTCCCGCTGGCCCCTCCGCTGGTCCGGACAGTGGGAACGCGCACCGACGGGCCGGCGCTCAACCAGGCGCTGGCCGGCACCGGCCGTCTGCTTGCCCTCTACTCGCTGCTCCTCGCTCTGGGCGTGCTGCTGTCGTGAGGCGCTCGCTGCTGCGGCTCTCCATCCCGTTCAAGCGGCCGTTCGTGACCGCCGGAGGGGTCGTGAGCGCGCGCGAGCTGCTGCTCCTGCGCCTGGAGAGCAGCGACGGCTCGGCAGGGTATGGCGAGGCGGCGCCGTTCGAGCCCTACGACGGGGTACCCCTGGAGCGGGCGGTGGCCGCGCTCACCGGCGGGGGCGGCCGCCGTCCCCCGCAGGCGAGGGCCGCGGAGGAGATCGCGCGCCTCGACCTGCAGGCCCGGCGGGAGGGCCGGCCGCTGGCCGAGCCGGCCAAGGACGTCCTGCCGGTGAACCTCACGCTCGGCGGGGGCCCCTCCGACGAGGTGGCGGGTCAGGCCACCGACGGCCTGCGCGAGGGCTACGCCTGCTTCAAGGTCAAGGTCGGCCTGCCCGACGACGCCGTACGGGTGGCCGCCGTCCGCGAGGCCGTCGGGCCCTGGCCGGCGCTGCGGGTGGACGCCAACGGCGCGTGGTCGGTGGACGAGGCGGTGCGCGCGATTCGCGCGCTCGAGGAGCAGGACCTGGAGTTCGTCGAGCAGCCCTGCGGGACGTTGGAGGAGCTGGCCCAGGTGCGCCAGCGGGTGTCCACGCCGATCGCCGCCGACGAGCCGATCGCCACCCCCGCGGACGTTCGCCAGGCGATCGAGCTCGAAGCGTGCGACGTGGTCAACGTCAAGCTGGCCGGCAGCGGTGGCTTCAAGCCCGCCCGCGAGCTGATCCGCACCGCCCGGGAGGCGGGGCTGTCCGCCTTCTTGTCCAGCACGCTGGACGGCCCCTGGGGCATCGCGGCCGCCCTCCAGCTGGCCGCCTCGGAGAACCTCTCGCTCGCCTGTGGGCTGGCCACTCTCGAGCTGTTCGAGGGCGGGATGGCCGCCGCCCTGCCGGCGCCCCGGCGAGGGACGCTGCGAGTCCCGGCCGGGCCCGGCCTCGGAGTGGCGGTGGACGACGAGGCGCTCGCCGAGGTGACCGTCGAGCGCCTCGCCTGACTCCGCCCGAGTGTCTAGAAGCCGAACAGCCGGTAGCGAATCGTCGCGTCCCCCAGAACCGTGTCGTCGGAGAGAGCGTCGACCCCGAAGGCGTCGTTGAGCGCCTGCGCCGCCCCTGCGGTCAGCGTGGTGCCCACCGGCCCCACGATCAGGCGGCCGCCCCTGAATCCGATGCCGACGCCCGAGTAGTCGAGGTCGAGCAGCGCGACCCGGTCGGAGCCGTTCACCCGGCCGTAGAGCTGACCCTTCAGCAGCTTGATGTTGAAGTCGGTCAGCTCGACCGTCGTGGACCCGGCGGTCAGCGAGATGCCCCCGCTGTGCCGGATCACGCCCGTGCGCAGTGCGCTGCGGAACGGGTTCGTGATCGGGAACCGGTAGGTGGCTCCCTCGAGCGTCGCCGGCTCGACGGCGCCGGGAGCGACGCCCAGGCTTCCGAGCGCCGCCAGCGTGCCCGGATCGACCTCGAGCGTCGTGGACCCGTAGGTCCCGCCGCCCCACGAGTGATGCTTGCCCGTGGCCGAGGCGGCGGGCGCAAGCGCCAGAAGCGCCGCCAGCGCGGCCACCAGCACTATGACTCTGCGATGCACTGCGTACCTCCCTGTTGGATGAAGTTCCGCAGCGAGCTACGAGCGGTGCGGCGGGGTCGGTTGGCCGATTGGCGCGCCGACCTCGTCGAGAAAGCGGGCGACCAGGGCTGCGAACTCCGCCGGCCGCTGCAGCTGGGGGGCGTGCCCGGAGTCGTCGACGATGGCCGCCCTCCCGCGGGGCGCCGTGTCGGCCAGGCGGCGCGCCGCCCGCGAGTAGCCGTCGTCGCGGGCCCCCGCCACCGCGAGCAGCGGCAGCTCGAGCGACAGCAGCTCGCCCCAGACCGGCGCGACTGCCGCCTGGCCGGCGGTGCGAAGCAGCAATGCGAGCTGCCGCGGGTCATGGCTGAGCCGGCCGGCACGCTGCTCCTCGACCAGCGAGTCCGACTGGTCGGCGAACAGGGGCTGGCGCTCCCAGACGCTCACCACGTCCTCGATGGGGGTGACCTCCATCCAGGCCGCCAGCCGCTCGTCCGCCTCCGCGCGCACGCTGCGGAGGGCGGGGTCGTCGAGGCCCGCCGTGGCCCCGACGGTGATCAGCCCGGCATACCGGGCCGGGTCGCGCAGAGCAGCCCGCAGCGCCAGCCGGCCGCCCAGGGAGTAGCCCGCCAGCACCTGCCCCTCCCCCGCCTCGGCGATCTCTCGTAGCCGTCCCTCGAGCGTGTGCTCGCGGTGATCGAGGAGGACGCTCGGATAGCGTTTGGGCAGGAGCTCCGCGACGGGCCGCCAGGCGTCCCCACGCTGCATGAAGCCCGGGATGAAGAGCACCATCGCTCGCAATGATCCCGATCAACCGCACCTACGCGCCGCTCCAGGCCTTCGTCGAGGAGCTGGCGCGCTGCGGCATGCGTCACGCCGTGACCTGCCCGGGCTCGCGCAACGCCCCGCTCGCGCTCACCCTCGCCGCGCAGGAAGGGGTCGAGGCGATCTCGGTGATCGACGAACGCGCGGCCGGGTTCGTGGCGCTCGGGATGGCCAAGGTGAGCGGGCGTCCGGTGGCCATCGCCTGCACGTCGGGAACCGCCGCCGCCAACCTTCATCCCGCCGTGGCCGAGGCCTGGGAGGCGCGCGTGCCGCTGCTCGTGCTCACCGCTGACCGCCCGCCCGAGCTGCGCGAGGTGGGCGCGGGGCAATCGATCGACCAGCTTCGGCTCTACGGCAGCGCCGCCAAGTGGTTCGTGGAGGTGGGCACCCACGAGCCGGGCCCGGAGACGGCGGTGCACTACCGGGCGCTGGCCTGCCGGGCCTGGTGGACCGCCGCCGGAGGCCGGCCCGGCCCCGTGCACCTGAACTTCCCGTTGCGGGAGCCACTGGCGCCGCGGCCCGAGGAGCTCTCCGTCGCGGACTGGGCCGGGCGCGAAGACGGACGACCCTGGACCGAGGTGCGCGAGCACGCCAGCGCGCCGCACGCCGACGACGTGCACGCGCTGGCCACGCGGCTCGCCAGCGCGCCTCGAGGCGCCATCGTCTGCGGGCCCGGCGCGGAGCGGGTGGCCGAGCCGGCGGCGCGTCTGGCCGCCGAGGCCGGCTGGCCCATCCTCGCCGAGCCGACCTCAGGCGCGCGCTGCGGTGACCACGACCGCTCGCACGTCGTGGCCCACTACGACGTGCTGCTGCGTGTGGGGCGGTTCGCCCGTGAGCACGTGCCGGAGCTGGTCCTGCGTGTGGGCGACACCCCCACCTCGAAGCCGCTGAGGCAATGGCTCGAGTCGGCGCCACAGGTGGTGATCGATCCGCATGGGGCCTGGCACGAGCCCACCCGGCGGGCCGAGCTCGTGCTGCAGGCCGCCGCCGCCCCCACGCTCGACGCGCTGTCCAGCGCGCTGGAGATGCGTGCCGCCGAGCCGCAGCCGGGCTGGCTCGACTCCTGGCGCCGGGCCGACGCGCTGGTTCCACCCGCGCTCGCCGCCTCGCCGGACCCGTTCGACCCCAAGGTCCTCGCGGGCCTGGAGCCGGTGCTGCCCGACGAGGCGATCGTCTGGGTCAGCTCATCGATGCCGATCCGCGACGTCGAGGCCTGCTTTCCCCAGTCCCCCAAACGCATCCGCTTCCTGGCCAACCGCGGGGCGAACGGCATCGACGGCGTGGTGTCCTCGGCGCTGGGGGCGGCGCTGGCCGGCGGCCGGCCCACCTGGCTCCTGACGGGCGAGCTCGCCCTGGTGCACGACGCCGGAGGCCTGCTCGCCGCCCGGCGGGCCGGGGTGGAGCTCCAGATCGTGTGCCTGAACAACGGCGGCGGAGCCATCTTCGACTTCCTCCCCGTGGCCGAGCACGCCGACCCCCACCTCTACGAGGAGCACATCGCCACCCCGTCAGGGGTGGATCTGCGCCGCCTTGCGCCGGGCATGACGGAGGTCCGGACCGACCGGCGGACCAACGTGGCGCTGCACCGGGAGCTGGTGGAGCGGGTGGCGGCCGCGCTGTAGCCGGGGAGCCGGGCAAGACGAGTCCACCGTGGTTCCTTATCGGCCATATAGGACCACAAGGAACCACGGTGCTGCCGGCCCCTACCCCGCTGCCTTTCAGGGCTAGGGCGTCGCCGGCCGGTTGCCCTCGCGGCCGACGGGCGCCGGTACCAGCGGAGCCTGGCCCCTCAGCAGGCGCGGGTACTTCTGATCCTGGAACAGCTGGGCGGGCGCCACGAAGCAGGGCGGCTTGGAGTCGATCGCGCTGCCCGACGGGTTGCGCTGCGGTCCGCCGTTCGGCCGGCAGTCGAAGCTCTCGATCACGCCCAGCCCTATCGCGCGCTCGTAGGCGTTGGGCGCCACGTAGGCGTTGGCCCGCTCCCAGGGAGGCCGTGAGACCCGGCGCTGAAGCGAGCGGCCGTCGATGATGGCCGACTGGGGCAGGTAGTGCTCGTTGCCTCCCGGCGTCGAGCGCGTGTAGCCGCCCTCCTCGTTGCCGGCCAGCGCCGCGCCGCCGGTGCTGATGAAGCCCGCCAGCAGCTCGCGTGAGTAGGCCAGGTAGGCCAGGATCGGATTCAGCTCGCGCTGGAACAGATGCACTCCCTCCAGCACCGGCTCCGCCCCCGTGATGAAACGGTCGGCCGCCGGGACGCCGGTGGACGAAGCCTCCACCAGCGGATCGATGTCGTCGAACAGGCGGGTGAGGTCGGGCGAGAGGTCGCCCAGGTCGCGCAGCGTCGGCGCGAGATCGGCGGCCGGCTGGCGCAGGTCGCGCACGAGCGGGTCGGTGTTGATCGCGAACCGCTCCAGCCGCTCCACCGTGGCGCGGGTCTCCCGCAGGAAAGTGGGCAGGATCCGGAACGTGTCGGCCAGCTCCTGGTCGCGCGACGCGAGCGCGCCGAAGGTCCGCTCGCCGTTCACGATCAGGCCGCGGAGCTGCCCGTTGCGGGCGGTGATCGCGTCCAGCACGCGGCCGGTGTTGCGGACCAGGCGCCGCAGCGCGAGCTCCTGCTCGTCCAGCGGTCGCAGGAGGTCGGCGCCTGCCTCGAAGAAGGGCGCAGCGTTGCCGAGCGCGCTGTTGAGGTCGCGCCCGTAGTCGCCCGAGAAGGCGATTCCCGACTCGCGCAGCCAGGCCTCGAAGTTCCTGCGCGTGCGGCTGTCGAACACCCCGAAGATCTCGTCGAGCTCCACCGTGTCCGCTACCTGCGCGTTGGCCAGGCGGCCCCCGTCGGGAAGGTCGGGACCCTCGGCATCGCCGGGCGAGAGCTCGACGTAGGTCTCGCCGAGCAGGCTCTTCTGGCGCAGGATCGCGCGGGTGTCGGCCTTCAGCGGGGCATAGCGCGGGTCGATCTCCAGCTGCGCGACGGTGCGCCGCTTGTCGGCGGAGAGCTCCTTGCCCTTCACCACGCCGATGTTCACCCCCGCGATGCGCACGTCGGCCTCCTCCACGAGGCCTGACGCCTCGGGGAAGGCCGCCTCGGCCCGGTAGCCCTCGGGGCGCAGCGGCACCGGGCCGCCGAACGACAGCCACAGGAACAGCAGCAGACCGAACACCGACAGGGTGAACAGCACCATCGCCGCGATGCGGCCGGGGCTTGGGGCTGCCTTGTTCATCCGCCCGCCCCCGGAAGCGTGGACACCGGCAGCAGGTCGGGCAGGCCACCTGGAAGTGGCGGCGTGAACGGCACGGTGGGCAGGGCGTCGAAGCTGCAGCCGCCGAACTCGGTGTCGAGCAGCTCCTGGACCGGGCTGCCGGGCTGAACCCCGCCCGCCAGCGGCCCGCCGATCAGCTCCTCGACGAACTCCGGCTCGGTGGAACCCACCTCGGTAAGAACCTGCTGGAGCAGCCCGCTGACCACCGACGAGGGAACGCCACAAAGAGTCACGCGGCGCCAGGGGCCCTGGCCGTCGGCGCTGCTGAACAGGGACACCCCGTTCTGGGCGGTCCAGGCGAGCCAGTAGAGGAAGCCCTCCTGGCGCGCGCGCTGCTCGGGAATCGAGAGGCCGCCCAGGCCCTCCGCGCCGCCGGGGTTGTAGGCCCCCATGTTGAGGAAGCGGTTCAGCTCCGCGAGCGCGGTGTTCAGGTCGGGCGCCGCCTCGGAGATACCCTGAGCGGCCAGCCGCAGGTCATCCGTCCAGGGCTGTGCGATGCGGGCGAACGGCCGCAACTCGGTCCTGATCACCGGCTCGGTGTCCTCGAGGAAGGGCGTGACCGCAGCGTTGGTGGCGGGCAGCTCGCGGACGACCGGGCGCAGGGACTGAAGCGAGGGCTGGAGCACCTCGGCGAACGTCTCCACCTTGCCGAGCGTCCGTTCCGAGGCCTCCAGCGCGCCCGGGAGCAGGGCGACCGACTCCTCGATGTTGGCCTCCTCGCCCGCCAGGGCGTCGAACACGCCCCGGGAGGCGCTCACCAGGCGCCGCAGGTCGCCGGGACGGCGCCCGAGCTCACCGATCAGCAGGCTGTAGTTGTGGATCAGGCGCTTGAGAGCCTGCCTGCGGCTCGCCGTGGCGCGGGTGACCCGCGCCAGGTCGCGGTGCAGCGGCTCCAGCCGGCGCAGCGTCGCCGCGAGGTCCTCGCCCCGGCCCCGCAGCCCCTTGCCCGCCCCGGCCACGAGCAGCTTGAGGTAGGGCCGGGTATCTGCGTCGAGAGCCGAGTAGATCTCGTCCGGGTCCACGTCCGGCAGCGTGTTGCCCACCGGAATGCGGCCGTCCTCCTCCAGCACCTCGCGCGTGCCCGGATCGACCTCGAGGAACATGTCCTTCAGCGCGGTCTTGGGCCGCAACAGCGCCGTGGCGTCCTCACGGATCAGGTCGGCGTGCTCGGGGTCGATCTCGATATTCACCACCGCCACGCCGTCCTCCACCTGAACGTCGGCGATCTGCCCCACCTGGACGCCGGCCACCCGCACCGATTGGCCCTGTCCCGGCTGTACCGCCTGGGCGTCGGAGAGCTCCACCGCAAGCCGCTTCGGCGCCTCCTCGACGAGCGGGAAGCGCACCCGCTGCTGGCTGAGGATGTAGCCGCCGATGCCGAGCGCCAGCATGATCAGCGCCAGCACCGCCACCGCCTCGCGCCAGTACTTGCGGATCGCGAGCTTCATGGGCCCACCGCGCTGTAGGCGCCGGCCGGGCCGCCCGGCGCGGCCAGGTTGGGTGGCTCCTGGGTCTCGCAGGCCACGTCGGGCCGGTGAGGCGGCGGCGTGTTCGGGTCGGGCGGGGCGGCCGGCTGAATCCGGCCCAGCGCGAGGTTGGAGGGCGGCACGGCCTGCACGTGGAACACCGGCGTGTTGGCGTCGTTGACCCGGCTCTCGCCGGCCAGGCCCACGAAGCTGCGGTTGATCTGACGCCGGACCTGCTGCCCCGAGTTCCCGGGCTCGAGGCTGGGGATCTGGGACTCCGAGAAGGGGACCAGCACCTGATTGGTGCACGACGCCGCCGCCCGGAGCCGGTTGAGCAGCGGGATCAGATCGGTGTTGAGCCGCACCAGGCTGGGCACCGCCTGCCGCAGGTCGGCGGCCAGCCCGCGCAGCTCGTCCTGGCCCACGAGGCCCGTCGCCTGGCGGATCCAGGGGATCCCGGCGTCGAGCGTGCCGACGGTGGAGCGCACTCCGGGCACGGCCTCGAGTGAGAAGGCCCGGAGAGTGGGCAGCGCGTCGTTGACCGCCGCGAGCGCCGGCTGGCCGACCCGCAGCGTGTCGCGCAGGGCGGGAACCGACGCCGACAGGGCCGAGTCCTGGCGAGCGAGCGCGCCCGCCGTGACGTTGAGGTCGGTCACCAGCTCCTTCAGCGCCTCCGGGTTGTCGGCAAGCGCCCCGAAGGCCCGGGCCTGTCCACGTAGGAGGCGTCTGATGTCCCGGCGCGGGTCGAGGCCCAGCAGCGCCTCGTTGGTGATGGCCGTCAGGCGGTACGCGGGCGCGAGCAAGGGAAGCGTCCTGTTGATGGCGCGCGCGCCGCCGCCCTCCACGAGGGCGACGGTCCCGAACTCGTACAGCAGGGAGCGCAGGTCCGCGCGGGTGTCGGTGTCGAGGACCTCGAGGATCTCGGGCAGCGTGACCGAGGCGCTCGTCTGCGTGAGCGGCACGGTGGCTCCGTCGTCGAGGTCGGCGGCCGACGGCGAGCCGGGGCTCAGGTCCACGAAGAAGTTGCCCTCCAGCAGGATCCGCGGCCGCACGCGCAGGGTCGCGTCGTCGTGCACCGGAAGCGCGTCGTCCGAGAGCTCCATGGTCACCTCGGCCGCGCCTTGCTCGGACAGCGAGTCGACCTTGATCACCCGCCCCACGTCCACGCCGGCGATTCGCACGGGCGAGCGGGGCTTCAGGCTGCGGACATCGCGGAATGCGGCCTTCAGCACGTAGGGATCGGTGAACGGGTTGGCCTTGGTGAAGCCGAAGAAGGCCAGCAGTCCCAGCACGACGGCGGTGAGCAGCCCCGCCTTGAACGGCGTCATCGCGCGGCGCGAGCTCACGGCACGTCCTCCACGCTGTTGATGCCCAGCTGCCGCGACTTGTAGGTGCCGCCCGCCAGGCCGGGGGTGTTCGGGTCGAGGACCACGTGGCTCCCGCCGCCGCGGAAGTTCGGGCCCGCGTTGCTGGGCGGATAGCGCCCGTCGGTCACGAGGCGGTTGAGGTAGCCGTTCTGCCCGTTCTGGCAGTCGGCGCGCCCGGCGCCGTCCACCGCCGGCTGCCCGGCCTGGGAATGCAGAGCCTGCTGGACCGGGTCCCCCTGCGGATCCTCGTCGGCCGGCACGTCGACGGGCCGTGTGGATTCCGTGGTGCCCAGGTTGTTCGGCTGGGTGCCGGAGAGCAGCTTCGCGTAGATCCGCTCCGCCGTGCCTCCCGGCACCGGCTCCGAGATGTGGGTGCCGAGCGGGTTGAAGAAGTAGACCAGGTAATTGCAGACCGTCTGGTAGGGCGCGACGAACTGCACCGCCGGGGCGAGGATCTGCACCGCCTGGCGCAGGTCCCGCAGGGCGAGCAGGCTGTTCGGGTTGTCGCCCAGGTCTTCGAGGGCGCGGAAGAGGCTCTCCAGGTCGCTCGCCAGCGCCGGGGTCTCGCGGAAGGCGGGCACGCCCGCGGCCAGGGCGGTGTTGATGGCCGGCAGCGAGATCCGCAGCTCCTCGGCGGCGGGACCGAGGAGCCGGCTCACCTCCGCGGCACGGGCCAGGAACGGCGTCTGCACCCGCAGCGAGCGTGTGGCCGCCTCCAGCGTTGGCGGGCTCTCCTCGATCGTGGCCCGCAGGGCCTCCGGGTCGCTCGAGATCGCGGCGAAGGTGGTGGCCATGGCGGTGATCCAGTCCGCTTGGGTCTCCGCCACCGGCGCCGCCTCGCCCGCCGCGCGCGCCAGCGCGGGGAACAGCCGCACGAGCTCCGTCGAGGGAGCCGACAGGCTTCGCATCACCGGCTCGAGCCGGACCAGGAAGGGCCGCAGCTCGGCCAGCACCGTGTTGATCGCCGGCCCGCGCCCGATCAGCGCGTCGGCGAAGCCCGTGGTGGCGGTCCGTGCTGCGTCGCGCACCTCGGGTGGGAACGAGGAAAGCACGTCCTCGAGGTCCACCGTCTCGCCGGTCGAGTTGGCCAGCGGCACGGTGTCCCCCGGCGCGAAGGAGTCATCCGAGCTGCCGGGACTGAGCTCCAGGAACTTGAGGCCGAGGGCCGAGCGTGAGCGTACGGTGAGCGTCGTGTCCTCCGGCAAGGGCTCGACGTCCTTGTCGAGCTTGAGCTTCAGCAGCGCGATCGAGCGCTCCTCGCCGTCCACCTCCCGGCGGGCGCTCGTGATCGAGTCGATCACGCCCACTCGGAAGCCCCCGGCGCGGACCTCGTTCCCGACCACGAGCTTGTAGCCGTTTGGAAGCTCCGCCTTGAGGTCGTAGGTAGGGACGAAGGGCAGCCCCTGGTTGGCGTTGTAGGAGATGAACACGGCCACGATCGCCACGAGCAGCGTTATGGCCCCCACCAGAACGGGGCTCGCACTGAGTGCGGGTGCGCGCCGGCCCCTCATGGCTGCAGCAGGTAGTCGAGGAGGGGAGCGACATCGGCGGACGCGCGGGCCCGGGGCGTTTCGCGAGCGACGGCCGCGGCCACCGGGCGGGAATCCCGTCGCCGCGAGGAGGAGGCGGCCGGAACGCCGGCGGTGGGATCGGGTGCGTTTATCCCCGGCTGGTAGGGCCCGAGCCACTGGTTGCAGTCGTCGAATGCCTCCTCGCCGCCCTCGCGGGTGACCGTGTAGTTGCCGCAGGCCCCGACCAGCACGCTCAGGCGCAGGATGTGGCCGACGCTGTCGAACGCGTTGGTGCTCAGCGCCTGCCAGTAGAAGTAGTTCCAGATCGCCTCCATGCCGGTGAAGCCGCCCTGGCCGGAGATGTGGGTCTTGTCGGGCGCCGGGGGGTCGGTGGCGGCGGCACGAGGATCGGGCTCGACCGCTCGGCGCCGGTCGTCGATCGTCTGCAACAGCTGGCGCAGGGGCTTCGCGAGCGCCGGGGCGTCCGCCCCCAGACGGCGCAGCTCGTCGAGCTCGGCGTTCGTGGCCCGCACGGCCCGGGTGCCGACGCGCGAGGCGTCTCCCAGCGCCGTCAGGGCCGGCGTGCCGGTCTCGGCGAAGGGCCGCAGCCTGATCAGGAAGGTGTCGAGGTCCTGGGAGGCGGCCTGCAGGTCCCGAAGCAGCGGGATCTGGGCCGTCGCCAGCTCGTCCAAGCGGCCCATGTAGGGCTCGAGCTCCTCCAGGAAGGCCGGGAGGCGGTTGAAGGTGAGGGCCAGCTGCTCCCGCCTCGAGGCGCCGATCTCGGCCGTGCGGGAGGCCTCGCGGACGAAGCGGCTGACGTCGCGCCGCCGCCGCGCCAGCGCCCCGATCACGCGATCGCCGTCGCGGATGAAGCGCCGGATCGTGCCGGTCTGACGACCCAGCACCCGCAGGACCTCGCTGGTCTCGCGCAGGCCCGGGTGGGCGCGGCGGAGTACCTCGTTGAGATCGCCGGGACGGCCGGCGAGGCCCGCCCCGAGCTCGCCGATGATGATCCGCAGCCGCTCGCTGTAGGGCCGGCGGAAGATGTTGTTGACCAGGTCGAGCGGGATCGTGGAGCTCGTCTGCTCGACCGGCACGCGGCCCCCGTCGGGCAGGCGCCGCTTCGAAGTGCCGGGCTGGCAGTCCACGAAGTACTCGCCGATGAACGACTGCGGCCTGATCTCGCAGCGGGCGTCCTCGCGCAGGTCGGCGAAGCCCGGCTCGGTCACCGTGGCGTTGACCAGCGCCAGCGCGCGGCGCCCGCCGACGATCTCGAAGCTGGTCGTCTCGCCGGCCCGGACTCCCGCGATCTTGAAGTCGCCGCCCTCGGCCAGGCCGAAGGCGTTGTCGAACACGATCTCGTAGCTCCTGTTCTCGGCGCCGTCGCCGCCGTTGGCGCCCATCGCGAGCACCGCGGCGCAGACGGCCACGAGACATGCGATCGCCACGGCGATCCGGCGCCTCATCCGCCGACGCTCCGCTGCGAGGGGTCACAGGCCAACGACGACGCCTCCGACGCCGTCGGCGTGTTCGTGCCGTCGGACGCGGGCTCCTCGTTCGCCCCGGGGCAGCGCCGGAACTGGCGCAGCTTCGGCCCGGGGCCGTACAGGATCTCCGAGAAGTTGAGCCAGGCGCGGGAGAAGCCCCCCAGCGCGTCGTACGCGCCCGTGTTGGAGAAGTCGTCGAACCACCCGACCAGCTCGGGGGTGTAGGGGCGCCCCTGAGCGATCGTGGGAGCGGCGGCGCGCAGTGCCGCGTCCGTCTCCGGGAAAGCGCCGCGCCGGCGGGCGCCGTTGACCGTCCTCGGGTCCAGCGCCGTGCGGGCCAACGGCGGGAAGGTGCCCAGCAGCTCGATCAGGTCGTTCGCCGACCCGGGACTTTGGATCGTGCGCGAGAGGTCCCGAACGGTGGGCTCGGCATCCCGCGCGAACACCCGGGCGTCGTCGAGGAAGGGCCCGAGCCGGCGCGCCACCGGCTTGGCCGCGTCGACCAGCGGGTCCACATCGTCGAGCGCCGCCCTGAGGTTCACGAAGGTGGTGTTCGCCCGGCGGAGAAACGGCGGCAGGCGCGCCACCGATTCGGCCAGAGCGTCCTGCTGGCCGCCCAGCGCGCCGAAGGTGGTGTTCAGGTTCGAGACCACGCCGGTCAGGTCACCGCGCCGCTCGGCGAGCGCGGTCACGACCGCCGACGTGTCCACCAGGGCCCTCCTCAGCAGCCGCTCGTCCCGGGTCAGCTCACCGAACAGGCGGGCGCCGGTGGACAGCGCCGGGTTGAGGTAGCGAACGCCCTTGCGCAGCTGCAACCCGCCGCCCCGCAGCGACCGGGCCTGACCGGCGATGAAGTCCTGCGCCGCGGTGCGCGTGCGCCGGTCGAACAGCGCGAACAGCTGGTCCAGCTCCACCGCGGAGGTGGTGCTCTCCGCCCCTATCTGGCCGCCGTCCTCGATCTCCTCACCGTCGTCCGGGCCGAGATGCAGGTCGACGAAGCGGTTCGCGATGCCGGACAGCGAGGTGGGCTTGATCACGGCCCGGGTGCCGCGTCGCAGCGGCGAGTAGTCCTCGTCATCGATCGAGAACGTCACCTCGGCCTGGCCGTCGGGCGTCAGGGCGATGTCGTCCACCGACCCGACGGTCACGCCGGCCACCTGAACCTCGTTGCCCGGCACAAGCTGCCCGGCGTTCAGGAAGGTGGCATGCACGCGGTAGCTCGAGCCGCCGAAGAGCAGAAGGGCCACGAGCACCACGGCCAGCGCCACCCCGGCCACGGCCAGCACCCGCAGCGGCGTGAAGGAGCGTGCGCCCTCTCCGCGCGGTCCGCCGATCCCCCCTGGGTGGCTCTCCACGCTGCGTGTTCTACCGCCTCCGGGGCCGTGGGCAAAGCTGTGGGTGCGCCACTGCGGTGCTTAGGACAACAGCGGCAGCAGCGCCTGGAGCTTCACCTCGATCTCGGCGAGCTCGTCCGCGGGTACGGAATCGCGCACGATTCCGCCCCCCGCGTAGAGATGTGCCACCCGCCCCCGCAGCAGCGCACAGCGAAGCGCCACGCAGAACTCACCGTCCTCGGTGAGGTCCGCCCAGCCCACGGCTCCGGCGTACCAGCCACGGTCGAGCCCCTCCAGCGCGGGGATCAAAGGCAGGGCCGCGCTGCGGGGCTCGCCGCCCACCGCCGGGGTGGGATGCAGCAGGCCGGCGAGCTCCAGCGTGTGCAACGGCTCCGCCAGCTGGGCCCGGATGGGCGTGGCCAGGTGCTGCACGTTCTGCACCCTGACCAGCACCGGGTCGTCGGCCGCCGCCACCCAGAGGCTCACCGGCTCGAGCGTCTGCTCGATACGCCGGGCCACGATCGCCTGCTCCTCACGCTCCTTGGGGCTCCGGAGCAGCCGTTCGCCCAGGTGGTCGTCCACGGCGGGGTCCGCGCTGCGGCTGGTGGTTCCGGCGAGCGCCACGGTCTGGGCCCGGCGGCCGTCGCGGCGCACCAGGAGCTCGGGGCTCGCTCCGACGAAGGCGGCCTCCGGCGTGCCGACGCACCAGCAGTAGCAGGCCGGGAAGGCAGTGCGAAGCGCGCCCAGCACCGCCGCCGGGTCATGGGGCCGCGCCGCGTGGGCGCGTACCTCGCGAGCGAGCACGATCTTGTCCAGCCCGCCCGCCCGGATGCGCTGCACCGCTCCCTCCACGGCCTGCTCATGGTGGGACGGCGGCGCCGCCCCCGCCACACGGGTCGGCTCGGCGGGGTGCGGGTCCAGCAACGGCATCGTGGCGAGGCGCAGTCCAGCCACGCGCTGCAGTGCCCGCTCGAGCGGGGCGTCCGGCGCCTCATGGCCGTCGAGCGCGACACAGACCGTCATTCGCGCCTCTCCCCCGTGGCGGGCGAGCAGGATCTCCGGCAGCACAAGAGCGGCCGGCGGCAGCGACGACCACTCGGGGGACGATCCGCCGTCGTCGGCGAAGGCAAAGCCGCCCACGAGCACGGGGCCCGCTGCCGGCGGGCGCGCCGGGTCGGCGGCCGGATCGCCGGCGAAGGTGCGGCGACCGAGCTCTCGGGCCCGGCGCGCGGCGTCGGCGAAGCGCCCCTCGCCGCGGGCCTCCACCACGGCGGCGGCGCCGAGCCCCGCCAGGGCGAATCCACCCCGATCGGGCTGTTCCATGCAGAAGACGCGTTCGTCGGGGCGGCGCGCGGCCAGCACCACGGCGCTCAGGTCGACTTCGCCCGCGACCGGCACGGTGACCGCGGCAACCGCGCGGCCTCCCTCCCGACGGGCGAGCCCGGACGCCTGTCGCAGGCGCTGCTCCAGGCTCCCTGCGGCCGCATCGTCGAGGGCGAAAGGGCCTGGGGCGGCAACGGCGACGGACATGCCCCGGGCCTCCGCGGTCAGGTGGCGCCGCGGCCGCGCGCCACGGCGATCTCGCCGGTGCGGACCATCTCGATCAACCCGAAGGGGCGCACCATGTCCTCGAACGCCTCGACCTTGTCGTCGGTTCCCGTGACCTCGACGGTCACGCTGCGCTTGCTCACGTCGACCACGTTGCCGCGGAAGATGTCGGTGAACTGCATCACCTGAGCCCGGGCGTCGCCGTCCTGGCAGGAGATCTTGAACAGCGCCAGCTCGCGGCTCACCGTCTCGCTGGGCGCCAGATCGCGGATCTTGATCACGTGCACCAGCTTGTGCAGCTGCTTGGTCACCTGATCGATCGGGTGCGCGGCGCCGTCCACCGTCAGGGTGATGCGGGACATCGACTCGTCGTCGGTGGGTCCCACCGCCAGCGAGTCAATGTTGAAGCCCCGGCGCGCGAACAGCCCCGCGATCCGCGCGAGCACGCCCGGCTTGTTCTCCACCAGGATCGAGAGGATGTGCTTGCGGCCGGTGCGAATCCCGCCGCTGGCCTCGAGGTCCTCGAGCCGCAGGATCTCCTTCGTTCCGGGCTCACCCATGGCTCAGCCCACCATGTCCCGGGCCGCTTGGCCGGCCGGGATCATCGGGAAGCAGTTCTCCTCCTTGGTCACGCGCACGTCCACCAGCACCGGGCCGTCCTCGGCCAGGGCGGTCTTGAAGCCGTCCACCAGCTCAGACTTGTCGGTGACCTGCATGCCCAGGGCGCCGAAGGCGTCGGCCAGCTTGACCCAGTCGGGGCTCGCGCCCATCTCGACCTGGGAGTAGCGGCGGTCCCAGAACAGCTCCTGCCACTGGCGGACCATGCCCAGGTAGCCGTTGTTCATCAGGAACACCTTGACCGGGATCTGCTCGGTCACGCAGGTGGCGAGCTCCTGGACGGTCATGATCAGGGAGCCGTCGCCGGCGAGGCAGACCACGTCCTGATCGGGGCACGCGACCTTGGCCCCCATGGCCGAGGGCAGCCCGAAGCCCATGGTCCCGAGCCCGCCGGAGTTGATCCACCGCCGGGGCCGGTCGAAGCCGTAGTACTGGGCGGCCCACATCTGGTGCTGGCCCACGTCCGAGGTCACGATCGCGTCGCCGCCGGTCGCCTCGTACAGCGCCTCGACCATGTACTGCGGCTTGATCTCCGAGTCCGTGCTGTCCTCGTAGGCCAGCGGATGCTTGTCCCGCCAGCCCTCGATGCGCGTCCACCAGCCCTCGAGGCGAGAGCTGTCGGCGCCCAGGGCGCGGTACTCGGCGGTGAGCTTGGGAAGGATGTGCTTCGCGTCGCCCACGATCGGGATGTGGGCGGGCACGTTCTTCGAGATCTCGGCCGGGTCGATGTCGACGTGGATGAACTTGGCCCGCGGGGCGAACTCGGCCAGCTTGCCGGTTATCCGATCGTCGAAGCGGGCGCCGATGGCCACGATCAGGTCGGCCTCATCCATGGCGTAGTTGGCCGTCCGGGTGCCGTGCATGCCGAGCATCCCCAGCCAGTTGTCCTCGCTCGCCGGGAAGGCGCCCAGGCCCATCAGGGTGCAGGTGACGGGAAAGGCGTCCGAGTTGCAGAGCTCGCGGAACTCGCGGGCCGCCTCGGCATTGATGACCCCGCCGCCGCCGTACATCACCGGGCGACGCGAGTTGGCGAGCGCCTTGGCCGCCAGGCGGATCTGCTTGGCGTTGCCCTCCGTGGTGGGCTGGTAGCCCGGCAGTTGCACCCCGCCGACCGGCTCGTAGGGGATGTCTGCCCGCGAGAGGTCCTGCGGCACGTCCACCAGCACCGGACCGGGGCGGCCCGTGCGCGCGATGTGGAACGCCTCGTGGATCGCCTTGGGGATGTCACGAGGGTCCTGGATCAGGATGGAGTGCTTGACGATCGGCATCGTGATGCCCGAGATGTCGGCCTCCTGGAAGCCGTCCGTGCCGATCAGCTCGGTCCGCACCTGGCCCGTCAGGAACACGGTCGGCACGCTGTCCATCACCGCGTCGGCGATGCAGGTGACCAGGTTCGTGGCTCCGGGGCCCGAGGTGGCGAGAGCCACCCCCACGCGGCCGGAGGCCTTGGCGTAGCCCTCGGCGGCGTGCCCGGCGCCCTGCTCGTGGCGGCACTGCACGTGGCGGATGCCGGCGTCGTAGAGCGCGTCGTAGGTCGGAAGGTTGGCGCCGCCTGGGATTCCGAATACATGCTCGACGCCCTCGGCCTTGAGGCACTCCATGATGGCGTCGACGGCTCGCATGCGGACATGCTCCTTTTGGGGTAGGGAAACGCCGCCCGAAGGGGCGGCGGGGAAGCTCAGTCTACCAGCGGGTTTGCGCCGCTCCGACCGCTGTTTCTCAGGCCACGGCCGCCTCGTCTGGGAACTCCAGATCGCGCCCACAGCGCATGCAGACCTGGTCGCTCAGCGGTACCACGGCGCCGCACTCCGGGCAGCGCCTGCGGGGCTCCTCCTGCTCGCGACGGGACAGCAGCGCGGCCAGGATGCCCACCCCGGGCAGGGCGACTCCGATCAGAAACCAGAGGAGGAACGAGCTGCCCTTCAGCCTGCCGATCGTGCCCGAGGCGAGCCCGAAGATAAAGGCGACGACCAGGAACTCCACGGGTTGTCAGAGCACGCGCAGGGCCCAGACCACCGCCACCACCGCGACCACGAGGACGGCGATCCACGCCACCGCGGCCACGAAGCCCAGCACGAGCTTGAACAGCACGTAGGCCGCGACGACGAGCACCACGACGGCGAGCAGCTTGCGGGCGACGTCGGAGACAGCTTGTCCCATGGCCTCAATTCTGGCAGAGGGCCGGGCGGGGCCGGTGACGTCTACAACAGACGGGCGGGCCGGGTGGCCAGGTAGCGGTCGAGGCCCGGTATGGGCACCGAGGACATCACCCAGGCCGGCCAGTGCACCCGGAAACCGAGCCTCCGCAAGCGGTCCAGCAGCCACCACGAGTCCGTGGTGCAGAACACCCCCAGCGACTCGGGCTCCTGCATCTTGGCCACCCGGTCCAGCGCAGCGAGGACCACCGGCACCAGGTCCTCCGCGCTTTCGCCGACCGCCGGGCCGATGTCCCCGGCCCCGCTGACCCAGCAGAGGCCGACGGCGCGGTCGCCGTCTTCGCCCATCAGCGCCAGGCACGTGCGGGTGCGGCCGAAGAACTCGTGGAGCAGCGGTCGCTCGTGCCCGATGGCCGCGGGCTCCAGGCGCTTCCACGCCTCGACCGCCCGCTCGGGGGTGAGCGCGTGCACGGCGGGCGCGGCGGCATCGACCTCCCGGGAGCGCCTCTCGGTGTACCGGTCGACCGGCGAGCGCATGTGCCAGTGGCCGCTGACCGGCATCACCCCGAACTCGGTGTAGAGGCTCAGGTCGACCGGGGTTCCGAGCGTCAGGACGACCCGACCCAGCTCGGGCGTCGGTGAGTCGGGCCAGCAGCGCTCGAGCAGCGCCCGGCCCACGCCACGGCCGGCGTGTGCGGGCTCTGCCCACAGCTCGGTGAGCTCGTCCATGGACCCGAAGCGCGTGACCCGGGCGTACCCGACCGGGCCGTCCCTGTTCTCGCAGACCCAGAAGGACCCCGGCTGCGCCGCGATGAACTCCAGCAACGGGCGCTCGCGCGTCCACCTGTCCGCCAGGTCCTGCGAGTCGGGCTCGTGATCGGGAGCCAGCAGCCCGCGCGCCTTGCGCGAGACGTCCCAGGCCCGCTCACCCAGCTCGAACACCGCCTGCAGGTCGGCGGGGCGACCTTCCCGAAAGGTCAGCTCGCTCACGCGACGTCGCGGGCTGCCTTGAGCGCCGGCCGCATGGCGCGGGGCAAGCGCCGGCGCACGCGCCAGGGCGCTCCGGCGAAGGCGTGATTGGCCACGGTGGCGAAGCCCTCCTCGTCCACGCGAAGCGCCAGGAGCAGATGAGCGATGCGATCGGAGGGCGGCAGCTCGGGCTCGGTGGTCCGGACACAGAAGCAGTGCACCCGCCGGCCCCCCGGGGTCACCAGGAGCGCCCCGGCCTCGCCCACCAGCCACACGCCCAGCCCGGAGCGCTCGAGTGCCAGGCCGGTGCGTCGCTGGAGCTCACGCTCGTCGTGGCCGAGCAGATCCCCGAGCAGCCCCTGGGCCACCGGCTCGCTCGCCTCGTTGCGGGGACCCTTGGGGCGCACCACGCTCGCTCCCCGGAAGGCGTACAGCTCGGGAATTATCCAGGCGTGCGCGAAAGCGGCCAGCGTCACCGGAGCGGCGAGCGGCTCGAGCCACAGCATTCCCAGGCCCGCGGCGACGAACGGCAGCGTGTACAGCAGCGTCCATCCGTGCCAGATCCGGCCCCAGCGACGCAGCCACTCGGCGTCGGTCCGGGCGCGCCAGGGGACCGACGCCAGCTCGGGGAGCGCCTGCTCCGCCGCCACGGCGTCTAGCCGCCGGCGATCGGCCGGCGCAGGATCACGAGGTCGGCCTCGCGCGGCAGCGCGCGCACGTGGGTGGCCTGCCCGGGCCCGTCCGGCACCGTGCCGATGAAACCGAGCTCCCGCTGATCCTTGAACTCGCGCACCGCCGCCTCGAACGCGGCGTCGTCCTGCGGCGTCCATTCCGCGAGCGTCGTGTGTCCCGTGCGGTCCATCCGGATGAGTCGTGCCATACCGTCCTCCTGTCGGTGCAAGCGGAAGGATACGCCGCGGATCAGGCCTCGATCCGCTCGCGAATCATGCGCTGGACCTCGCCGCCGTCGGCCCGGCCCTTGGTCTCGCGCATCACGGCGCCCACGATCGCGCCGATGGCCTGTCCCTTGCCCTGCCGGATCTTCTCGACCGCGTCCTCGTTGGCGGCGATGGCCCGCTCCACGATCTCCTCCAGCTCACCGGCGCCGGCCCGGCCGAGGCCCTTGCTCTCGATCACCGCCCGCGGGTCGCCTCCGCGCGCCACCAGCTCGTCCAGCACCTCGTGCGCGGCCGAGCGCGACACCTCCTTCCCGGCCACCAGCGCCACCAGGCTGGCCAGCGCGCCCGGCTCGACCTTGGTGGCGGCGGGGTCGGCGTCGCCGATCCGCGCGGACAGCTCGTTGGTCACCCAGTTGGCCAGGCTGCGGGCGTCGCCGTTGTCGCTGGCGGCCACGGTGGCCTCGAAGAAGTCGCCCAGCTCGGACCGGAAGGCCAGGTAGCGCGCGGTGTCCGCGGGCAGCCCGAGCTCGCGCTCGAGCCGGTCGGCGCGCGCTGCCGGCAGCTCCGGAAGCGCCTCGCGGGCACGTTCCAGCATCTCGTCGGTGGGCGCGATCGGGACCAGGTCGGGCTCCGGCAAGTAGCGGTAGTCGTGCGCCTCCTCCTTCGAGCGCAGCGGGCTGAGCGCGTCGGACTGCGGGTCGTAGTGGAGCGTCTGCTGCTCGATCTCGCCGCCGGCGTGCAGGACGGCCTCCTGACGCGCGATCTCCGCTGCGATCCCGCGCTCCAGGAAGCGGAAGGAGTTCATGTTCTTCAGCTCGGTCTTCGTTCCCAGCGTGGCGCTGCCCGCGGGGCGGATGGACACGTTGGCGTCGACCCTCAGGGACCCCTCCTCCATGTTCACGTCGGACACGCCCATGCGCCGCAGGGTGGCCTGGAGCAGGCGGCCGAACTCGGCGGCCTGCGCGGGCGAGCGCAGGTCCGGCTCGGTGACGATCTCCACCAGCGGCGTCCCGCCACGGTTGAAGTCGACGACGCTCGTGCTTGCCCCGTGGATCCGGCCGCTCGCGCCGGCGTGGACCAGCTTGGCCGCGTCCTCCTCGAGGTGCACCCGGTGGATGCGCACCTCCCCCAGCCGGCCGCCGCTGGCCAGCGGAATGTCGTACTGGCTGATCTGGTAGCCCTTCGGGAGGTCCGGATAGAAGTAGTTCTTGCGGTGGAAGATCGAGCGCTCGGCGATCCGGCAGTCGAACGCCATCGCGATCATCAGGGCGTAGTGCACGGCCTCGGCGTTGACCACCGGGAGCGTGCCCGGATGCCCCAGGCAGATCGGGCAGGTATGTGTGTTCGGCTCGTCGCCGAAGGACAGCGCGCAGCCGCAGAACATCTTGGTGCGCGTGCTCAGCTGGACGTGGATCTCCACCCCGATCACCGGCTCGAAGGTCCGGGCCTCGGCCTCCGTGATCGTCACGGGCGCGGCACCCCCTCGAAGCCGATCGCCTTCTCGACGGCGTGGGCCGCGTCCAGGATGCGGCTCTCGCTGAAGGCCGGCCCGGCGATCTGGAAGCCCACCGGGAGCCCCTCGGAGAGGCCGCACGGGATTGACACCGCGGGCACGCCGGCAAGGGGCATCGGCACCGTGAAGTAGTCCGACAGGTACATCGCGAGCGGGTCGGCAGTCCGCTCGCCCAGCTTGAAGGCCACCGTGGGTGAGGTGGGCGTGACCACGAAGTCCACGCGCTCGAAGGCGGACCTGAAGTCCTCCACGATCAGGGTGCGCACCTTCTGCGCGGTCCCGTAGTAGGCCTCGTAGTAGCCCGAGGAGAGGGCGTAGGTTCCGATCATGATGCGCCGCCGTACCTCGTCGCCGAAGCCGTCGTGGCGCGTCTCTTCGTACATCGCCGTGAGGTCGCCGTTCTCCAGCGTGCGGCTGCCGTAGCGGACGCCGTCGTAGCGGGCCAGGTTGGCGCTCGCCTCCGCGGGGGCGATGACGTAGTAGGCGGCGAGACCGTGCCGCGCGTTGGGCAGGTCGATCTCCTCCACGGCGCCGCCCAGCTCCTCGATCGTTCCCAGGGTGTCCCGCACGACGGTCGCCACCCCGGGGTCGAGCCCTTCCTCCTCTAGGCCCCAGAGCCCGAAGCGCAGCCCGTCGAGGCGTTCCGCGCTGGGCATGGTCACCTCGCCCGGGAAGTCGAGCGAGGTGGAGTCGCACGGATCCCGGCCCACCAGGTGCGAGAGCAGCAGCGCCGCGTCGGTCACGTCGCGGGTGAGCGGGCCGCACTGGTCGAGCGAGGACGCGAAGGCGATCATCCCGTAGCGAGACACCGCGCCGTAGGTGGGCTTGAGCCCGACGATGCCGCACAGCGAGGCCGGCTGGCGGATCGAGCCGCCGGTATCGGTGCCGATGGCCCAGGGTGCGCGGCCTGCCGCCACGGCCGCCGCCGAACCGCCCGACGAGCCCCCGGGCACCCGCTCGGTGTCCCACGGGTTCTTCACCGGGCCGAAGCCGGAGTTCTCGTTCGACGACCCCATCGCAAACTCGTCCTGGTTGGTCTTGCCCAGCACCGGCGCTCCCGCCCGCTGCAGGTTCCGGACGCTGGTGGCGGTGTAGGGCGGCCGGTAGCCCTCGAGGATCCGCGAGCCGGCGGCGCTCGGGACGCCCTCCACGCAGAACAGGTCCTTGACCGCCAGCGGCGGCAGCTCACCTGCGTCGGCGGGCGCCTCCTCTGCCACCCAGAGGTAGCAGCCGAGCTCATCCTCCTGGGCCCGCTCGCGCCAGAACTCGAACAGCTCGGCAGTGCTCAGCTGGCCGGAGCGGATGCGCTCGGCCTGTTGAGCCGCGGTCAGGGAGAGCAGCTCGCTCATCCCTGCCCCGGGCTGGGTACGCGGAAGCCTCCGTCGGCGGCGTCCGGGGCCTGATCCAGCGCGCGCTCGCGGGGAAGGCTCTCGCGGGGCACGTCCTCACGCAGGACGTTCTGAAGCTCCACGACGTGGGAGGTCGGCTCCACGCCGTCCAGCTGGAGCTCGTTCATGGTCTCCACGTGCTCGAGGATCTGCGAGAGCTCGCCCGCCATGCGGTCGACCTCCTCATCGCTCAGCCGCAGCCGAGCCAGCCGGGCCACGTGGAGCACCTGGTCGCGTTCGATCATCCGGCCGCGATTGTAGGACTCAGCCGTCACCGGCCCGCTCGTCCAGGCGGGCCGCAGAGATCGTCTCGATCGGCTCCGGCGGCGGCGCGGGGCGCCCGCTCGCGTCGGTGTGGCGCCCCGGGGGCGAGAGCCGCTCGTCGGCCATGGCCAGGCACCCGCCCCCCACCACGCCCAGGGTCGCCGCGAGCGCCAGCCACAACCCCCACTCCCTTCCCTCGGCACCGTCGGGCAGATCGACCACCCGGAACAGGACCAGCAGGGCAGCGAGAGCGCCGGCGATCGTCAGCAGGACGGCCAGTGCGAGCGGCACGGGCGGCGCCTCTTGCGTGGCGGTCACCAGCGCCAGCGCCAGCGCGAGAGCCGCCACCAGTGCCAGCACCACATCGATAACCCCGAGCGCGTCCCAGCCGCTCAGGTCGTTGCTGTACCAGATGAGAAAGAGGGAGGCGAGCAGGGCGGCGCCCGCGAGGGCAGTCACCACCTCGCCGGCGCGCAGGCGTCGCGGATCCATGGCGGCGAGAGCGTACCCCGAGCCGGCCGACCCCCGGCCGTTCGGGCCGGGGGTGGGCGGCTCGGAAAGGCGCCGGACTTGAGGGGGAGGGGGGTCCGGCGCTGCGGCTCGAGCGGCTCTTGACAGCGGCCCGCCGGGTCCGCTCCGCTCGAGCGCCACGTAGATTCCCACGAGGCTGGACGCCGAACAATGCGGCCTCCCGGCCAGCGGCGGTACGGATAACCGTACGTGCCGGCGGGCCGACGCAGCCACAATCCGGGCGTGACGCGCTCGGCCCTCCGCCTACCGCTCGCTGCTGCCGCGTTCATCGCATTGGCCGACACCGCCATCGTCGCCCTGGCGCTGCCGCCGATCCTGCGTGAGCTCGACACCGATGTGGCCGGAGTGGCCGCGGTGCTCGGGGTCTACGCGGTGGTGCTGGCCGTCACGCTGCCCCTGGCGGAAGCGGCTCGCGCCCGGCTGGGCACCCGTACCTGCGGCTGCGCCGGAGTGCTTCTCTTCGTGCTGGGCTCCCTGGTCTGCGGCCTGGCCGGAGCGCTCGAGCTGCTGCTCGCCGCCCGGGCGCTGCAGGCCGCGGGCGGAGCGGCTGTGCTCGTGACCGCGTACAGCCTGCTCGCCACCGAGCCGGCGGGCGCGCGCGCCTGGCGCCTGGCCGCCCTGCTCGGCTTCGCCGCGGGCCCGGCGCTGGGCGGCGCGCTCACTCAGGGCTTCGGCTGGCGCTCCATCTTCCTGCTCCAGGCTCCGGCGGCGCTGGCCGCACTCCCTGCCGTCCTGGACGCGGCCCCGTCGCGACCGGCCCGCCCTCCCGGGCCCCGCGAGCCCTGGCCGCTCGGGCCGGTGGCCGCCCTCGCACTGGCCTCGGGCGCCATCGCGGCCGCGCTGTTCCTCACCGTTCTGCTGCTGATCGCCGGCTGGGGTATCGACCCCCTGGTGGCGGCCGCGGCGGTGAGCATCATGCCCCTGGCCGCGCTCGCCGTCGTCCGGGCGCACGGCGGCCCGGCCGCGCTCCGGGCCGCCGGCGGCTGCCTGCTGGTGGGCGCCGGGACGGCGTCCCTGGCCTTCTTGCCCACGGCCTCCGTGGCCTGGACGGTGCCGCCACAGCTGGCGATAGGGGCCGGGATGGGCCTGGCTCTCCCCGCGCTCGCCGGGGCGATCCTCCCCGAGCGAAGTGGCCGCGACGCCGCCCGGCTCCTCTCGATCCGGCACGCCGGCATAGCGCTGGCGTTGCTGCTGCTGGCCCCGATCGCCCAGCACGAGCTCGACGCCACGCTCGCCGAGACCCGCGAGCAGGGCGCGGCGCTCGTGCTCGACGCAGCGCTCGATCCGGGACTGAAGCTCGAGCTCGCCCCGGAGCTCGCCGAGGGGGTGGAGACAGACGACCCGCGCGAGGGCATCGAGCGGGTGTTTGCGGCCAACCGCGGGGACGTCGACGACGAGCGCGTCTCCGACTACCGCGAGCTCGCCGGGCGCGCCGACGAGGCGCTGGTGGCCGGGGTCAACCGGGGCTTCGCCCCCGCCTTCCTTGCGGGCGCCGGCCTGGCGCTCCTGGCCGCCCTTGCGCTGGCGCCGCTGGCCGCTGCGCGCCGCCCCGCGTTGGCCGCCGGACTGGCCGCCGCCGCCGTGCTGGGCACCACAGCCTTCGCCCTCGCCGCCGACCGGGCGCGCGCAGAGCCCGTCCGGATCGCCGACCCCTGCCAAGACCGCGACCTTCCCTCCACCGGCGGCCTGGGTGGCCTCGCTCAGGATGCCGCGCTCGTCGCCCTGGACAAGATCGCCTGCAAGGCCGGCTCGTCGCGCGAGGAACTGGTTCTGGCCCTGCTCGACGATGAGTCAGCCGAGCGCTACGAGGAGCGCTACGGCGTCGATCCGCGCTCGCTGCTCGATCTGGGCGGGCTGCTGCTGCCGGGCTGAGCCGGGCTCGCTCAGCCGGCGGCCTGCGCCGCCCTCACGGTGTTGACGAGCAACATGGCCCGGGTCATCGGACCGACCCCGCCGGGGACCGGCGTGATGGCCCGCGCCTTCTCCCGCACCGCCTCGAAATCCACGTCGCCGACCAGGCCGTCGTCTGTACGGTTGGTGCCCACGTCGATCACCACCGCGCCCTCGCGGACCATGTCGGCCGTGACCAGCCGGGGCGAACCGACCGCGGCCAGCAGGACGTCCGCCTCGCGGCAGACGGCCGCGAGGTCATTGGTGCGGGAGTGGCAGTGGGTGACGGTGGCGTTGGCGCCGAGCAGCAGCTGGGCCAGCGGCTTGCCCACCAGGATGGAGCGGCCCAGCACCACCGCCCGCGCGCCCTGCAGCTTCACCTCGGCGTGGGCGAGCAGTTCCATCACGCCGGCCGGGGTGCACGGCACCATCGCCTCCGGGCGTCCCTGCAGCAACAGCCCGGCGTTGGCGGAGGTCAGCCCGTCCACGTCCTTGGACGGCTCGATGAGAGAGATGAACTCGTCCTGGTCGAGGTGGGCGGGCAGAGGCAGCTGAAGCAGGATGCCGTGGACACGCTGGTCGCCGTTGAGGGTGCGAATGAGCTCTGCCAGCTCCTGGGGCGCCACGTCGGCGGGCGGCTCGTGGTGGAAGGACTCGATCCCGACCTCGGCCGAGTCCTCGCGCTTCATGCGCACGTAGACGGCGGAGGCCGGATCGTCGCCCACCAGGATCGTGGCCAGGCCAGGCCGGGCCGCCAGGGCAGCCACCTCGCCGGCCACCCGCCGGCGCACCTCGGCGGCCACCGCCTTCCCGTCGATGATCGCAGCGCTCATCTAACGCTTCTTGAGCGGTGCGTAGTCGGCCATCAGCTTGCGCTCCGAGCCGTCGCCCGCGAACCGCACCACGATCAGGCCGCCCGGCTCGGCCCCGATCACCACTCCTTCGCCGAAGTTGGCGTGCACCACGTCGTCGCCCAGCGCGAACGAGGCTCCGGCGCCCGCGGGCTCGGGCGCGGCCGCCCCTCCGCCCCAGGTGGCCGCGGCGGCGGGGCCGGTCGGCTCGTCCTCGTCGCGGTCGGTCAGCTCAATGGGGATCTCGTCGAGGAAGCGGCTTCGCAGGTTCCAGTCGCGGCGGCCGAACAGGGCCCGTGTGCGGGCATGGCTCACGTACAGCTCCCGTTTGGCCCGGGTCAGGCCCACGTAGGCGAGGCGCCGCTCCTCCTCCACGTCACCGGCCTCGATGGCCCGGATGTGGGGGAACACACCGTCCTCGAGGCCGATGGCGAACACCGTCCCGAACTCCAGCCCCTTGGCGTTGTGCAATGTCATTAGCGTGAGCAGGCCCGCCTCGTCACGAATCGTGTCCTGCTCGGAGAAGAGCGCGATCTGCTGCAGGAACTCCTCGACCGAGCCCTCCTCGGCGTTGGCGTCGTACTCGCGGCCCACCCCCACCAGCTCCTCCAGGTTTTCCAGCCGCCCCTGTGCCTCGAAGGTCCGCTCGGCCTTGAGGGCCTCGGTGTAGCCGGTCTCCTCCAGCGTCTCCTCGAGCAGCTCGCCCACCCCGGCGTCTCCCTCCGCCCTTTCCTTGAGCCGCTCCATCACCGACATGAAGCGTCCCACCGCCTTCACCGCCGCCGGGCCCAGCCCGGGTACCGACTCGGGCGCCGCGGCCACGTCCCACACCGGCTCGCCCAGCGTGTTGGCGTACGCCGCCAGGCGGCCCTGCGAGGTGGTCCCGATCCCGCGCCGGGGCGAGTTGACGATACGCCCGAAGGCGACGGTGTCGGAGGGATTGACCAGCAGGGTCAGGTAGGCCAGCGCGTCCTTGATCTCGGCCCGCTCGTAGAAGCGGGTGCCCCCGATCACCTGGTACGAGACGCCGTAGCGCACCAGCATGTCCTCCAGCACACGGCTCTGGGCGTTGGTCCGGTAGAAGACCGCGATCTCGTCGCGCGAGCCGCCCTCGTCCACGAGCCGCTCGATCTCGGAGACCACGAACCGCGCCTCGGCGTGCTCGTCCTCCAACTCGCGGACGTGCACCGGGTCCCCCTCCCCCAGGTCGCTCCAGAGCGACTTGGGCTTGCGCGAGCGGTTGTGGGAGATCACCGCGTTGGCCGCGCTGAGGATCGTCTGCGTCGAGCGGTAGTTCTGCTCGAGCTTGATCACCTCGGCGTCCGGGTAGTCGTCCTCGAAATCCAGGATGTTCCTGATGTCGGCTCCACGGAAGCTGTAGACCGACTGGTCGTCATCACCGACCACCGCCAGGTTCCGGTGCTCCTCGCACAGCAGCTGCAGCCAGCGGTACTGGGCGCGATTGGTGTCCTGATACTCGTCCACCAGCACGTGGCGGAACGAACGGCGGTAGCGGTCGCGAACCTCGGGGAAGAGCTCGAACAGGTTCACACAGCGGAACAGCAGATCGTCGAAGTCCATCGCGTTGGCGCTGTGTGAGCGCTGCTCGTAGCGCTCGTACACGTCGGCGGCGGTCTGCTCGAAGAAGCTCGACACCTTGAGCCGGTAGGCCTCGGCGTCGAGCAGCTGGTTCTTGGCCTCGGAGATCTGGCGGCGGATGCCGCGCGGCGCGAAGCGCTTGGGGTCGACGTCCAGCTCGTCCATGCAGGCCTTCACCAGCCGCAGCGAGTCCTGCTCGTCGTAGATCGTGAACCCGCGGGTGTAGCCCAGCCGCTGGGCGTCGGAGCGCAGCATCCGCGCGCAGGCCGAGTGAAAGGTCATCACCCACATCGCCCGCGCCCGGGCGCCCACCAGCGCCTCGACCCGCTCGCGCATCTCGCCGGCGGCCTTGTTGGTGAAGGTGATCGCCAGGATCTCGCTCGGGCGGACCGCGCCGCTTGTCACGAGGTGGGCGATGCGGTGCGTGAGCACCCGTGTCTTGCCCGACCCGGCGCCCGCCAGGATCAGGAGCGGACCGTCGCCGTGCAGCACGGCATCGCGCTGGGGCTCGTTCAGCCCCTCCAGCAGGGCCCCGGTTGCGGCCGGTGCGCTCACCGCTCCGAGGATAGGGCCGTGGGCGGCCGGTCAGTCAGAGGTCGCGGCGGGCGAACGCCGCCCGGGTGAGCGCCCCGACCAGCAGCAGGTAGGCGACCGTCCACAGCCAGAGCAACGGTCCGGCTTCCTGGGCGCCGCCGAACGGCCCCAGGCGGACGATCACGCCGGTGACTCCGCTCACATCCTCGGTCAGCGCGTTGAGTCCCGACTGGTAGAGCGCCTCGAACGGGAGCAGCCAGGAGGTGACTTCCGCCACCGTCTCCAGCGTGTCGACGCTCAGCGCGTCGCCGATCTGGCCCAAGAGGCCGGCGGCCAGCCCGCCGCCGAAGGCCATGAACACCGCGATGCCGTTGGCGGTGGGCGAGAGGTAGACCGAGCCGAGCAGCGACAGGGCGGCCAGCACCAGCACACCCAGCACCAGTCCCGCGCCCGGCAGCAGCGGCTGGCTGGGCCACCACCCGCCGGCTGCACCGGTGATCAGCACCGCCGCCGCGTACACCGCGGCCACATACCCGGAGCAGACCGCGGCTGCGGCCAGGAAGCGCCCTGCCAGCAGCGCTGTGCGTCCCACCGGTCGCACCACCAGCGGCTGGAGCAGCCCGCCCTCGGCGTCGCCACGGACGGCGCCCAGCGTGAGGAACACCGCCAGGACGCAGCCGAGGAACAGCGTGGTGAACATGGCCAGGCCCAGCAGCGTTGAGCCCGTGAGCACCCTGTCGTCGACGTCCGTCACCCCGCCCGCCACCTCGTCCACGCTGTCGAAGGCGGTCTCGGTGCCCAGCCCGTAGAGGCCGAGGAACACGATGGTGAGGACCAGCACCACGGCGAACACCCGGCGCCGGGTGCACTCACGCAGCGCGTAGCCGGCGACTGTGGCCACGCCGCTCATGGCCTCCCGTCTCCGACCGCCTCGAGGTAGGCGTCCTCCAGTGAGGAAGTGAGCACGCGCACGCCGTACACGCGCTCTCCAGCCGATACCAGCGCGGCCACGATCTCGGGCACGTCGGTGCGCGTGGCCTCGGGGAACTCGCGCCGGCCGCCGTCCACGTCGATCTCCACGCCCCGAGGGCGGGCGAGCTCCGCCGGGCTGCCGTGCGCTGCGACCCGGCCCTCGCTGAGAATCGCGACCCGGTCGCAGACCCGCTCGATCTCGCTCAGCAGGTGTGAGTTGAGCAGCACCGAGGTTCCGCGGCGCTTGAGCTCGACCAGGAGGTCGCGCACGATCCGCCGCCCCACCGGGTCGAGCGCGCTGGTGGGCTCGTCGAGCATCAGCAGGGCCGGCGCGCCCACGAGCGCCTGGGCGATCCCGAGCCGCTGCTGCATCCCCTTCGACATGGCGTCTACCTTCGTGCCCACCGAGTCGGCCAGCCCCACCAGCTCGAGCAGTTCGGCCCGCTCGGCCTGCCCGCCTTCCGATCCGGCAAGGCGCTGGTGGAGGCTCAGCAGCTCGGCGGCGGACAGCCAGCCGGGGAAGCGAAAGAGCTCAGCCAGATACCCGATCATGCCCCGCGCCGCCGCCGAGCCGGCCGGGGCGCCCGCCACCTCGGCGCTGCCCGCGGAGGGCCGGACGAGCCCGCAGGCGATCTTCACCAGGGTGCTCTTCCCGGCCCCGTTCGGTCCGAGCAGCCCCACGAGCTCTCCGGGGCCCACCTCGAGGTCGACCCCCGCCAGGGCGACCGTCGCGCCATAGTGCTTCTCCAGCTGCCGGCAGGTGAACGGCTGGGGCACCAGCCGGAGTGTAGGAGGGGCCCGGGTCGTAGCCTCGTACCGAGATGGCTCTCCTGGACAGCGTTCGCAGCGACTGCGCCGAGATCGCAGCCACCGCTCGCTGGGTCCGGATCGACCATGAGCGGCTGGAGGCGGTTGAGCCTGCCGAAGCGCCCGAGCTGGACCCCGACCGCCACTTCCTCGAGGGCGACGCCGGCGAGGTGGCCGAGTACCTGCTCACGCTCGACACGATCAACTTCGGCTCGGGCTGGTTTCCTACCCTGCGCAAGCGTCCCGGCCTGTCCGGCTACTTCACGGTGGCCTCGGCGCTGGCCGACCGCTGGAGGGCCGAGGGAACGTGGTCGCCGGACGCGCTGCGGACGCTCGACGCTCCCATGGTGGCCGAGGTGCTGGGCCAGGACCCGGACCACGAGCTGATGGCGCTGTACGCGGAGGCGCTCCGGGATCTCGGGCGCTTCCTGGGGAATCGCACGGCGCTCGACGTGGTGGGCGACGCCCAGGGCTCGGCCGAGCGGCTCGCGCAGGCGCTGGCCGCCGGCATGCCCTTCTACGACGACCGCGGCTTCTGGAAGCGCGCCCAGATCGTCTCCAACGACCTGGCGCTGGCCGGCCTGGCCGAGTTCTCCGACCTAGACCGGCTCACGATCTTCGCCGACAATCTGGTCCCGCACGTGCTGAGGGTCGACGGCGTCCTGCGCTACGACGATCGTCTCGCCCGCCACATCGACTCCGGCGAGCTCCTGCCCGCGGGCGAGCAGGAACGTGAGATTCGGGCCTGTGCCGTGCACGCCTGCGAGCAGATCGCCGCCCGCACGGGCATCCCGGCGCGGCTGCTCGACGTCTGGCTCTGGAACCGAGGCCAGGAGCCGCGTTACAAGGCGCTGCCGCGGCACCGCACGCGGACGGTCTTCTACTAGCCGCCCGTGGAGTCGGGTCCGCCGCGCCGCTTCAGAGGCCGCACCTCGGCTCCCTCGGCCTTGCGCCCGGTGGCGTCGGCCAGCAGCTCCTCCAGCACGGTCATCCGATCGGACAGGCCCTTGATGGCGTCCGCCACCGGGTCGGGCAGGTGGACCCAGTCGGCGTCCGGTCCGTCGGGCTTCTTGCCGTCCACTCGCACCGGGTGTCCCGGGTTGCCGACAACGGTCGAGTTGGGCGGCACGTCGTGGATCACCACCGAGTTCGCCCCGATCTTGCAGCGGTTGCCGACGTCGATCGGCCCGAGCAGCTTCGAGCCCGCGCCGATGATCACCTCGTGCCCGACCGTCGGGTGACGCTTGCCGCGGGCGAAGCCGGTGCCGCCCAGGGTCACGCCCTGGTACATGGTCACGTCGTCGCCCACCTCCGCGGTCTCCCCGATGACGACACCCGAGCCGTGATCGATGAACAGGCCGCGCCCGACGCGCGCCGCCGGGTGGATCTCTATCCCGGTCACCACCTTGGTGACGTTGGCCAGGAAGCGCGGCGCCAGCGGGATGCCGGAATCGTGCAGGGCGTGCGAGATGCGGTGTGAGAGCAGCGCCTGCACCCCGCCGTAGGTGAGCAGCATCTCCCCCCTCCCCACGCTGCGGGCGGCCGGGTCGCGCTCCTGTGCGGCCGTCAGGTCCTCGCGCAGCTCGCGGGCCACCCGCGCGAATGTGCCCATGCCGATCACGGCGCGAAGAACGGCGTGCTGATGTAGCGCTCGCCCGAGTCGGGCATGATGGCCACCACGCGCTTGCCCCGCATACGGGCCCGGGACCCCACCTGGATGGCAGCCCACAGGGCGGCGCCGCATGAGATCCCGGCGAGCACACCCTCGCGGACCGCGCAGAGGCGCGCCGTTTCGATCGCGTCCTCGTCTTCCACGGGCAGCAGCTCGTCGATCACATCACGGTTGAGCACCTCGGGCACGAACCCCGCGCCGATGCCCTGGATCCGGTGCGGCCCGGGTAGACCGCCGCCGAGCACCGCCGACGTCCGCGGCTCAACCGCCACGACATGGAGCTCGGGGTTGCGCTCCTTCAGCCGTTCGCCACAGCCCGTGATGGTGCCGCCGGTGCCCACGCCGGCCACCAGCACGTCGATGCGGCCGTCCATGTCCCGCCAGATCTCCTCGGCGGTGGTACGCCGGTGGATCTCCGGATTGGCCGGGTTGGAGAACTGGTTGGGGACGAAACAGCCGCCGCGCTCCCGGCAGATGCGGCCCGCCTCCTCGACGGCCTCGTTCATCCCGCCCATCGACTCGACCACGACCACCTCCGCCCCGTACAGGGCCAGTAGGTTCTCGCGCTCTCGGCTCATCCCCTGGGGCATGGTGAGAACGAGGTCGTACCCCTTCGCGGCGCACACGAAGGCCAGAGCGATACCGGTGTTGCCGGAGGTGGCCTCGACGATCGTGTTGCGGCCCGGCTCGATGCGCCCCTCCGCCTCGGCCGCCTCGATCATCGACACTCCGATGCGGTCCTTGACGCTGCCCGCCGGGTTGTAGGCCTCGAGCTTGCCCACCAGCTCGGCGCCGCAGTCGGGCGCCACCCGGGTGAGCCGCACCATCGGGGTGTTCCCCACCAGGTCGGCCAGGTTGTCGGGGAGAGTGCGAGCGATCGAGGGCGCGCTCATCGCTGCCGAGAGTAGCGCCAGGCTTGACACCGGCGGCGACTGCGGAGATAGAAGCCGCCTAGCCCTTCGCCGCCTCCTTCAGATCCGCCGCGAAGGTGCGGTAGTCGTAGATGGGCAGCACCTCGGTCTGCGCCCCTCCCCCCAATGCCTGGACGATCGGCAGTCCGGCGAGGGCGCGGTCGACGCTCTCCGCGTCGGGCAGGTCGAGGATCCCGAACACCACGCGCTGGCCGGACACCTTCCACAGGTGCGCCACCGCGCCGGCGTCCATGGCGCCGAGGGCGGCGTCGGCCTCGCGATCCCAGATCTCGATGAACTCCTTTGTGGACATGCCCTCCGGCTGGTGTATGTCGAAGCGAATGAGGAAAAGCATGGTCTCTCCTAGCGCTCGGGGTCCTGGGGAGTCTCGAACGCGCCGTCGATGAGCTCGACCCGATAGCCGTCGGGGTCGGCGACGAACGCGATTCGGATCTCCTCGCGGCCGCCGGGATGGTAGGGCGGCTTCTCGGGTTCTATCCCGTCCGAGGCCAGCGAAGCAAGCAGCTCGTCGAGGTCGTCGACCTCGAGCGCGATGTGCCCGTAGCCCTCGCCCAGGTCGTACGGCTCCTCCTGGCCCTCGTTGACGGTCAGCTCGAGCGTGTCGCCGTCGCCCGGCAGGCCCAAATAGACGTTGTAGGCGCCCTCGAACTGCAGACGTCCCCGCTGCTCGTAGCCGAGCGCTTGGTAGAAGCGGCGCGACGCCTCGATGTCGCGGACCCGCATGTTGGTGTGAACGTGGCGCATGAAGGCTCCTCTGTCGAAAGCGGGCGGGAGTTTCACGATCTCGACAGGGCGGCGCGGGCCGCCCAGAAGCCGCACATGCCGTGCACGCCCCCGCCCGGCGGGGTCGAGGATGAGCAGAGGTACACCCCGTCGATCGGGGTCGAATAGGGCACCCGGCGCGGCACGGGCCGGGTGAAGAGCTGGAGCAGGTCCTGCAGGCCGCCATTGATGTCGCCGCCCACGTAGTTGGGGTTGCGTCGCTCGACCTCGGCGCTGTTCATCGCGCTGCGGGCGGCGATCAGGTCGCGAAAACCCGGCGCGAAGCGCTCGACCTGTCCTTCGATCGCCTCGGTCATGTCGCGCGTGGACCCGTTCGGCACGTGGCAGTAGGCCCACGCGGTGTGCTTTCCCTCGGGCGCGCGCGTGGCATCGAACAGGCTCGGCTGGACGAGCAGGACGTACGGGCGCTCGGCGTGGGCGCCGTCCGCGACCGTCTGCTCGGCCGCTGCCACCTCCTCGAGCTTTCCGCCGAGGTGCACGGTCCCCGCCCGGACGGCCTCGGGCGCGGTCCAAGGGATGGGTCCGTCGAGCGCCCAGTCGAGCTTGAAGATCCCCGGCCCGTGGCGATAGCGCCGAAGGCCGCGGCGGTAGATCCCTCCGAGCCGCTCGCCGGCCAGGCCGAGAAACTGGCGCGGCGTGACATCCAGAAGAGCGGGCGCCTCTCCCGCGGGCAGCTCCTCGAGCGACTCGATCCAGCGACCCGTCTCGACACGTCCCCCGAGCTCGCGCAGGTGGCCGGCCAGCGCGTCGGCCAGGAGCTGCGAGCCGCCGCGGGCAACCGGCCAGCCGACCGCATGAGCGCTGACCGCGAGCACGATGCCGAACGAGGCGCTGATCGGGCTGCGAAGCGACAGCATCGAGTGGGCGCAGCAGCCGGCCAGCAGCGCCTGCGCGCGCTCGCCGGTGAAGCGCGAGCGTGCGAGCCCCACGGCCGAGCGGATCGCGCCGAGGCCGAAGCGGGCCAGCAGCAGCGGATGTCGGGGCGGGCGGAGCGGGCCGAGGATGTCGCCGACGAGCGCATCGGCGTGGGAAACGAGCGGGGCCATGAGGCTGCGGTAGGCCTGCTCGTCGGCGCCGAGGCCGCGGGCGGTCTCCTCGACCGAGCGCTCGAGCATCACCGCGGTGCCGTCGTCCAGCGGATGCGCGAGCGGGGCGGCGGGGTGGGCCAGCTCGAGCCCGTGCCGGGCCAGCGGCAGGGAGCGCAGGAAGGGCGAGACGAGCGCCAGCGCGTGGACGGTCGAACAGGTGTCGTGCACGAAGCCCGGGAGGGTCAGCTCCTCCGAGCGGCAACCTCCGCCGAGCGTCGGTTCGCCCTCGATCAGCGTGACCGCGCGACCGGCCCCGGCGAGCGCGATCGCACCCGCCAGCCCGTTCGGGCCGGAGCCGACGACGACCGCGTCCGCCGCACGCGAGGAGGCCGTGCGCGAGGGCGCGGGCTGGCCCGCGCCGGAGCGATGCTTTCCTTCAGGCAACCGCGCGGTCGCTGCGCATCCTGCGCTTGAGCGCCCGCCCGGGGGCCCCCACGGTGTAGATCGTGGAGCGGATCGCCGCACTGTGCCAGACGTTGGTCCAGTGGCGCCACTGGCGCTTCTTGTCCACGCACGTCACGCGCGTGTCCACCTCGCCCTCGTGGCCGAAGTGGGCCGCAAGCTGGGTGAGGGTGGCCTGCCAGAAGCGGTCCTCCTGGCCGTGGCCGCCCATTGCCAGGCCCATCTCGTAGATGGGGTCGCTGGCGCGCATGAGCACCTGGGCCTGCGCGGTCGTCTGGCCCTCGACCTCGGTCGCGCTGAAGGTGATCCAGCCGGCGAACATGTGGCCCTCGGGGGTCATCAGGGTGAATGACTCCTCGTCGGCGTACAGCACCATCACCCCGGTGGACAGCTTCATGCGACCGGGCAGGGCCATGTTGAGCAGCGCGACGTCGCCGGGAGCGATGCCTGTGAGGGGCCCGTAGAAGTTGTTGCCCTCCGGCCAGAAGTCCGGGAAGCGCTCCTTCCACGTGGCGATCAGCTCGGGTGCCGAGGCGCGCTCGGCCGGGATGCCCACCTGGTAGGTCTTCTGCCACATCTTCCCGAAGCCCTGGATCGGCGAGGCCAGCCGCCGCCCCTCGACGTTGATGTTGATGGCGCCCTCCGGCACCTCCGCGACGTTGAGCCGCGACACCGACTTGGCCCAGCTCGTGGCGTCGCGGGCGGCCGCCTGCCGCTCGGAACTCTCGGCGCTCATCACTGCCTCCTTAGATCAGGTCACCCGGCCGCGGCCAGGGCGCCCTGCTCGTCGTCGTGGATGCCGACGGCGTCGTCGAGACGCGTCAACTCGAAGATCTGCCGGTAGTGGTCGGACAGCCCGAAGGCCAGGACGCGCTGACGCTGGCGCTGTGCGCGCACCAGCAGGGTCACGAGCAGCCCGATGCCACCACTGTTCATGTAGTCGAGGCCGGTGAAATTGAGCACGATGGCCGTGATCCTCGGCTCGCTCGCCCGGCCGTAGGCGTCCATCAGCACGTCCTCGCTGGCCGCGGTGATGTCACCCTGGATGTCGATCACGCTGGCCGTCTCGGAGGCCTCGCGCACTTCAAATCGGGTCGCTGCCTCAGGCACCGTCCCTCCCCTCTGCGGCGCTGACCGCGCCGTCCTCGTTGTCGGTGATCGTCATGAAGTCAGCCAGCCGCGTGATCTCGAAGATCTCGCGGTAGTGGTCGGACAGTCCGCACGCGCTGATCTCGACCCCGTGGGTGCGGGCCTGCGCCAGCAGGCCGACGATCAGAGCGATGCCGGTGCTGTTGATGTACTCGGCCCCGGAGAAGTTCAGTACCACCCGTCCCCCGTCGCGGGCGGCTTCGTCGTAGCCCCGCTGAAGGGCCTCCTCGGCCGAGGCGTTCAGCTCACCGGCGAGGTCGATGACCGAGGCGCCGTCGTGCCTGCGCACGCTTACCTCGAGCTCACGCGTCTCCATCCCTGGCTCCTTCCAGGCGCAGCGTCAGCTCGAGCGTCTGTCCGTCCGTGCCGCTCGTGGCGTGCGCCTCGTCGACCATCTTCTCTATGAGGAACAGGCCCCAGCCGCGCGGGCGCTGGCGGCCCTCGAGCTTCGCGGCGAGGTCGGGTGTCTCGGCGGGTGGAAGCTCGCTCGTCCCGCCGTGGTCGCTCACCTGCACGCGCAGGCGGTCCGCCGAACAGAGCACCCGGATCGAGACCGGCCGGTCGGCCCGGTACTCGTTGCCGTGCTCCATCGCGTTCATGGTGGCCTCGGCCACCGCGGTCTTCAGGCGCTCCACGCGCGCGGGCTCGAGGCCCACGCCGGCCACCGCCTCTTCCACACGCACCATGGCCTCACGCTCGTTGCCCTCGGCGCTCGCCAGGTCGAACTCGGCCAGCACCTGGCCGTTGGACGTGGCGGCCGGCATGCCGCCGGCAGCCGAGCGCTCCAGCGCCACCATGGTGATGTCGTCCTCCTGCTCGGCGTCCGGGCCGGTGAAGGCCTCGAGGTCGGTCAGCACTCGGTCGATCAGCTTCTGGCCACCCGCCGCGTGCGCAACCGTCTCCTTGAGACGTGGGAACCCGAACATGTCGCGCTCGGGGTCGTGGGCCTCGACGATGCCGTCGGAGTGCAGCAGCACCGTGTCGCCGGGCTGAAGGACGGCCTCCTTCTCCTCGTAGGCCATGCCGGGCATCAGGCCGAGGGGCATGCCCCGGGCGCGCAGCTCGGTGACGCCGTCGGCCGTCTTCACGTAGGGCACGTCGTGGCCGGCGTTCGCGAAGCGAAGCAGGCCGGAAGCCGGGTCGAGCACGCCGTAGAGGCAGGTGACGAACATCTTGGCCGGCATGTCCGGGCACAGGTGCTCGTTCACCCGCTCGAGCACGACGCCCGGCTCGATCATGCGCTGGGCGGAGGCGCGCAGAACGCTGCGGGTGGCCGACATAACGAGCGCGGCCGGCACGCCCTTGTCGGTCACGTCGCCCACCACGAGGCCCACGCGGCCGTCGGGCAGCGGGATCACGTCGTAGAAGTCGCCGCCCACCTCGCGGGCGGGGCGGTAGTAGGCGGCCAGGTTCCAGCCCGGCAGCTCGGGCAGCTCCTTGGGCAGGAAGTTCTGCTGGATCAGCCGGGCGACCTCGAGCTCCTGCTCGAAGCGCTGGCGGGTGGCCGCCTCGGCCTCCTGCTCGCGCACGAGCTGGCCCACCCGCAGGGCGGGGGCGGCCTGGGCGGCCAGGTTGTCGAGCAGCTTGCGGTCGTCGGAGGAGTACTCCTGCTCGGACAGGCGCGGACCGAGGTTGAGCACGCCGATCAGCTCACCCTGGCTCACAAGCGGTACGGCGAGCTTGACGCCCGCCTCCTTGAGCTCGCGCAGCGCGGGCGAGTCGAGCTCGAGGGTCTCGATGTCCACCGCGCCGCTGGCCGTGGCGAAGTAGGCGAGCAGCGGATCGTTGGGGGCGATGTCTACCGGCGTCTCCTCGGGAGGCACCTCGGGCACGCCGTGGCCGGTCTCGGGAGCTGCTTCGGGGTCCGGCGGGGTTCCGCGCCGCAGGAGTCGCCGCCGGAAGGGTCTGGTCAGTCCTGCCATCCGGGATCCTTTCTACGCCGAGGCCGTCCAGGAAGCGTTACGAGGATCGAAGCCATAGGGAGACGTGGGTGGGTTGAACGGTTTCGGTGACGACGGCTCGCAGGTCCGAGCCCAAGGCGTCCAGGTCGACCTCGTCACGCAGGCGGCCCCCGAAGCTCTCCAGCGTGCGCGCCGCGTCGTAGCGCCGGCGGTAGAAGCGGCGGTCGACGAGCGCCTGGATACGCCGGCGGGCGGGGCCGAACAGCGCGGCCACCGCCAGCGTCGAGCCCGCGATCGCGAGATCGGACTGCTCGGTGAGCGGGGACAGCACCAGCTGCAGCAGGAGCACGCTTCCCACGTAGGCGGCGGCCAGGGTGGCCGTCAGCGCCCCGTAGACCAGCGCCCGGTTGATCACCACGTCGATGTCGTAGAGGCGGTGCTTGAGGATCGCCACGCCGGCGGCCACCGGAATCCCGCAGAAGGCCAGCAGGATCACGGCTTGGCCCGCGGTGTCGCTGGGCAGCGGCGAGAACGGCGCCACGTAGAGCACGCACGCGAAGGCGAACACGCCGCCCGCGGCGGCGAACCACTTGAGCTGCTGGCGTTCGTCTCCGCGCGCCTGCCTGAAGCGGCTGACGAGCGCGGCCGTGCCGAGCAGGATGGCGAAGAAGAGCGAGACGAAACCCATGGCGGCGAGGACCTCTGGCAGGGCCCCGGCACCGTCGAGTCCGGCGGGGTTGGGGACCTCCTGGAAGGGCGGCTCCTCCAGGTTGCCGCCCGCGAGCGCGGTGCCGAGTGTGGTGGCGACCACGCCGGCGCCCGTCAGCCAGACCACGGGGCGCCAGCGGCGATTGGCCGGCCTGCCGTCGGGGAACAGCACGAACAGCAGCGGCGGGATGGCGAACAGGGGCGGCACGAACGCCCAGGTGGCGGCCCACGCCGCCCAGTCGGCACCGGGCAGGGTCCCGGGCTCCACGAACAGCGCGTAGACGGCCCAGCCGTGGGCGGCGCCGGAGAGGCCGAACGGCAGCCCCACCGCACAGAACAGCCAGCCGATGGAGTTCTCGGGCAGGCGAGACACCACAATCGCGCCGACGACCGGGAACGCCAGCAGCGCGAAGCCCAGGGTGATGTCGAACGCGGGCGTGAAGTCGCTCCCCTCGGGTGCCGAGCGACTCAGCAGCGTGAACACGACCGCCACAAGCAGCAGGAGCACGCAGATCAGGCATGACGCCCACGCCAGATGGGCAGCGCGGCGCGGGCTCACGGCGTCCCCCGCTCGGGTGCGTACACGGCCACGGGCTCGGGCTTGCCTCGCAGTGAGAGTGTGCCGCGCGGCGCCAGTTGCTGGCGGCCGTTCTCCAAGAGCGCTCGGGTGGACTCGGTCAAGAGCAGCGGCTCACCCAGCTCACGCGTGGCGTCCTGCACGCGCGCGGACACGTTCACGGGGTCGCCCACCACGCCCAGCTCGGTCAGTCCACCGCCGCCGATCGTGCCCACCAGGACCAGACCGGAGTTGACCCCGATTCCGATCCCGCAGTGGCCGTCGACGGCGTCGATCAGCTCGGCCGACGCGGCGAGCGCGCGGTCGGCGTGGTCGGGCAACGGGGCCGGTGCGCCGAACACCGCCAGCAGGCCGTCGCCGAGGAACTTGTTGACCGACCCGCCGTGGCGCGTGACGACGGGCACCGCGCGGGCGAAGAACTCGTCGAGATACGCGACGGCCTCGTGCGCCGTGGCGCGATCGGCGAAGGTGGTGAAGCCCCGGATGTCCACGAAGGCGACCGTGACCATCGCCCACTCGGGCTCCACGCGGCCGTTCACCGGGGGGTCCTCAGCCAGAGCGAAAGGTGGGCGGGCTGCACGCTCTCGGCTGCGACCCGGCGCAACTCGTCACCGAGCGTGTCCAGATCGACCTCGTTGCGCAGCCGGGTGCCGAAGCTCTCCAGCGTGCGCGCCGCGTCGTAGCGGCTGCGGAAGAAGCGCCGGTCGACGACGGCCTGGATGCGCCCGCGCGCGGGCCGGAACAGAGCGGCCACGGCCAGCGTCGAGCCCGCGACGGCGAGGTCGGACCCGGGGCTCAGCAGCAGTTGCAGCAGCAGCACGCCGCCGACGTAGGCCCCGCCCAGCGTTGCCGTGAGCGCCCCGTAGACGAGCGTGCGCCGGATCACCACGTCGATGTCGTAGAGGTGGTAGCGGAGGATTGCGACGCCGGACGCAACCGGTATGAGCAGCAGGCTGGCCAGAAGCAGCGCCTCGGCGACCTCGGGGAACCCCGCGAAAAAGAGAACGACCATCAGCGCCAGGCAGGTCGCGCTCACGGCCCCCGCGGCCACGACCCACTTCATCTGCAGCCGCTCCTCGCCGCGTGAGTGGCGAAACCGCACGATCAGCCCGAGCGCGCAGCCCAGCACGGCGAACGGGAACAGCACCCACCCGATGCCCTCCCCGGCACTCGCCAGCTCTCCGGCGACGCCGCCCAGGCCGAAGGGGTTCTCCACCCGCGGGTAGTCATCGAAGCGGCCCGGAGCAAAGGCATAACCAAGCGCGAGGGCGGCCGTGGCGGCCGTCGCCAGCCAGGCCACCGGCCGCCAGCGACGAGACGGCAGCCGGCCATCGGGAAACAGCAAGAGGAAGAACGTGACCAGCGGTACCAGCCCCGGGCTGAAAATCCAGGCGGCCAGCCACATCATCGTCTCGCCGCCGGGCAACGTCCCGGGCTCCGCGAACAGCACGTAGGCGGCGTACTCCTCGCCGAGGATCGACACGGCGAGCGCAAAGGACGAGCCACAGAAGATCCAGCCGATGGGGTTCCTGGGCTGACGTGCGGCGATCACGGCGCCGGCGAGTGCGAAGGCAATCGGTATGACCACGTACGCGAGCGCGGCGCCCGTCGCGTGGGAGCCACCCACAGAGGCCGATCCGTTGGCCACGCCGAAGGCGGCAGCCGCGGCGAGCACGAACACGGTCAGCCCACACAACCCCCACGCCAGTCGCGTGGCGACGCGGTCGCTCATCGCGGCCCCCTCGGAGCCCTCAGCCACAGCGACACGTGCGCGGGTTGCATGGTGCCGGAGACAACGGATCGCAGCTCGCCGCCAAGCGCGTCGAGGTCCACCTCGTCGCGCAGTCGCGCGCCGAAGCCCTCGAGCGTGCGTGCGGCGTCGTAGCGGCTGCGGAAGAAGCGCCGGTCGACGAGCTCCTGGATGCGCGCGCGCAGTGGCCGGAACAGCGCCGCCACCGCGAGCGTCGAGCCCGCGATGGCGAAGTCGGAGTCGGGGCTGAGCAACAGCTGCAGCAGCAGCACGCTTCCGACGTACGCGCCGGCGAGCGTCGCCGTGAGCGCGCCGTAGACCAGCGTGCGCCGGATCACCAGGTCGATGTCGTAGAGCCCATGGCGGAGCACCGCCACGCCGATGGCAATCGGGATCGCCGCGAGCGACCCGCTCACGACCGTGTTGCTCAGCTCGCTGATATCGGAGCTGACCAGGAACTCGGCGATGACCATGGCGCCGAGGGCCACGCCGACCAGCCCGCCGGCCCAGGTGAGCCACTTCAGCTGCTGGCGCTCCTCGTGGCGCCCGCGCCGGTAGCGAAACCCGAGCGAGGCGATGGAGGCGAGGGCGGCCGCGAAGAGCACGGGGCCGCCTACAGCCGCGGCCGCATCGGCCCCCGGAACCCCGAGCGGGTTCTCGATCGAGGAGTCCTCGAAGCGGCCGGGGGCGAGCGCGATGCCCCCGACCAGCAGGGCGAGCCCGCCTGTACCGGCAATCGCCACCGGCCTCCAGCGCGGTGAGAGCAGCCGGCCGTCCGGGAAGAGCAGCAGCAGGAGCGTGAGCACCGGGCCGATCCCGACCATCCACACCCAGCTGGACACCCAATGCGCCCATGTCGCGGCCGTGCCGGTGGCACCCGGCTCCAGCGACTCGAGGTAGGAGACGGACGCGCCTCCTACGCCGTAGGCCAAACCGGCCAGGCACATGATCCAGCCGATCGGGTTCGCCGGCCGCCGGGAGGCCACCAGCGCTCCCACGGTTGCGAAGGTCATGACAAAAAGCCCGCTGGCCACGAGCGTCGAGGACTCGTCTCCCTCGCCGGAGGTCTCCGCGAACAGGCCGTAGGCGATCGCGAACGCGAACAGGGCCACGGTCACGCCCCAGGAGCCCCAGGCGAGCCATCGGGCGCGCCGGCTCACCGGTGCCCCTCCCTCAGCCAGAGCGAGACGTGAGCGGGCTGCATGGTGTCCGAGACAACGCCGCGCAGGTCGGCGCTGAGCGACTCGAGCGCCACCTCGTCGCGCAGCCGGGCACCGAAGCCCTCGAGCGTCCGGGTCGCGTCATAGCGGCGGCGGTAGAAGCGCCGGTCAACAAGCTGCTGGATCCTCGCTGCGGCGGGTCGAAACAGCGCCGCCACGGCGAGCGTGGAGGCAGCGATCGCGAGGTCGGACCCGGGGCTTAGCACCCACTGGAGCAACAGCACAGTCACTACGTAGATGGCCACCAGCGTCGCGGTGAGCGCCGCGTAGACGAGGGTGCGGCGGATGACGACGTCGATGTCGTAGAGGCGATGGCGCAGGATGGCCATGCCGGTGGCGGCGGGCACGCCGATCACGATGGCCGTGAGCGCCGTGAACCAGCCGACGGGACCCACCACCTGCGCCCAGCCCGCTGCCTGCTCACCCTCTTCCGCGCCGAACAGCACCGAGCTCGTAGCGAGGGCGAGCCCCGCGACGGCGAACAGCGCGACGTACGCGAACCATTTGAGCTGCTGGCGCTCCGTGCCGCGAGCGCGGCGGAAGCGCACCACCAGCGAGGCTGCGGCTAGCAAATAGGCGACGACGGCAAGCACCGTTCCCACGTCCGACGGCACCCCGGCGGCTTCGATTCCGAGGGGATTCTCGAGCGAACGCGGCGACTCGATCTCGAGCGGACCGGGCTGGAAGGCGGCGCTGAGGACCTGGGTCAGCAGGGCGGCGATGCCGAACCACAGCACCGGCCGCCAGCGTCGCGAAATGAGCCGCCCGGTTGGGAACACCAATGGAAGGAAGATCCCGGCGACCGCGAGCCACACGTGCCAGATCCACTGCGACGTCCACGCCGAGAGCGCAAACAAGGGAGCGGATGCCGAGCGGATGTTCGTATCGCAGAGCGCGCCGAGGGCAAGCGCTAGCCCGATCACCAGCAGAAGCCACCCCACGGCGTTGTGGGGTTGCCGGGAGGCCACCAACGCGCCGACGAGCGGGTAGCCGATCGCGAGCAGGATGAAGAGGTCGTCCGCGGGGCGACCCGAGGCCACCAGCCCGACGACGCCGAGCATGGTCACCACGACAGCCGCGAACAGCGACCAGGCGAGGAGTCGGGATGCGCGCGGGCTCACCGGCCCGCCTCCGGGCGCAGCCATGCGGCGTCCCGCTCCCCCCTGCGCATCGCCTCCATTGTCTCCCCGCGCCCCATTTGGGGCAAGCGCCCTCAGGCGGCCTTTTCGAGCAGCGCCTTCAGCCGGTCCGAGTTGGCCCTGAGCTCGCCTTTCGTGGCGCGGCCGACCAGCGGCCCGGCAAGGCGGGAAGCCGCACCGGACAGCTCAACCGTCCAGGTGAAGCGCGTGCCCCCGGCGCAGGGCTCGAGCGCGAACGTCCCCCGGAACGGCACCGGACCGTCGTCCGACTCGATGGCCGAGACCGAGCAGGGCCGGTGCTCGACGCAGGTCCACGTGGTCTCGAGCTCGCGGCCCAAAAAGCGCCGCACCTCGGTGGCCTCTGCGCCGAGTCGCAGCGGGCCGCGCTGATGTGCGTCGAGGCGAACGATGCTCGGCTGCCAGCTCGGGTAGCGGGCCGGGTCGGTGACGAAGGCGAACACCTCCGCCACCGGCCGCTCGATCTCGGTCGTGTACGAGTAGGCGCTCATCCCCCGACCGCCGCCTCGGAGATCATGCCCTTCACCGCGTGGGGCGGTCCACCCGCGCGGTCCGGCACGAAACAGAGCAGGGCATACTTGCCCTCCTTCAGGTCGAGCTCGACGGACTGGCTGTCGCCGCCCTCGATCACGGCCGTGCTGAAGGTCTCGCTCTCGTCGATGGGCGGCTGGCCCTTCTCGGTCTGGAAGAACTTGCGCACGTCCTCGATCGTGCTTCCGGGCTTGACCTTCACGGCGGCGATGAAGTGCGGCTCGCCGCCGGCGTTGTCAAAGGCCACGGGGTTCGTGCCGGGCTTCAGCCCGGTCGATGTGAACTTGTACTCGGTGGCCTCGATCGTCCCGCCCTCGCTCGCGAGCTCTCCGGAGCCGGAGTCGCCGGTCACCTCGAATTCCGCGCTTGCGCTGGAGGAGAGGTCTGCAACGACGTACTTGCCGGGTTGGAGCTCCTGGGTCACCGAGGCGGTCTGGCCCGTGGGCACGTCTCCCAGGCCGCCCGCGAACAAGGCCCATTCGGGAAGGGCCTTGCCGTTCTCGCCCCACGCCTTGCCCGCGGCGAGCGCTTCCTTGGCCGTATGCCCTCCCTCGGCACGCACGAGTTGGGCGCTGTGCTCGCCCTTTGCCGAGTTGGTGAAGGAGATCTCGGTTACGCCGCCCTTGACCGACTTCGGCACCGAGAAGGTGGGCTTCTCCTGTGAGCCACTCAGCTCGATCGCGAGCTTGCTGGGCTTCGCGGCCTGACTCTCGCCGCCTCCGCCGCCCTCGTCGTCGTCGCCGCCGCAGCCCGCGCCCGCCAACCCCAGCACTGCCACGACCGCCAGCCCCGTGAGCCTCGCCCTGCGCCTGTCGACCCCGTTCATCACTCGCTCCTTGCCGTCGTCATTGCACCGTCCAAGGTCCTTCAGGAGTGTCCATCAATCGTTACGGTGGCGTCGTGGCCCCGGACGCCGGTCTCGAGATCTCGTTGCTCGGGCCCCCGCGGGTCGCGCGCAACGGCGGCCCGGTGTCGTTCGACACGCGCAAGGCCACGGCGCTGCTGGCCCACCTCGCCCTGTCCGAGCGACCCCGGTCGCGCGAGGCGCTCTGCGCCCTGCTCTGGCCCGATCGCGACCCTGAGCACGCGCGCGGCGCTCTGCGGCGCACCCTGTCCGCGCTGCGCAAGGCGGTCGGCGAGGAGTGGGTGGACACCGTCGCAGACAGCGTCGCGCTGGCCCGGCGGGAAGGGCTTGCGCTTGATGTGGGGACGTTTCGCCGGCTCGCCGCGGAGGGCGCCGGCGCCGACGATCTTACGGCCGCGGTTCATCTGTTCCGCGGGGAGCTGCTCGAGGGCTTCACCCTGCGCGACAGCCCGGAGTTCGAGGCCTGGCAGCTGTTCGAGGCCGACGCTCTCCGGCGCGAGCTGACGGCGGCGCTGGGACGGCTGGTGGCACTGCTCGCCGCCGCCGGCAGGTACGAGCAAGCCGTGCCGCATGCGCGCCGCTGGCTCGAGCTCGATCCGCTCCACGAGCCCGCGCACCGGGAGCTGATCCGCCTCTACGCGTGGACGGGCGACCGCGCGCACGCGCTCAGCCAGTACCGCGACTGCGTGCGGACGCTGAGCCAGGAGCTGGGCGTTCCGCCGCTCGACGAGACGGCCGCCCTGTTCGAGCAGGTGAGCGAGGGCACGCTGGCGCCACCGTCGGCCACCATGCCGGCGTCCGCGCCGCCGGCGGACGTGAGCGTGGGCGGCGGCCCCGCAGAGCTGCCACTGATCGGTCGTGATGTGCCCTTGACGACCCTCCTGTCGGCACACGGCGAGGTCCGGCCGGACGGCCGCCTGGCCGTCATCGAGGGTGAGGCGGGCATCGGGAAGACCCGTCTCGCACACGAGCTGACCGCGGCCGTCGCCGGGCGGGGGGCACGGGTGCTCTCGGCCCGCTGCCACGACGACGAGGCCGGTCTGCCCTACGGGCCGGTCCTCGACCTGCTGGGTGCTGCGGTGAGAGTGGCCGGGGCGGATCTGGGCGAGGAGGTCGCCCCGCAGCGCCTGGCGGACGCCGCCCTCCTCATGCCGGAGCTGGCCTCCCTGCGACCGGACCTCCCGCCCCCGGTGGAGGTGGGCGCCCCGGGCGCCCACGCACGCCTGCTGGAAGGCATCGCGACGGTGCTCGAGTCGGCATGCGCCGGGGCCGAGCCGGGGGTTGTTTTCGTGGACGACGTGCACGCGGCGGACGAGGCCAGCCTCGACGTGCTCGGGTACGTCGGCCGCCGGCTGGTGGGGCGGCCGATGCTCGTGATCCTGAGCTGGCGCAGCGAGGGAGTTCCGCCCGGGCATCGCCTGCGGCGTCTGGCCGCCGATCTGGCGCGTGACGGAAGAGCGACGCTGGTCACCCTTGCCCGACTCGACGAAACGGACGTCGGCAGGCTCGTGCGTTCCGTCGACCCCGCAGTCGAGACCGAGCTGGCGCGTCGCATATATCTCGAGAGCGAGGGCCTGCCGCTCTTCGTCGCGGAGTACCTGGCCGTCCTCGAGGCGGGCGGCCGGCCGGACGCCGCGCTGCCACCGAGCGAGATGCGCGGCCTGGTCGAGGCGCGGCTGGGTGGGCTCGGCGCGATGGAGCGTCAGTTGCTGGAGACGGCCGCGGTTATCGGTCGCTCCTTCGGCTTCGAGACGGTCCGCGCGGCCAGCGGCCGAAGCGACGATGAGACCGTCGACGGCCTCGAAGGACTGGTGACGCATGGCCTGGTGCGCGAGGGCCCCGGGGCCGAGCCGGCCTACGACTTCACCCACGAGAAGCTGCGTGCGCTCGTCTACGACGAGGTCGGCCCGGCGCGCCGCAGCCTCCTTCACAGGCGGGTCGCGGACGCACTCGCGCGAGCGGAGCGCGGCGATGAGGGTGCGGCGCTCATCGCCCAGCACCTGCGTCTGGGAGGGGACGCCGGCGGGGCCGCGCGTGAGCATCGGCGCGCGGGCGAGCACGCCGCAGCGCTCTTGGCCCACGCCGACGCGCTCGAACACCTGGACGCCGCGCTGGCGCTTGGCTACCCGGACGCCGCCGGACTTCACGAACGGATCGGCGATCTGCGAACGCTCGTGGGCGACTACGCGCGGGCGCTGGCGGCCTACGAGGCCGCGGCCGCGCAGGCGCCGGACGACAGCCTGGCCCGCCTCGAGCACAAGCTCGGCGGGGTGTACGCGCGGCGGGGCGAATGGGAACGTGCCGAGGCGCGCTACACCGTGGCGCTCGAGTCGCTGGGCGGTGACACGGGCCTCCGGGCGCGAATCCTGGCCGACCGCAGCCTGCTGCTGCACCAGTCCGGGCGCTCGACGGAAGCCGCTGCGCTGGCGCAGGAGGCCGCTGCGATCGCCGAGGAGGCCGGCGACCTGCGGGCGCAGGCGCAGGCGCACAACCTGCTCGGTGTGCTCGCCCGCGCCGCCGGCGAGCTGACCGACGCGCGAGTCGATCTCGAGCGCAGCCTCACCCTGGCCCGCGACCTCGGCGAAGACGACGCCAAGACCGCCGCCCTCAACAACCTGGCCCTCGTGGCCCGTGACGCGGGGGAGCCCGACCGGGCTCTGGAGCTCACCGTGGCGGCGCTCGAGCTATGCGCCTCGCAAGGCGATCGCCACCGGGAGGCCGCCCTCGAGAACAACCTGGCGGACCTCCACCACGACGCCGGCCGCGACGACCAGGCCATGGCTCACCTCAAGCGGGCCGTGGCGCTCTTCTCCGAGGTGGGCGCCGACGAGGACGCCCGCCTGCCCGAGATCTGGAAGCTGGTGAGCTGGTGAGCCCGCCCGTCAGACCTGACGCTTTCAGATGTAGTACATGGTCGCGCCCGCCGCCTGGGCCTCGCGCTCCGCCACCTCGGTGAGGGTCGTGCGGCCCAGCACCTCGCGGACCGCCTCCACGGCCTCGGTCCAGACGGGGCCGTTCGCCGCGGCGTCGGTGCCCAGCTCGCCCTCCAGCAGCTCGACCACCTCGAGCACGGTGATCTCTCCCGGCGAGCGGGCGAAGGAGTAGCCCCCCTTCACGCCGCGCTGTGACTGCAGGATTCCCGCCCTTCGCAGCGTCGCGAACAGCCCCTCCAGGAACTGGGCCGGGATGTCACGCGCCTTTGCGATCTCACCGATCGGCACCGGCGCGGCGTTGCCCCGGCGTGCCAGCTCCGCCAGCGCCCGGACCGCGTAGGGCGACTTGGTGGTGATCACCAGCACGAAAGTCACTCTACGGTATGTCCATGCGGGCCTCCCGGGGACTCAGGCGCCTGCCGATCGAGTCGACCCGGCCGCTCGTGGTCTTCGCGGCCAGCCGGGTCGTGATCGCCCTGCTCGGGTTGATTGCCGTCGTGGCGCTGGGCTTCCCCTACGAAGGCCGGGCCACCGCGGTCGTCGGCGGACTGCTGCTGCCGTGGACGCTCATCGGATTGGCTGTCGCCCGCCGTCGGCCGGCAGCCGCCCAGCATCCCGCCATGGTGGCCGGCGACTTCGCCGGCCTGGTGGTGCTCGAGGTCGTGGTGCCCGAGACACTCGGCGCCGTACGCGTCATCGCGCTCTACCTGATCGCGTGTCATGCCCATTTCCAGGGCGGGGGCCGGGGCGTGGTCCTGGCGCTGGGCTCCTCTCTGGCCCTGGTGCTCGGATCCGTGCTCCGGGGAAGCGCGCCCGTCACGGGCGCGGTCCTGGCGTTCTACGAGACGGTCTTCGTGGTCACCGCCGTCGCCACCGCGCTGGTGGTGGGCAGCCTGCGCACGGCGGAGTCGGCCTCCCGTCTGCGGGCGCGGCGCCTCTCGCGGCGCACGCTGCAGGCCGAGAACGAGGTTCGGAGAAAGGCGGCCCAGGCCCTTCACGACGGCCCGGTGCAGGAGCTGATCGGCCTGGACATGGTCCTGGCCGCGGCCCGGGGCGCGGCCCAGGAGGGAGGGGCCACCGAGGCTCGGAAGCTCATCGACGAGGCGCGCGAGCTGACCACGCACAGCATCGAGGTGCTGCGCGACGAGCTGGTCGACCTCGGCCCGTACGCGTTCGATGAGCTGAGGTTCGAGACCGCGGTCGAGCGCTGCATGGCGGTCTGGCGACGCCGCTACGGCTTCGAGGTGCTCCTGACCATCGAGCGCCTCGACCTGCCCTCCGAGACGGCCGGGGACCTGTTCCGCATTGTCCAGGAGGCCGTGATCAACGCAGGCCGGCACTCCGGCGCACACACGGTGTCTATCTCGCTGCGCGCTTTGGGCCCCGATCTCGAGCTGCGCGTGGCCGACGACGGACACGGGTTCGACGGGGACGATCCGCTGGCGACGTGGGAGCCCGGGCATCTCGGCCTCGCGAGCATGCGCGAGCGAGCCGAGCTGCTGGGGGGCCGGTTCGAGATCGAGAGCAGCGACCGGGGCACGAGGGTGCTCGTGCGTGCTCCCCTCCGGCCGCCTGGAGAGGCCCGAGCGGACTAGGCTGCCGCGGGCAGAAGGCGCACAGGGATGCCGTTCAGATGGGCCATCCCGGCCAGGCGCTCCAGGTCGTCCGCCCGCGAGCCGGCGAGCAGGTTGACGTTCGCCCCGCCGTGCTGGTTGGCCAGCCGCCAACCCCCTCTGTGACCCCACCCGTGCGGTAGCGCCACCGTGCCGGGTGTCATGTCATCGCTGAGCGCCACCGGCACCGACAGCGCTCCGTGCTCGGACTCCACCCGCGCCTCGGCGCCGTCCTCGAGCCCGAGCGGGCTCGCGTCATCGGGATGAACTCTCAGAGCATGGCTGCGGCCGCCTCGCATGAGCAGCGGGGCGTTGTGCATCCAGGAGTTGTGCGACCGCAGCTCGCGAAGGCCGATCAGCCGCAGCGGAAAGCGCTCGTCCCGGCCGTTCGTCCCGGCCAAACGCCCGATCTCCTCGGCGATCTCGGGCGGGCAGAGCCTGATCTTCCCCTCTGGGTTCCGAAGCTTCCGGGCCAGCAGACCGGTCTCGAGCTGCTCGCCGAGCACCAGGCCGTGCGGATGGCGGCGAAGCTTGCGAAGGCTCAGACGGGCCGGGCCGGCGCGCAGCAGAAGGTCGAGCAACCGCTCGGGGCGCAGCCGCAGCCCGAGTTTCGCCAGCCGGCGCAGCCGCCGGTCGCTGTAGGGGGCAACGCCCAAGCGCCGGCTGATGTCGTCGACGATCTCCCATTCCTGTCGGCACTCGCCCGGGGGCTCGACCACGGCGTCGGTGGCCTGGATGAAGGGCGTGGTGAAGAACCCGAGCAGCGCGACCGGGACGTCCTCGCGCTCGTAGAAGGTGGTGGTGGGCAGCACGTAGTCGGCGTGGCGGTTGGTCTCGTTGACGTACAGGTCGAGCGACACGCACAGCTCCAGTGAACCCATCGCGCGCTCCAGCGCGTCTCCGTTGGGGACCGACAGCACCGGGTTCCCGGCGGACACGAACAGCGCCCGCACCTGGCCCTCACCCGCGGTTTCCATCTCCTGCGCGAGCAACGAAGCGGGCAGGTTGCCGATCACGTCCGGGAAGCCTCCGATCCGCGAGCGGATCTTCCCGTAGGTGTCGAGGCCGACCTGCTCGCCCAGCTTCTCGATGGCTATCGGCGGATCTCCGAACACGGAGCCTCCCGGTCGGTCCACATTGCCGGTCACCGCGTTCAGCGCGTCGAGCAGGAAGGCCACCAGCGTCCCGAAGCGTCCCAGACAGGATCCGGTTCGGCCGTAGGCCGCCGCGCCGTCGGCGCCCGCGAAATCGCGGGCCAGCTGCCGTGCGCGCTCCGCCGGCACGCCGGTCCGGTGCTCGGTCGCCTCGGGCGGATGCGCTTGGGCCAGGCGTTCCAGCTCCTCCGCCCCGGTGCCGAAGCGCTCGAGGAAGATGCGGTCGGCAAGGCCCTCCTCGAACACGGTCGCGATCAGCGAGAGCAGCAGGAAGGCGTCGCTGTCGGGGTGCACCGGCAGGTGCTCGAACTGCCGCGCGGTCTCGCTGCGGCGGGGGTCGACCACCACCACCCGGTCGACCTCGAGCAGCTGCTCGCGCACCCGCGGCGCCGACAGGACCGACCCGTGCGACACCAGCGGGTTGGCGCCCACCATCAGCAGGAGCCGGGTTCGCTTGAGGTCGGGGATCGGAACCAGGAGCGGCGACCCGTACAGCAGCGCGCTCGCGGCAAAGCGGTTGTTCACGTCCTGCGAGCCCGCCGAGTAGTAGTGCGGCGAGCCGATGGCATCCAGGAAGCCCTTGACCCAGAGGGTGTGCGAATAGGAGAAGGCGCCCGGGTTGCCCATGTACCAGGCCACGCTCGAGGCCGGAATGCGCTTCAGCCGCGCGGCGATGTCGCCCAGAGCCACCTCCCAGGAGACGCGCTCGAACTCGCCCTCTCGCACCCGCCTGAGCGGATAGAGAACGCGGTCGGGATCGTTCTGGACCTCCGCCATCGCGATCCCCTTGGGGCAGGCGTAGCCGCGCGAGAGGGGATGGTCGCGGTCCGGCCGCAGCCTCGTGATGCGCCCGTCCTCGACGGTCGCGACCATGCCGCAGAGCGGCTCGCAGATCCGGCAGAACGTGACCTTCTCGCGCGCAGGCATGGCCAGGCGACCCTAGCCCGCCCGCTCCAGCGCCGCGTCGATGCGGACCAGCGTCTCCTCGCGCCCGAGCGCCGCCACCGATTCGAAGATCCCGGGCGACACGGTCGTTCCGGTGATCGCCACCCGCACCGGCTGAAAGACGTCCTTGGGTTTGACCGCCAGACGCTCGACCACCCCGCGCAGCGCCTCCTCGACGGTCGGCACGTCGAACGGCTCGGCCGCCGCCAGCGCCTCGCGGGCCGCGCGGAGGCGCTCGGGTGCGCCGTCGCCCATGACCTTGGTCCAGGCCTTTTCGTCGTAGCCCTCCGGCCGCTGGGTGAGGAAGCCTGCGAGCGGCCAGAAGTCCGCCAGCGTCTGCATCTTCTCCTGGCTGATGGCCACCGCCTCGGGGGGCACCTCCCGCCCGAGGAGGTCCTGCAGCCGGCCGCGGAGGTCCTCGGGGTCGAGCTCGCGCAGGTAGCGGCCATTCATCCAGCGGAGCTTCTGCTCGTCGAACACGGCCGGGTTCTTCGACACCCGCTCGAGGGCGAAGTGCTCGATCAGCTCCTTGGTGCTGAAGAAGGTGGTGGACTCGTCGTAACCCCAGCCCAGCAGCGACACGTAGTTGCGCACCGCCTCCGGCAGGTAGCCCGCCTCGCGCAGCTCCTGCACCGAGGCCGCCCCGTGGCGCTTGCTCAGCTTCTTGCCGTCGGGCCCGTGCAGCAGGGGCAGGTGCGCGTAGGTGGGAGGCTCCTCCCCCAGCGCGCGCAGGATCATCACCTGCCGCGGCGTGTTCGAGATGTGGTCGTCGCCGCGCACCACGTGGGTGATCTCCATGTCGAGGTCGTCGACCGCCACGGCCAGGTTGTAGAGCGGGCTGCCGTCCGAGCGCCGGATCACGAAGTCCTTGATCGCCGCGTGCGGGAAGGCGATGTCGCCCCGGATGACGTCACGCACCAGGGTCTCCCCCTCGTCGGGCACCCGCAGGCGGACCGCCCCCTCGTCGTCGTACGCGTGTCCTCCGGCCACCAGGCGGTCGACCACGTCGGCGTGGCGCTCGCGCCGCTCCCACTGCGACAACGGGCCCTCGTCCCAGTCGAGCTCGAGCCAGCCCAGCGCGTCCGTGATCTGCTCGACGTTCTCCGGGGTCGAGCGCTCGCGATCGGTGTCCTCGATCCGCAGCACGAAGGTGCCGCCGTGCCCGCGCGCGAGAAGCCAGTTGTACAGTGCCGTCCTCGCGCCGCCGATGTGCAGGACGCCCGTCGGGGAGGGCGCAAACCTCACTCTCATCCGAGCGATGCTAATCGGCGCACACGTCTCGACGGCGGGCGGTCTGGTGCAGGCGCACGAGCGCGGCGTCGAGCGCGGCTGCGAAGCGATCCAGGTGTTCAACCAGAGCCCGCGGCAGTGGCGCCCCACGCGCTGGAAGCCCGACGACGTCGCCGAGTTCCTCGAGCTCATGCGCGCCGGCCCGATCCGCTCGGTCACTATCCACGCCGTCTACCTCATCAACCTGGCGACCAAGGACAGAGAGATGCGCAGGAAGTCAGCCGCCTCGCTGATCCACGCGCTGCGGATGGGCGACGAGATAAAGGCCGACGGCGTGGTCTTTCACCCCGGCTCTACCGTGGGCGAGCCGCTGGAGGAGGCGCTTCCTCGCGTGGGCGAGCTGGTGAAGGAGGCCCTCGCCGAGTCGGAGTCCTGCCGGCTGCTGCTCGAGAACACGGCGGGCGCGGGCAACACGCTGGGGCGCTCCTTCGAGGAGCTGCGCGAGATGATCGACCTGTCCGGCGGCCACAAGCGGATCGGCGTCTGCCTCGACTCCTGCCATCTGTTCGCCTCCGGCTACGACCTGACGACGGCGGATCGCGTCGACGAGGTCGTCGACCGCTACGCGAAGCTCATCGGGCTGCGCCGGCTGCGTTGCCTGCACCTGAACGACTCTCAGACGCCGCTCGGCTCCAACCGCGACCGCCACGCACCTCCCGGCGACGGCGACATCGGCGCACGCGGGTGCGGCGCCTTCTTGTCGGAGCCCCGCTTCGAGAACCTGCCCGTGCTCTTCGAGGGGCCGGGAGTGGAGGGCAAGGCCGTGGGCAAGGTGGACGTGGACCGGATGAAGCAGCTGCGGCGCAACGGGCTGCGCTCGCGGAAGCGGCGTAAGGACTGAACCCCTTCGCCCGGAAAGACAAGGGGCGGCGCCGGCGGCGCCGCCCCTCGCGTCAGCACTGCGTTCAGCGGGCAGTCGCGTGGAAACCCCGCCGGCGTCTCCGGTTGGTGACGAGCAGCGTGGATCCGGCGACGATGCTGAGCAGAGCCACGATGCCGGCCGCGCCGATGCCCGCGTCACCCCAGCTGAAGCTGCTGGAAGGCGCCTCGCGGACCTCGATGACAGGCGCCGGCTCCGTCGGCGCCTCGGGCGCCTGGCGGTTGTCGGGCATGCGCAGGTCCTGGTAGGCCTCGTTGCGGTTGTCGGGATTGCGCAGGTCCACCTGCGCCATGGCAGCGGATGCGGGCAGGGAGCAGGCCAGCGCCAAGACCGCGGTGCCGATGAGTCGGGTGTGTCGAAGCATCTCGTCTCCTTTGGTCTGGCCGCCCGGTGCGGCCGGGTTCGCTGCTCACCGTCCCGCACGGCGGTAGCGCCACGGGGTGGCTCCCGGTAAGCGCCGGTAAGAGCGCCCGCCTGGCTACCTGCGGGCGAGCAGCTTGGCCGGAGGTGTGATCGCGGTCTGGAAGCGGAGCCGGCCGCCAACGATGCGATACACAGCGATCGTGTTGAGGGTGGTGTCCCCGTAGCGATCGATCTCGAAGTCGCCGATGTAACCGTCATCCACTCGGGCGTCGAAGAGGTTCTTCAGCACCTGCGCGCGGGTGCCGTCGGAGTCCGCGATCGCATCGAGCATCATGTGCGCTGCCTGCGCGGAGTGGACCGAGACGCAGCACGGGCGTGCCCGGAACCGCTCCTCGAACCCGGCGGCGAACTCGCGTCCCGCCGGGGGCAGCTTGTCGTTGGGCAGCACCGCGATCGTCGGGCTGAAGCCCTCGGCGGCCGGGCCGGCGCCTTCGACAACGGCCAGGTTGTTCCAGGCGTCGGGAGCGATGATCCGCGCCTCCGTGCCGAGCGCCTCGCGCAGCGCCTTCACCAGCCGCGGCCCTCCCTCGAAGGGGTATCCGCCCAGATAAACCGTGTCCGCCCCGGCTCCATGGATGCGCTCCGCCAGTGCATGGAAGCTACGCGCCTTCGGGTCCCATCGTCCAGTCCCCGCGACGGTGAGCCCAATGCGCTCAGCCGCCAGGCGAAAGGCCTCGGCCACGCCGAACCCGTAGGGCTGGTCGTCGTTCAGCACAAAAACCCGCCGCGCCCCCTGTTCCTTGGCGTATAGGGCGCCGGCCGCGCCCTGCGCGTCGTCGGCGGGGAGGATGCGCAGGAAGCTGCGCCGCCCCGTCGGGAAGTACTTCTCCGGCTCATCGGGTCCGACGCCGGGGCCCGACCGCGTCAGGCCGAGATAGGTCGGGCCCGCGCTCAGCGCGGGCAAAGGCCCGCCCGGGGCGCGGTTCAGGATTCGTGCCATCTCGATCGCACAGCCGGAGAACAGCGGGCCGTGGACCACGAGCACGCTGCGGTTACGGGCGAACGCGCGCGCGTTGCGCCGGCACTTCACCGGGCTTGCCGCATCGCCGGAAGCGGACACCTCGTCGCAAATCTGCAGCCCTACGCCGTAGTCGCCCGCGCGCCAGCCCCGCTCTGCGAGCACGAGCTTCAGCGCCTGGGCGATCTGAATGCCGTGGCCCGTGTACTCGCCCTGCAACGCCGTACTCGTGGCGATGAGAAAATCGGGACGCCCTTCGCCTCCGTAGGTCACCGGCGAACAACCTGACGACTCGACGGGACGCGCCGGCGGGACGTTCTCGTCGCGCCCGTCGTCCCCACCGCAGGCCACTACCCACAGGGTCGCAAGCATCAGGGCTCCGATCAGTGCCGCTCGCATCATTCCGCACCTCCAGGGAGCTTCTGATCGAACGCCGTCGTGGTGACCCAGACCCGGGAACCCTCCACAGCCACCCGCTCCAGCGACTCGCCGACCCAGATCGACTTGGCCGCACCCGCTCCCACGTCGAGGCGCGACAGGGAACCGTCCCCGTTCGCAACCCATGCGGTGCGGCGCGCCGCCGCGATGTCCGTCGGCACCCGGTCGACACCGATCGGGATCGTCCTGACGACACCCCGGGTTCGCGGATCGATCCGGGTCACGTTCGCGGTGTTGCCGTTGAGGACCCACACCGCCTGCGAGGTCGCGGCGATCGCGAGCGGGAACGGAGCCCCTACGCCGGGACGCCCGGCGATCGGGACCTGGTCGGTCACCCGCATCGTCGACGGATCCACGCGCACCACCGTCGCCGACCTCGAGCTGATCGCCCAAGCCGCCCCGGCGCCAACGGCAACGCCGTTCAGGGGGCGGCCGGCCTGGATCTCCGTGATCCGGCCGGTGTCGGGATCGACCCGCATCAGCCGGTCTGAGCCGTTGGTCACCCAAACGGCGCCGGCACCGGCGGCGAGCGCCGCCCTGGGCGCCCGTAGGCGCGTCGACAGGACCGATCGGCGGAGGGCGCGCGGAAAGCGGATCCGCTGGCCCGTTCGCTCGTAGCCTGCTTCGATCCGGGTAAGTACGCCGCGCCTCCCGTCGGCCACCCAAACCGAGCCTTCTCCCACGGCGACCGCGTCGGCGCTTCCAGGCGGCCGAGGCGGGCGCAAGATCGATCGCGTCCGCCCGTTCACGCCTGTGACCGCCGTTGAGTCGACCGTCGCGACCCACGCGGTTCCTCCGCCTGCCGCTACGTCGGTCGGGCGTCCCAGGAGCGACGCCGTCATCCCAAGCTTGCCCGTTTTGGCGTCGACGGCGGCGACGGAGTTGGTTGCGACGTCGAGCAGCGCACCAGGGTCCGACACTTCGTCACCCGTGCTCCGGGCCAGCGCGAGCACCACCGCCGCCCCGAGGAGAACACCGGCGAGGAGTAGCAACAGGGTGGCGCGAGAGCGCCTGCGGCTAGCGAGGGGGAGCGCGCCGACCCCGAGCGCTTCACCGGCCGCATCGACGAACTCTGAGCAGGTTCCGGAACGGTTCTCCCGATCCTTGGCGAGCGCCCGATGAATCACCTCGTCGAGCGCTGTGTTTTCCGGCAGCGGCAACGGCTCTTCCTGCATGTGGGCCCAGAGCGTTTCCGCCTCCGTCGCCCGTCGGAACGGTGGTGTTCCGGTGAGGCACTCGTAGAGCACGCACCCCAGCGCGTAGCAGTCCGCGCGACCGTCCACTGCCTCGCCACGGATCTGCTCCGGAGCGAGGTAGTCCAGCGTCCCCACCAAGCGTTCGCTGTCGGTAGTGAGGCCGCCCAGCTGCTTGGTGATGCCGAAGTCGGTCAGGTACGCGTGCCCGTCTTCGTCGAGGAGGATGTTCGCGGGCTTCACGTCGCGGTGGACGAGGTCGCGCCGGTGGGCGCCGTCGAGGGCGTCGGCGACTTGCGTAAGGACCCCCACCGTGAACTCGGGGGTGAGCTTCCCTTCGCGCTCGAGCACCGTCCGCAGGTCGTCCCCCTCGACGTATCGCATGGCGAGGTAGAGCTGTCCCTCCCACTCGCCCGCCTCGTAGATCGGGACCACGCTCGGGTGATCCAGCGATGCGGCAAGCCTCGGCTCCCTGAGAAAGCGGGCTCGGAAACGCTCGTCCTCGGCGAGCTCGGGAGCGATCAGTTTCAGGGCAACCGGCCGCAGCAGCGACAGATCCATCGCTCGGTACACGACGCCCATTCCGCCGCGTCCCAAGAGCGACTCCACCCGGTAGCCCGCGAACGTCTCGCCCGGGCTGATCGCCAGAATCATGATGTTGCACCCGTCAGCGACCAGCTGAAATGAGTTCGGGTCTCCGCCGGGGCCAGCCCGCCGGGCCGCGGTCCTCTTCGAACGAGGACCGTCGGTGCGGGCGGGGCCTCGGCGATCTCGCTCCGGACCCGCCCGAGCCCCTCCTCACGCCAGCGCTCGGAGAGCCCGATCACCAAGAGGCCGGCTCCCTCCGCGAGGGCCACGATTCCCTGGCGGCCAGGGGTAGCGAGCAGCGGCTCGGCAACGATCCCCGCCGTGCGCTGGATGATGAGCGAGGCGTCAGCGAGGAGCCGGCTGGCATCGCGGCCGCCGCCGCTCCCATCGGAAGCGGCGCCGATCAGCCGGAGCGAAGAGCCCGTCGCCTGGGCCACCCAGGCACCCAGCTCGAGCGCCGCCCAGTCGTGGTTGGCCGCCCCAAAGGGCACCACCACCGATCCGGCGCGAAGCGAACCGCCCGCCTCGACGAGCAGGGCCACGTCACACGCAGCCTGTTCGAGGACGACCCTGGCGTGGCCGGCCAGAGGCGAAGGACCGGCGTCCATCAAGACCAAGTCCACGCTCTCTTGCGACGCGAGCCGAACGATGTCGTCGCCGGGCGTGGGGGAAGAGAAGGCGGCGGTCCTGGCGGCGAGTCCCTCCGCCTGAAGCTCGTCGCGGCGATCGGCGAGCGCCGCCGTCGCGGCATGGAGATCGGGCGGCCCGACGATCCCCGCAACGATCAGCTCGCGCGGCGGCGTCGACGCCGCGAGCGGCTGGGCGAGAGCCAGGAGCGCTCCAAGCGCGTCAAGCGCGCTTGGAGCGATCAGGAGGGCTCGCTCAGGCGGCGCTTGGCCCGCCAACACCGGAGTCGGTGCCTCCCCCGGCAGCTCCAGGGCCGGGTCCTGCCGGAGGATCGCCTGCTCGAGCTGCTTCAGCTCCTCGCTCGGCTCGAGGCCAAATTCCTCCGCGAGCTCGCGCCGCGCTGCACGGTAGACGTCGAGGGCCTCGGCTTGCCGGGCCGAGCGGTAGAGGGCCAGCATGAGCTGGCAGCGCAAGCGCTCGCGGAGCGGATGCTGGACCACCAATGCTTCGAGCTCGCCTACGAGCTCCGCATGGCGGCCGCCGGCGAGATCCGCGTCGATCCGCTGGTCCAGGGCGGCAAGGCGCAGCTCCTCGAGACGGGCGATCTCGGTCTGCGCGAAGGGCTCATATGCCAAGTCGGCGAGCGGCGGCCCGCGGCAGAGCGCCAGGGCCTCGCGGAGCTTGTCTGCCGCGCTCGCCGGAGCCGCCCGTCGCGCCTCGTCCACAAGCTGCTCAAAGCGTGCGAGGTCGAGCTCTGAGGGCTCGACTCGGAGGACGTAGCCGGGCACCTGGGTGGCGAGCCTCCCGTCTCCGAGCTTCTTGCGCAGCTTGGAGACCATGACCTGGATGCTCTTGGCGGCGGTCGAAGGTGGCGAGCCTCCCCACAGCTCGTCGATCAGGCGGTCGGTCGAGACGACCTGGTTGGCGTGCAGCAGGAGAATCGCCAGCAGAGACCGCTGCTTCGCACCGCCGAGTTCGAGCGAGCGCTCCTGCTCGGCGACTACCAGCGGGCCAAGGAGCCGGAATTCAAGTGCGATGGGCGTGTGAGTCGTCTCACCAAGTATCCACCCATCGCGCGCCGCCGTCGACCACCCTCACGGCCCGCTGTCTTCAGTTTGCCCGCGTATGGCGGGCAAACACAAGACGGCGCCCTACAGCTCGTCGCGCAGGTCGAACGCCGGATCCAGGTCCTCCGGCGTCGGCTTCTGGAAGAAGCCCGGGTTCACGCAGTCGAAGGCCTCGCTGAAGCCGTCGTAGGCGCGCTCCACGGTGGAGCGGCACTGGGGCAGCGGGAGCCCGGTCATCTTGACTCCGCCGAATCCGTGGCGGGTGCGCTCGGCCTGTTCGAACAGCTCGACGTCGATCTCGCCCCGGAAGACCTTGTTCATGCAGCCCATGAAGCGGCTGCCGGTCTTCTCGTCGTCGTAGAGGTAGAGGTAGCGGCAACCGGAGGCGATGCAGCCCGAGGGATGGACCACCCGGTCACAGAACGAGCAGCACTGGCGGCACTCGTGCAGCTCGGTCGCCGTTTGAGCCGGGATGGGCACTCGGTGAGTGTAATCGCAGCAGGCGGCACCTCGCCGTACGCAATCATCGCCACCGTGGCCGCTCTCGAGACTTGTCCCGGCTGCGGGGTCTCGCCTGCCCACGGCGGACGGCCCCCGCCATCCCTACATCGGTGCCAGCGCTAGCTGCTGGGAGCGCTACGGCGATCTGCTCGCGCGCGAGTTCGGGGATGCCGCCTACTTCCGCGTCCACCAGGTGACGATGGGCGTGATGACCGTGGGCGCCCTGCTGATCCTCACGCTGGCGCTGCGGGCGTCGCCCGGAGGCTGGGTAGGGGAGCGGGCTCGGCCGTTGGCGGAGCATTGATGACTTGACCCCAATATGTGGGGTCAAGTCGACCCTGCACCGGGTCGCACGCTCGGTCATGCCGCCGCCTCCCGGCTGGGTGATCCAACTCGCACGGTAAGTCGACGCCTATGCGGTCCAGCATCCCGGGAAACCGGAACGACGGGCCATCCAGTCCGTCGGCCTCCACCTGATGACGCTCGGGCTATTCGTCGAGTACGGGGCCGACCCCTCGATGGGACCTGCTTTGCACCGGCGTCTGATCGGGCGCCCGCAGTTTCGGTGGCTCGAACCACCGGCCGTGAGGGGAAGCCTGACCGTCCTCGACGCGCTCGCGGCGAACACCGTGGAGGCCCATCGCGAGATCGTCGGCGCCTGGGCAGGCGAGGTCTGGGAGACCTGGTCCGCGCACCACGAGACCGTGCGCGCCTGGCTCGCGGAGAGCCTCGCTAGCTGGCTGTGAGAGCCGCCCCCTGCAGCCCTCCCAGCTCGGCCCGGCAGGCGCTGTCTGCCGACACCCGGAAGCTCGGGCCGAGCAGCAGGCGCCGGTCGCCCACCGCCAGCAGCACCTCGTGGTCGCCCGGGTGGTGGCCGACGACCTCTTTGAGCTCCACGAGGAAGCTGTCGGGCACCGACCGCGCCACGTGCAGGGTGAGGCGTCTCACGACGGGCTCCACCTGTGCCTTTTCGGCGGCACGCAGCACCTCCTCGGGACTGGGCTCAAACGGCTCGACCTCCTGGGCCACCAGCTTGGTCTCCCCCGCCTCCTTGTGGTCCACCCGGCCCCGGACGATGACGATCCGGTCGACGTCCACCCGGTCGGCGTTGGCCGCGTAGGCCGAGTTGAAGACCAGCAGCTCGACCTGTCCCTCGAGGTCGTCGAGGGTGGCGAACATCATCATGTCGCCCTTCTTCGTGCGGATGCGCTTGCACTCGGCGATCATGCCCCCGACGGTGACCCACTCGCCGTCGCCCTTCGAGGGCAGCTCGGCCAGCGAGCAGTCCACCCTCGCCCGCAGCGCCGGCCGGACCTCCTTGAGCGGATGGCTGGACAGGAACAGCCCGAGCGTCTCCTTCTCCCAGCCGTTCAGGCGCTCGCGCACGTCGGGCAGCGACGGCACCGGCACGTCGTGCTGAGAGACCGACTCTCCGCCGCCCTGGTCGCTGTCGAAGAACGACCCCTGCCCGCGCTGCGCGTCCATCTGAGACAGCGCACCCGCCGCCTGGGCGCCCGCCAGCACCTCCATGATTCCGGTGCGTGTGCCGGACAGCGAGTCCATCGCGCCGCACTTCACAAGTGATTCGCTGGCCTTCTTGTTGACCGCCTGGCAGTCCACCCGGCGGCAGAAGTCCCACACGCTGAGGAAACGGCCATCCTCCTCTCGCGCCCGGATGATCGCCTCCACCGCCTGGTAGCCCAGGCCCTTCACGGCGTCCAGGCCGAAGCGGATGTTGCCCTCCACGACCTTGAAGTCGTGCCCCGACTCGTTCACGTCGGGCGGGAGCACGCCGATCCCCATGTCCTCGCACTGGGCAACGAAGAACGGCACCTTGTCCTTGGTCGACATGACCGAGCTGATCAGCGCCGCCATGTACTCGGCCGGGTAGTTGGCCTTGAGCCACGCCGTGCGGTAGGAGATGAGGGCGTAGCAGGCGGCGTGGGAGCGGTTGAAGCTGTAGTCGGCGGCCGCCTCGTTCACGGCCCACAGCTCCTGGATCACCTGCTCCGCCGTCCCGCTGGCGCGCGCTCCCTCGAAGAACCGGTCGCGCAGCGCGGCCATGCGCTCGCGCTGCTTCTTGCCGATCGCCTTGCGCAGGTCGTCGGCCTCCGGGCCCGAGAAGCCCGCGATCGCCTTGGCGATCTGCATCGACTGCTCCTGATAGAGGATCACCCCGTACGAGGACTGGGTGATCGGGCGCAGGCGCTCGTCGGGGTACTGCGCGGCGTCGGGGGTCCGCTTGTTGCGGGCGTAGGTGTCGATGTAGCGCATGGCGCCCGGGCGGTAGAGCGCCACCAGCGCCACCAGGTCGTTGAACTCGGTGGGGCGCACCTTCTTCAGCGCGTCGCGCATCCCGTCGGACTCGAACTGGAACACCCCGACCGAGTCGCCGCGAGCGAGCATCTCGTACGTCGGCAGGTCATCGAGGGGCAGGGCCGTCATGTCCGGCCGCTCGCCGCTCGACTGCTCGATGATGTCCAGCGCGGCCTCGATCACGTCGAGGTTGCGCAGCCCCAGGAAGTCCATCTTCAGGAGGCCGATCTCCTCGATGGGCTTCATCGAGTACTGGGTGACCACACGATCCTCGGCGAGCTGCACCGGCACGATGTCGGTGAGCGGCCGGTCGGCGATCACCACCGCGGCGGCGTGGATCGAGGAGTTGCGCACGATCCCCTCCAGGCCCTTGGCCACCTCGATCACCCGGCGAGCCTCGGCCTCGGTGTCGTAGACCCGGCGCAGGTCGGGCTCCTCGGCCAGGTACTGGTCGAAGCGCTTGCTGCGGCCCATGACCGGCTCGGGAATGAGCTTGGCGATGCGATCGCCGGTGGCGTAGTCGTAGCCGAGGACGCGCGCGGCGTCGCGGCTGGCCGCCCGGGGGAGCATGCGTCCGAAGGTCACGATCTGCGCCACCGACTCGCGGCCGTACTTGTCGGCCACGTACTGGATGACCCGGTCGCGCCCCTTCACCGAGAAGTCGATGTCGATGTCCGGCATCGAGATCCGCTCGGCGTTGAGGAAGCGCTCGAACAGTAGGTCGTACTCAAGCGGGTCCACGTCCGTGATTCTCAGCGCGTAGGAGACGATCGAACCGGCCGCCGATCCGCGGCCCGGCCCGACGGCTATGCCGCTGTCCTTGGCGAACCTGACGAAGTCCCAGACGATCAGGAAGTAGGCGGCGAAGCCCATCTTCTCGATCACGCCGAGCTCCATCTCCAGACGCTCCACCGCCTCCGCCGGCGGTGGGTCGCCGTAGCGGCGGCGAAGTCCATCGTGGGCGAGCCGGCGCAGGTAGCCCGTCTCCGGCTCCCCGTCCGGGGTGGGAAAGCTGGGGATGAGCATCTTGCCCAGCTCTATCTCGACGTTGCAGCGCTCGGCGATCTCGACCGTCGACGCCAGGGCCTCCGGCCACTCGGCGAACGCGTCCGCCATCTCCTGTGTGGTCTTGAGGAAGAACTCGTTCGTGTCGAAGCTGAGCTTGGGCTGCTCAAGCGTGCTCTTGGTCTGGACGCACAGCAGCGCGCGGTGGTTGTCGTAGTCCTCCCGCCGCAGGTAGTGGACGTCTCCGGTGGCCACGAGCGGCCGGCCCAGCTCGCGCGCGATCCGGACGATCCCCTGGTTGGCCTTGTCCTGCTCGGCCACGCCGTTCTTCTGGACCTCGAAGTACACGTTGTCGGCGCCGAACACACCCACCAGCTGGTCGGCGTGCTCACGGGCCTCGGCCGGGATGTCCTCGACCAGCCGGCGGCAGAAGCGCGACTGCAGGCATCCGGTCAGCGCGATCACACCCTCCGCATAGGTGGAGAGGAGGTCGAGGTCCACGTTCGCCTTGCCCCGCCTGTAGCCCTCGAGGTAGCCGGCCGAGCTGAGCTTGACCAGGTTGCGGAAGCCCACGTCGCTGCTCGCCAGCAACGTGAGGTGGTTGCGTTCGTACCGCACCGCCTCGGTGCGGCGGTCGTCCACGAAGTAGGCCTCGAGGCCCAGAATCGGCTTGACCCCGTGGGTGCGGCAGGCCTTGAAGTGCTCCACCGCCCCGTTCATGACCCCGTGGTCGGTCAGGCCGAGCGCGGGCTGCTCGAACGCGGCGGCCCGCTCCGCCAGGGCGTCGATGCGGCAGGCGCCGTCCAGCACGGAGTACTCGGAATGGACGTGGAGATGGGCGAAGCTCATCCGGGCGTCCGAGTCTACGATCGCCGGCCGACGGCTCCGGGGAAACCGGGCGACGCGGCCCCCGCATCGAGCGGAGATAGCATGCCTCTGTGGCGCCCAGGACCTCCGAACGCTGGCGGGTCGCCGAGGGGCGTGCGCCCGACCTGGCGGCGATTGACCCCCGCGACGAGGCCGGGGCGCCCGGTGACAAGGAACAGACCAAGGCGGCGTCGGATGCACTCCGGGAGGAGCTGATCGACCTTCAGGCGCGGCTTTACGCCGAGTCCAGGCGGTCGCTGCTGCTCGTGCTGCAGGCGATGGACGCCGGCGGCAAGGACGGAACCATCCGTTCGGTCTTCTCAGGCGTCAACCCGCAGGGCTGCCGGGTCCAGAGCTTCGGGGCCCCCTCGGAGGAGGAGCTCGCGCATGACTTTCTCTGGCGCATCCACCGGCGCGCTCCACGCCAGGGCGAGATCGTGATCTTCAACCGCTCCCACTACGAGGACGTGCTGGTCGTCCGTGTGCACGAGCTGGTGCCGGAGGCGGTCTGGCGCCGCCGCTACGAGCACATTCGCGGCTTCGAACGCACCCTGTCCGCTGCCGGCACGCAGATCGTCAAGTGCATGCTGCACATCTCCAAGGAGGAGCAGGCCGAGCGGTTACGGGAGCGGCTCGAGGAGCCGGCCAAGCGCTGGAAGTTCCGCGCCGGCGACCTGGAGGAGAGAAAGCGCTGGGACGACTACATGGCCGCGTTCGGCGCCGCCCTGGCCGAGACCTCGACCGAGGAGGCGCCCTGGTACATCATCCCGGGCGACCGCAACTGGTACCGGAACTGGGCTGTCCTGACCCTCCTCGTGGAGACGCTGCGGGCGATGGACCCGCAGTTTCCCCAGCCCGAGGAGGGCCTGGACTCGATCGTCGTGGACTAGGGCTCAGCTGTCGTCGTCGCCGCCGCCCAGGGCCTTGGCGGCAACCAGGCCGAGCACCAGCACGCCGAGCGCGGCGGCGGCGCCACCGCCCAGCTTGGTCTTGTTCTGCTCCATCTTGCGCTTGCCCACACGCTTGCCGACCTGCCACGTGAGCCAGCCGAGAATGGTGTATCCGCGAGTAGTCATGCCGGACATGTTCCCACTCCGCCCGGGTATCAATCACGGCCGCCGAGGGCGAGCAGCGCTCCCTCCAGCTCCAGCAGCGCCCGTTTGCGATCCAGGCCGCCGCCGTAGCCCACGAGCCCGCCATCGGCGCCGATCACCCGGTGGCAGGGCACCACGATCGCGATCGGGTTGCGACCGTTGGCGGCACCCACCGCTCGCGCGCGATTCGGAGCGCCCAGGCGGGCCGCCAGCTCGCCGTAGCTCGCGGTGGTGCCGTACGGAACGGCCCGGAGCAGCTCCCATACCCGCAGTTCGAAGTGGCCACCTTCCAGCCGCAGCGGGAAATCGAACTCGGTGCGCTCACCGGCGAAGTACTCGTCGAGCTGACGCCGCTCGGCTGAGAAGCGGTGGTCGTCGCGGCGCCAGCCCGGGCGGCCCCGGGCGCCGAAGCGCAGCCCGCTCAGCGCTGCGCGGTCACCACTCAGCAGCAGCGGGCCGACTGGGCTGTCGTACGTCGAGCAGAGGGTGGTCATGGGCAATCAACGCGCCAGGCGGCGCGGGCGTGAGATTGTGCCGGGCGATGCCGACGATCAGGACCTACGACGAATACTCCTTCGGACTGTCCTGGGTGATCGATGAGCCCATGAGACGCACCTCGCACGCGCTGGTGGCGGACGGCCGGGTATGGCTGGTGGATCCCCTGGACGCCGGCGACGCCCTCGAGCGCGCCGCCGCCCTCGGCGAGCCGGCCGCCGTGCTCCAGCTGCTCGACCGCCACACCCGCGACTGCACCGCGGTCGCCGAGCGGCTGGGCGTGCTCCACGTGAAGGTTCCGGACACGATCCCCGGCTCGCCCTTCGCCGCGATCGAGGCGCTGCGCCTGCCCGGCTGGCAGGAGACCGCCCTGTGGTGGCCGGAGCGGGAGGCGCTCGTCGTGGCCGAGATAGTGGGCACCGCCGTGCCCTGGACGGGAGGCATGGCGCCGGTGGGCATGCACTTCTTCTGTCGCCCGCTCCCGCCGCAGAGCCTGCGTGGGTACGAGCCCGAGCACCTGCTGGTCGGGCACGGCAGGGGCGTGCACGGGCCCGACGCGGCGCGCGGCCTCGAGGAGGCCTACCGGCGCGCCCGCAGCGATCTTCCCGTCGTGGCCAAGACGATCGCGGGCGGGCTGAGCGGGCGTTTCGGCGCCTGAACGCGGTGTGAGGCGCCCCCCTGGGGGTATATCCGTCGCAGATGCTTCGCGACGGCCCCATCCCCCGTTTCGTGCACGGCTTCATCGAGTACGTCGCCGCGGTTGTGTTCTTCGCGGCGCCGTTCGTGCTCGAGTTCGAGTCCGGCGCGGCGGTGGCCGTGTCGATCATCGCCGGGGTCGCCGTGCTCTTCCTGGCCGCCGCCACCGAGGGCCCGACCAGCCTGATCAACTACGTGCCCCTGGCTGCGCACGTAGTCCTCGACTATCTGCTGGCGGTGGTCCTCATCGCGATGCCCTTTATCGCCGGCTTCTCGGACGAGACCGCGCCGACCGTGTTCTTCATCGGCATCGGCGCCCTGCACATGCTGGTCACCATCGGCACGCGCTTCAAGCGCCGAGACGAGCCCCGGCGGGCAGACCGCCGCTCCAGCCGCGAGCCGAGCGCGTCCTCTAGCGACCGCCGCTAGCGCCGCGCTTGCGCACGTTGTAGGCCATCCGCGACTGCAGCGACCAGAGCTCGATGAAGCCCGGGCTGGCCTGCTGGGAGAAGAGGCCGCCGGACTCCCCGAAGCCGGCCAGCTCCGGGTCGTAGAGCGCGTTCGGCGAGCGGCGGGCCACCGGGCGGGCCGCGCCCTTGAACAGGCGCATCGTGATCTCGCCGGTCGCCTGGCGATTCACGGCGTCCATGAAGGCGTTCAGGTCGGAGAGCAGCGGCTCGTACCAGAGCCCGGCGTACACCAGGTAGGCCCAGTGGGCGTCCAGCTGTGGCTTGAAGGTGTTCTGGTGGATCGTCCCCACCAGCTTCTCCAGCTCCTTGTGGGCGGTGAGGATGAGCGTGGCGGCGGGCACCTCGTAGAGGTCGCGGACCTTGAGTCCGACGATGCGGTCCTCGAGGTGGTCCACGATGCCGATGCCGTGACGGCTCCCGATCTCGCCCGCCCGCTGGATCAGCTCCACGAGTCCCAGGCGCTCCCCGTTCAGGGACACCGGCACGCCCTCCTCGAAGCCCACCACCACGTCCTCCGGCTCGTCGGGGGCCTCCTCGGGGCGGGTTACGAGCTGGAACACGTCGTCGTGCGGCGGCTCGTCGAGGTCCTCGATCGGCCCGCCCTCCGATGAGCGGCCCCACAGGTTGTCGTCGATCGAGTAGGGCGGCGTCTCGGTGCCGCCCTTGACCGGGATCCCGTGCTCGCGGGCGTAGGCGATCTCCTCCTCCCGCCCCATCTGCCAGCCCCGCACCGGGGCGATGATCTTCATCTCCGGGTCGATGGCGATCACGGTCGACTCGATCCGCACCTGGTCGTTGCCCTTGCCCGTGCAGCCGTGGGCGATCGTGTCGCAGCCCGAGGCCCGGGCCTGCTCCACCGCCAGCTTGGCGATCAGCGGCCGGCCCAGCGCGGTGAACAGCGGGTAGCCGCCGCCGTAGAGGCCGTTCGCCTTGATCGCGGGGAGCACGTACTCGTGCGCGAACTCCTCGCGCGCGTCGATCACGTGGCACTCCAGCGCCCCGAGGTGCAGCGCCTTGCCCCGCACCACCTCGTAGTCCTCGCCCGGCTGGCCCAGGTTCACGGTGAGGGCCACGACCTCGGCCTCGTACTCATCCTGGATCCACTTGAGCATCACGCTGGTGTCGAGCCCGCCGGAATAGAGCAGCAGCACCCGCCCCACTTCCTCGGGGTCGGCCTCGTACGAGGCCGTCTTGATCAGCGTGTGGCGGGGCTCGGCCATGGCGGCCGTGCACGCTACCTGAGCGGAGTGGTTCCTCCGCACTCGTAGTGCACGACGTCCCGCTGCAGGCCCAGCACTCCGCCGGGACCGTGGTCGAGCAGATAGCAGTGGATCTCGTGGTCACCGGTCCGCGCGTCCAGCTCCGGCAGATGGACGGCGCCAACCGCCTCGGTGAAGCGCACGGCGGCTTCGTTGAGCGGGTTGACCGGCAGGTAGGCAAAGCGCGGGTTGGTGAGCTCCGAGCGCAGGATCCCGGCGAGATTGACCATGGCCTGCACCCGGGAGGATGCGTCGCCGGCAAGGCCCGTCGTGAAGTCGACCGAGTCGCGGAACAGCACCGCATTGGGGTCGTGCGAGCGGGCGCGGGCGAGCCAGCGGCCGAGCAGCGGGTCGTCGTCGGCGAACCCGGGGGCGTTGGCGGCGGTGACCGCGATGACGTAGCCGCACAGCCGGTCCTCCGCGTCGCGGGCCACGGCGACCCGCTCCGGGGCCTCCTCGAAGAACGGACGCGTGGGCGCCCACCAGCTCGCGTGCTCGCGCCGGGCCAGCAGGCGGGCGACCACCTCCGCGTCCCTGGGCCGGACGGCGTCGACGCGGTATTCGGTGCTCCCCTGCCAGCCGTAACCCCAGCGGATCAGCTCGTTGTGGACCAGCTCGGCGAGATCGATGGTCAGCGCCAGCCGTCCCCCCAGCGCACGCTCATGGAGGTGGTCGGCGATTCGCCGCCGGAGGTCGCGCTCGGTGTCCGGGCGGGTGCGGCGCAGGTCCTCGCGGACGGCGCTGCGGACAAGCTCGTGGAGAGCCAGGCCGTCTGCCACCGGCTCCGCGAAGGTTCGGGAGGCGAGCCAGGCGTAGGCCGCGACCGGGTCGGCGCCGGGCAGCACCGCCTCGATCAGCTCCGGGGTGGTCACCCGGGCGATCGCAGCCACGGCCAACGTCGCCTGCTGCGGAGCCTCGAGCTCCCCGTGGGTGAGCCGGCGCAACAGCGGGCGAAGGACCTCCCCCGGGGTGCCGGCCTCGTGGAGGGTGTTCAGCGGCGGGCCCGCCGGCCGGGACGCCGCGAGCGAGAGCGCCAGCGGCGATCCCGCGCTCCAGGCGAGGATCCGCTCGATCGACGCCTCGTCGGGGATGCCACCGGCCCGCAGCAGCTGGACCGCCTCGCTGCGGGTCAACCGGTCGAGCTCGAGCTCGGCGGCGAGGTTCTCCCACCCGGCGGAGTACCAGCCGGGGCCGGGTGCCGCGCGTCCGGCGATCACCACTAGCGCCCGCTCGGGGAGGGCCGGGAGCAGGGTGTGGCGCAGGTACCCGTCGATGGCCTGCATGCGCTCGTAGGTGTCGAACAGAAGGAGTGGGCGCTCCTCGTCGGTCACTCCGGCCAGGGCGTCCTCCAGTGCGTCGGGCACGGGGAGAAGCTCTCGGCCGTCCACGAGGTGGGGGGTCCAGCCGCGCTCGCGCCCACGTCGGGTCACCTCGCGCAGCAGCGCGCTCTTCCCGATCCCGGCCGGACCGTGGACGAGCACCACGCTGAGCGGGGGATCGTCCACGAACAGGCGGTCGAAGAGGTCGAGCTCGTGCTCGCGCCCCACGAAGCGGGTCCGGTCGCGGTGGCGCAGCCGCTGCCCGAGCGTCGGCCCGCCGCGCGGTGCCGCACCCGCCCGCAGCAGGCGCGCATGGATCTCCTGGATCGCCGGCGCCGGGGCGGTGCCCAGCTCGTCGCGCAACAGACAGCGCAGACGCTCGTAGGCACACAGGGCCTCGGCCAAGTCGCCCTTTGCCTCCTGTACCTCCATCAGGCGCCGGTAGCCGGTCTCCCGGTAGGGCGCCCGCTCGACCACGCGGCGGGCAGCACGCTCGCCCTCCGCCAGCCCGGCGCCGCCCAGCGCCAGTCCCGCCTGAGCGGTGCACTCGAGCGCCCGCAGCGCGAGCTCTTCCAGATCGCGCCGGCACTCGTCCAGCCAGGGGGCGTCATGGCCCGGCAGAAGCCCGCCCTCGGTCACCTCGAGCGCCTGTGCGGCGCGCCGGATGGCCTCGTGCGGGCGCCCGGCAACCAGAGCGGCCTGCACCGCCGCGGCCGCCCGCTCGGCCTCGTCGACGTCCACCTGCACGTCCGCAGGCAGCACGAGCCGGACCTCCCCGCGACCGTCGAGCCGCCCCGGTCCCAGCAGTCGCCTCAGCCGTGACAGCAACGCCGAGAGGGCGGAGCCCGGCGAGCCGGGAGCGGCCCGCCACCAGATCGCCTCGATCAGCTCGTCGCGGCTGAGCGGCCGGTCGCGGTTCAGCACCAGATAGGCAAACAGCAGGCGGCCCTGGCGGCCGGGCAGGCCATCCTCGAGCGGGCTCCCGTCCAGCGTGACCGAGAGCCCGCCGCAGAGTTCGATGCGGGGCGCCCGAAAGCTTGCCCCGGCGGGTACCGCGACAACGGCCGCCCGCGCTGTGGCCATGCCTGAAAGGACGCCGTGAGGCGAGCGCCCATTCCCGCCGCTGCTACTGCGGAACCAGCTCCTGCACGGCCCAGCCGTTGCCGTCCGGATCCTTGAAGAAGACGAACTTGCCCCAGGGGAACTCCTGGACGTCGCTGACCTCCACCCCGCGCTCGGCCAGCTCGTCGTGCGCCGCCTGGATGTCCGCCACCACGATCTGCATGCCCTGGACCGAGCCGGGCTCGCTGTCGACCACACCCTTCCCGAGCGCAATCGAGCAGTCGGAACCCGGCGGGGTCAGCTGCACGAAGCGGATCTCGTCGCTGACCCTGTGGTCATGGTCGGCGTTGAAACCTGCGTTCTCGGTGTAGAACGCCTTCGCGCGGTCCACGTCGGTCACGGGAATCGCGATCAGCTCGATCTTCCAGTCCATGAGGCGCTGCCTTTCTGTGGTAGGGAAAGCGGCACGTTATCCGGGGTTGCGGCCAGGTTTGGTCCGCAATCCAGGGCTATCCGACCAGCGCCCCGATCCGCCGCACCGCCTCGTCGATCTCCTCCTCGGATACCGTGAGCGGCGGCAGCAGCCGCACCGTGTCGGGGCCCGTCGCGTTCACCACCAGCCGCTGCTCCAGCAGGAGCCGCCGCGCCAGGTCCGGGCCGTCGGCACAGGCGAAGGCCAGCATCAGGCCTGCTCCTCGCACCTCGAGCCCCAGGCCGCGCAGGCCGCCGGCCAGGCGCTCGCCCTTCGCGGCCACCCCCGCAAGGAAGCCGGGCTCGTCCACCACGTCGAGCACGACGTTCGCGCCGGCCGCCACCACCGGGCCGCCCCCGAAGGTCGAGCCGTGGTCGCCCGGCTGCAGCACGTCGGCGTAGGCGGGGCTGGTCACGCAGGCCCCGATGGGAAGGCCGCCGCCGAGCCCCTTGGCCACGGTCATCACGTCGGGCTCGACCCCGGCCTGCTGCCAGGCCCACAGCGTCCCGCTGCGCCCCATGCCGCACTGGATCTCGTCGAAGATCAGCAGGGCCCCCTGCTCGTCGCAGGCCTCGCGGGCGGCCGCGAGCAGCTCGGGCTCCAGCGGGTGGATTCCGCCCTCACCCTGGATCGGCTCGATCAGCACCGCGGCCGTGCGCTCGTCCACACGCAGGGGGCCGCGACGCGGAAAGGCCGTGAAGCCCGGCACCAGCGGGGCGAAGGGCGCCTGCTTGCTCTCCTGCGGGGTGGCGGACAGCGAACCCATCGTGCGGCCGTGAAAGCCGCCCTCCAGGACCGCGAACTCGCCCCCGGGCCGGTGGCGGCGGGCCAGCTTGATCGCGCACTCGATCGCCTCGGTGCCCGAGTTGCAGAGGAAGACCTTGCCCCCCAGCGAGCGCTCCGACAGCCGCCCGGCGAGGCGCATCGCCGGCTCGCTGTAGTAGAGGTTGCCCACGTGCATAAGGCGGCCGGCCTGCTCACGCACCGCGCCGACCACTCCCGGGTGGCAGTGCCCGAGCTGGGCGACCGAGATCCCGGCCAGGAAGTCCAGGTACTCGTTGCCCTCGTCGTCCCAGAGCCGGGTCCCCTCGCCGCGCACGAACTCCACCGGGTTGCGCGCGTAGGTGCCCATCACGGCCGGCGCTCGAGCGCCTGGAGCGAAGCAGCGTCACGACGCCGAGAGCACGGTCGCCTCTGGCCGCGACAAGCGAGCATGGCAAGCACGGGCGAAGCCCCCTTGCTGGTGGCAAGGGGGCGAGGCCGCGCCGCCAGGCGACGCTTTGCAGCGAGCCAGAGCGGGCGTGATCGGGGCTCGTGACGCTAGGCCACAGCTTCGTGCCGATCCCCTCGTCGGTGAAGAGCTCGAGCAGCAGCGAATGCGGCGTGCGCCCGTCGATGATGTGGGCGTTGTCCACACCGGCCTCGAGTGCCTGCAGGCAGGCCTCGAGCTTCGGCCGCATCCCCCCGCCCACCTCGCCCAGGCGTTTGCGCACCTCCTCCGCGGTGGCCTCCGAGATCCGGCTGGACGGATCGTCGGCGTCTGCGCGCCAGCCGTCCACGTCGGTCAGGAAGATGACCTTGAAGGCGTCGAGCGCCCGGGCCACCGCGGCCGCGGCCAGGTCGGCGTTCACGTTGTAGGAGTTGCCCTCGAGGTCGGCGCCCACCGACGCGATCACCGGTATGTAGTCCTCGGCGATGTGGTTCAGCACGCCGGCGTCGACGCGCTCGATGTCGCCCACGAAGCCCATGTCGGTCTCGCCGGACACCCGTTTGGTCACCGTGAACAGCCGCCCGTCGTCCCCGCACAGCCCCACCGCCGGCTGCCCGTGGCGGCCCAGGCGAAGCACGATGTCCTTGTTCTGCTTGCCGACGAGCACCATCTTCACCACCTCCACGGTGGCCTCGTCGGACACGCGCATGCCGTCGACGAACCGCACCTCCATGCCGAGCCGGTCCATGTAGGCGGTGATGTCCGGCCCCCCTCCGTGCACCACCACGGGGTTGAGGCCGACGTACTTCAGGAGCACCACGTCGCGGGCGAACTCCTCCTTCAGCTCCGGCTCTGTCATGGCGGCGCCGCCGTACTTGATGACCACGGTCTCGCCGTGGAACTCCCGGATGTAGGGAAGTGCCTCGAGAAGGGTGCCGATGTCGCGCATCAGCTCGTATAAGAAGCGTTGAACTCGACGTAAGCCGGGCTGAGGTCGCTGAAGAAGACCTCGGTCTCGCCGCCCTCCCCGGGGAGGGTCAGCCGGTACTCCACCTCGGGCCCCCGCACCAGTTCGCTCAGCTCGCTCAGGTCCGAGGCCGCCAGCCCCACGGCGTCACCGGCCGAGACCAACAGGCGATCCTCGATCTCCAGGTCGGCCACGAACGCCTCGCCGGCCGGCCAGGCCTGGCCCGCGGCCTGCAGCACCCGGCCGAAGTTGGGGTCTCCGCCGTGCAGCGCCGTCTTCACGAGCGGCGAGTTGGCCACCGCTCGGGCCACGGGCTCCACCGCGTCCGGCCGCCCAGACACCACGACCCTGCCCACGCGGGCGGCTCCCTCGCCGTCGGCCACTATGTCCAGCGCCAGCTGCCTCAGCAGCGCGTCGAGCGCCTCGCCCAGCGCCAGCTCGGCGGGCCCCTCGGGCTCCACCCGCACGCCTGACGCGCCGCTCGCGAGGGCGAACACCGAGTCGCTGGTCGAGAGCTGGCCGTCGACCGAGATGCGGTCGAAGGAGCGCTTGATGCAGACCCCGAGCAGCAGGTCGAGCGTCTCGGCCGCCAGGGCGGCGTCGGTCTCGACGAAGCACAGCGTGGTGGCGAAACTGGGCGAGATCATGCCCGCGCCCTTGGCCTGAGCCGCCAGCCGCACCGATTCCCCGCTCGGGAGGTGCACCTGCAGGCAGGCGCGCTTGGGGCCGCGGTCGCTCGTGAGGATGGCCTCGGAAAAACCGCGGCGTCGAGCCCGAGGGCGTCGCAGGCCGCCCGCACGCCCTCCACCACCGGCTCGCGAGGCAGCTCCACCCCGATCACGCCGGTGGAGGCCACACCCACCTGATCGGCCTCCAAGCCGAGCTTGCGGGCCGCGGCGGACTGCATGGCGGCCGCGGTCTCGAGGCCGCGCGCGCCGTCGCCCACGTTGGAGCAGCCGGAGTTCACGGCCAGCGCGCGAAGCCCGCTCAGGTCCGCCTCCCGCGAGAGCGTCACCGGCGCTCCCACGCGCGCGTTGGTGGTGAAGCGCGCGGCCGAGACGGTCTCCGGCGAGTCGGAGGCCAGCACCCCCACATCGAGGCCCTCGGGCTTGAGGCCGGCCGTCACGCCCGCGGCGCGGAAGCCCCGGGGCAGGGCCGTGTCCTCGATCTCGCCGGCGTGGATGGGCGCCTCGACCCAGCGGGAGCGAAAGAAGCCGGTCACTCCAGTCCCTCGGTCTCCGGTAGCCCCAGCATCAGGTTGAGGTCCTGGATCGCCTGCCCGGCCGCGCCCTTCCAGAGGTTGTCGATGGCCGCCAGGGCGATCACCCGCTCGCCGGCCACGGTCACGTGGATCCGGCAGCGGTTGGTCTCGCGCACCTCGTCGGTCCCCGGCGGCTCGTCCGCCACATCGACAAAGGGCTCGTCCTGGTAGGCCACGCGGTACAGCAGCCGCACCTCGTCGGCCGACAGCGTGCGGTCGAGCGTCACGTAACAGCTCGCCAAGAGGCCCTGCTCCATCGGGATGAGATGGGGCACGAACGTGAAGCGCGCCCGCTCGGGCAGCTCCTGCTCCAGCTCGGCGCTGTGGCGATGGCCCTCGACCTTGTAGGCCTCGACGTTCTCGGTGACCGACACGAAGTGGGTCGCGTCGCTGGCCTCACGGCCGGCGCCGGACACGCCCGACTTGGCGTCCACCACCACGTCGCGGATGTGGTCACGCAGCGGCAGCAGCGCCAAGAGCGCGGCGGTCGGATAGCAGCCGGGCGCGGCCACCAGGTCAGCGTCGCGGATCCGCTCACGGTGCGCCTCGGTGAGCCCGTAGACCGCCTCGTCCAGCAGCTCGGGGGCCTGATGCTCGCCGTACCAGCGCTGGTAGCGCTCGCGTCCGAGCCGGAAGTCGGCGGACAGGTCCACCACCTTCAGCCCTCGCTCCCGCAGCGCCTTCACCGCGGGCGCGGCCGCTCCATGCGGGTAGGCCACCAGCGCGGCCTCGGCGCGCTCGGCCAGCCGGTCGGGATCGAAGGGCTCCAGCTCGAGCGGCACCCGGTAGCGCGGATAGAGCTCGTCATGGCGCCGGCCGGCGTCGCTGCGCGCCGTCACCGCGACCAGGTCGAGCGACGGATGGCGGCGCACCAGCAGCGCGCAGACGGCTCCGCCGTAGCCCGTGGCGCCCACCACCGCAACCCCGTGGGCCGTCTCAGGCACGAAGACGGCCTCCGATCTGGGCCAGCTCGCGCTCGATGGCCGCCCGGCGCTCGGCCACCTCCTGGTCGGTGAGCGTCCGGTCGGGCGCGCGGAACTCGAGGCGCAGGGCGAGCGACTTGTTGCCCTCCCCCACCTGGCCGCCGCGGTAGAGGTCGAACAGCGCCACATGGGCGAGCAGATCGCCGCCCCCGGCCCGGACGGCCGCCACGACGTCATCCGCCGGTCGCTCCTCGTCGACCACCACGGCCAGGTCCTGGCGCACCGCCGGGAAGCTCGTCACGTCGCGGTACGCCGGGTCGAGCGCCGCCTGCCCGGCCAGCGCACCGAAGTCCAGCTCGAAGGCCGCCACCGGTCCGTCGAGCTCCCAGGCCCGCGCCACCAGCGGGTGGAGCTCACCGATCCACCCGAGCTCTCCCTCGCCCGCCTGGACGACCGCCGCCCGCCCCGGGTGCAGGAATGGCTGCGCGGACGGCTGGGCCCGCCATTCGACTCCCGCCACCTCCAGCAGAGCCTCGACGAGAGAGCGGGCGGCATAGAAGTCGGCGGCCACGGGCGGAGTGCGCCAGCCACCGGGGGCGGCCTCGGTGAGCAGGGCGCCGATGTGCTCGGGCTCGCCGGCGGGTCGCCGGCCGCGAGGCGAGCCCTCGGGCGCCGTGTCCACCGGGGCCACGTGCAGGTACACGTGGGCGGACTCGAACAGGGCCACCCCCAGACGCCCGTGGGCCGCGTTGTGGCGCGCCGCGTCAAGCAGCCCGGGAAGCAGGAGCGGCCGCATGAGGCTGAGCTCCTCGCTGAGTGGGTTGTTCACCCGGAGAGCATTCTCCGGCTCGAGCCGCAGCCGGTCCAGCGCGCGGGCGGAGGTGAACGAGTACGAGATGCACTCGTCGAGGCCCCGATCGCGCAGCGCGTCCTCCAGACGGCGGCGCAGCCGCTGGCCGGGCTCCAGCCGCCCGAAGGCGTGGCGGCGCGCCGGGAGCGTCACCGGGAGCTTGTCCAGCCCGTGGATGCGGGCCACCTCCTCGATCAGGTCCGCCTCGCGCTGCACGTCGGCGTCGCGCCAGGGGGGCACGGTCACGCTCAGCCGTCCGTTGTCGGGTCGAGGCTCGAAGCCGAGGCGGTCAAGGATCCCCTCCACCTGCTCGGGCGGGATCCGCTCGCCCAGCAGCCGCTCCAGCCGCTCGTGCCGCAGGCTCACGTGGCGTGGCTCGGCGAGCCGCGGATAGGCGTCGAGCGTGTCCGGCACGAGCCGGGCACCGCACAGCTCCACCATCAGCCTCGCGGCCAGCCGCTGAGCGGCCATGGCGGTGTCGGGGTGCAACTGCTTCTCGAAGCGGGCCGAGGCCTCGGTGCGCAGCCCGAGCCCGCGCGACGTGCGCATGATGTTCGGCCCCACCCAGGTGGCCGCCTCCATCAGCACGCGGGTCGTTGCGTCCGAGACCTCGGAGACCTGGCCGCCCATGATCCCGGCGATGCCGCTCGGGCCCTCGGCGTCACACACGAGGGCGGTCTCGGAATCGAAACGGCGCTCCACCCCGTCGAGCGTGACCATCGTCTCCCCCTGCCGGGCCCGGCGCACCACGATGCGCGAGCCCCGCACCTCATCCAGGTCGAAGGCATGGAGGGCCTGGCCGTAGGCGAGCATCACGTAGTTGGTGATGTCGACCACGTTCGAGATCGGCCGCTGCCCCGCGGCCATGAGGCGCTGCTTGAGCCACAGAGGCGAGGGGCCGATCGTCACGTCCTCGAACACCCGCGCCGTGAAGCGCAGGCACACCTCCGGGTCGGCGATCTCCACCGAGGCGTGGTCGGCGGCGGTGTCGCCGCCGCGCGGCTCAGCATCCGCGGCGGTGGGATCCTCGGCCAGCGGCGCGGCGCTGACCGCGTGCAGGTCGCGGGCCACCCCGTAAACCGCCATTGCGTCGGGCCGGTTCGGCGTGATCTCGATCTCGATCACGTCGTCGGCGATCGGCAGGTGATCGGCAAGCGGCTCCCCCGGGCGGGCGCCGCCGTCCAGCACCATGATCCCTGTGTGGTCCTCGCCGATCCCGACCTCGTCCTCGGCCAGGATCATCCCGCTCGAGCGGACTCCCCGCAGCGTGGCCTCTCCAAGCCGGCTGCCGTCGGGCATCACGGCCCCCGGCCGGGCCACCGCCACCGTCTGGCCGCCGGCCACGTTGGGCGCCCCGCAGACGATCGTGCGGGGCGCGTTCGAGCCGTCGTCCACCACGCAGACCGTCAGGCGGTCGGCGTTGGGGTGGCGCTCGGCCTCGAGGACCCGCCCGACCACGAAGGCCTCGGGGTCACCCACCCCGGTGCGATGCAACCGCTCCAGCTTGAGCCCGGCCATCGTCAGCGCATCGGCGAGCGCCTCGGGGTCCCCAGCCCGGGATCGCAGTAGGAGCGCAGCCAGGAGACGGGGACCCTCATGCCTGCCCCGAACTGCTCCAGGAGCCGGACGTCGTTCTCGAACAGCATGCGCAGGTCGGGCACCTCGTGCACCAGCATCGCGATGCGCTCGATCCCCATCCCGAAGGCGAAGCCCTGCACCCGCTCGGGGTCGTATCCGTTGTCGGCCACGTAACCCAGCACGTTGGGGTCGACCATCCCCGAGCCCAGGATCTCGATCCAGCCCTCGCCCTTGCACGTGGGGCAACGCTCGGCCCCCACGGTGCCCGAGCCGCCGCAGCGGAAGCAGGACACGTCGACCTCGACGCTCGGCTCGGTGAAGGGGAAATAGCCGGGGCGCAGCCGCACCTCGGTCTGGTCGCCGAACATCTGGCGGGCGAAGGCGAGCAGGACCCCCTGCAGGTCGGCCAGGGTGATGTCCTCGTCGATGGCCAGCCCCTCGAGCTGGTGGAACATCGGCACGTGGGTGGCGTCGGGAGTGTCGGGGCGGTACACGCGCCCGGGCACCACGACGTAGATGGGCGGCTCGGTGACCTCCATCGCGCGTGTCTGCATCGGAGAGGTGTGGGTGCGCAGGAGCACGTGGTCGCTGAAGTAGAAGGTGTCCTGGGGCGACCGCGCCGGGTGCTCTGGCGGATGGTTGAGCGCGGTGAAGTTGTAGTACTCGTACTCCACCTCGGGCCCCTCGAGGACCGAGAAGCCCAGGCCGACGAATATGTCCTCCATCCGGCGCCGGATCTGGGAGATCAGGTGCAGGTGGCCGCCCGGCCGCGGCGGGTCGCCGGGCAGCGTCACGTCCACGCGGTCCTCGGTCAGCCGGCGGTCGAGCTCGGCCGCCTCGAGCTCTCGTCCGCGCTGCTCGAGCAGCGCCTCCAGTGCCCGCCGCACCTCGTTCGCCTCCTTGCCCACCGGCCCGCGGCGCTCCGGCTCCAGCTCGCCGATCGAGCGCAGCACCTGCGTCAGCTCGGCCTTGCGGCCCAGGTAGCGCACCCGCAGCTCGTCCAGCTCGCCCGGTCCGCGCGCAGCGCGGATCGCGGCCTCGCCCTGCGCGCGCAGCTGCTGGAGGTCAGCCATGGCCGGCCATCCTATTCGCGACCTCGTAGAGCGCCACGGCGCCCGCGAGGGCCACGTTCAGCGAATCCGGACCATCCGCGCGAAGAGGGATGCCGGCCACCGCGTCGGCGCCGTCCATCACCTCGGCCGGCAGGCCCCCGCGCTCGGATCCCAGGCAGAGGACCAGGGGCTCGGGGCCGCCGCGCAGCTCGCCCACAACCTCGTTGAGGGGCCGCTGCCGACCGGCCGCCAGCGCCAGCCGGGTGCCCGGGAGCCGGTCGAAATCCGCCTTGGCCGGCGGCCGGGCAAAGAGGGAGCCCATGCTGGCCCGCACGGCCTTCGGAGAGTGCGGGTCGGCGCAGCCCGGCCCCAGCACGAGCGGACCGTCGGCCAGGGCATGCACCGCCCGCACCAGCGTGCCGACGTTGCCCGGATCCTCCACCGCGTGGAGCCAGACCATCACACGCCCGGCCGGCTCGGCGAAGACCTGCCGGTAGACCCCGATCACCCGGGTGCCGGACCCGAGCGTGCTCACGTCGGCCAGCAGCTCCGGCTCCACGTCCTCGCCGGCCCGCAGCACGAACTCGGGCGTGCGCCCCGCCGCCATGGCCGCCTCGACCAGGTCCTCGCCCTCGGCGCTGAACAGGCCGAGCTTGCTGCGCGAGCGCCGGGCATGGAGCTTGCGGATGGTCTTGAGCTTGTGGTTGTCGGCGGATGTGATCACAAAAAAGGGCGCCTCTGAGGGCGCCCGGGAGAAGATCGTCTGCCGCTGCCGCTACGCGGCCACGGCCTCCCGGGCTCGCTCGGCAAAGCGTCGAAACGTCTCGGGGTCGCGCACGGCGATGTCGGCCAGCACCTTGCGGTCCAGCTCGATGCCCGCCTCCTTCAGGCCGTGCATGAACTGGCTGTAGCTCATGCCCTCCTGGCGCGCGGCGGCGTTGATGCGCACGATCCACAGGCGGCGGAAGTCGCGCTTCCTGTTCCGCCGGTCGCGGTAGGCGTACGAGTCGGCCTTGAGCAGGGCCTCCTTGGCCCGCTTGTAGCTCGAGTGAGCCTGGCCGCGATACCCCTTGGTCCGCTCCAGGGTGGCCCGGCGCTTCTTGCGGGCGCCAACCGATCGCTTGACCCGGCTCATTTGTGCAGCAACCTCGTGACGCGCTTGCGGTCCTGCTTCTTGATCTCCACCGGCCGGCCCAGGCGACGCTTGCGCTTGCGCGGCTTCGGACCCAGGTTGTGGCTCGTGAACGAGTGCCGGGCGCGCAGCTTGCCCTTGGCGGTCTTGCGAAAGCGCTTCTTGGCGCCGGAATGGGTCTTCATCTTCGGCATCGCAGCGTCCTATTAGAGCAGACGGCCGTCGCGCCTCGGCTCGTCCGCGCTCAGCCGGTGGCGCCCGCGGGCTCGGCGTCCTGCGCGCGGTTCTTGTGCGGCGCCAGCAGCATCGTCATGTTGCGCCCGTCCTGCTGGGGGGCCTGCTCGACCGAGCCGAGCTCGGCCACGTCCTCGGCCAGCCGCTGGAGCAGGGCCTCGCCGCGCTCGGGGTGGGTTTGCTCCCGGCCCCGGAACATGATCGTGACCTTCACGCGGTCGTCGCCCTTGAGGAACCGGACCACGTGGTTCTTCTTGGTCTCGTAGTCGTTGTTGGCGATCTTGGGCCGCAGCTTGATCTCGCGGACGTTCACCTGCTTCTGGTGCCGCCGGGCGGCCTTGGCCTTCTGCTCCTGCTCGTACTTGTACTTCGAGTAGTCGAGCACGCGGCAGACCGGCGGACGGGCGTCCGCGGCCACTTCCACCAGGTCGAGGTCGCGCTCCTGGGCGTAGCGCAGCGCCTGGTCGGTGGGCACGACGCCGATCTGGTTGCCGTCCGCGCCGATGAGCCGCACCTGGGGTACCCGGATGCGCTCGTTGATGCGTGTCTCGTCCCGCTCAGGCGGGCGCCGGTCGAACCTCCGCGGGATCGGCACTAGCGCGGTCTACGGCTGGACGTCAAAGGCGGCACGTCGCGAGTCGGGAAGGGGCACGGGCGCGTCAGCGGCTTCCTTGGCGCGGGATGAGGGTGCCCTCCATTCGGGGCGAGTATAGCGGCGCTCTCAGGAGCGCTGCAGGATCTCGTTGCGCGCCCGTGCCGCGAAATCGCCGATCGCCATCGCACCCAGGTCGCCCTCGCGGTGGCGGCGCACCGCCACCGTTTCGTCGCGCTCCTCCTGGTCGCCCACCACGAGCATGTAGGGGACCTTGAGCACTTCCGCCTCGCGGATCTTCTTGCCCACCGACTCCGAGCGCTCGTCCACCTCTGTGCGCAGCTCCTCTTCTCTCAGCCGGCCGGCGACCTGGCGGGCGTAGGGGACGTGCCGGTCGGCGATCGGCAGCACGCAGGCCTGCACCGGCGCCAGCCACAGCGGAAACTCGCCCGCGTAGTGCTCGATCAGGATCCCGATGAAGCGCTCGAACGAGCCCATGGAGGCGCGGTGGATCATCACCGGGCGGTGCTCGGAGTTGTCGGCGCCCGTGTAGGCCAGCTCGAACTGCTCCGGCATGTAGTAGTCGAGCTGGACGGTGCCGAGCTGCCAGGAGCGGCCGATCGCGTCGGTGATGTGCGCGTCGATCTTGGGCCCGTAGAAGGCGCCGTCGCCCTCGTTGAGGTCGTATTCGAGCCCGTTGTTCTCCAGCGTGCGCTTCAGCGCCGCCTCGGCCTTGTCCCACATCTCGTCGGTGCCCACACGCTTCTCCGGCCGCGTGGAGAGCTCCAGCCGCGGCTCGAGGCCGAACTGCCGGTACATGAAGAAGCCGAAGTCGATGCAGCGCATCGCCTCCTCTTCGATCTGCTCCTCCGTGCAGAAGACGTGGGCGTCGTCCTGGGTGATCTGACGAACCCGCAGCAGGCCGTGCAGCGTGCCGCTGGGCTCGTGGCGGTGTACGAGCCCCTGCTCGCAGTACCGGATCGGCAGGTCGCGGTAGGAGCGCAGGTCGCGCTTGTAGATCTGCACGTGGGCCGGGCAGTTCATGGGCTTGAGACCCATGGCCCGCTCCTCCACGTCGGTGAAGTACATGTTCTCCCGGTACACGTGCCAGTGCCCGGAGCGCTTCCAGAGGTCGACGTCGTAGAGGATCGGCGTCCGCACCTCCGTGTACCCGCGCTCCACGTTGGCCCGGCGCCACATCGCGGTCAGCTCGTTCCAGATGTGCGTGCCGCGGGGCAGCCAGAACGGCATGCCCGGCGCGAGGTCGGAGAGCATGAACAGCGACAGCTCGCGCCCGAGCCTGCGATGGTCGCGCTCGCGGGCCTGCTCGAGGCGGCGCAGGTGCTCGTCGAGGTCCTCCTTGCTCAGGAACGCGGTGCCGTAGATGCGGGTGAGCATCTGGCGCTCCGCGTCGCCGCGCCAGTAAGCGCCGGCCAGACTGGTGAGCTTGAACGCCTTGATCCGCTTGGTGGACGGGCCGTGCGGCCCGGCGCAGAGGTCGGTGAACGGACCGTTGCGGTACAGGGAGACCGTCTCCACGCCGTCGTCGCGAACGAGGTCCTCGATCAGCTCGACCTTGTAGTCCTCGCCTTCGGCCGTGAAGCGCTCGATCGCCTCGCGCGCGGAAATGTCGGTGCGCTCGAAGGACTCGTCGGCGGCGATGTGCTCGCGCATCTTCGCCTCGATGCCCTCGAGGTCTTCCGCGGAGACCTTCGTGTCCTCCGGGAAGTCGAAGTCGTAGTAGAAGCCGTCCGCGATCGGGGGCCCGATCGAGATCTTCACCCCGGGGTAGAGCTCCCTCACCGCCGTGGCCAGGACGTGTGCGGCGTCGTGGCGGATCAGCCAGAGCGCGTCCGCCTGATCGCGGCCCGTCACGATCTCGATGCGGGCGCCGTCCTCGAGCGGGGCGCTCAGGTCGCGCAGCTCGGGGTCGCCCCCGTCCCGGCTCACTCGAATTCCCAGTGCTGCGCGGGCCAGCCCGGCGCCGATCGCGCGCGCCGCATCGGCGCCCGTGGCGCCGTCGGGAAGCTCGAGGGGCGAGCCGTCGGGGAGGGAGACGGTCATGGGCCCTCAAGGTATCCCACGCCGCTCAGCGAGCCGTGTGGGAGGGCCTCGAGCGTCATCCAAGCCGCGGGGCGTCGTCGTACGGCGGGCCGGGTAGGGCGGCGGGAGGGTGTAAGAAAGCTCAAACCGGAACGCTCGTGCGCGAGCTGGTTGAGCTTTGACACCCATACGGTGGCGAACCTCAAACAACCGCGGGGGGCGGCAGCTTTATTGAGGTTTACCCGCGCCGCCGTTCACCCAGCCCCCAAGCAGCGGCGGTGACCGGGCCGGCGGGCATACGCACCTCCGCGAAGGCGACTCCCGACCGTGGTTCGTCAGCAGGCGGCCCGCGCCGGGACCGAGCCGCGGGTGGCGGCGCCGGCCGGGCAGGCCAGCCGACGCGTCCGCGCCCGGGCACCGTCGATGTTGTTCCTGACGTTGCTCTCGGCCGTCGCCGAACCCGCGGCGGCGAGGTTGTTCACGAGGGCGCGCGACGACGTGGTCACCAGCATGTCGACCTGGTAGACGCGGCCCTCACCTGGCGCGAGATTGCCCACGCGACAGACGTAGAGCCGCCGCGCGATCCGGCGCACCGTGCAGGGACGCCCCCGGAGGGCGCGTGCCGCGACCGCGCGTTCGCCGAGCCCGGGCTGGTCGGCGAGCACGACGTCCTCGGCAGCCATGTTGCCGCGGTTCTCGACCCGGATCGTGTAGGTGAGCTTCTCGCCGAACCCCGCCACCGGCCGGTCGACCGTCTTGGTGACGACGAGATCGGGCCCACCGGGATCGGGGCCGGGGCCCGGCCCAGGGCCTGGAGGCACCGGCGGGACCGGGGTCTTGTTCAGCACGTTCACGAACAGACACTTCAGCCGCGGGTTCCTGCGCGTCAGGCGGACCACCACGCGCCCCTCCTCGAAGGGGCGGACCACGTTGTCGCAGAGGACCTCGGTGAGCGTCCACTTCCGGTCGTCGTCGGGGGCGGCGTTGTGCTCCTGGATCACGTATCTCCCCAGAGGGAGCCGGTTGGTCCGGTCACCGCGCGCCCGTCTGGGCTCGCCGGGCTCGCGCGTCGTGGCGGACTTGCTGTAGGAGATCCCGGGGTCGCGCAGCGGCGTGATCGTGAACCCGGCGGTGCCGGTCCCGCCCACCGTCGCCTTGTCGATGACGATGGCGCCATTCGGGACGAACCTGTTCACGAACGTGCAGGCTGCGCCCTCGCCCGGCTCGAGCGTCACGTCCACGCTGTTCGTTCTCGCCCGGGGGCGTCGGACCCCGACGGGCTTGGCGTTGCAGAACACCCGCTTGAGTCGCCACTCCCCCGCCCGGCTTCTCGGGAGCAGCTCGTCGATTCTGTATTTGCCCGGGCCGAGCGTCAGCGGGCTGGGCTCGGCCGCCATCGGCACGTTCGGCTCTTCGGTGCGCGCGCGGGCCTTCGCCGTTGGTTGATCTGCTCCGTTGGGGAAGATCTCGAAGCCGAAGAGACCGGTGCCACCGCGCGTGATCTTCTCGATGAAGAGCTGCCCGTCGGGTGGGGTGAGTGCGTTGGTGAACGTGCACGTCACGAGGTCGCGAGGCTGCAGGGTGATGCGGGCCTCGGCCGACGCTAGGTCGCCGTCCCAGGTGCTGCCCAGCCGGGTCACGCATGAGATGTCGGTCAGCGACCAGCCTGCCGGCACTAGCTCGTGCGCCGTCCATGTCTGTCCGGCGGCCCTAAAGAATTCGGATGTACTGGCGGACTCCTCGTTGTTCAACGTGAGGGAGAACTTGCCGCCCTCGTTGAAGCTGAGGTTGCCGTCGAAGTTGAACGTCTGGCTCGCTCCACCCTCAACCCGCTTGCTGATGACGATGCGGCCGCTGGTGGGCGGCGGGGTGACGTAGTAGGCGTAGCAGAACACATGCTCGCTGCCCGCGGGGAAGGAGATCCACTCGACGTTGTCGCCGTTGAGGTTGTCGATCGCGCAGCGCAGCGCGCCGAAGCCGTACTTGCCTGGGTAGACCTTGTCCAGGATCGGGTCCGTTGTCGTGCCGCCCTGGAGCCACAGCGAGTTGCCCGACGCGGCCCGCTCGAGCTGATCCTTTGTCAGCTCGATGGTCACCGCGCCCTCGATCGTCTCCTTGGTGTCGGACCCCGTGGAATCGAGGAGCTCAGTCTCAGGGAGCGTGACGATGTCCGTGTCGTACGGATTGGTGACGATCGAGAGCGAGCCCCAGGGGCCTGTGACTGCGCGTGACAGATAGCCCTGGCCGAGAGTGAATCGCCAATTGGGAAGCGGGGTGCAGTTCGGCTGGTCGGCGGCCTCTTTCGCCGGGTCAATCGGCTCACCGGCGCTGTAGCTCGTGTCCTCGCCAAGGTCCTCGAGGCTCTCCTGGATGTCGTTGCGCGCCCGGTTGGCCGTGATGTCGGTGTACTCCGGGCACTCGCGGGCGGCGATCGTGACCTTGTAGCCGGACTCGCCCTGGGCCGCGGCGCCCGAGGGCAGGACGGCCAGCACGGTGACGAGCACCGCCAGAAGTATCGGCGTCCTCCGCATCGGCGCGGCACTCTACCCGCCCGCCGGGCGGAGGCCGGCGCCTGCATGTCCGTGTGCAGGAGGCGGCGCTAGCAGCGCGCCGGCTCGATCCGTCCCCGCACCTCACCCAGCCCCTCGCCCCGCAGCACCACCTCGTCACCGTCCTCGAGAAACGAGCGGTGCTCTCCGCCGGGCAGCTCGATCGGCTCCTTCCCGTTCCAGGACAGCTCCATGAGGCAGCCGCGTTCTGAGCGTTCGGGCCCCGAGATGGTTCCGCTCGCCAGCAGGTCTCCGGTGCGCAGGCTCGCTCCGTTCACCGTCAGGTGGGCCACCTGCTGGGCGACCGACCAGTACAGATGCCGGGTGTTGCTTTTTGCCACCACCGTGCCGTTCAGCTCGATCTCCAGCGGGAGGTCGTAGGCCCAGGGCCCCTCGCGCAGGTAGGGCAGCGGCTCGGGCTCCTGCGCCGGGGCCGGCACCCGCCGTGAGGCCAGCTCACCCAATGGCACCACCCAGTGCCCGATCGAGGTGGCGAAGGACTTGGCCAGGAAGGGACCGAGCGGCACGGTCTCCCAAGCCTGGATGTCGCGAGCCGACCAGTCGTTGACCAGCGTCATCCCGAACACGTGGTCGAGCGCCCGCTCGACCGTCACCGGCTCGCCGTGTGGGCTGGGCACCCCGATCACAAATCCCACCTCGAGCTCCACGTCGAGCTTTCGGGTTGGCCCGAACTCGGGGCCCGGAAGCTGTCCGCAGGGCCGGCGGACCGGCGTGCCGCTGGGCACGATGGTGCCGGCCCGGCCGTGGTAGGCAACCGGCAGGTGCCGCCAGTTGGGCAGGAGCGGCTCGGCGTCCGGGCGGAACATCCGGCCCACGTTCTCAGCGTGGTGACGCGACGAGAAGAAGTCCACGTAGTCCGCGACCGCGAACGGCAGTCCGAGACGGGGCTGCTCGACCTCGCGTCCCTCATCCACGCGCCCGTGCACCTCTGCCCAGAAGTCGGGCCCGCGGGCCATGAAGGCGTTGAGGGAGGGCTCGGCGAACACCGGATCCAGTCCGCTCAGGTCGAGCACTCTCCCCTCCACCCGGGCGCACACGGCGCCCTCGGCGAGCACCCCATATGCCAGCGTCACCGCGAGACGGTGCTGCCGGGCACTATGTCGTCCCGGCCGTCATCCCAGCGCACCCAGGCCTTGTGCCCGCCGTCGTAGTCGGGCCCCCAGAGCACGAGCGTCCCTTCCTCGTCGCCCACCCGGCAGCGTTCGCTGCCCTCCTCGTCCAGGCCGCGCCAGAGCCGCACGAAGGCGTTGCTCTCCCACTCGTCGCCGATCGTGGTCGGATCCGTATGGCCCGGGTGCACCCGGGTCTCGTCAGGGAGCTCCATCAGCACTCCCATGATCGACTGGCGCAAATCGTCGAAGCTGGTGGAGCCGGGGGCCCGCACGCCGCCCACCGAACCCTTGAACAAGGTGTCGCCCGTGAAGACGTCGCCACCGTTGACGACGAAGTTGAGCATCCCGTCGGTGTGGCCGGGCGTGTGCAGTGACTCGATGACCAAGTCGCCGGCCTCGATCGTCTCGCCCGGCTCGATCGTTCGGTCGACGTCCATCAGCCGCTCCGCCTCCAGCGGGTGGGCGAGGATCTCCACCCCGTGCCGTTCCTTCCACACTTGGTTCTCCGCGACGTGGTCCTGGTGGTGGTGTGTGAGCAGGAGCAGCGGGACCCGGAGCCCGTTGCGCTCGGCCGCCTCCAGAAGCGGGCCAGCTGGGCCGCCGGAGTCGATCACCACGGCGGTGCCGTTCTCGGCGTCGCCCACCAGGTAGGCGTTCGAGAGCCAGTCGGATTGCATCGAGCGCTCGAGGATCACGGCGACGCGAAGCCTAGTATCCCGCGCCGTGAACAGCCTGCGCGCCGAGTTCCCCGTGCTCCAACACACCGCCTACCTGAACGCGGGCACCAACGGCCCCGTGCCGCGGCGGGCCGTGGACGCTGCCGTCGAATCGCTGCGCACCCAGGCGGAGGACGGGCGCGGTGGCCGGCCCTTCTTCGATCCGCTGATCCAATCGGCCGACGACCTGCGCCGGCGCGCGGCGGCCCTGCTCGGCTGCGACCAGAGCGAGGTCACGCTGACGGGCTCCACCACCGACGGCGTGAACTCGGTCCTGGGCGCGATTGGCCTCGGCCCCGGCGACGAGGTGCTCACGGGCGACGAGGAGCACCCCGGCCTGCTGGCCCCGCTTGCGGCGCTGCGAGACCGGGTCGGCGTGCGGGTGCGCGTCGCTCCGTTCGCCGAGTTGCCGGGAGAGGTGCGCGCGGAGACCCGGCTGGTGGCCTGCTCGCACGTGTCATGGCTCACGGGCCGCGTGGTCGACGCGCACGCCCTCGCGGCGACCGGGGTGCCGGTGCTGCTGGACGGTGCGCAGGGTCTGGGAGCAGTGGCCGTCGACGTGCGGGCGCTGGGCTGCGACTTCTACGCCGCGTCGGGACAGAAGTGGCTCTGCGGTCCGAACGGAATCGGTTACCTCTATGTCCGGGCCGAGCGCGTGGCCGCCCTCCCGGCTCCCTGGCCTGGCTACCACGCACTGGCCGAACCCGGCAAGGCGCTGGAGGCGATCCTTCATCCGGACGCCCGGCGCCTCGGCACGGGGCTGCCGGCGGCGCACGACCTGGCCTTCGCCCATGCGGCCCTCGATGTCCTCGAAGAGGCCGGAAGCGAGCGGTCGTCCGACCACGCGGCGCGCCTTGCCCAGGGCCTTGCCGTCGACCTGGCCGATCGCGGCCTGAACGTGGCGCCGCGTGGCGGCTCCACGCTGGTGTCGTTCGCCGTCCCGGAGCCGCGGGGCTTCATCGAGCGGCTCGCCGGTGAGCACCGCATGGTGCTGCGCGATCTGCCGGGCACCCCGTACGTCCGCGCGTCGGTGGGCGGCTGGACGTCGGCCGAGGAGCTCGACCGGCTCGTGCAGCTGGCAGCGGCGGGTTAGCCCGCGGACATCGCCACGATGCCCGCCACCAGCGCCGCCAGAACGGCCGCGACCGAGAGCGCGGCCAGCGCGCCGTAGGCCGTCGCCCGCGCGACGTGGCCGTCGCGGCTATGGTCGACCGCGCGGCCCGCGCCCAGGATGGCGATGCCGTACGCCACGGTCACCCCCAGCCCGGCCGCCAGCGAGGTCCACACCAGCTCGACCAGATCGGCCCCGTTGACGACGGCGCCGATCACGCCTCGGCCACCGAGGTAGCGGCGGTGCGGACCACGCGCGCGCGGCGCACGAACAGCAGGGCGCCCAACCCGAGAATCAGTGCGGAGACCACCACCGGGCCGGCGGCCCCGGTTCCGAACAGCCGGGTGATCCCGTAGACCAGTGCGCCGATCCCCGCGGCCGCGGGCAGGGTGAGTACCCAGGCGGTGACGATGTTGCCGGCCACGCCCCAGCGGACCGCCGACAGCCGCTTGGCGGCGCCCGACCCGATGACCGCACCGGAGATGGTGTGGGTGGTGGACAGCGGATAGCCCGCGTGGGTGGCCGCCAGGATCACGGCGGCGCCGGCCCCCTGAGCGGCGAAGCCCTGGGCCGTGTCCATCTTGTGGATGCGACTGCCCATGGTGCGGATGATCCGCCAGCCTCCGGCGTAGGTGCCGAGCGCGATCGCCACCGCCGCGGAGACCACCACCCAGGTCGGCGGCGTCGGATCCGCGGCGCTGAGTGAGCCGTGCGCCACCAGGGCGAGCGCGATCACGCCCATGGTCTTCTGGGCGTCGTTGGTGCCGTGCGCCAGGGCCAGCATCCCCCCGGAGAGCACCTGCCCGAGACGAAAGCCACGCGCGGCCACCCGCGGCCGCTGCCTGCCAGTGATCCGGTAGAGCAGGAGAATCGACAGGCCGCCGACCGCGAAGGCCAGGAGCGGCGCCACGACCGCCGGAATCATCACCTTGCCGAGGATGCCCTCCTCGAAGAAGACCGCATCCGGGCCGTCGGCCACCAGCACCGCTCCCACGATGCCGCCGATGAGCGCGTGCGACGAGCTGGACGGCAGCCCGAAGTACCAGGTGGCAAGGTTCCAGGCGATCGCCCCGACGAGCCCGGCGAACACCGCCAGCTGGCTGATCGAGTGGGGGTCGACCACGTCCGAGGCCACCGTGGCGGCCACGTTGAGCGAGATGAAGGCGCCCACGAAGTTGAGGATCGCCGCGTAGCCGACGGCGAGCCGCGGCGGCATGGCCCGCGTAGAGATCGATGTGGCCACGACGTTGGCGGTGTCGTGGAAGCCGTTGGTGAAGTCGAAGACGAGTGCGACGCCGACGACGATCGCGAGGATGAGGAACTCCCCCGACAAGAGCTACGAGTTCTTGATCTCCACGCCCTCGAGGATGTTCGCGACGTGCTCGGTCGCGTCGATTGCCTCCTCCAGGCGCTCGAAGATGTCCTTCCAGCGGATCACGACCATCGGGTCGATGCCGTTGTCGAACAACGACGCGATCGCCTCGCGGGCGATGCGGTCCCCGTCGTTCTCGAGCCGGTTGATCTCGACCGTGTTGTGCGACAGGTCCTTGAAGCCACGAAGCCGAGGCATCGCCTCGGCGATCTGGCGCGCCGCCTGGTGCAGCACCTTGGCCAGCTCCTGGGCCTGGGCCATGGGGGCTTCGATCCTGTACAGCCCGAGGTAGTCGGCCACCTCCTCGGTGTAGTCGACCACGTCGTCCAGGGCCGACGCCAGCTCGTGAATGTCCTCTCGGTCCAGCGGTGTGACGAAGGTCTGATTGAGCCGCTGGATGATGTCGTGGGTGATCCGGTCACCCTCCGACTCGCACTTCAGGATCTCGCGCGCGAGCTCGTTGCGCTCGGGGAAGTCGCGCAGCATCTCCTCGAGCAGGCCCGCCGCTCGCAGGATGTTGTTCCCGGCCTCCTCGAAGAGGTCGAAGAACTCACGGTCACGCGGCGCCCTGATGCTCGGGAGGCGAATCGCAGGACCGTAGCACTGGAACCCGTCGCGAAACGACGGGTCTCTACGTGACGTCGAAGCGGGCCTGCTCTATGCGGCGCGCGGGGATCTCGCCCGCCTCGCCGAAACGCGTGCGAAGCTCCGCTGCCGAGGCCGCGTAGTCGTAGTCCACGCGGCGCTGCTCGATCCGGCCGCCCTCGCCCACCAGCGCGTAGGCCGAGCGCCGGTCCCCGTCGAGCGGGATCCCCACGCTGCCCGGATTGACGAGCTCGATTCCCGCCGGTCCCTCGCGGCGGAAGGCGAGGTGCGTGTGGCCGAACACCACCCTTCGCGCTTCGGTGCCCATCAGCAGCTCCGCGTCGCGATCACCCGGCTCAGGGAGAAAGCTCTCCATGTCCGAGAGCGGCGAGGCATGGCAGTAGAGGACTCCGTCGCGGGTCGTCGCCTCCGGCAGGCCGGCCAGCTCGGCCGACACCGTCTCGCCGAGGACCTCAACGGTCGCCTCGAGCAACGGGTGCATGACCTCGGGGGCGTCCGAGCGGTCTACAAGCCAGCGGTCGACGTTGCCTCGGATCCACTCCGCATCCAGCTCGCGTAGACGCTCGACGGTCTCGGCCGGCCATCCACCGAAGCCGGCGACGTCCCCGCCGATCAGGAACCGGTCGGCGTCGGAAGCGTCGTCGAGAACGGCCTCGAGCGCGGGCAGGTTGCCGTGGATGTCGTAGAGCAGCGCGAGCACCCTGCGGGCAAGCTACCGGACGTTTGGAATCCCGCCGTAGAACGCCGACCGGCCCCCGCTCGTTCCCACGGAGGCCGGTCGACTGCTGGGGCGCCTTGTGGATCTTGCTTATCGCTAGAACCGCGACTTGCCGTCGACGACCCCATCGGCCAGCGAGATCTGCCAGGAGCCGTAGTACACGAACTCCGACTTGCCGAACTCGCTGCGCGTCACCTGCCGGTCGCGCGGCTTGCCGAGCAGCCGGATCACTTCGGCGCGGGTGTCGCCAAGCTGAACCTGCCGCACCTTGGCCGCGTAGCGATGATCGTTGTCGCCGGCCATGTCGTCCAGGTCGTCGGTCGCGCGGTCGAGCTGCGCGACCGACTTCTTGACCTCGGGGTCCGAGGCAGCGGCGCCGATCAGCGCGGCGCAGCCGCCGACCATCACGATGCCGGCGAGGAGGATGCCGAGGGCGATCTTGATTACGGTCTTCATGTCAAACACTCCTGGGTCAGAGTTGGGCGAAGCATCGGGCGGACCAGGTGACTCCGGATCAGCCGCAGTACCACGGTTAGTTGCCGTGTGCCGCCTTGGACAGTGCGAGCCCGCATACGAGCGAGACGGTGGTCAAGAGGGCGGCGATGAGTGCTGGGATTGCTGCTATCACTGTGTCTCCTGGTGTCGGATCTGGCCGTGGCCGCCGGCTGTGGTGCCGGCGGGCTGTTCAGGTGAACTCCACTATTCGGCGCCCGCGAGTCCCTGTAAAGTCCCCCAAACAGGCCGAGGGGAGTGGCTTTGCACGGCGGCAACCCTGTGTTGCAGCGAGAGGAGACCTCCGGAAAGGCGGGCGAGCTCGAGCGGCTCCGGCGCGGGCGCTATTGCCGGCAGCTGCGGGAGGCGGCCGGGATTTCCCTGGAAACGATGGCCAAACAGGCGTTCCGCGACAAGTCGACCCTGTCGCGGTTCGAGAACGGCAGAACGACCCCGAGCGACGTGGCAGCGCTCGTTACCCAATATGAGGGGCTGGGTTCACCCGTTGCGGGTGGGACGCAACCAAATGCCAACGCAATGGACACGTGGGGTGCCGTGTTGTGGGGGTCACTGGCCGCGCTGGCGCTCGCTGCCGCGGCGCTCCCGGACGACACAGGAACGGACGTGATACGGGTGGGCGCGATGGTGGCCGGTCTAGCGACCATGGCCTTCACGGCACGTGCTCTCCGGTATCGAGTGCTCTCGCCCTGGCTCGCCGCTGCCGGCCTGGTCCTCGGCGGCGGAGCGGTTGTCGCGGTAGCGCTCCGCCTGGGCGACCCCGCCGAAGGCCCCCGCGACGGCGACGGCATCATCTTGCTGATCTCGGCCACCTGCGCTCTGCTCTGGTTGAAGCAGGACATCGAGCCGCGCATACAAGTCAAGCGCGCTGACAGGAAGGTCGCCGACGCCGGCCCGCCGGCAACGGTGACCTAGACCCTGCGCAGCCACTCCAACCGGCCAGCTAGGGTCCCTTGGCCCTCGGACTCGCGTCAGAGGGTTCATGGCTCGCGCAGGAAGACTCACAACTGGCTCTGTAGTCGCGCTGCTGCTCGCGGCCGGCTGCGCCATCGTCGTGTGGGAGCCATGGCACGGTCCGATCGTCCTCTCGCTGTCGACCGGTCACGGCATCGACACCGGGGACCTGCCGGCGCTGCCACTGCTCGCCCTGGCGGTTGCCATCGCCTTCGGGGGGACGCGACGCGGCCGCGCTGCACCGCAGGGGCGCCTGAGCCACGTGCTTCGAGGCCCGGCATCGGTCGTCGCGCTCGGTGTGCTGCTGCTGCTCGCGGGTATGGCCCTGGCCTACGAGGACGGCGGGCCCCTCGTCCCCGCCGGGGGCGGGACGTTCGATGGCAGCACGCACCACACCACCGCACACAGGGCTGATCCGGTGGACCGCTGGACGCACGTGGCGGTGACCTATGACGGCGCGGTCCTCCGGCTCTACATGGACGGCACCCGCGTCTCGCGACAGCCGACGACCGGCAGGCTCCCGAGGACGTCGGATCCACTTTGGATCGGTGGAAATCACCCGTACGGGGAGTACTTCGATGGCCTGATCGACGAGGTGCGCGTGTACCACCGCGGGCTGAGCCCTTCCGCGGTGCGGGCCGAGATGTCCACGCCGATCCGAGCCGGCTCACCGGAGAAGGACCTGGTGGGCGCGTACGCGTTCGACAGGAACTCACCGACCGTCGCGGCAGACGCCTCGGGCAACCGCAATACCGGCGCGATCACCGGCGCGGCCTGGACTCCCGAGGGCCGTTTCGGTGGTGCGCTGAGGTTCGACGGCGCGCACGCGGCGGTGCGGATCCCGGGGTCTCGATCGCTCGACCTGAGCCGGGCCATGACCCTTTCGGCCTGGGTCCGACCGAGCGAGTCCCAGGCGGGGTGGCGGACGATCCTGCATCGCCAGACCGACGTGTACTACCTGGCTGCCGGTACCGATCGCGCCGCCCGCGCGGTGGCGTTCGATGACGCGCGTGCGCTGCTGCTCGTCGCCGTCGCCGTGTGGCTCGCCGCAATGCTGGCCGCCGGTCACACGGGCTGGCTCGGCGAAAGAAAACGCTCGTGGTGGCCGCCGGTCGCCCTGTTTGTGGCCGGCTCCATCGTTGACGCTGCGCTGGCGCCCTCCGGCACGTTGGCCGGGCCGACCCTGGTCGCCGTCTGGTGCGGCGTGACTTCTCCGCGGCGCCGCGAGGCTGTGCTCTTCTACGTCCTGGCTGCCGCCTTCACCGCTGCGTCCGTGGCGTCGCTCGCCGGTCCGGATGACCTTGAGCTCTCGAGCGACGGCAGCGTCGCTCGCTCGGCCGCGCTCGGCCTGGTGCTGGTGACGCTTGGGCTCCTGGGTGCCCGCCGCCCGGCCGCCGCCCGGCCGTAAATCGACCCGCCATCCCGCCCGCAAGCGCGGAGAGTCCCCTGTAGAGTCGCCCAAACAGGTCGAGGGGATCCAGTGCAAGGCAGCCACCCTGTGTTGCGGCGAGAGGAGACGGCCGGAAAGGCCGCCGATCTCGAACGGCTCCGGCGCGGGCGCTACTGCCGGCAGCTGCGGGAGACGGCCGAGATCTCCCTGGAAACCATGGCCAAGCGGGCCTTCCGCGACAAGTCGACGCTGTCGCGCTTCGAGAACGGCAAGACCACGCCCACCGATCTCGATGCGCTGATCGCCCAGTATGAGGCGCTGGGTGATCCCATCGAGGGTGAGACGCGACGTGGCGGCGCTTCGACCGACGCTCGGGCTGCCCTGTTGTGGGTGGCGCTGGCCGTGCTTGCGCTGGTGGCCGCCGTTGTCCCGGACGAGACCGGTACCGACGTGATACGGGCGGGCGCGGTGCTGGCCAGTCTCGGCATGGTGGTCCTCACGGCGCGTGCTCTTCGCTACGGGGTTATCTCGACCTGGCTCGGCGCGACGAGCATCATGCTGTTCGGGGCCGGGGCTCTCGCCGCAGCGCTACGAATGGGCGAGCCCGCCCAAGGTCTGCGCGGCGGTGACGGCATCGTGCTGTTGATCTCGGCCGCCTCCGCCTTCATGTGGTACCGGCAAGACGTCGAGAAGCGCGTAGGCGTCAAACGCGCCGACGCGGCCCTGGCGGCTTCCGATACCTCCGCCAGGACGGGCTAAATGGCACGTTTCGGATCCGGCTGAGGCGGAACTCAACATGGAGACACGGACTCGACTCCGAGGAGGATCGGAGCTGATGAAGGACAACCCACGAGCCGGCGCCGCCCGGCGGCCGCACCGGCGAGATGACCGCCGGGAGCAGCTTCCGACCTGGAAGAACACCCGCCCGCGCGACAACCAGGCCATGGACCGGCGGGACTTCGACCGCACTATGGAACGGATGGAGATGGTGCTCGGCCGATAGGGCTGCGCGCGTCCTGACCCGGGCGGCGCAGTGCGTACATTCACGCCAACAGGAGTCCCGCGCTTGGTCTGAGTTGGGCAGTGCGATGATTCGTCAGCTAGTGCCCGCGAAGGAGCTCGTCATCCCCAGTCTGGCAGCGGGCCCGGCCGCGCCGGCGGCGTCCGTGAACCAGCTCGCCGTGAGCGCGACGGGCCACTGCCTCGTCGGCTGCGCTTCCGGTGAGATCGCGGGCATGGCACTCGGCACCGCCCTCGGGTGGAGCAACCTCGCGACGGTCGCGCTGGCGATCGGGCTGGCCTTCGTGTTCGGCTACACGCTCACCTCGCTCCCTCTGTTGCGGTCGGGGCTCGCGCTGGCTGCCGCGGTGCCGATCGCGCTGGCGGCGGACACCGTGTCGATCACGATCATGGAGGCGATCGACAACGCCTTCGTGCTGGCGGTTCCCGGGGCGATGGACGCCGGTCTGGACGACGCGGTGTTCTGGGCGGCGCTGCTCGGCGGCTTCGCACTGGCGTTCGGACCGGCGTTCCTCGTCAACCGCGCGAACATCGGCCGCGGCAAGGGCTGTTGCCCTGCAGCCCGGTTGTCGGCGCCCTAGCCGTCAGCCCAGGCGCGCGCCTCCTCAACGCCGTGCGCGGCTACTTCGCAGGTCAGCGGCTTATCCCTGCCGCAGCGGGGCAGGGCCGGTGACAAGCGGGACGGTGAAGATGGGGCCACGGCGCCTCAGATTCGCCGCAATCCCGCTTGCAGAGCGGGGACCGGGTATGGGCCGTGCTGGGCTCGAACCAGCGACCTCCGGCTTGTCGAGCCGGCGCTCTCCCAGCTGAGCTAACGGCCCCGGGAGCGGACTACGCGGCCACTGTAGCAGTGGTCTGAGGCTCCGCCGGGGCCTCCGCCGGCGGCAGCTTGCCGTGCGCTCGCATCGCGATTTCGAAGGTCTCCCGGCTGGTGTAACGCGGTGTCCAGTCGAGCGTCTGCTTCAGCTTGTCGTTGGACACGATCCAGGGATAGAGGCCGAAGTCGATCTGCCCCGGCGGGGCTTCGCTGGCGCGTACACCCCACAGGGCCCGCGCCCCCGCGCGAAAGGCCCGGAGCGGCAGCTTTCGGATCGGCATGCCGATCAGCTCGGCGCACTCCCGCATCGTCATCACCCCGTCGGGCGCGAGGTTGAAAGCTCCGGCGTGACGGCCGAGCAGCAGCCGGCTGATCGCGTCGACGACGTCGTTCTCGTGCACGAACTGAATTCGGTTGTCGACCGAGCCGTTGACGTCCACGGCCATCGGCATCTTCGTCCACAGCCGCACGAGGTAGTTGTCGACGTTTGGGCCGAACACGATGCAGGGCCGCACGATCGTCATAACCCGATCCGGGTACTTGGCCGCCCACAGCTGACAGATGCGGTCGGACTCCGTCTTGTCGCGCGCGTAGGAGAAGCTCGACACGCCCCGTACAGGGTCGTCCTCGGTGATCGGCACCGGGTTGTCGGGGAACGCGCCGTAGGCCACGGCCGAGGACGTGACCAGCACCTGCGGCGTGCCCGCCTCGCCCGCGGCCTCGAGCACGTTGTGGGTGCCGTTGACGTCCACGTCGTACATCAGGTGCTCGTCGTGGACCGGGTTCAGGATGAACGCCAGGTGCACGAGAGCGTCCGCCCGCGCGCGGCGCAGCACCGCGTGCACGCCGTCGCGGTCACGTACGTCGACCTGCTCGAACTGAGTCTTCGGCTTGTAGTCCCGTGGGGGCGCGAGATCGCAGATCACGATCCGTTCGGTGTCCTCGCGGCGTGAAAGCAGGTCGACGAGCCGCGAGCCGATGTAGCCGGAGCCTCCGGTGATGACGTAGCGCATGGGCGGATCCTATGAGGCGCCTAAGCGCAGGGGCGGCACTACCCGGGGCGCCTGAGCACGCAATCGGCTGCCGGGCAGCTAGGCCTCGTCGCTCGAGAACTTCCCCTCGAGATCCTTCATCACGCCCGGCTCGCGCAGCGTGCTCACATCGCCCAGCTCGCGCCCCTCGGCGATGTCGCGCAGCAGCCGCCGCATGATCTTCCCGGACCGAGTCTTGGGCACGTCCGCGGTCCAGATGATGCGGTTCGGGCGGGCGAACTTGCCGATCCGGTCGGCCACCCGCTCGCGGATCTCCTTCTCCAGCGCCTCGTCGCCCTCGTCGCGGTCGCCCTCGAGGATCACGAAGGCGGCAACGGCCTGGCCGGTGTCCTCGTCCTCCTGGCCGATCACGGCGGCCTCGGCCACCTTCGGGTGCGAGACGATCGCCGACTCCACCTCGGCCGTCGAGAGCAGGTGCCCCGACACGTTCACCGCGTCGTCCGCGCGGCCGATGATCCACATGTAGCCGTCCTCGTCCTTGCGGGCCGCGTCCCCGACGTAGTACGTGGACTCGTCCCACTTCGAGAAGTACGTCTCCTTGAAGCGGTCGGGGTCCTTGTAGAGGGTGCGGAGCATCCCGGGCCAGGGGCGAAGCAGGGCGAGCAGGCCCTGGCCGCCGGGCTCGACCTCGTTCCCCTCCTCGTCGAGCACGTCAGCCTGGATGCCCGGCAGCGGCATGGTCGCCGAGCCCGGCTTCGCGTCGGTCAGGCCCGGCAGCGGCGAGACCATGATGTGGCCCGTTTCGGTCTGCCACCAGGTGTCCACCACGGGGCAGCGTTCGCCGCCGATTACCTTCCAGTACCAGAGCCAGGCCTTGGGGTTGATCGGCTCGCCCACCGTGCCTAGCAGCCGCAGCGCCGACAGGTCGTGCTTCTGCGGGTGCTGGACCCCCCACTTCATGCAGGCCCGGATGGCCGTGGGCGCGGTGTAGAAGATCGTGACCCCGTGGCGCTCGCACAGCTCCCACCAGATGTCCTTGTCCGGATAGTCCGGCGCGCCCTCGTACATCACCGAGGTCACCCCGTTCATGAGCGGCCCGTAGACGATGTAGGAATGGCCGGTGACCCAGCCGACGTCGGCCGAGCACCAGAACACGTCCTCGTCGGGTTTCAGGTCGAACACGTGCTTCGTGGTCCAGGCCACGCCGGTGAGATAGCCACCGGTCGTGTGCTGGATCCCCTTCGGCTTCGCGGTTGAGCCCGACGTGTAGAGGACATAGAGCGGGTGCTCGGCGTCGAGCGGCTCGGCGGGACAGTCGTCGTCCGCCTGCTCGAGCGCCTCGTCGTAGAAGACGTCCCGCTCGTCGTCCATGTCCACGTCGGCCCCGGTGTTGCGGACCACGACGACCGTCTCGATCGACGGAACGTCGCCGAGAAACTTGTCCACCGCCGGCTTGATGTCCGCGGCCTTCCCCTTGCGGCGAGCCTGGTCGACCGTGATGAGAGCCTTGGCCTCCGAGAACTCCATGCGCTCCTTCACCGCATCGGGTGAGAAGCCGCCGAACACGACGTTGTGCGGCGCACCGATCCGCGCGCAGGCCAGCATCGCCACGGCCACCTCGGGGATCATCGGCAGGTAAATGCCCACCACGTCCCCGGGCTCGATCCCCCGCTCCTTGAGCACGTTCGCGAGGCGCTTCACGTCGCGCAGCAGGTCCGCGTAGGTCACGTCCCGGTCCTCGCCCTCCTCCCCGCGCCAGTGGTAGGCCACCCTGTCGCCGCGGCCGGCCTCCACATGGCGGTCGAGCGCATTGTGGGAGGCGTTGAGCTTGCCGCCGGTGAACCACTTGAAGTAGGGCGCCTCGGACTCGTCGAGGACCTCGTCCCAGGGCTCGAACCAGTCGAGCGCCTCGGCCTGCTTCGCCCACCACGCCTCCGGGTCGCGCTCCGCCTCCTCGTGCACCGACTCGTCCGAGATCAGCGCCTTCTCGCGGAAGGACTGCGGCGGCTCGAAGATGTCTTGTTCCAGGAGCTCCTCGAGGTCCCGCTCGAGCTGCTCGCCGGAGGCCTTGGTGCTGGCTTCCATTCGCTTCTCCTTTTCGCCCGTCTGTGGTTTGTACCCGATGGCTGCGCTGGGCACACGGGCCCACCGTGGTAGGCGACGCCGCCCCGCGAGCCCTCCTCGCGGGGCGGCATGCGCTCAGGAGTCTCAGCCGGGCGTCGCCACTCGCTCGCGCTCGGCCTCGCCCTCGGCGTGGTCGCCGTCGTGGCGGCCGGTGAGGGTCAGACCGGTGCCACCCTCGGCGCCGAGGCCGGTTTCCGAGCGGACCCAGAGCTCGTCGAACGAGCGCTGGGCGTCTCTCTCTGTCGAGAGCATCGTGCCCAGCCAGCAGCCGATGAACCCGAGCGGGATGCTGATGATCCCCGGGTTGGCCAGGTCGTAGAACGAGAGCATGCCGCCCTCGCTGTCGGGGCCGGGCCACACGGTCGGGCTGATGATCACGAGCCCCACCGAGCTGACCACGCCAAACAGCACGCCGGTGACGGCGCCGACGGTGTTGAACCGCCGCCAGGTGAGCGCGAGCAGCAGAGCGGGGAAGTTCGCGCTGGCAGCGACCGCAAAGGCCAGGCCGACCATGAACGAGACGTTCAGGCCCTCGCCGCCGATGATCGCGATGAGGATTGCGATGGCCCCGATCGCGAAGGCGGCGATCTTCGCCACCCAGACCTCCTCGGCCTCGGAGTCACGCCCGCTGCGCACGATGTTCGACCAGATGTCGTGCGCCACCGCACCCGAGGCGGAGATCACCAGCCCGGCGACCACCGCGAGGATGGTCGCGAAGGCCACGCCGGCGACTATGGCCAGGAACAGCTCTCCACCGAGCTCCTCGGCCAGCAGCGGTAGAGCGAAGTTGCCGGTGGTCCCGGCCGCTTCCTCCCCGCCCTCGCCGAGGATCGCCCGGGCGCCGAAGCCCAGCGCCGTGGTCATCACGTAGAAACCGCCAATCAGCACCATCGCCCACATCACCGATCCGCGGGCGGCCTTGGCGTCCGGGACCGTGAAGAAGCGCATGAGGATGTGCGGCAGTCCCGCGGTGCCGAGCACCAGCCCGAGGCCCAGCGACACCGTGTCGAGCGGAGTCGCCAGGAACAGGCCGGGTTCCAGATAAGCCGCGCCGTCCGAGGACTCAGCCCGGGCGTCGCGGAACAGGTCGAACGGATTGCCGCCGATCTCGATCAGCACCCAGACGGTCATCACGACCGCGGCGGACATCAGCAGGAACGCCTTGATGATCTGCACCCAACTCGTGGCCAGCATGCCGCCGAGCACGATGTAGGTGATCATGAAGGCGCCGGTGAGCAGCACTGCGAGCCAGAAGTCGATGCCCACGAGGCCCTCGATCAGCACGCCGGCACCCACCATCTGCGCGATCAGGTAGAAGGCGACCACGGTCAGGGTCCCCAGCGCGGCGGCCGAGCGCGCCGGCTTCTCCCGGAGCCGGAAGGCGAGCACGTCGGCGATCGTGTACTTGCCCGAGTTGCGCATCCGCTCGGCGAGCAGGAAGAGCACCGTCAGGAAGGCCACGAGGAAGCCGACCGAGTAGAGGAAGCCGTCGAACCCGAACAGGAAGATCAGACCCGCGATGCCCAGGAAGGAGGCGGCGGACATGTAGTCGCCCGCAATGGCAAATCCGTTTTGCGGCCCGGTGAGGCCACGACCCGCGGCCCAGAAGTCGGTGGCGGACGACACCCGCTTCGAGGCGTACCAGCTGATTACCAGCGTGACGGCGACGACGACCGCGAAGACGACCAGCGCCGTTTCGTTGACTGCGGCGATCCAGGTCATCGGCTGGTCACCTCGTCTGCGCCGGGCGAGCGCTCGGAGCGCCCGCGGTTCGCTCCGGCCTCAATCGCCGTGGCGGCCGCGCGCTTGGCGAGCGGGTCGAACACCCGGTCGGACTTCCGCAGGTACCACCAGCCGAGACCCCAGGTCATGATGAACTGCGTCAGGGCCAGTGCGTAGCCCACGGTGAAGCCGTCGGTGAGGAACTCCTCGCCCATGAAGTCGGGCGCGTAGCCGGCCAGCAGGACGAAGCCGAAGTACCAGGCGAGGAAGAACAGCGTCGCGGGCAGAACGAAGGCCTTTTTCTTGGTTACCAGCTCCTGGAATTCCGGCGAGCGCTCGGCGGCCACCCAGTCGATGTCGCCCGCGCCCTCCCGGACGGGGCTCTCCCGCTCGACCTGGCCGACATCACGCCCGGCGCCTGCCCCGTGCGTTTCGTTCATCGCTGAACGTCCTCCCTCCCCTTAGCCTCTGCCCTCGGACGAGCGAGGGCCAACGTTCGGATAGGTACCCGCTGTGGCGCAGCGCTATTCCTGTTAGGTGCCGGCGGCCCTTCCGGTGCCGCCTGGTCGTCGGGTAGTCTCACTAGTGAGGTTGGCCACAAGCCCCGACGGAGGGGAGTCGCGACGTGAAGACCCCGAAGGACCGAGCGGAAGCGCGGCGTCGGGAGAAGCTCACGGCGATCCAGGAGCAGGTCGAGAGCGGCGAACTGACGATCAGGCAGATGACCCCCGAGGAGCGGGCCAAGCACCCACCTCGAGCGGACAAGGGCAAGCCGAGGCGCCGCGGGCGCTGAGCCTCAGGCGGCCCCCGACAGGGAAAGGCGCCGACCGGAATCGAACCGGTGTAAACGGCTTTGCAGGCCGCTGCGTAACCACTCCGCCACGGCGCCGGCGGAAACGGATCTAGCGTAGCGGCGCGACGGAGCCCGCCCGGCCGGCCACCGCCGGGACCTGCGGGCGCCTCCCCGGCCTCGGCATCTGGAACTCGAGCACCTGCTGGAAAGTCGGCCGGTTGGTTGCGCGGAACGTGTCGGGAATGAGCCCGGGCGCGAAGTCGCGCCGGGCCGCCTCGCCGCGCCAGGTCGAGGGGTCACCGGCGAACTCGGCGCTCAGCAGACTGCCTGCGTTCGCCAGGGCTGCCCACAGGTCCGCCCGGCAGCGCTCGAGGGAGCCCCTCCCGCAGTAGCGCAAGTTGAAGCGCCCGCGCACCGGGCGCCCCAGCAGGGTACGCAGGTCCTTGTCCACGTAGGAGTGGCCCGACTGTCCGCCCAGGCCGCGCACGTCGTCGAGCTCGTCGAGCAGGTCGCCGAAGACCGGGCGCATCACCGCCTCGGCGATCCGATCCCAGGCGGCGTCCAGGATCGTGGCGCCCGCGTCGTCGTAGTTGCCGCTGTTGTCGGCGTCGAGGCGCGGGGCGTCGCGGCGCACCCAGCTGTCCAGCACGTCCACCATCTGCTGCTCCCGGGGGCTCGGGGCCGGGCCGCCGCGCAGCACGCGGCTCACCACCGGCCACACCGGCGAGCGGACGTCCTCGGTGGCGGCTCGGTTCATGATCCGCACGTCGTCGAGCAGGCGCGGCCGGCGGGGCCACTTGTCGAACAGCTCCACGCGCTGGGCGGAGCCGTAGGGCTGGTCGTCGCCGTGCATGAAGCCCGGCGCCGAGCGGTTGTTCCAGTTGAGCAGCAGGCCGCCGGGGCCGCCCACGTCGTGGGGATGCTCGTCGGCGGTCAGAAAGCCGCGCCACTCGTAGCGGCCGTCGCCGCGCGTGACGAGCCGGCGGTCCACCCCGCGGGCGCGCCGCGGCAGCCGGCCGGACGAGAACATGGCGGTGTTGCGGCGCGACGCGTAGGCCCAGTTGAAGGTATACCCGAACTGGCTCGCGGTCTTGAAAAAGCGCTTCGGCGTGGATGCCCTGCCCTCGGTCATGTCCTTCAGCGCGACGAGGTTCAGACCGTCGCGCCCGAAGGTGGAGCGGCGCCGGCTGAGCGCGTAGGGCCTTCCGGCCTTGGTGGCGGTGCCGATCACGGGCCCGTGCACCGTCGTCTGATAGCGCAGTGGCCGGCCGTTGAGCAGACCTGCGTTGAAGTCCCTCATCGCACGGCACTCGCCCCGGAAGCGATAGTGGGTCGATTCGCGCGTGGGTGCCGAGCCGTCGGGATTGCAGAGGGGCTCCGCAAACACGTCGCGCACGTCGTGGCCGGCCGAGGTCAGGCTCCAGGCGTAGTCCTCGGTCCGGCCTATCAACACGTACATCCCGAAGCCGGGACCCGCCACGCCTTGCGCCTTGATGCCCGGCCCCTCGAGGTGGACCTGCTGGACGATCTCGGGGTAGTAGTAGCCGAGCTGTGGCCCCATCACGGCGAGCGTGTTGCCGCTCCGCGAGCGCCCCGGCTCCGCCAACAGCCAGTTGGAGGCCTGGCGCCGAGGGGGAGCCGCCGCGGCGTTCACGGAGGCCGGGCCCGCCGAGCCGGCGGCTTCCGTCGGGTCCACCTCTTCGATCGAGCCCGGATCGAGGGACATCGATCCGCGGACTCCGCCTCCGGTGAGCGGCCCGTACGGGAAGGGCCTGGCAATCGTCGTGGGCGCCTCGGGGTCGTCGGCCAGCATGACGTCCTCCCAGGCCTTCTGGCCGCGCTCCGGTCCGAGCTCGGTTCTGAGCGCACCCAGGAGCTCCGCGTTCTTGGCCTCCCCGCCGCCCCCGGCGCCGAAGATCGACCCGATGAAAGCGGTGGCCGCGATCACGTCGTTCACCGTGGCCGGCGGCTCGCTCGGGTCGGTCTTCTTCCACTGGGCGGTGACCCCCGCGGCGTACGCCCGGGCGTCGGCCAGGACCTGGCGGCCCTTGTCTCCGTAGGTCTTGACCAACAGGCGGCGCTGGCGCGTGACCAGCGCCTCCGCCTCGGGGCTGGGGACGAAGGTCTGGCCGCTCGTCACCAGGCCGAAGGCATTGATGCCCGGGATGTCCGCAACGGCCACGCGGGCGGGGCCGCGGGCCAGCTGGAGAAGCAGGCCGCGGTCGCGAGCAGTCACCCAGCCGGCGCCGTACGCCATGTCAGCGCGCGTCCTGCCGCGGATGTGCGGAATGCCGTAGCGGTCGTAGAGCACCCGCACGCCGGGGCGGCCGGTGTCCTCTTTCCGGGTGGCCCCGACGGGCGTGAAGTCCTCGGGCAGGAATAGCCGCCGGAGGTGGCTCTTGCGCACGTTGTCGCGCAGGGGAGTGAGCGCGTCGTAGAGCGGCAGCTGATCACGCGAGTTCTCGGTGGTGGGCAGGCCGCCGAAGTTGCCGGGCGGCAGGATCCAGCGGGCGGTGTCGCCCGGAGCGGCCGGCGCGGATGACGCGGCCGTCAGGGCCACGAGAAGTGCAACGACAAGACAGGACGAACGACGCACGGACGAGGCTCCTCTCCTCCCGACACGCGGCCGTGCCGGCCGCGAGCGGCACTTTTCCACACCCGCTGCAAGAACACGCCGGGCCGGAAATGGAGCGCTATCCTCCGCCCAGCGCGCGGCTGTAGCTCAGCTGGCTAGAGCGTCTGCTTGCCATGCAGAAGGTCGTGGGTTCGAATCCCATCAGCCGCTTCGCCGGATCAGGCTCTAGAGAGCCTCAAACACCGTCTTGACGGCCCCGCTGGACGTCGTGCTGGGGGAGGGTTTTCGGGCTGACTACCCATTGGCTACCCAAACCCCCGCGTCCAGAGTAGGTCGCGAGGGCCTCATCGAGGGTGCAGCCGAGCACCTTTTCGAGCCTCTCGACCGCCGTCCCGCCCATATCGAGCACCTGCTGGTAGACGCGCATGGTGAGCGTCGGGTCCGTGTGGCCGAGCAGGTACATCGCCCGCCGCGGCGGCACACCGACCTCGGCGAGGATTGAGGCGAACGTGCGCCGCAGTGTGTGCGGCGTCATGTGGCCGATCAGCGGCTGTTCCCGCTCGGCCAGCAGCTCGTTCGCCCGCTCACGCACCGACGCGAGCAGCCGCGACCGGACGTTGTCTGGGTGCTGGCGGGTGCCGTTGCGCGTCGGGAAGGCGGGCCCGCCGTGCGCCTCACGCTCCGCCCTGCCAGCGAGGAGGATCTCGTGCAGGCTCGGCACCAGCGGCATGGTCCGCTCAGAGGCATCGGTCTTGACGTGTGGCATGACGATCCTGCGGGCGGCGAGGTCGACCGCGGGCTCCTCAAGGCGACAGAGCTCAGAGACTCTCGGTCCGGCCAATAGCAGTGTTGCGACCGCGGGGAGCCGGATGGCCTCGCGCGGTCGCTGCGTGACCCAGATCTCGTTCCGGCGGATTCGCCGGATGAGGGTCTCGCTCACCCCATAGTCGGCGGCCAGCCTCGTCGCCGCGTCGTCCGATTCCCGGATCGCTCGCACGTCGCGCCATTCGAGCTTCCGCTGCTCGCGGTCAAGCATGCGGGCCGCGTCCAACAGGGCTTCTACCTGTCCGACCTCGAGGAACGACCTGCGGGGAGTCTTCTGCGGTAGGAAGCAGTCGGAGTCGTCGAGTGGGTTCTGCTCGATCCAACCGTGGCGTTTCGCCTCCTTCAACACCATGCGAACCGCCGCAAGCACCTTGTTGATCGAGCTGTTTGAGAGCCCCCGCCGCCGGCGCTTGTGGATGCGCCCCGTGCGGCGGTCGGTGTACTCCTCGGTGAGCGCCGCGCCGGCCGCTGCGGCGTCTGCGATCCGGCTGCTCTCTCGCAGCTTCACGTCAACGAACTCGTCAGCGAGCGCCACGTCGATCTTGTCCAGCGGGTACCTGCCGAAGTGCTCCATGGCGGTGCGCAGCCGCCACTCCAGATCCTTGAGCCGCTGGGCCCCTACCCGCTGGCGCTTTCGATCTAGCACGATCGACGCGAAGAGTTGGAAGGTCGGAACTTCGTATTCGCGCGCCGCCGTAGGCGGCTCCGTACGTTGCGGCACGTACTCGCCGCGCGCGACCAACTGCATCACGAACGTGCGCTCGGACTCGACGCGCGCTTCGGTCCATCCCTCCCACTCGCCCCCGATGTGGTGGTAGAGCCGCTTCCCCCTGTACCAGAACTGGAGCCCGTAGCTGGTTCCGAGCGCAGTGGGCTGACGGCGGATGCTGCCGGTGCGGGGCCGCGCCATGCGGCGATCGTAACCTGACGCGTCGCTCAGTTGCCGCGCCCCTGTATCAACCGGACGCCTGCCGGCAGGCCGTGCCTGCGTGGCCGCCCCACTCGCCCGCCGCCTCGCTCCGACAGCGTCGCGCCGACCGCCCGCGCTACGCGCTCCGGATCGAAGCGCAGCCGCGCCCTCCGGCCCTCGCCGAGGCGGATGGCCCCCAGTTCGTCGGCATGCGCGTAGACCCAGCTCTTGTGAACGCCGAGCTCCTCAGCCACGTCAGCTGCGGTCGCCAGACCCCGTGCCGACCGCCGCTCCTGGCGCTCCAGAAGCTCGACCACGCGCGCGGCCACGGCCTCGGCCAGCTCACCGAGCGCGGTTACACCCAGCACCGCCTCAGCCACCTCCGCGGCCTCGTTCGGCACCCGGCTGGGGTGATGCCCGGTCATGCTGCTTCAACCGCCGTCGCACGCCGGCCTCGCGTCGTCCCAACGACTCGGTTCTCCGCTCGTGGATCCCCCGCTTTGGCGCCGCTTGCGCGTCCTGGAAGCCGTACGCCGCGGATCTCGGCGTCGCGGCCGCGTCGTGCGGAGTGTGCGGGCGGGTATGGCGGCAGTCGGCGGGCTTCGGGCTGGCCGAGGTGGGCGTCGCTTTCGTTGCAGAAGAGAACGCGTCGGCGGCCGATGTACTCGTGCTCCTCGCTGGTGTGTGAGGGGTGCCAGCGGTGTCCGGTGAGCTCGCGGTCGGCGCAGGCCAGGAAGTCGTCGCGCTGGCCGTCGTCCTGGCAGATGAACAGTACGAACGGTGCCTCGGCGCGGCTGGCCAACACGGGCTCTCTACCCCTAGAGAGGGCCAAGCGCCCAAAGTGGCCCCCCTTCCGGGCCTACCTCGCCCGGTCAGAGGCCTACAGATCCGTCGCGTCAGGCGGCTTCGGAGTCGACGTCCAAGGCGATCGGCTCGCGTACGAACGTGGGTTCCACGCGGTCGTGGAGCTCGTCGCCGGCAATGTGTACGTAGCGCATCGTGGTCCGCACATCGGCATGGCCGAGCAGCCGGCGCAACCGGCCACGTACGCGGTGGCGGCCAGACAGCGGGTGGCGTAAGTGTGCCGTAGCACGTGGGCGTCTCGAGCGAGACGATTTCGGGCCGTAGAAGGCCCTTATCTGTGGGTGCTGGGTCGGCAAGCGCCAATTGCCATCTTCACGCCCTCGGCGGGAAACGGTACGTAAACCATGGTGGGAACGGCTCGAACGCCGAAAACACCGACGGGTAAGGAAGGCTCCCGGTCGTCGCGCATAGATGGCATGAACTGGGCCTGCCCCGCTCGGCGCGAGAGACTCGCGCGTGGTGCTTGTTGGCGGAGCTAGAGGAGGCCCTTGTGGCGATCGTAGCCGGGTTTGATGTGCATCGAGCGCAGATCACTTTTGACGCTTTGGATGAGCGGACGGGTGAGGTGAGTCGTGGCCGTTTGGCCGCCACGCCGGAGGCTGTCCGCGGCTGGGTTTCAGCCTTTGCTGGACAGCGAGTCGATGTGGCGGTTGAGGCGTGTACGGGCTGGCTGTTTGTGTGTGAGGCGCTGCAGCAGGCGGGCGCTGTTCCGCATTTGGCCGAGGCCGGTGAGGCGAGTGCGCTGCGGGGCAAGAAGCGGCGGGCCAAGACCGACCGCGAGGACGCTCGTTGGCTGCGGACGCTGCTGTGTGAGGGCCGGCTGCCGGAGGCCTGGATCCCGCCCCCACACGTGGCCGAGTGGCGCTCCCGCACGCGGCTGCGCAAGACCTTGGTCGACGAACGCACCAGCTGGCTGCAGCGGATCGAAGCCACCCTGTTTCACCACGGCATCGCCGGCGCTCCGGACAAGCTGCTCGGCGTCGATGGTCGGCGGTTTCTGGCTGCGCTGGAACTGCCTGACGCGGCCCGTGAGCGGATTGAGGTGTCGCTGCAGATGATCGAGGCCATCGACGGTCAGCTGGCCGCACTCGAGCAGGCGCTGCGTCAGCTGGCTCGCCGCCAACCCGGCTGTCGGGCGCTGATGGCCCATTACGGGATCGGCGAGCTGACCGCACCCACGATCCTGTGCGAGCTGGGCGACGTGGCCCGCTTGTCGGCCTCGCGCAAGGCCGTGCGCTGCGCCGGGCTGGACGTCGGAGTGCACCGCTCCGACCGCCGCTCGCGGGCCGGCAAACTCACCAAACAAGGCTCGCCTCAGCTGCGCTGGGCGCTCTATGAATCAGCCCAAGCGGCCTGCCGGCCCAGCAGCCCCGACCGGGCCGACTACCTGGCCCTCAAGGCCCGCGGGCTGTCGCACACCAGGGCGTCGATCACCATCGCCCGCAAGCTCGCCCGCCGCTGCTTCCACACCCTGCGCGAACTCGGACCCGAGGCCCTCGCACCAGTCACCTAACCCCCCACCCATCCCCGACGCTTCCGCCAAGCCCAAGTCACCCGATGGCAGCCAGTCTTCCGGCCAGCTCCCGCAGCTCCTGCGACTCCCGCCACCAGGCGGCACTCCAACAAAGACAGAGCGGCCAAAGTCGCTCCCCACGCGACGACCCATCCACCATCACGTAGCCGGCCCCAAGACCGAGCACCCAGATAAGCCCGGGCGCCCGCGGAACCACCACACCACCCCACAACCACTCACCACCACGCAACCCCGGAGGCCCAATTCAGATAAGCGGGAGCGGCCGACGCGCGGGACTTGTCAGCTTCTATGAGGCCTCATCTGGGTGTGCTTCGGGCGTGCGTTCTGGCCCCGAAGCGTCGCCGGGATCGAGCGTCCGTGCCTCTTCTGTCGCTGCCCAGCTCGCGAGGAGGCTGAAGGCCTCCGCGGACTTCGAGCCGGGTTCCGCGGTGTAGGCGACGATGGTGACGCCGGGGTCGCCGGGAAGGTCGATGCGGTTGTAGCTGAGCTCGAGCTCGCCGACGACGGGATGGTTGAAGTGCTTCTCGCCCTTGTTGTGAAGCCGGACCTCGTGCGCTGCCCAGAAGACGCGGAACTCCTCGCTCCGGGTCGAGAGCTCGCCGACAAGGTCGGAGAGGCCTCGGTCGAACGGATTGCGGCCGGCCTCGGAGCGAAGCAGCGCGACACAGTCCCTCGCCGAACGCTCCCAGTCCGCGTAGAAATCCGTCGCACGCGGGTCGAAGAAGATGAAGCGCGCGAAGTTGACGGGCGCGTGGGTTGCGTGGAAGAGGTCGGAGTAGAAGGCCCGCGCGAGGGTGTTGGTGGCGAGGGCGTCGAGCTTTCCGTTCTCCGCGATGGCGGCCGATCCCGTCATCGAGTCAAGCATCCACTGAACGCTCGGTCGGACGGTCTGCTTGGCCGAGCCGCGGCGTCGCGGCGCGCTCGGTTGGGAGGCGCGGGCCAGGTCGTGGAGGTGGATGCGCTCGGCCTCGTCAAGGCGTAGGGCGCGCGCCAGGGCGTCGAGGACGCTGTCGGAGGCGCCGGCGAGATTGCCGCGCTCCATCCTGTTGTAGTAGTCGACGCTGACACCGGCCAGTGTCGCCACCTCCTCGCGGCGGAGCCCCGCCACTCGGCGCGGACCGTAGGTCGTCAGCCCGACGTCCTCGGGGGTGATCCTCGCCCGCCTCGAAGTGAGGAAGTCGCGGATCTCGCTACGAGTGTCCACGCCGCGGAGGGTAGACCCGTCGGCCCGGCGCTGGGGTGCCCTGCCGGTACCTGGATAAAGCGGGCCTCCCACCCTGCTCGAGTCGCTGCCACGGTGCACGTGGAAGACAGACAACGCGGAGGACCAACATGATCCAGGACAAGGTCGTAATCATCACCGGAGCGTCATCCGGAATCGGCGAAGCGACCGCCAAGCTGCTTGCGAGCAAGGGCGCCAAGGTCGTCCTCGGCGCGCGGCGCGAAGACAAGCTCGCGCAGATCGTCGACGAGATCAAGAAGGCCGGCGGCCAGGCCGTCTACCACGAGTTGGACGTCACGGAGCAGTCCGGTAACGACGCCATCGTCAACCTCGCCAAGGAGACTTTCGGGCGCGTCGACGCCATCTTCCTCAACGCCGGCCTCATGCCGAACTCCCCGCTGTCGGCGCTGCAGACCGACGACTGGCACCAGATGGTCGACGTGAACGTCAAGGGCGTCCTGAACGGCGTCGCCGCCGTGCTGCCCACGTTCATCGAGCAGAAGTCCGGGCACGTCATCGCGAACTCCTCTGTCGCCGGGCTCAAGGCCTACCCGGGCGGAGCGGTGTACGGCGGGACGAAGTGGTTCGTACGTGACTTCATGGAGGTCCTCCGCATGGAGTCCGCCACCGAGGGCACGAACATCCGCACCGCCACGATCTACCCCGCCGCGATCGGCACCGAGCTGCTGGGCGCCATCAGCCACCAGGACACGGCCGACCAGATGGGGGGCCTGTACGACACGTACGAGATCCCGCCGGACCGAGTCGCGAGCGTCGTGGCGATGGCGATCGACCAGCCCGAGGACACAACCATCAGCGAATTCACCGTGGGCCCGGCGAACCAGCCTTGGTGAGCACATGCGGAAGAGCGCGGTGACCGCCATGAACCCCACCTATGACTTTCGCGGCCAGGCCGCGCTGATCACCGGGGCCGGCTCGGGCATGGGCCTCGCGGCCGCCCGCGCCTTCGCGCGGGCGGGCGCGGGGGTGGCGCTCGCCGATCTCAACGAGCAGGCGCTCCACGCGGCGACGGAGGAGCTGACCGCAGCTGGACATGACGCGATCGCGGTGACCTGCGACGTCGCGGACGAGGAACAGGTCGCCGCCATGGTCGAACAGACCGTCAGCCAGTTCGGCCGGTTGGACATGGCTTTCAACAACGCCGGGATCATGGTCCCGCCCACCGACGCCGCCGACGAGACCGCCGACCAATTCGACCGCGTCAGCGCGATCAACCTGCGCGGGGTGTGGGCCTGCATGAAGCACGAGCTGGGCCAGATGCGCACCCAAGACAGCGGCGCGATCGTCAACAACTCCTCGCTCGGTGGGCTGGTGGGCAATCCCGGCCGCGCCGCCTACCACGCCACCAAGCACGGAGTGCTCGGTCTGACCAAAAGCGCCGCACTGGAATATGCCCCCAAAGGCATCCGCATCAACGCCATCTGCCCAGGGACCATCGAAACCCCGATGGTCACCCAGATGATCGCCAACGGCGAACTCGACCCGGACGAAGCGACCGCGGCCCAACCGATCGCCCGACTGGGCCAGGCGGAGGAGATGGCCGCGGCCGCGCTGTGGCTCTGCAGCCCAGGCGCGAGCTTCGTCGTCGGCGTCGCTCTTCCCGTCGACGGCGGCTACACCGCCAGGTAGCGCATGAGAGCGAAAGCACCCACAACCAAGAGCGCACCCCATCGCGGCCGACAGCGGTCTGTGCGTCTCAGCTCCGTGGTGCTGGCGCTGCTCGCCGTCTCCTCGCTGGCGGCATGTGGCGGCGCAGACGAAGACGGCGAACGGGTTGTCGACCAGTCCGCGACCAGCACATCGCCGCAGGACACCTCGACCGCGACCTCCGACAGCCGAGACGACGAGCCCTCCGGAGGCACGCGCATTCGCGTGAGAGTCGGCGACACGACGCTGTCAGGGAGACTGCACGACAACGCCACCGCACGCGACATGGCCGACCAACTGCCCCAGACGCTCACCTTCAGAGACCACAACAACGCCGAGAAGACCGGCCGGCTGCCCAACCAACTGTCAACCGAGGGAGCGCCGGAAGGCCACGATCCCTCCGCCGGCGACATCGGCTACTTCTCCCCCGGAGGCGACCTCGTCTTCTACTACGACGACGCCGCCCCCTACTTCAACGGCATCGTCCGCATCGGCGAAATCGACGGGAACGTTGATGCGATCCGCCAGCAGGACGGCGATGTCCGCATCACCATCGAACGCGCCGACTGACCAGGGACAGCGAACAGAACGGAAAAGTTGGACCTCGGTGCACCCCAAGCCACAGGGGCTGGTCTACCGCGCTCTCCTGCTCGCCATCGTGATGGGCGCCGCCAGTCTGCTGGGCATCACCCCAGCACCGCGACGCCGACACCCAGGTGAGAACGCCGCGACCGTCCCCATCCGCGTCAAGGTCGGCCGCCGCGTCCTGCTAGCGCGCCTACGGTCGATTCCAACTCCAGAGAGCTGATTGCGCGGCTCCCCCGCGCCCCGCCAACGTTCAATCCGTCGTCAGGAGAACAGGACCATGCAGATCACCCGAAACGACATCGACACCCAGAAGGGTCCAGCCGAGTGGTTCACCGGCGACGTCTACATCGACGCCGTAGCCGCCCCTGAGGCGACCTCGACCTTCGCCGCCGCCGCGGTCCACTTCACGCCCGGCGCGCGCACCGCTTGGCACACCCATCCCCACGGCCAGACGATCTTCGTCACCGAGGGCGTCGGCCTCTGCCAGCGCGAGGGCGGCCCGATCGAGGTGCTCCGACCCGGCGACCGGGTCTTCTTCGAGCGCAATGAGAACCACTGGCACGGGGCCGCTCCCAACCGCTTCATGGTCCACATCGCCATGCAGCAGAACGACGACAGCGGCAGCCCGGTTACATGGGGCGAGCACGTGTCGGACGAGGAGTACTCGGCCGCGCCGGCCGCATGAGCGGCTCGCGCGTCTTCATCACCGGCTCCGCCGACGGACTCGGCCGGGCCGCGGCGGACACGCTCCTCGAGCAGAGGCACGAGGTCGTAGTCCACGCTCGAAACCGCGACCGGCTCGCAGCCGTGAGCGACCTCGTGGAACGGGGCGCCGCGGCCGTCGTTGGTGACCTGTCCGACCTCGAGGAGACGCGCGGCGTGGCGAGCCAGGTCAACGACCTCGGGCAGATGGACGCGGTGATCCACAACGCCGGCGTCGTCCGCGGCGCGCAGATCCTGCCGGTCAACATGGTCGCGCCCTACCTGCTCACCGCGCTCATCGACCGCCCACCGCGCCTCGTCTACCTGAGCAGCGGCATGCACCGCGGCGGCCGAGCCGAGCTCGACGGGCTCGATTGGAGCGGCGGCCGGGCGACGGCCTCCTACTCGGACAGCAAGCTCTTCGTCACGACGCTCGCGGCCTCGATCGCCCGCCTCTGGGAGGACGTACTGAGCAACGCGGTAGACCCCGGCTGGGTCCCCACGAAGATGGGCGGCGCGGGCGCGCCCGACGATCTGCGCCTCGGGCACCTGACCCAGGAATGGCTCGCCACGAGCGGCGACCCGGAGGCGCGGACCTCAGGCGGCTACTGGTACCACCAGCGCCGAGCGGAGCCAGCTCCCAGTGCCCACGACGAGGGCTTCCAGGACGACCTGCTCGACAGCCTAGAGCGCTTTACGGGGACGCCACTCGGCTAAGGCTTCACGCATCACCTAGCCGCACGGACTGTCGCTTGTCGCGCATAGCGACAGTCGCACCCGGCCGTTGGCTGAATGCTCCCTTTCATGGGCGGATTCAAACCACCGCCGCACCACCGAGAGAGTCAGCGACTCGCTGACGAACGAAGGAGGTGCGGTGATGCCAAGGGGCTGCGGCCTGAGCGAGGCGACGAAGGACGCGATCTGGGGGCTGCGAGCGCAGGGGCTGAGCGATCGCGAGATCGGGCGGCGGCTCGGCCTTGCGCGGGGGAGCGTGAGCAACCACCTGGCGAGAACGGGAGGCATCCGGCCGAGGGCGCGCCGGCGCCCGGAGAGGTGCTTGAGCTTCGAAGAGCGCGAGGAGATCTCGCGCGCGATCGCCCGCGGGCACTCGGCGCGCGCGATCGCCCGGGCGCTGGGTCGCTCGCACACGACGATCGCGCGTGAGATCAACCGCTGCGGCGGGCGGCGGCGCTACCGCGCCCACGCCGCAGAGCGCGAGGCCTGGCGGCGCTCGCGGCGGCCGCGGCCGACGAAGCTCGAGCTCTGCGCCGAGCTTCGCCGGGTGGTCTCAGAGCGCCTCCGAGAGGACCACTCCCCCGAGCAGATCGCGGGCTGGCTGCGGCTCGGCTACCCCGACAATGAGGCGATGCAGGTCTCCCACGAGACGATCTACCGCGCCCTCTACGTCCAGGCGCGGGGGACGCTTAAGCGAGAGCTGACCCGGCACCTGAGGCGAGGCCGGTCAAGGCGCTATGCCCGCTCGCAGTCGTCAAAGCGCCAGGGCCAGGGCAAGCTCACCGAGATGGTGATGATCTCCGAGCGCCCGCCCGAGGTCGAAGACCGAGCGGTCCCCGGCCACTGGGAGGGCGACCTGCTGATGGGCACGCCAGCACGCACCGCGATCGCGACCCTGGTCGAGCGCCAGACCCGCTACTGCCAGCTCGTCGCCCTGCCCGAGGGGACCGGCACCGCCGAGCGCGTCGCGAGGCGCTCAGCAGAGCATCACCACCCTGCCGGCCCAGCTGCGGCGCTCGCTCACCTGGGATCAGGGCTCGGAGATGTCAGAGCACCGGCGCTTCTCGGTCGAGTCCGGGGTCGAGGTCTACTTCTGCGATCCCCGAAGCCCCTGGCAGCGGGGCTCGAACGAGAACACCAACGGCCTGCTTCGCCAGTACTTCCCGAAGCGAAAGAGCCTCGCCGGGATCAGCCAGGAGCGCCTCGACGAGGTCGCCGAGAAGCTCAACGGCCGCCCGCGAAAGACGCTCGGCTTCGCAGACCCCGGCCGAGAAGCTCGCCGAGCTGATCGACGGCCTCGAGCAGGCCGGCCCGAGCGCTGATCTCGCTTCGGCCTACGGCCTTCGCTCGACAGCGCTCGAACCAGATGGGAGGATGCGAGACGTCAGGGGTTGGTGCAGTGACCGGTTGAGGTCAACTGGGGATCCAACACTCTGGTGGCAATGGCGCGCGGGTTTCGGTCGTCGTCCAAGGCGGAAGCCGATGATCTAGCTCCGCTTGATCGTCCAAACCTTCACGGACGGGTCATCTTTTCAGGCCGCGATAGAGGAGCGCGCCCTTCGCATGCATGCATGGCAAGAGGGCGCGCTCCTTGTCGACAACTCCTGAGAGGCCACAGCAGCCGCAGAGCCCCTACACCGACACCTCGCGCCGGGTGATCCGCCAGGTGCCGATCAGGAGCGGGAGCACCATCCAGATGGCGAGCGAGGTGCCGACGTGTGCCCATTGGGTCGCGCTCATGACCTCCACGGTCATCTGGCCGAGGTTGCCCGCGTAGTCCACCCACGGGGCGACGTCAGAGAACACGGGCAGCGAGACGACCGCCATCCACGACACCGGCAGCGCGAAGAGGAGGACGATGGCGGGCGCGGGCGCGAGCAGGATCGAGCCGAGCGCGACGCCAACGACCATCCCGGCCGTTAGGTTGACGGCCGACTGGCCGATCAGCGGCGCGGCGTCGGACCAGGTCCCTTCGACGCCGGGCGACGAGACGAACACCCCGGTGGCGACGACAGCGACGGAGATCGCCAGCATCGCGACGGCGAGCAGGAGGCTCGCGATGAGCTTGGCGCCGAGGACGCGCGAGCGCACCGGGACGAGCGCGAAGGTGATCATCCCGGTGCGCTGGGACCACTCGGAGGTGACGAGCAGGATGCCGAGAACCGGCAGCAGGACGGCCGCCGGCTGAAGCCC
>CAVYZJ010000003.1:0-123493 GCA_963772945.1 uncultured Thermoleophilaceae bacterium | reverse complement strand
CCTGGGATGACGACGAGCTCCCACCTCGCCGTGGAGGTCTACGCGGAGGTGCAGGCCGCGAGGGGCGTCAGCGCTCGTCACCCATGACGAAGCGGCGCACGAGGAAACGCCACGAGAGCGCGACGGTGGCGGCGGGAACCACGAAGCCCAGCAGCCAGAAGGCGATCTGCGTGTCGACGCGGTCGACCATCCACCCGAAGTTCATGCCGAAGAACCCGGTGATGAACGTCAGCGGGACGAAGATAGTCGCCACGACGCTCACCAGATAGGCGCGCTCGTTCAGCTGAAGATCGAGCACCATCCCCATCGCGTTTGACGCCGCGTCAATCGACCCCAGCAGCCGATCGGCCTGCTCCCCCAGCCGGTCCAGGTAGCGCTCCTCCGGCTCGTCGAAGCCGCTCAGCGCGCCGATGTCCAACCCGACCCGCTCGAAGACTGCCTGCTCGGCCCGGACCCAGCGCCTCATCGTCGCGAGCCTGGCCACGGGCGTCTGCAGCCTCTCCCTCGGCAGGCTTCCAGCGCCTCCGCCCGCCAAGCTCGCCGCCAGGCTGTCGAGGCTCTCCTCGACCTCCTCGAGCGCATCGGAGGTGCTCACGAGCATCGCGTCGAGGACCGAGTAAACGACGTATCCCTTGCTCCGTCCCCGCGGAAGGTCGATAGCCATAACCGCCGGAAGCGAGACTCGGTCGTCGTGAAGCGTCAACAGGTAGTCGCTTGTCACTATGACGTGGACCTGGATCGGTCTGAGCCGGTACGCGGCCGTCTCGCCCGGCCCCTCCATGGCGACATAGCATCGGAGCACAAAGTCGACGGACTCCCTGTCGGCGTGGACGCGCGACGGACCTCGAACCGCCCGCTCGGGGACCTCGAGCGCGTCGACCAGGTCCTCGCGGCTCGTCTCGCTGAGCGAGGCGTCGAGCCAGAAGAAGCGCCCCTCGGCGCGCAGTGCGGCAACCCGTTCTCTATCGCCGGCGGCCAGCCCGGTCAGGACCTCCGTCACGACTCCTCAGAGTAGGGTCGCCGCAGGACGGTCGCGCCGTCAGATCACATGAGATGTGTGACGACCGCTCACCCACCTCCCGCTCACACTCCGGGCATGGATACGGCGACAACCACGGCAACGCTGGCCGTCGCGCGGCTCACGCACGCGATGACGTACGACTCGCCCACGCGGCTGGTCGAGTGGCTCACCGACCGCATCGCGGAGAGGGGTTACGCGGGGTGAGCAACACGGCGGACATGCCCCACGCGGACGCTTCCGTGCCGGATACCGCGGCAGCGCCTTCCCCGTTCACCCCGATCGCCAACTACGGGTTCCTGTCCAACTGCCACACGGGCGCGCTCGTAGCCCCGGATGGCACGGTCGACTGGCTGTGCGTCCCGCGGTTCGACTCGCCGAGCGTGTTCGGTGCCCTGCTCGACCGCGGCGCGGGCGGCTTCAGGTTCGCCCCGTTCGGGATCAACGTCCCCAGCGACAGGATCTATGAGCCCGGGACCAACACACTGGTCACTTCCTGGAAGACCCCGACGGGCTGGGTCGTCGTCCGCGACGCCCTCGCGATGGGACCGCGCCGTGGCGAGGACACGGTCACACCGCACACGAGACCGCCATCGGACGAGGATGCCGATCACGCGCTCGTGCGGACCGCCGAATGCATCGACGGCAGTGTGGAGATCGATCTCGTCTGCGAGCCCGCGTTCGACTACGGGCGCGTTCCCGGCGAGTGGACGCTTGAGTCGGATAGGCATCGAGCGGACGCGACCGGCGGCGACCAGGCACTCCGGCTCCAGACCGACATGCTCGTGGGCATCGAGGCCGGCCGGGCTCGGGCCCGCCACGTCCTGCGTGCCGGCGAGACGGTCTATTGCGCACTGGCATGGAGCGACGAAGCGCTCGTCCCGACCACCGCCGACGAGGCCGCCGATCAGCTCGACGCGACCACGCGCTTCTGGCGCGACTGGCTCGCCCGCGCGGCGATCCCTGACCACGAGCTCGGCCCGATGATCCAGCGGTCGGCGCTGACGATCAAGGGCCTCACGTACATGCCGACCGGGGCGACGGTCGCGGCGCTCACCACGTCGCTGCCCGAGACACCCGCCGGCGAGCGGAACTGGGACTACCGCTACACCTGGCTCCGCGACTCGACCTTCCTTCTACGTGCGCTGCACTTCCTGCTCCTGGATTGGGAGGCCGACGAGTTCATGCAGTTCATGGCCGACCTCGACCGCAACGACGACGGCGGTCTTCAGATCATGTACGGGATCGACGGTCGCCGCGATCTGACCGAGTCGGTGCGCGAGGACCTATCCGGCTACGGCGGCGCACAGCCCGTCCGGATCGGCAACGGCGCCTTCGACCAGCGGCAGAACGACGTCTTCGGTGCCGCCCTCGACTCCGTCCTGCTCCACAGCCGCCGAAGCCAGCGCATTCCGGGCCGCCTGTGGCCGCTCGTGCAGGCGCAGGTCGAGTGCGCGACAGCGGTGTGGCGTCAACCGGACCAGGGCATCTGGGAGGCGCGCGGCGAGCCGCAGCACTACGTCTCATCGAAGCTGATGTGCTGGGTCGCGCTCGATCGCGCAACGCGTCTCGCGAACATCCGCGGAGAAGCTGCGCTCTCGGCCAGCTGGGCACAGACTGCCGCGGAGATCAAGTCGGACATCCTCGAGCACGGGGTCGACAGTCGCGGCGTGCTGCGCCAGCACTACGACACCGACGCGCTCGACGCCTCCACGCTGCTCGCAGGGATCTTCGGGTTCCTGCCGCCCGACGACGCACGACTGCGTGCCACCGTCCTGGCCGTCGAAGACGAGCTGAGCGAGCAGGGCTACGTGCTGCGCTACCGCACCGAACAGACCGACGACGGACTATCCGGCAAGGAGGGGAGCTTTCTCATCTGCTCCTTCTGGCTCGTCTCGGCGCTGGCGATCATCGGCGAGCCGCAGCGGGCAAGACACCTGATGGAGCGCCTCGTCAAGGCCGCATCCCCGCTGGGGCTGTATGCGGAGGAGTTCGACGCCGAGACCGGCAGACACCTCGGGAACTTCCCCCAAGCCTTCTCGCACCTCGCACTGGTCGAGGCCGCCGCGCGACTCATCGTCGCAGAGGGCCTGAAGGAGGTCGTCGGCTGAGCGCAGGGAGTCTGGCGTTGCTCGCTGTGTCTGAGCGCGGGAAGCGCGACGCTCGCGGCTTCGTGCGCTGCGCGCGCACGATCGCCAGGCCGTGGTGATCCTCGTCGCAGCGTCACCTCGACTTGTGCAGGCAGGCGAAAGCGGGAGCCGTTTCGTGCCACCTGTGGTATCGATACCGGATGCCTATCTCGTCGTTAGATCGTGACCTCGCCGAACTTGCCGCTGCGGTGCGGCTGGATGGAACCCTCGCCGCGCTCGCGGGTCGCGCGTCCATAGGCGACGCCTACATGCTCGGCATGCTGGTGAGCGGTATGACGGTCTATGGACGCACGACCTCGCCCGTAGATTTGTTCGCGCGGATCAACGAGGAGAACTCGAAGATGATCGCGCGCGGTCGCGCACACGGTGCCGAGAGCTGGTCGGATCAGGAAATTCGCAAGGCGATCGAGGACGGCGACACGACCGTGACACTGGCCGACGCGACCGTGTTTCCTCCGGGGTCGCCGCGCTACGAAGTGCCGCTGCTTCGCATCCGACTTGCGCAAGTCGCCGGCTGGTGGCTCGTTCCGACCGACGCCGAAGGCAAAGCGTCGTTCACGCACCCGTCGGCTGCTTAGCTCGCGGCTTCCGCCGCCGCCGAGCGACGCGACACGCTCTTCAGCTCGGCCATTGTCGACGCCAGTGCCTCACTGGCGCTGCCCGATGCCGGCAGCCGTTATCAGACGGCCATCGTCGTCGATCCCGACCGCTACATCGAGCACGCCTTCGAGAGCCCCGGCTTCCGCTTATCTGAACGGGGGCCTTTCGTCAAGGCCTCGGGTGAGTGGTTGCTGAGCGGGGGAGGCCCCGGCTCATGCCACCTTTGAACGAATCTTGGCAGGGCGGCGCGGAGCCGATCGATACGCACCCGCGCCCCTCCTTCGAGGCTTGCTGTTTCGATTGGGGTGTGGGCGATGTCCGATGCCGAGGAGATGGTCCCCGACCGGGCGGCGAGCTGACTCTCTTGGAGGCTGTCGGCCAGTGTGGCTCAACAACACAGGAAAGCAGTAGCGCGCCGACCGATCGGCCTCATCCGTGCGCACCGCCCAGTTGCATGAAACGCGACACTTCCGCGCCCTTGATCGGGACCGGGTCTAGCTCGTCTCCCTGGTCCCGGACCGCCGCTAACCATGGCTCACCCTGGGCGTGCTGGAGCCTTGCCGCGGGCAGACTCCGATGACCCATCTCGGAGTAGGGTGAGGCGCGGTGAGCGAAGAGGCTTCGCAACCCGATCACGGATCCGCCAAGCCTCCCCTCGTGGACACCGCCTCCCCAGAGGAGCGCGCAGCCGCCGGCAAGGCGGCGCGGGAGAAGGTTCCGCGCTCGAGCCACGGCGAATGGGAGCCCCCAGCGCGCCGGCGAGATCCGGTCAAGGTTCTCGAGGATCAGGCCAAGAGCCGTGTCCAAGAGCTGGTGCCGATCCGCTACGGGCGGATGCTCGCCTCGCGGTTCACGTTCTTTCGCGGCGCCGCCGCGATCATGGCGATGGACCTCGCGAAGACCCCCGAGTCCGGGCTCCGGGTCCAGGCATGCGGCGATGCCCACCTGTCGAACTTCGGCATCTTCGCCGCCCCGGACCGCCGTCTGGTGTTGGACGTCAACGACTTTGACGAGACCCTTCCGGGACCCTGGGAGTGGGACGTAAAGCGCCTTGCGGCGAGCTTCGCGATCGCCGGGCGCGACCGCGGCTTTACCCCGAAGGAGACCCGCGCTGCGGTCCTCCGCACGGTCCGCTCCTACCGTGAGGCGATGCGCGAGTTCGCCGCGATGGGGAACCTCGACGTCTGGTACACCCGCCTCGACGTCGACACCCTGCTCGCCGACCTGGCCAAGGTCGCCCCCGGCAAGGCGATGAAGGAGGCGAGGAAGGACGTCAAGAAGGCCGGCAAGAAAAACAGCCTCAGAGCGTTCGATCGCCTCGTTCGTGTGGTCGATGGTGAGCCGCGGATCATCAGCGACCCGCCGCTGCTGGTTCCCGCGCGGGAGCTGGTCTCCGAGGATCAGGCCCAGGAGCTCGAGGAGCGGATGCTCGAGCTGCTCGGCCGTTACCGCGAGCGCCTCAAAGGAGACCGTCGCCGCCTGTTGGACAGCTACCGGTTCGTCGAGATGGCCCGCAAGGTGGTCGGGGTCGGCAGTGTCGGGACCGGCGCCTGGGTGGTGCTGATGATGGGCCGCGACGGGCAGGATCCGCTCTTCCTGCAGGCCAAGGAGGCCGAGGCCTCGGTGCTCGAGCCCTACGTCGGTGAGAGCGAGTTCGGAAACCACGGCGAGCGGGTGGTCGAGGGCCAGTGGCTGATGCAGGCTTCGAGCGACATCCTCCTCGGCTGGCTCACAGCCCCGGGCTTCGACGGCGGCAAACGAGACTTCTACGTCCGCCAGCTCTGGGACGGGAAGCGATCGGTCGAGATGGAGACCCTGCCGCCGGAGGGACTGGCGATCTACGGTCGGGTCTGCGGCTGGACGCTTGCCCGAGCCCACGCGCGGTCCGGCGACCGGATCGCGATCGGGTCCTACCTCGGCAAGGGCAAGAGCTTCGACCGGGGGATCGCTGAGTTCTCAGAGCGCTATGCGGACCAGAACGAGCTCGACTACGGCATGCTCGCGGACGCGGCCAAGTCGGGCCGCATCGAGATTGAGACGGACCTCACCTAGAGGACGCCAGCCCCGGGGCCGCGGTCGCAGCACCGGGGATCGCGTCACTCGGCGCCTCGCGAGAAAGAGTCCCGCCGAGGCCGCGCGTCATCGCCGGTGGCCAACTAAGCGATCACGCGGGCCACGTCCAGCGACGTGAGTCAGTCGGGGCCACAACGACCCGCGGGACGGCACGGCGTGGTCGAGCAACAGCTGGGTCCCGTTCAGCGGGCGCCGCTCGTAGAGCTTCAGGCGCGGAAACCGACGCTCTATCTCGCCACGCTCTTGCTCTATCCGAACACGCTCTGCCTGGCGACGAACCGGCGGAGTCTTGTTCCCATCTTGTTCCCACCCGGCGGCGCCGAGTTTGGAATGGTTGCCCTGGATTTGGCTCTGTAGAGCCTTCTAAGAACGCGCCCGTCAGGATTCGAACCTGAGACCTTCGGTTCCGTAGACCGACGCTCTATCCAGCTGAGCTACGGGCGCCCGCGGGTCAGAGGGTAGCGGCCCGCACAGGCCCCGCTCCGCCGGCGGTCCCCGAAGCGGAGAGGGAGGGATTCGAACCCTCGATGGGGTGTGAACCCCATACTCGCTTAGCAGGCGAGTGCCTTCAGCCACTCGGCCACCTCTCCGAGGGGATCGATTGTAGGCGGAGGCCGGGGCGGGCGACTGACAGAATCGGACGCCGTGGCCGACGTCCGCATTACCGAGTTCACCGATCCCGGCTGTCCCTGGGCCTACAGCGCCGAGCCCTTTCGGCGGCGCCTGAACTGGCTCTACGGCGACTGCCTCGAATGGGAGGTGCGCCTGGTGGGCCTGTCCGAGCGGCCGGAGGACTACGAGGAGCGTGGCTTCGATACCGAGAAGCAGGCGGAGTCCTTCAAGCTCATCTCGCGTGAGCACGGGATGCCCATAGACACCCGCGTTCGGCCACGCATGGCGGCCACGCTGCCGGCCTGCCGGGCGGTGGTGGCGGCGCGGCGGCATGCGCCCGAGAGGATGCGGGTGCTCCTGCGCCGGTTGCGGGTGCGCCACTTCGCCGGGCACCTTCTGGACGAGCCCGAGACGGTGCAGGGCGCGGCGCTCGACGCGGGCATCGCGCCGGCGGAGCTCGACGGCTGGATGCGCGAGCCGGACACCGAACGGGAGCTGCGCGAGGACCTGGAGCAGGCGCGCCGGCCCATGCCGGCAGCCCGCATTCTCGACCACAAGCTGGCCAACTGGTCCGGGGGGCGGCGCTACACCTGCCCCTCGTACGAGATCGTGCGCCTGGCCGACGGCGTGCGCATCTCCGTCCCGGGCTTTCAGCCGTTCAACGTCTACGACGTGATCACCGCCAACCTGGTCCCGGGCCTCGAGCGACGCGAGGCGCCGGAGTCGGTGGAGGAGGTGCTGAGCTGGAGCGGGACACCGCTCGCCACCCACGAGGTCGCCGTGGTCTGCGACTTATCCCACGACGAGGCCCGGGAGCGTCTGGGCCGCGTGGCCACGGAGGAGCACGTGGGCTTCGACGGCTTCTGGACCCTTGGCGGCCCACAGGGTGACGGGGCCGGGCGCGCCGTCGCCGCCGCGGCGGCGAACGCCTAGGCGGGGCGCACGCCCTCCAGCCGCAGCAGGAACTCCTTGCGCTCGATCCCACCCGTGTAGCCGCCCAGGCCGCCGCCGGTGCGGACGACCCGGTGGCAGGGCACCACCACGGGCATCGGGTTGGCGCCCAGAGCGTTGCCGGCCGCCCGGACGGCGCGCGGGCTGCCCGCGCCGGTAGCGACCTCCGCGTAGGTGCGAAGCTCGCCGAAGGCGATCCCGGCCGTCTCGCGCAGCACCTGGAGGGTGAAACCGCGAAGCGGCGACCAGTCGATCGGGAGGTCGAAGCGAGTGCGCTCTCCCTGGAAGTACTCCTCCAGCTCACGGCGGGCGTCGTCGAGGCGCTCGGGCGCCTCCAGCACGCGCGGCGAGATGCGCGCCGCCAGGTCCTCCAGGACGTCGTCCTGGGAGCGGTGGTTCGAGTAGGCCACCCGCACCAGGCCGCGCGGGGTGGCCGCGACGGTGAGGGGCCCGAGCGGGGAGTCCACCGTCGCGTAGGCCACGTCCAGCAAACCCTCCTCGGCCGCCCGCTCGGCCAGCAGGCGGGTGGTCGCAACCGGGGGAGCGGCCGGCAGCTCGCGCGCCGCCTCTCGCAGGGTGCGCTCGACATCGTTCATCTCGGGTACTCCTCTCTCAGCCGCTTCAGTCCCTCGTGCACGCTGCGCCGGGCGGCCTCCTCGGAGGACTCGAGCAGCAGGGCCAGCTCGGGGTAGGGCATCCCGAGCAGCGTGCGGCAGAACACCGCCGTGCGCTGCTTCGGGGGAAGCTCGCGCAGCCGCGCCCACACCTCGGGCTCGCTGTTGAGCCGCTCGGTCGCCGCCCTCTCGGGAACCGCCTCCACCGGCACCGCGCGCCGGCCGCGAGCGCGGTGCTCGTCCACGGCCTTGTTCTGCGCGATCCGGAACAGCCAGGCGCGCAGGTTGTCCGCCCGCCGCAGTCGAGGGTAGGCCCGCAAGGCGGCGATCCAGGTCTCCTGAAAGACGTCGTCGGCGTCGCCGGGGCCGGCCGTGGCCACGCAGAAGCGGTACACGTCGGCGCGGTGTGCGTCGAGCAGGGTCTGGAAGGGCGGCAGCCTCACACTCATCAGAACGAGGCGGGCTGGTGCGCTGTGAGATCGAGGCTCAGGAGCGAATGAATATCGGCGCGCCGAGCGGAATCGTCTCGATCAGCCATCGGGCGCGCGATGGGTGGGCGCGCAGGCATCCGAGGCTCGCGGGCTGACCGATGCTTGGAAGGTCGTTGGTGGCGTGCACGGCGAGCCGATCACCGCCGGGCCAACCCGCCGGAAGCCGCTGCTGGTGTCCGGTCAACGCGAGCACGCAGCAGCCGTAGGGCGAGCCGGGAGCAGTCACTCGCAGCTTGTCGGTCACCGAGAAGCGTCCCTGGGGCGTCGGGTTCGAGGCAGCCCCGACCGCCACCTTCAGGCGCCGGACGACCCGGCCGTCGTTGCGCACGACCAGCAGACGACGGGACAGGTCGGCGTGCAGCGACCAGCGCACGCAACTGAGCCGTGCCACGCCGGCCCGCAACCAGCCGACCTCGCCGTTGCCGAGCTCCGGGGCCTGAACGGCGAGCCACCCTTGCCGCCGGCGCACGACGCCCAGGATGCGCGGCGATTGCCACTGGGTGCGTGCCGCGATCCGGACCTGCGCCGGGCCGCCCGGCGTGCTGCGCAGCGTCACCGCATGCGAGACATACGCGATGGGATGGCAGGCGGCCCGCCGCGGTCGAGGCAGGCGCACGGGGCGGCTTGCCGGGGAGGCCTCGGTGACGGGCGCGCCGCGTCCTCCGCCCTGCTCGCGGTCGGCGAACGGCGCCTCGCCCTCGGGGGCGAACGTCCGGGTCTCGTTCCCGAGGACGGGCTCCGGCGTCGCGGTCGCCCGGTCGTCGTCGGCACCGATGCTCGTCGCCGCGATCACGGCGATGGGAACCAGGGCCAGGATGGCCAGCGCGGCCAGGAGCATGCGAGGGGACGAGGACATCCCAGTCCAGCGTAGTGGCGCATGGTCGGCACCGTGGGAATAGCATCGGCGCCGCATGTCGCATTCTCGATCTACAACGGGCCGGTCCCCTCGGACAGCCTGTTCGGCCGGGCCGAGAACGGCTTCGAGGTGCTGTGCACCAACCCCGCCGCGCTCGGCGGGGGCTCCGGCACCCTGACGCCGATCTATCCCTCCGAGCCGTTCGCACCAGGGGTGATCGGCTCGGCGGTCACTCAGCTCGGCCGGCTCCCGACCGCGTCCAGCCCCTGGATCGAGATTCCGAGGGCCTATCGCGCGCGCTGCTCGTCGGGCGACGGCGCAAACGTGCTGCAGGTGACCCCGGTGGGCGAGGCGCCGCGACTGACGCCCACGTCGCCGGGCTATGGGCTCCACCTCGTGGACGCCAACCTGTCGCTGGGGAACCTCGTGGATCTGGTTCGGCGCCAGGCCCGGCACTACGAGAGGACGCAGCGGAGGGGGTGGGATTCGAACCCACGAGGGACCTGACGGCCCCTTCCGGCTTTCAAGGCCGGCGCATTCGACCGCTCTGCCACCCCTCCGGCGGGTGCCCGGCGAGTCTAGGCGGCCGTTGGCCGGATCGTCTCCGGGGCTCCGAAGGGATGCAGGACGGCGGGCAGCTCGATGGTGCCGTCCTCGCGCTGGTGGTTCTCGACGATCGCGATGATCGTGCGGCCCACCGCCACCGCGGTTCCATTCAGGGTGTGCACGTGGCGCGGGCCCCGCCCCTCGGCCGGGCGGTAGCGCACGTCGAGGCGGCGCGCCTGGAAGTCCGTGGTGTTGGAGCACGAGGTGAGCTCGCGGAAGCGCTGCTGACCGGGCAGCCAGGCCTCGAGGTCGTACTTCTTGGCGGCTGAGGCACCGAGGTCGTCGACCGCGATGTTCACCACCCGGTACGGGATCCCGAGCGCCGTGAGGATCTCCTCCTCGGTCGCCAGCAGGCGCTCGTGCTCGGCGCCCGACTCCTCCGGCTCGACGAAGCAGAACATCTCCAGCTTGTCGAACTGGTGGACCCGGAAGATGCCCTGGGTGTCCTTGCCGGCGGCCCCCGCCTCGCGACGGAAGCAGGTCGAGAGGCCGGCGTAGCGGAGCGGGAGGTCGGCGGCGGCCAGGATCTGGTCGGCGTGGAGGGAGGCCAGCGGCACCTCGCTCGTGCCCGCCAGGTAGAGGTCGTCCTCGGGCACCCGGTAGAGCTGCTGCTCGGTGTCGGGGAGCATGCCGGTGCCGAACAGAGCCCGCTCGCGGACCAGGACCGGCGGCACCACCGGCACGAAGCCACGCTCCTCGAGCCGGCCGAGCGCCCACTGGACGAGCGCGAGCTGGAGGCTCACCAGCGGCCCGGTCAGGTACGCGAAGCGCGACCCTGAGACCGCGGCCGCCGTCTCCATGTCCAGATGGGAGCCGAGCAGCTCGACGTGGCTCCTGCCGGCGGCCCCCGCCTCGCCCTCTTCGCGCAGCACCTCGTCTTCGAGCGGCGCGGTTTCGTCCGGCAGGTTCGGAAGCTGGAGGAGCGCGGCCTCGCGGCGTTGCTCCACCGCGCGCAGCTCCTCGTCTCGCTCCTTCTCCCCCGCCGAGACCGCGCGGACCTCGGCGATGGCCTCCGACGCGTCCTCACCTGCCCGCTGCAGCTCGCCGATCCGCTTGCTGGCCGCGTTCTTGTTGCGCCGCAGCTCCTCCAGCTCGGGCAGCAGCGCCCGCCGCCGGTCGTCGGCCTCGAGCGCCTCGTCCAACAGGGCGGGATCGGCCCCGCGGCGGGCGAGGGCGGCGCGTGCTGGCTCCGGGTTCTCTCTGATCTGCCTGAGGTCGAGCACGCGCTCGGGCGATCCCGCCTACTTGCCCGAGTACTCCGACAGGAAGGCGGCCACGGCCTCCGCATCCTCACCGACCACGATATTCGCCGGCATGATCTGGCCGGAGAAGCCGCCGTTGCGGATCGCGAAGAGGACGTCGTCGCGGCTTTCCTGGCGCACGTTGAAGTTCGGGCCGTTGGTCTCCTCGCCGCCCTGGAGCTGGCCCTCGGGCTTGGACCCGTACGCGTTCGCGGATTCGAGCGAGTGGCAGCCCGAGCAGCGCTCGTTGAACAGCTCGGCCCCCCGGCGCACCTGGGCGTCGCCCTCTGGGACCTCGATCTCGCCGCCGCAGCCCGCGGCGAGCGCGGCCAACAGCAGGCAGATAATGGTGATCGAACGGCCCACGGCGGCGCATAGTATCCCCTGCCCATGAGGCGCCTTGCGGTCTCAGCCTGCCTTTGCGCCATCCTCGGCGCCGGGTGTGGAGACGATGACGACGAGTCGTCGCGAGAGGCGCCTCAACCGGTCACGGTCCCGGCCGGCGGCGTGGTGCGCGTCGTCGGGCGGGAGTACTTCTTTCGGCCGGCCGAGATCGAGGTACAGGGCCCGGGCCGAATCACGCTCACGCTGGCCAACAAGGGAGCGCTCGCCCACAACGCCAAGCTGTTCCGCGACGGCCAGGAGGTGGGGGGCTCGCCGACCTTCCCAGGCGGACGGACGGAGTCGGGCACGGTGAGGCTCAAGCGCGGGAGCTACGAGATGGTGTGCACGGTGGGAGACCACGCCGAGCGCGGCATGGTGGGCAGCGTCACCGTCCGTTAGGCCCCAGCGCCTAGAGCTTCCGCTTCGAGAAACGCAGCAGCGTGCCGCCGTGGCCGGAGCTGAGATCCACCTCGTCCATGAGGAGGCGCATGAACTCGAGCCCGCGCCCGGACTCGGGCAGATCTCCGCGGCGGGTGACGCGCGGGCGGAAGCGGCCGGTGTCGGCCACCTCGAACACGAGCGCGCCGGACTCCTCGGCAGCCCTGATCCGGATCTCGTCCGCCGGCGAGGTGGAGCCGTGCTGGATCGCGTTAGTCACCGCCTCGCTCATCGCCAGCTTCACGTGGTAGCGGGCATCGGTGTCGAGCCCGTATTCGGCGGCCGCGCGCTCGGCAAAGTCGCGCGCCTCCTTCAGCCGGCCTACGTCGGCGCTCATCGAGTGTGTTCGTGGCTCGAAAATGATCATGTCGGTCCAACCGCGCATACAGCGAGGTCTTACGCGGCGGACCGCCAATTGGATCGCCTTTTGCTGATGCAAGGCGGTCGCATCTGCATCTGCCCCGCAGAAGGGGCTCGTTTGCAGCGCTTTTTTGGGTGATCCGTCCTCTCGACGGTTGCGAAGGACCGGGGAGTGAGTGCCCGGGTGGACACCCCTGGCCCCAATTATCAAGGAGGACTCCCATGAAGAGACTCGCGATCCTGGCGGCCTTGCTGGCCGTAGGAGTCGTGGTGCCTCTGAGCATCGGCTCGAGTCACCGGGAAGCGCCCCGGATTCTGAAGGACCCAACCGCGGACAACACCGACGTGTGGGCCTTCACGGCGCCGGACGCCACGAGCAGCCTGACGGTCGTCGCGAACTGGATTCCGCTTGCGGATCCAGCGGGCGGTCCGAACTTCTACCCACTGGACGAGAACGCCCGCTACTACGTGAAGGTTGACAACACGGGTGACGGCTACGAGGACGTGGCCTACCGCTGGGACTTCGACACGAAGTTCCGCAACCCCAACTCGTTCCTCTACGCGGCTCCGACCGTCGACTCGATCAAGGATCCGGACCTGAACCTGGTCCAGACCTACGACCTGTACAAGGAGACGTACAACAAGAAGCGCAAGCTGACCGGCGTCAAGCGCATCGCAAACGACGCGCCCGTGGCTCCGGACAACATCGGGCCGAAGACGATCCCGAACTTCGCTCAGGTCGAGGCCGGCGCCACCACCTCCCTACGGGGCGGGGGCAAGTCGAGCGTCATCCCCGCGGACGACGCGTTCTTCGTCGATCTCGGTGCCGTGTTCGACGGAATCAACATCGACAAGCCGGGCCGGCCGAACATCGGCCTCGGCAACCAGGGCGGCGGCAAGGACGACGTCGCCGGCTACAACACCAAGTCGTTCGTCCTGCAGGTGCCCGAGCGTGAGGTCACGCGCAACCGCAAGCAGGTCAGCGGCATGGGCTCCAAGAACGCCGTCGTCGGCGTGTGGGCGACCACCGAGCGCAAGCGCAGCTCCGTGCTCCGGTCCGCGTCCAAGCGCAAGCACGGCAAGGGCAAGCACTGGGCCCAGGTCAGCCGGCTCGGGAACCCCCTCATCAACGAGGTGATCATCCCGATCGGCATGAAGGACAAGTTCAACGCGACGTCGCCGGCGAACGACGCTAAGAACTTCGGCAAGTTCGCTCTCAACCCCGAGCCGGCGCGCATCCTGAACGCGCTGTTCGGCCTGGGCATCAAGGAGACGAACCGGACCGACATCGTGCAGGCCCTGCTGACGGGCCTGCCCGGTCTCACGCAGATCGGAAAGAACCCCGCAGCCGCCGACACGCTGAAGCTCAACCTCGGCGTGGCTCCTGCGGCCAACCCCAGCCGCTTCGGCGCCCTGGCGGGTGACACCGCCGGATTCCCGAACGGCCGCCGGCTCGCTGACGACGTCGTCGACATCGAGCTGCGCGTGATCGCCGGCGCTCTGCTGCCCGCCAACATGGGCGGAAAGCAGATCCCGCTCGGTGACGGAGTGGACCAGAACGACAAGCCGTTCCGGTCCTCGTTCCCGTACGTCTCGCTCGCGAACGACGGGTTCAACAGCACGCTCAAGCGGATCGAGCCGCAGCACGCCCCCGTGCCGCAGCCGCCCAACTGAGCAAACCGTTGGCTCCCGTGCCGTCCGTCCGCCGCTCCGGCGGGCGGGCGGCCGGGAACGCCGGCCCTCCTCCTACCCGATCTCAAGGCGATGACTGCGAACCGACCGAATCTCCTCAAGCTTCTGGCCCCGCTGGCCGCGTTCGCCGGCGTTTTCGTATTGCTCATGGCGCTCTCCCCCTCGAGCGACATCGAGCTTCCGCAACGTGGCGCCGGCGTGGACACCGACATCCCCCCGGGCGCCTCGACCGACCAGCGCATCACGCTCCTCCAGCGCGCCGCGCGCGAGGGCGTCGCGGACCCCCCGGCCTACGCCTCGCTCGGCGACGCCTACCTGCAGAAGGCCCGCGACACCGGCGATCCCTCCTACTACTCGCGCGCCGACCGCAGCTTCGGGCTGGCGCTCCGTGGTGACGCACGCGACCTCGACGCCGTGCTGGGCGCCGGAACGCTGGCCGGACTCCGACATGACTTCGGCGAGCAGCTGCGCCTCGGCCGCGAGGCCCGCCGGCTCGCGCCCCGGCTCACCGCGTCGCTCCCCGTGATCGCCGACGCGCAGATCGAGTTGGGCCGCTACGAGGCTGCGGAGCGGACGCTCCAGCGCATGCTGGACGCCAAGCCGAACTTGACCTCCTACGCGCGCGTGTCCTACTTCCGCGAGCTTCACGGCGATCTCGACGGAGCGCTGCAGTCGATGCGGCTCGCCGTGTCCGCGGGCGCCGCGGCGTCCGAGAACGTCGCCTACCTGCAGACCCTGATCGGCGACCTCGAGCTGCAGCGCAACCGCCCGGCCGCCGCGCGCACGGCCTACCGGTCGGCGCTGGCCCGGCTCCCCGGCTATGCCCCGGCCGGAGCAGGGCTCGCGCGCGTGGACAACGCGGCCGGCGACCTCGACGGCGCGGCCCGCCGGCTGCGGGACGTGGCCGGCCGCCTTCCCCTCACCAGCCACCTGACCCTGCTCGCGGACACCGATGCGGCCCGCGGCGCGGAGCGGGCGGCGGCGCGCGATCTCGATGTGGTGCGCGCGCAGCAGCGGCTGCTTCAGGCGGCCGGCACGAGGCCGGACGCCGAGCTGATCGTCTTCGAGGCCACTCACGGCGACCCGCGCGCCGCGGTGCGACTCGGCCGCCGGCTGTGGGCCGAGGCGCCCAGCGTGCGCAGCGCCGATGCGCTCGGCTGGGCTCTGACCCGGGCCGGCCGGCCCGAGGCGGGCCTGGCCTGGTCACAGCGCGCCCTGCGCTTGGGGACCCGCGAGCCGCTCTACCACCTGCATGCCGGGCTGGCGGCGAAGGCCGCCGGGCGGGCCGGGCCGGCGCGAGCGGACCTGCGCGCGGCGCTGACCGGCCGCGCCGCTCTTTCGCCGCTGCAGGCGCGCGACGCACGCACGGCTCTGGAGGCGCTCCGATGAGGCGGGCGCTCGCCGTCTTGGTGGCGCTGGCCGCCGTGCTCTTGGCGGCTCCGGGGGCAATGGCCCACCCGCTGGGGAACTTTTCCATCAACCACCTGAGCACGGTCAAGGTGTCGGACGACCGCGTGGACGTGCTCTACGTGCTCGACGAGGCGGAGATCCCGACCACCGAGCAGCGCGACCTCTCCCGCACGGAGCTCATCACGCGCAAGCAGGCCGAGCTGCGCCGCAACCTGACCCTGACGGTGGACGGCCGCCGGGTCGCCCTGCGCCCGCTCGAGCCGCGGCTGAGCTTCCCGCGGGGACAGGCCGGGCTCGAGACGCTGCGCTTCGTGCAGCCGCTGCGGGCTTCGCTGGGGGACGCCGAACGCGTGGCGCTGCGCGACGACACCTTCGCCGACCGCGTGGGCTGGAAGGCCATCGTGGCGGTGCCCGGCGATGGGACGGCCGTGCGTTCCAGCGCGCCCTCGGGAGACCCCACGAACGGGCTCCGTCGCTACCCGGAGGACCTCCTGAGCAGCCCGCTCGACCGGCGCGAGGCCCGCTTCGCGGTCGAGCCCGGTGACGGGACGCTGATGGCGCCCCGGGCCGAGGGGGAGGAGACCGTCGCCACGCGCGATGGTGGCGGCCAGGGCTTCGCCGGTGTGTTCGACGACGCCGCCTCCGGGCAGGGAGTCCTGGTGTTGCTCCTGCTGGCGGCCTTCGGCTGGGGGGCGTTGCACGCGCTCTCGCCGGGCCACGGCAAGGCGATGGTGGCCGCCTACCTCATCGGCACGCGCGGGACCGCGCGGCACGCCGTGTGGCTGGGGGTGACCGTGACGATCACGCACACGATGGGGGTCTTTGCCCTCGGCCTGGTCACGCTCCTGCTGTCCCAGTACATCCTGCCCGAGGACCTCTACCCGTGGCTGACCCTGGCCTCTGGGCTGCTGGTGGTCTCGATCGGTGCCGGCGTGCTGCGCTCGCGGCTCCGCAGCCGCGGGCCGGGCGACGGACATGGGCATCACCACCATCACCACAGCCACGGACATCACCACCACCACGACGACCACGACCACACGGTCACCCGTCGCAGCCTGATCGGGATGGGCGCGGCCGCGGGACTCATTCCCTGTCCCTCGGCGCTGGTGGTGCTCCTCGGGGCGATCGCCCAGCACGAGGTCACCTTGGGACTCCTGCTCATCGTGGCCTTCAGCGTCGGCCTCGCCGGCACCCTTACCGCGCTCGGGCTGCTCGTTGTCTACGCCCGCCGGATGCTGCCCCGGCTGCGGCTCGACGGGCGGCTGGGAGCTGCGCTTCCGGCCGCCTCGGCGCTGGCCATCGTGGTGGTCGGCTGCGTGCTCACCATGCGGGCGCTGCCGGGCGTGGTCTGAACAACCGCGGTGATCCAAAGGCGCCGGGCCTGCGAAAGGCACTGACGTGGGATCACGACGCAGTTGTCATTGCGGTGCAGTTGCAAACGACTTGCAGTTGGCCGTAGGATCGAGCGCGCCGTGACCTCCCCCCGCAGCGCGCCGTCGATCGCGGCGCCCGATATGGACGCCGCCGTCGAGGCCCTGCGCTCACATGGTCTGCGGGTGTCGGCGGCCCGTCGCCTCGTGCTCGAGGCGCTGTTCGCCGCGAAGGGGCCGATCTCCGCCGAGCAGGTGGCGGACGGGCTGGCGGGGCGGCTGCCGCGCTCGGACCTCGCCTCCGTGTACCGCAACCTCGAGACGCTCGAGGAGATGGGGCTGGTCAGGCACTTCCACCTCGGCCACGGCCCGGGCCTCTACGCCCTTACCGGTTCCGAGCGCGAGTACATGGTCTGCGATTCGTGCAGCTCCGTCCGCGCCGTCGCCCCCGAGGAGATGGAGACGGTGCGCTCGCTGATCAAGCACGAGTTCGGCTTCGAGGCCCGCTTCTCCCACTTCCCGCTGGTCGGACTCTGCAAGGAATGCGCCCGAGAGGAGAGACACACGCATGATTGACCTACCGCTGGCCCTTCACATCCCCGACGGGTTTCTGAGCGGTGGGGTTGCCGCTGTCGCCGGGGTGCTCGCGATCGCCACCGTGGCCTATGCGCTGCGGGTGGCGGATGTCGAGCTCGACGAGGCGCGCGTGCCGCTCCTGGGCGTGCTCGCCGCGTTCATCTTCGCCGCGCAGATGCTGAACTTCCCGATCGCCGGGGGCACGAGCGGCCACTTCCTGGGCGCCACGCTCGCGGCAGTGCTGCTCGGGCCCTGGCTGGCCTGTCTGGTCATGGCGGTGGTGATCGGTGTCCAGGCCTTCGCGTTCGCGGACGGCGGAATCACCGCGCTCGGGGCGAACGTGCTGAACATGGGAGTGCTCGGCGCGCTGTTGGCCGGCCTCCTGGTCGGAGCGCTGGTCAAGGTGCTGCCCACCAGCCGCGGAGCGTTCCTGGGCATCGTGGCGGGCGTCTCGTGGCTCGCGGTGATGGTGGGCTCAGCAGCCACCAGCGTGGAGTTGGCGCTGTCCGACACCGTGCCCCTCGGCGTCTCGCTGCCGGCGATGCTGGGGGTCCACATGCTGATCGGGATCGGCGAGGCGGTGATCACCACGGCCGCGGTGGCCGCGGTCCTGGTCTCCCGGCCCGACCTGGTGGCCCTCGCGCCCGAGGAGCTCAAGCAATTGCCGGCGCCCGCGCCCCAGCCCATCGCCCAAGGGAGGGTCTCCGCATGAAGGTCTCCACTCGCATCATGGTCATCCTCGGGCTCGCGCTGGCCGTTGGCCTGGCCACGGCCGTGTCGCCGTTCGCTTCGGCGAGCCCGGACGGACTCGAGAAGGTCGCCGAGGAGAAGCAGTTCCTCGACCGAGGCAAGCTGGCGGGAATCCAGGAGGACTCCCCGATCCCCGACTATGCCTTCCCCGGCGTGGAGAACGAGCGCCTGGCCACCGGCCTCGCGGGCTTCGTCGGCACGCTCGCAGTGTTCGCGATCGGGTACGGACTTGCGTATCTCCTGAGGCGCCGGCCCCACCAGGCGCCCGCGAGGGGGGCTCCGGCCTGAACGCCGTCTGCAACCACTCGCTCGACCTGACCGGGCTGGCAGGGGACCCCGCCAGCCCGGTCCACCGTCTGGACCCGCGGGCCAAGATCATCGGGCTGGTTGCGGTGACGCTTGTGGCGGTCACCACCCCGCTGGGCGCCTGGCCGGCCTACGTGGCCTGCGCGGCGGTCCTGGCGGCCGTGGCCGTGGCCGGCCGGGTGCCGGCCCCCGAGATCTGGCGCCGGGCCCGCTTCGTGCTGCCGGTCGTTCTGCTGGTCGGGCTCTTTCTGCCGTTCGTGCGCAGCGGCGGCCAGCAGTGGCAGCTGGGCCCCCTGACCGTTCACGAGGAAGGCCTGCGCATCTTCGCGGCCGTGGCGGCCAAGGCCGCGATCGGCACCGTGAGCGCCGTGCTCCTGGGCGTGACCACATCCTTCCCGAGCGTCCTGCGCGGGCTCGAGGCGATGCGCGTCCCGCGCCTGTTCGTGCTGATCGCGGCCTTCATGTACCGCTACCTGTTCGTGATCGTCGAGGAGGTCGGACGCATGCGGGCGGCCCTCGCAGCGCGTGCCTACCGGCCCCGCACCGCGCTTCACGCCGGGGCCCTCGGCCGAGTGGCCACCGCGATGTTCCTCCGCACCTACGCCCGCGGCGAGCGGGTCTATCACGCGATGCTGGCTCGCGGCTACCGCGGCCAGATGCCGCAGCTCACGCCGCTGGTACTGCGCCGCCCCGACGCGATCTTCGTGGTGCTCGTGCTCCTCGCCATCGTGCCGCTGCGGGTGGCCGCGGGAGCGCTGGCATGAGCTGCGCGATACATGCTTCGGGGCTCGCCTACAGCTACCCCAACGGCCAGCCCGGGCTCAGCGGCGTCGAGCTACACGTGGTTCACGGCGAGCGCGTGGCCGTGCTGGGCCCCAACGGCGCCGGCAAGACCACGCTGATGCTTCACCTGAACGGGTTGATGTCGGGAACCGGAGCGCTGGAGGTGGCCGGTCTCCAGGTGGGGCCGGACACTCTGGCCGAGCTGCGGCTGCGGGTGGGTCTCGTGTTCCAGGACCCCGACGACCAGCTCTTCATGCCCACGGTCGAGGAGGACGTGGCCTTCGGTCCCCTCAACATGGGGCTCGCCCCCGACGAGGTGCCCGAACGGGTGGCCGAGGCCCTGGGTGCGGTGCGCATGCAGGCGGCCGGGCCGCGGGCGCCCCACCAGCTCTCGATGGGGGAACGGCGGCGGGTGGCGATCGCCACCGTGCTGGCCATGCACCCGCGCCTGCTCGTGCTGGACGAACCCTCGGCCAACCTCGACCCGCGGGCGCGACGTGAGCTGCTGGAGGTGCTGGCCCGGATCGATCGCACCATGCTCGTGACGACCCACGACCTGCCACTGGCGGCCGAGCTGTGCGAGCGCGCCGTGATCCTCGCCGGCGGCCGGGTGGTGGCCGACGGTGACTGCCGAGAGCTCCTCGGCGACCCCGAGCTGCTCGCCGAGCACGACCTCGAGCTGCCCGCGGGCTTCGACCTGGACGCCATCGAGCTGCGGCCACGTCCGGGCGCTAGGGGCGCCGTGGCGCCCCGCCCGGGGCGGCGCCGTTCGCGAAGCGCGGCTTGATTGCGGGGTAAGGGGGTGTGCTACCCGGTACATCGTCGACTTGACCCCACATATTGGGGTCAAGTCATCAATGCTCCGCCAACGGCCGAACCCGCTCCCCTACCCAGCCCCCGGGCGACGCCAGCGCCCGCCGCAGCGCCCCGAGCGGAGCTCAACCCCCGCCGGTCTGATACGCCCGCAGCGCCAGCGTGAGGATCAGCAGGGCGCCCACGGTCATCACGCCCATCTCGCCCAGCGCCACCCGCCGGGCCAGCGCCACCTGCTGCGGACGGTCGAGCGCCTCTAGGTCGTCGACGCTGTCCAGCTCCCTCTGGGCCACGCCCGCGCGCATCGCCTCGCTGACCAGCGTGATGAGCAGCGGAGCTATCCCGTAGGCCACGTGGAGGCCGTCGGGCGACGACGCGCCGCGGGCCAGCAGCAACAGGCCGATCAGCACCTGCACCACTACCGTGGCCTGCGCCACACGGAGCAGCGGCCAGAAGACGATCGAGGCCCGGGCGTCCTTGCGGAGCCACCCCACGGCGCCCCAGCCGGCGGCCACGGCGTTGGCCACCAGGACCGCAATCCCGGCGGCCATATGGAGCCCGCTCAACGGGTGTCCATTCGCACTATGTGGCAGCGCTGCACAAGCTTGCGTTATACCTCCCGGCTGAAGTGCTCAAGGCTTACCTGCCAGCCCTCGTCTTTTTGCTGCTGGGTCTCGGCATCGGCGTTGCCTTCACCCTCGCCAATCACGCCCTCGGGCCCTCGCGCCCGGGGAAGGTCAAGAGCCAGCCCTACGAGAGTGGCCTGCCCTCCGAGGTAAAGAGCACCTTCCGCTTCGGGATCAGCTTCTACCTGATCGCGATGCTGTTCATCCTGTTCGACATCGAAGTCGTGTTCCTGTACCCCGTGGCGCTTCAGCTGGACGCCTTCGGAGTCTTCGCGCTCGTCGAGACGATCATCTTCGTCGTACTCCTGCTGGTGGCGTTCGTGTTCGTATGGAAGAGGGGGGCCCTCGAATGGAAGTGACCCGGACGAAGGTCGACGATCTCCGGGTGCGGCAGCTGCGCGCGCAGCAGATGCTCCGGGGCGAACTCGAAGAGGAGGACCTCGAGCGGGAGGTGCAGCAGCGGCTTCTGTTCACCAAGCTCGAGGACGCCCAGAACTGGGCGCGCAAGAACGCGCTCTTCCCGCTTGGGTTCGGGCTGGCCTGCTGCGCGATCGAGATGATCACGGTGATCGCCTCCCCGCGCAACGACCTCTCGCGCTTCGGCGCCGAGGTGATCCGCTTCTCTCCCCGCCAGGCCGACCTGCTCATCCTCTCGGGCCGTGTCTCGATCAAGATGGCGCCCGTCATCCGCCGCCTGTACGAGCAGATGCTCGAGCCCAAGTGGGTGATCGCGATGGGCGCTTGCTCGTCCACCGCCGGGATGTTCAACAACTACGCGGTCGTGGCCGGTGCCGACAAGTTCCTGCCGGTCGACGTCTACGTCCCGGGCTGCCCGCCGCGCCCCGAGGCGCTCATCTACGGGATCATGAAGCTGCAGGACAAGATCATGGGCAACCCCGACATGGGCTGGCGGGAGCGCTACCAGGCGGAGGGGACCGAGGAAATTGCCTGACGCGACCGGCCTCGAGCTGATCGCACAACGGGTCCGCGAGCGGGTTGCCGACGACGCTGTCACGGGCACGATCTTCTTTCGCGAGCAGGCGACGCTCGAGGTCGATCCGCCCGCCGTGCACGAGGTGCTCGCCTACCTGCGCGAGTCCGACGACGAACCCTGGCCCTACCTCATGAGCCTGCACGGCTGCGACTACCTGCCGGAGGAGCCGAGACTCGGGGTGCACTACCAGCTGCTGTCGATGGAGCGGGCCGAGCGCCTCAACGTGCGCACGCGGCTCGGCGTGGACGAGCCGACGCTGGCAAGCGTGACCGACCTCTTTCCGACGGCCGACTTTCAGGAGCGCGAGGTTTTCGACATGTTCGGCGTGGTATTCGAGGGCCATCCCGACCTGCGTCGGATCCTGATGCCCGAGGACTACGAGGGCTTTCCCCAGCGGCGTGACTTCCCCATGGGCGGCGAGCCCGTGATGTTCACCTTCAACGAGGACAAGTACCCGCGCTGGTATGACTGACGAGCCCAGGCCGCCGGCCGACCCGAGCGCCGCCGCGCTGGAGGTTCCCTACCGCGAGCGCGAGCGCTCGGTGACGATGGAGCGCCTGGGCGAGCCGCCGGTGGCGGGCACCGACGCCGTCACCCCGGCCGACCTCGACACGAGCGAAGAGCTCTTCACGATCAACATCGGCCCGCACCACCCCGCGACGCACGGGGTTCTGCGGCTGCTGACCACCCTCGAGGGCGAGGTGGTGCGCGACGTAAAGCCGATCATCGGCTACGTCCACACCGGCATCGAGAAGAGCTGCGAGGACCAGCAGTACTGGAAGGCGATCACCTTCGTCGAGCGGATGGACTACCTCGCCTACTACTTCAACGCGATGACGTTCTGCATGGCGGTGGAGCGGCTGCTGGGCGAGGAGGTCCCGCCCCGCGCGCAGTTCCTGCGGGTGATCCACCTGGAGCTGAACCGGGTGGCCTCGCACCTGTTCTGGATCGCCACCGGGGCGCTCGACCTCGGCGCGATCACGATGCTCTGGTGGGGCTGCCGCGACCGCGACCTCGCGCTCGATCTGTTCGAGATGTCCAGCGGGCAGCGCATCCATACGCGCTACTTCCAGGTCGGCGGGGTGATGGAGGACATCCCGCCTGGGTTCGAGCAGAAGACCCGCGATTTCGTCGAGGTGATGCGCAAGCGGATCGACCAGTACATGGCGCTGCTCGACCGCAACGAGATCTGGCTCCAGCGCACCAAGGGCACGGGCATCGTGTCCCAGGAACGCCTGCTCGCGCTGGGGGTGACGGGCCCGCTGTTGCGTGCGTCCGGCCATGCATGGGACCTGCGCAAGGCCATGCCCTACTGCGGCTACGAGCAGTTCGACTTCAACGTCCCGGTCGGCAGTGTGGGCGACAACTACGACCGCTTCCGCGTGCGTGTTGAGGAGATGCGCGAGTCGCTGAAGATCATCGAGCAGGCACTCGACGGCCTGCCCGAGGGCCCGTACATCACTCCGAACCGCAAGGTCGCGCTTCCGCCCCGCCACGAGCTGGCCACCTCGATGGAGGCGCTCATACATCACTTCAAGCTCGTGACCGAGGGCTTCCGGGTTCCGCCGGGCGAGGTCTATGCGCCGATCGAGTCGCCGCGCGGTGAGCTCGGCTGCTTCGTGCGGGCCGATGGGTCGGCCAAGCCGGCCCGGGTACACATGCGTGACCCGAGCTTCGTGAACCTGCAGGCGCTGCCCGAGATGGCCAAGGACTCGCTGATCGCGGACTTCATCGCCTGCGTGGCGATGCTCGATCCGATCCTGGGCGGCGTCGACCGGTGACCCCGGATCGGATGCAGGAGATCGGGGACGAGGGCGCGCTGCGCGCCGCGCCGCTGCCCCCCGGCTGGGACGAGGCCGTCCGGCTCGACGAGGACCCGGCCACCGTCCCGGACCCCGCCGACGTTGAGGTGCCCGAGGGGCTGCGTAGGGAGATCCAGCGGCTGATGGGCCTCTATCCCGACCGGCACTCGGCCACCCTGCCGGCACTGGGCGCGGCTCAGCGCCTGCACGGCTGGTGCTCGCCGGAGGCCATGCGCCAGGTGGCCGCGGTGATGCAGGTGACCCCCGCGTACCTGTCGAGCGTGGCCACCTTCTACGACATGCTGCGCACGCAGCCCAGCGGCAGCCGCTACCTGTACGTGTGCACCAGCGTGGCCTGCCACGTGCGCAACGCCAAGGCCGTGTACGACGCGGTCGCCGCGGAGGCCGCGGACCAGGGCCTCGACGACGTGGAGGTGCGTGAGTTCGAGTGCCTCGGGGCATGCGACATGGCGCCGATGGCCTCGGTGAACGGCCGCTTCGTGGGCCCGCTCACCGAATCGGACGCCGCCGAGGTCGTGCGTGCCATGAAGGCCGGCGAGGAAGTGCTGCCCGGTCGCGGGCTGCCCGATCCCGGCTACAGCCTCCCCGCGACCGTGCCTCAGCCGGAGGGCCCGCCGGAGGAGCCGGACGTGCATCCGGCCGGCGGCACCTGGAAGGACGCGGCCCTGCTCGACGTGCCTCCGGCCGTCGGGCCGGAGGAAGGAGTGCCCGCGCCGCCGGAGCCGCTCGACCCCGGCACCAGCGAGACGCCTGAGAGAGACGACGAGCGATGAGCGAGACCCGCGTTCTGCTGGCGACCATCGACGAGCCGGATCTGCACACGATCGCCGTCTACGAGCGTCTCGGCGGATACCGGTCGCTGCGCAAGGCGCTGATGGAGATGAGGCCGGAGGAGGTGCTCCATCAGCTCGAGGAGTCCGGGCTCCGTGGCCGCGGCGGCGCCGGCTTCTCGATGGGCAAGAAGGCGAGCTTCATCCCCAAGGGGACGATGGACAAGTTCCTGTGCTGCAACGCGGACGAGTCCGAGCCGGGCACCTTCAAGGACCGCCTGCTCATGCAGAAGAACCCGCACCTGCTGATCGAGGGCTGCGTGATCGGCTCGATCGCCGCGGCCGCCAACAAGGGCTTCATCTTCATCCGGGGCGAGTACGAGCTGCAGGCCGACATCCTCGACGCCGCCGTGGCCGAGGCCTACGAGCGCGGCTTCCTCGGCCGGCGCATCCTGGGCACCGACCACTCCTTCGATCTCGTGGTGCACCGCGGCCAGGGCGCCTACATCTGCGGCGAGGAGACGGGCCTGCTCGACGCCCTCGAGGGCAAGCGCGGAAACCCGCGGCTCAAGCCTCCCTTCCCCGCGAACCAGGGCCTCTACCAGGGCCCGACGCTGATCAACAACGTCGAGACCCTCTGCAACACGCCGCTGATCATCGAGAAGGGCGCCGACTGGTACCGCGGCCTGGGCGAGGGCAACTCGACCGGCACCAAGATCGTGTCGGTCTCGGGCAACGTGCAGCGGCCCGGCAACTACGAGGTCGAGCTGGGCATCTCGGGGCGCGACATCGTCTACGACCTCGCGGGCGGGCCGCCCGAGGGGCGCCGGGTCAAGTGCTGGTTTCCCGGGGGCTCATCCGCGCCGGTTCTGCTCGAGGAGCATCTCGACCTGCCCTACACCTTCGAGGCGATGGCCGAGGCCGGCTCGATGCTCGGCTCCGGCGCGATCATCGTGGTCGACGACAGCGAGCCGCTCGTGCCCTTGGCGCTGCGGCTGGCCGAGTTCTACCGGCACGAGTCGTGCGGCAAGTGCGTGCCCTGCCGCGAGGGCACGAACTGGACCGTGAAGACCCTCGAGCGGATCGACGAGGGCGAGGGGACCCCGATGGACCTGGACATCATGGCCCAGGTTCAGGGCAACATCATCGGGAACTGTCTGTGCGTGCTTGGCGACTCGATGGCGATGCCGGTGGGCTCGATGCTGGAGCACTTCCGCGACGAGTTCGAGCAGCACATGGAGAATGCCCGCGCCCGCCGTGACATCGCCTCCATCGAGCCGGCCGGCGCCGGTGAGCTGGGAGCGGTGCGGGAAGCCGGAGTGGGCTGAGAAGCGATGGCCCGCCCGGAGACCAACTGGATCACCTTCGAGATCGATGGTCGCGAGGTGAAGGCGCCGGAGGGGGCGATGCTGGTGGACGCCGCCAAGCACGGCGACGTCGAGATCCCCTACTTCTGTTACGAGCCCAAGCTGGGCCAGCCCGTGGGCGCCTGCCGCATGTGCCTGGTCGAGATCGAGGGCATCCCGAAGCTGCAGACCTCGTGCTCGACCCCGGTGCGCGACGGGATGGTCGTCAACACCACCTCCGACCGCGTCAAGCATGCACAGAACGCGATCGTCGAGTTCCTGCTGGTCAACCACCCGCTCGACTGCCCGGTCTGCGACAAGGGTGGCGAGTGCCCGCTCCAGGACATCTCCTACGGCTGGGGGGCCGGGCGCTCGCGCTACATCGAGCCGAAGCGCCACTTCAAGAAGCCGCTCGAGCTGTCACCGCTGGTGGCAATCGACAGGGAGCGCTGCATCCTCTGCTACCGCTGCGTGCGCTTCTCGCAGGAGGTGGCCGAGGACTACCAGCTGGTGTTCCTCGAGCGCGGCGACCACACCTTCGTTGGCACCAACGACGGCCGGCCCTATGTGGCCCCCTTCAGCGGCAACATCATCGAGCTCTGCCCGGTGGGCGCCCTGACCTCCACCGCCTACCGCTTCCGCGCCCGGCCGTGGGACATCGAGGACTCCGGCACGGTGTGCACCCTCTGCCCGTCCCAGTGCAACGTGAAGCTCACGATCCGCGATGACGTGAAGGTCGTGCGCGTCCTGGCGCGTGACAACGAGGCGGTGGACGACGGCTGGCTGTGCGACAAGGGCCGCTTCGGCTACCAGGCGTTCTCCTCGCCGGAACGGATCACGTCGCCGATGGTGCGTGACGGCGGCTACCTGCGCGAGGTCAGCTGGGAGCGGGCGCTGTCCGAGGCGGCGGCGGCGCTGGAGAAGTCGGGCGCGAACACCGTGGCCCAGGTCGGCGGCGGGGCCACCAACGAGGAGGGTTTCCTCGTGCAGCAGCTCCTGCGAACCGGGCTCGGCTCGCCTCACCTCACGGCGGGGCCCGCGGGCGACCCGGAGCTGGCCCGCACGCTGGCGCGCACCGACCTCGCCGCCCAGGTGTCCGACATCGACCACGCCGACGTGATCCTCGTGGTGGACACCGAGCCGCTCGACGAGGCCCCCATCCTCGACCTCCGTATCCGCAAGGCCGTTCGCCGCAACCGGGCCAAGCTGCTCACGGCCTCGAGCCGCCCCTCGGCGCTCGACACCAACGCCTCCGCCGCCCTCCGCTTCGCTCCGGGCCGCACGGAGGCCGGCCTGGCGGCGCTGGCGGCGGCGCTGGGCTCCCCGCGCACGTCGGGGGCCTCGCTCGAGGAGCTGGCCCGCCGGGCCGGGGCGTCCGCCGGGTTCGTCGCCGGCCGGCCGCACGAGGCGGCCGGCGCCGCGCCGGCCAACGGCGGCTTCGCCGGGTCCGACCCGGCCGCGGCCGTACGTGCCGTGGCCGACCACCTGCGTGACGCGGGCGATGTGGTGATCCTCTGGGGCGAGCGGCTCCTCGCGGGCGAGCGCGGCGCCCAGGCCACCGAAGCCCTCGTGGCGGTGGCCGGAGCGCTGAGGATCGCCGACAAGCCCGAGTCGGGCCTGATCGGCATCCCCACGGCGGCGAACGGTCGCGGCCTGCGCGAGGTCGGCTGCTCGCCGACCCTGGGCCCGGGACTGACCGACGCTCCCGAGGCGGGCGAGCCGAACCGAGCCGGTGGCGCCCTGCTGCTACTGGAGACCGAGCTGCCCGAGGCGGTCCTGGAGGAGGCCACGAGCGTGATCGCCTTCAGCAGCTTCCCCAGCGAAGCGCTCGAGCGCGAGGCCGACATCATCTTCCCGGCCGAGACCTACGCCGAGAAGGAGGGCACGGTCACCCACCCCGACGGCCGGGTCCAGCGGGTGCGTCAGGCGCTGGGCCACGCCGGCCAGGTCCGGCCCGGCTGGCAGGTTCTGGCCGACCTGTGCGAGCGACTGGACGCGAGCAGCGGTGCCCTCACCGCTCCCATGGTCACCGCGCTGGTGGCCGACTCCGTGCCCTTCTATTCGGGGCTGACGCTCGAGCAGATCGGGGGCCAGGGGTTGCGCTGGCAGGAGCGGGGCGCCGCCTCGTCGTTGCCGGTGGCGCGCCCCTCCGACGAGGCACTGGCCGAACCGCCCACGCTCTCGGGTGAGCTGCGCCTGGCGGGCGCGCCCACTCTGTGGACGGGCGGCGGGATCAGGCACTCCCCCTCACTGCGCTTTCTCGACGCGACCGCCCGAGCCGAGCTCTCGGTGGACGACGCGAGCGCGCTCGGCGTGGTCAGCGGCGACGAGGTCGAACTCACCGTGGGTGATGAGTCGGCCGTGGCAGTCGCCGCGGTCCGCACCGGTGTCCCCCGGGGCAGCGTGTTCATGTCGCCCGCCGACCTGCCGGACGGCCCGGTCGAGGTCGCCCCGGCGCGCCGCCCTGCGGAGGTCGGCTGATGCTCGAGAGCACGATCTGGCTGATCGTGAAGGCGATTGTGATCTTCGCCTTCATCCTCACGATCGTCCCGGTGATCCTGCTGGTGGAGCGCAAGCTCCTGGGCCGCTTCCAGTCCCGCGTCGGCCCCAACCGCGTGGGGCCCTACGGCGCGCTTCAGCCGGCGGCGGACGTGTTCAAGCTGCTGTCCAAGGAGCGCTTCACGCCGGAGACAGGGGTGCCCTGGATGTTCGCCATCGCGCCGATGATCTCGATCCTCACCGCGGTAGCCACGCTGGCCATCATCCCCTTCGGGCCGAAGGGCGCCTGGGGAGGCGACGTCGGGCTGTACGGGATCGACGTGCCGATCGCGCTCCTGTACTTCTTCGCCTTCGGGTCGCTGGCCTTCTACGGGCTGGTGCTCGGCGGCTGGGCGTCCGGCTCGAAGTACTCGTTCCTGGGCGCGATGCGCGCGGCGGCGCAGCTGATCTCCTACGAGGTTGCCCTCGGCCTCTCGCTGCTCGGGGTGGCCATGACCGCGGGGTCGCTGTCCGTGGTCGACATCGTCGAGTCCCAGACCTCGATCTGGTACATCGTGCCGCAGTTCGTGGGGTTCGTGATCTTCATGGTGGCCGGGTTCGCGGAGTCGGCACGGGCTCCCTTCGACCTCCCCGAGGGTGACGCGGAGATCGTGGGCGGCTTCAACACCGAGTACGGGGGGATGCGCTTCGGCTCGTTCTTCATGGCCGAGTACATCGAGGTCGTGATCATCTCCAGCATCGCCGCCGCCTGCTTCCTCGGCGGCTGGCACGGCCCGGGACCGGTGGCCCTGGCGCCGCTGTGGATGATCATCAAGCTGCTGGCGTTCGTGCTCCTGTTCATCTGGGTGCGTGCCTCGCTGCCGCGGCTGCGCTACGACCAGCTGATGTCCTTCGGCTGGAAGATCCTGCTGCCGCTCGCAACCCTCAACGTGCTGGTGACCGCGATCGTGCTGGTGGTCACGTGAGCTCCTGGGAAGACGCAGCGGTCCCGGTGCCGAGGGGGCCCGAGCCCGGTGGGGTCGGAGCCGCCTACCGCATCTTCGGCGAGACGCTGCGAGGCCTGCGCACCACCCTCGCCCGCGTGGTCGAGGGCCCGGTCACGATCATGTACCCGGAGGAGAAGACGCCGGTCTACCCGCGCTTCCGCGGCCGTCACAAGCTTCACCGCTTCGAGGACACCGGGCACGAGAAGTGCGTGGGCTGCTCGCTCTGCGCGGCCGCATGCCCGGCCAAGTGCATCCGGGTGGTGGCGGCGGAGAACACGCCCGAGCACCAGGTGTCCGCCGGGGAGCGTTACGCGGCGGTCTACGAGATCAACATGGCCCGCTGCATCTTCTGCGGCTACTGCGAGGTGGCCTGCCCCTTCGACGCGATCACGATGGGCAACGACTACGAGCTGGCCGACTACAGCCGCAGCGACCTCATCTTCACCAAGGAGATGCTCCTGGCCGACCCGCCCGAGCACACGCCGCTGCGGCGCGAAGGCGAGTAGGCATGTGGTTCGAGCAGCTTCTCTTCTTCGTCGCCGGGCTGGGAGCGCTGGCCGGCGCGCTCGGTGTGATCGCGCTGCGCAACCCCTTCTACTGCGTGCTCTCACTGGTCGTCCATCTGGTGGCGCTGGCGATGCTGTTCCTGCTGCTGAGCGCGGAGTTTTTGGCCGCGGCCCAGGTGGTGGTCTACGCCGGCGCGGTGATGGTGCTCTACATCTTCGTGGTCGCCTACATCGGCGGTCAGGACGAGGCCCTGCGCCCCGACGACAGCCTGGTCACATCGTTCGGGCCCCTGTTCGCGGTGGCGATCGGGCTCGAGCTGTGCATAGCGATCATCGGCACCGGCCTGGGAGCGCTCGACACGCGGGGCCCGGAGGTGGCGCCCGGCTTCGGCGCCCCGGCGGAGATCGGGGCGCTGCTGCTGCAGCGCTTCCTGCTGCCGTTTGAGGCGGCGTCGTTCCTGCTGCTCGTGGCCGCGGTGGGCGCCATCGTCCTGGCGCGGCGCCGGCGCGGGCTGCCTGAGGAGGACCTACGCGAGCCCGGCGCCCCGCCCGGCACCGAGACGCTGGAGGTACGTGTCTAGCTGATGGACATCACCTGGTTCCTCGTCCTCTCGGCGTTCATCTTCTGCATCGGCGCCGCCGGCGTGATCATCAGGCGCGATCCGCTGGTGGTGCTGCTCTGCCTCGAGCTGATGCTCAATGCGGGGAACCTGGCCCTGATCGCGTTCGCGCGCATGCACGGCAGCCACGACGGCCAGGTCTTCGCGCTCATCGTGATGGTGATCGCCGCCTGTGAGGTGGTGATCGGCCTGGGGATCATCGTGGCCATGTACCGCAACCGGCTCCGCATCGACGTGGATGAGATGACGGAGCTGCGCGGGTGAGCGCCACCGGCTACGGCTGGCTCATCCTCGCCTTTCCGCTGGCGGGACTCCTGATCATCTCGCTCGGCTGGCGCGTGCTCCCGACTCGCCTCCCGGGCTGGATCGCGAGCGCCGCGATCGGCCTGTCGTTCGTCGCCTCGATCGGCGCGCTGATCGAGATGCAGGACCTGCCCGCCGAGGAGCGCCACCTGGTGGACTCGGCCTGGACCTACGCGGCCACCGCCGGGGTGGACGTGGACCTGGCCATCCTCATCGACCCGCTGTCGGTGTTCATGTGCCTGGTGGTCAGCGGTGTGTCGACTCTCATCCATGTCTACTCGGTGGCCTACATGGGCGGCGACCGCGGCTTCGCGCGCTACTTCGCCTACCTCAACTACTTCGTCTTCTCGATGCTGCTGCTGGTCCTGGCGGCCAACTTCGTGCTGCTCATCGTGGGCTGGGCGTTCGTGGGCGCAGCGTCGTATCTCCTGATCTCGTTCTGGTACCGGCGCACCACGGCCACCCACGCCGGGATCAAGGCCTTCGTGATGAACGTGATCGGCGACGTGGGCCTGGTGATCGCCGCGTTCCTGCTGCTGAGCGAGACCGGCTCACTGACCTACGCCGGCGTCTTCGAGCGGGCGCCCGAGGTGTTCGGAACCGACGACGGGACGCTGGTGGCCGCCTGCCTGCTGATCCTGGTGGGCGCCTTCGCCAAGTCGGCGCAGCTGCCGCTGCACACCTGGCTGCCCGACGCGATGGAGGGCCCCACCCCCGTGTCGGCTCTGATCCACGCCGCCACCATGGTCACCGCGGGCGTGTACCTGATCGCCCGCACCTACCCGCTGTTCCAGCTGGCGCCCACCGCCGCGGACATCAGCGCGATCCTCGCCGGCGCCACGATCCTGTTCGCGGCCACGGTGGCGCTCGCCGTGACCGACCTCAAGCGGATCATCGCCTACTCGACGATCTCGCAGATCGGCTACATGGTGCTGGGCGTGTCGGCGGCGGCCTACGGCGCCGGGCTCTTCCACCTGATGACCCACGCCTTCTTCAAGGCCCTTCTGTTCATGGGCGCGGGCTCGGTGATCGGCGCGATGGCGGGCATCCAGGACGTCGACCGCATGGGCGGCTTCCGGAAGGCCATGCCGTTCACTTTCATCACCTTTGCGATCGGCGCGCTGGCCCTGTCCGGCTTCCCGCTCACGGCAGGATTCTTCTCCAAGGACGAGGTGCTCGCCTACACCCTGAACCGCGGCGGCGGCTGGGTGGTGCTGGCCCTCGGCGGCTATCTGGCGGCTGCCATGACCGGCTTCTACGCCTTCCGCATGGTCTTCCGCGTGTTCTTCGGCGATCCGGTGCCCGAGGCGCGCGAGCTGGAGGGCGGTCACGTGGCGCACGGCGACCCCATGAACCCGGCCACGGGCGAGTCCGAGGACACCGACGTGGGCTTTCCCGGGCCGGAGCATCACGTGGCCGAGCGATCGTGGCCGATGAAGTTCGCGATGGTCCCGCTGGCGCTGCTGTCCCTGGTGGCGGGGGTCATCGGGGTGCCCGGCCTGACCGACACGCTGGAGCACTTCCTCGAGCCCACCTTCGAGGACTCGATCTACCTCGACGACACGCCCAGCGAGGGCGCAGAGTGGACCGGGCTGGCGGCCGGAGGTGTCGTCGCGCTCTTCGCCATCGGGCTGGCCTACGTGTTCTACATCCGGCGGCCCGGCACCACCCTGCGGCTGGCCGACCGCTTCGCGACCGTGCACCGCATCCTCGTCAACAAGTGGTACTTCGACGAGCTCTATGACGCGGTCTTCGTGCGGCCGATGGCCACCGCCGGCAGCTTCGGCCGGCGGGTGATCGAGACCGACTTCGTTCAGGGCTTCATCGTGGGCGGGGCCACGGGGATCGTGCGAGTGGGCACCTCGCTGGCGCGGGCGATCCAGACCGGTTTCCTGCGCGCGTATGCGCTCATGCTGCTGCTGGGCATCGCCGCGCTGTCCCTCTACTTCCTCATCGCGAGCTCGTGACCCTGCACCTGTCCATTCTGCTCTTCCTGCCCCTCGCCTCGGGGCTGCTCGGGCTCTTTCTGCCGCAGGGGTTCGCGCGCTGGTCCGTGCTGGCCGGTACGGCCTGGGCACTCGTCTATGCGGTGCTGCTGCTGGTGGACTTCGACGCGGGCCGGACCGGGCTCCAGTACGTGACCGACGACAAGTGGATCCCCGAGCTGGGGATCCGCTACCAGCTCGGCGTCGACGGGCTGAACCTGTTCCTGATCGCGCTCACGGCCGTGGCCTGGGTCCCCTGCACGCTCGTGGCCTGCTTTCGCGAGCACGAGCGGCCGCGCGCCTTCTTCTTCCATCTCGCGCTCGCCGAGACGGCGGTGCTGGGCGCCTTCCTGGCCCAGGACCTCGCCCTGTTCATCGTGTTCTTCGACCTGATGCTGGTGCCCTTCTACTTCCTGATCGGCGGGTGGGGCAGCGGCGACCGGGTCCGGGCTACCACCAAGTTCGTCATCTACACCCTGGCCGGCTCGCTGCTGATGCTCGCCGCGGCGGTCGCGCTGGGCGTGCTGGCCACGCCCGACGGCGGGCAGATCTCCTTCTCTCTCGCCGAGCTCGAGCAGCGCTCGGTGCCGGAGGGAAGCCAGCACTGGATCGTGCTGCTGTTCGCGCTCGCCTTCTTCGTGAAAGCTCCCCTCTTCCCGCTGCACGGCTGGGTGCCCGAGACCTACCGGGCGACCCCGATCCTGGTGCTGGCGCTGCTTTCGGGCGTGCTCTCCAAGGTGGGGGTCTACGGCTTCCTGCGCATCGTGCTCCCGGTGATGCCCGAAGGCTCCCAGCACTGGCAGGAGCTGTTCATCATCATGGCCGTCTTCTCCATCCTGTACGGCTCGATCCTGGCCTTCTCGCAGGACAACGTGCGCCTCGTGGTGGCCTACTCCTCGATCGCGCAGCTGGGGTTCATCGTGCTGGGCATCTTCGCCCTCGACCCCAAGGGAGCCCAGGGGGCGGTCTTCCAGATGCTCAACCACGGCCTGGTGGTGGTGCCGCTGTTCCTGCTGATAGGGGTGATCGCGCTCCGCGCCGGGGGAACCGAGTCGCTCGCCCAGCTGGGGGGCATGGCCTTCCGGGCGCCCGTACTCGCGGCGCTGCTCCTGATAACGACGTTCGCCACTCTGGCCATGCCCGGCTCGGCGAACTTCGTGGGCGAGCTCCTGATCCTGTTCGGCGCCCTGGAGGACAAGTTCATCTATGGGGCGGTCGCGAGCATCGGCGTCGTGCTCGCCGCCGTGTACATGATCCGCCTCTTCCAGCGCGCGATGCACAACCGCGTGGGGCCGGCGGTGGAGTCGCGTGACCTGGGTCGGCTCGACCTCGCCGCGGTGGCGCCTCTGGTGGCGCTGATCGTGATCCTCGGGCTCTATCCAAGCTTCGTCGTCGAGCGCACCGAGCGCTCGACCGTGCAGAAGATCGAACGGGCCGAGACGGTGGCCGAGGAGCTGCAGGCCCGCGCCCTGACCGAGGACGGAGAGGTGCTGATCATCAAGTGATCGCTCCGTTCGCCGACGTCCCCGCCCCGGAGATCGACTACCGCGAGGTCTCACCGCTGCTCGCGCTGGTGGGCGGCTCGGTGGTGGTGCTGATGGTCGGCCTGTTCCGCTCCCGGGCAGTGCGCCACCAGCTGGTGCCGGCGCTGACGGCGATCGCGCTGCTCGCGGCCATCGGACTCACGATCTGGATCTGGGAGCCGGGCGACCGCGAGCCGATCATCGTGCGCGGCGTATCGATGGACGCGCTCACGCTAGGCGTCTCGATGCTCTTCTACGTGGCGGGACTGGTGGCGATCGTGCTCTCGCTGCGAAGCCGCGCCCCTCGCGAGGCCTCGCACGGCGAGTACTACTCGCTCCTGCTGGCTTCGATCGCCGGCATGGTGATCCTGGCCGGCGCCGAGAACCTGATCGTGCTCTTCGTGGGCCTCGAGCTGCTCTCGATACCGCTCTACGTGCTGTGCGCGACCGAGCTGTGGCGCCGGACCTCGCTGGAGTCCGGCCTCAAGTACCTGGTGATCGGGTCGGTGGGCTCGGCCACGCTGCTCTACGGCCTGGCGCTGATCTACGGAGCCACCGGCTCGACGCAGCTGGACGGAATCAGGGCCGCGGTGGGCGAGAGCGTGGGCATCGCCGACCCTCTCCTGCTCACGGGCATCGCGTTTGCCGCCGTCGGCCTCGCCTTCAAGGCCTCGGTGGCCCCCTTCCACCAGTGGACGCCGGACGTCTACCAGGGCGCGCCCACCCCCATCACGGCGTTCATGGCCGTGGCGACCAAGGCGGCCGCCTTCGCGATCTTCCTGCGCCTGTTCGCGTCCGCGCTGGGCCTGTCGCAGCTGGAGTGGGCGCCGGCGTTGGCAGCGCTGGCCACGGTGACGATCGTGATCGGCAATGTGGGCGCGATCGCCCAGCGCTCGCTCAAGCGGCTGCTGGCATGGTCGAGCGTCGCCCAGGCCGGCTATCTCCTGGCCGGCGTGGTGGTGGCCAGCGAGCTGGGGCTACGGGCCACCTTCTTCTACCTGGCGGTGTACCTGCTGATGAACGTGGCGGCCTTCGCCGTGGTGATCGCGCGCGAGCGCGTCTCCGAGCACGGCGACGACCTCGCGGCGATCGAGGACCTGGGCCGTACGCAGCCCTGGCTGGCGCTGCCGATGACGATCGCGATGCTCTCCCTCGCCGGCTTTCCCGCCACCGGCGGCTTCATCGGAAAGTTCTATCTGATCGACGCCAGCGTGTCCGGCGACTACACCTGGCTCGGCATCGTGATCGTGGTCGGCTCGGTGGTCTCGCTGGCGTACTACCTGCGCGTGATCGCGGTGATGTGGATGGGCCGCTACGAGGTGGAGCTGCCCGGCCTCCCCCGTCGCCGGGTCAAGCCCGTGGCCGGCTGGTCCCCCGAGGCCGACATGCGCGCACAGCCCGAGGTGGCGGCGGTGGCGATCCTCTTCGCGGCGGCCACGGTCTTCTTCGGCCTCTGGCCGGACCCGCTGTTCGACGTCGCGCGAGACGTGGGCAGCTCGCTGTCGGGCCTGCGCTGAGGCGCGGCTCGTACCTGTGCTGGGTAGGGGAGCGGGTTCGGCCGTTGGCGGAGCATTGATGACTTGACCCCAATATGTGGGGTCAAGTCGACGATGTACCAGGTACCGGCGTGTCGGCGCCACCCGCACGTCATAGGATCCGCCGCCGTGCCCGCTCCCAACTGGCTCCTGGAGCTCGAGCGCCTCGACGCCGAGCTGTACGCGACCATCGCCGAGACCGACATCCCGCGGCTCGACCGGGCGATGTACCGGATCTCCGAGGCCGCCAACTATTCGCGACTGTGGATCGCCATCGCCGGGCTGCTGGCGCTTGCGGACGGACAGCGGGGCCGCCAGGCCGCAGTTGACGGCATCGCTTCCATCGCGGTCACCTCGCTGATCGTCAACGCGGGCCTGAAGCCGCTGGGCAGACGGGGGCGCCCCGAGCGCGGTCCCCTCCTCGCCCGCCACGTGCGAATGCCGAGGTCACGCTCCTTTCCCTCCGGGCACGCCGCCTCGGCCTTCGCCTTCGCCACGGGGGTGGCCGGAGCCCAGCCGCGCATTGCAGTGCTCCTGCGCGCGCTTGCCGCGCTGGTGGCGTACTCGCGCGTGCACACCGGCGTGCATTTCCCAGGCGACGTGGTGGTGGGGGCGCTGGTGGGGACAGCGCTCGCTCCGATGGCCAGACTTCGGTAGCGACAAGGTAGGGTGCGCACACCGGGAGGAGGACAGCAATGAGCGAGAACCTGGCCACGATCCTGACCGAGGCCGCGGAGCGACATAGCGACCGCCTGGCCTTCAAGCTGGACGACTTCGAGCTGACCTACCACCAGCTGGATTGCGCGGCGGCGCGAATCGCCCATCTGCTCGATGAGAAGGGCGTGGAGCCGGGCGACCGGGTCGGCCTGATGCTGCCGAACGTGCCCTACTTCCCCGCGCTCTACTACGGGATCCTGCGCGCCGGCGGTGTGGTGGTGCCGATGAACGTGCTGCTCAAGGACCGCGAGATCGCGTACTACCTCGGGGACTCGGGGGCGAAGCTGCTCTTCGCCTGGCACGGCTTCGCCGACGAAGCCGAGCAGGGCGCGGCCGAGGCCGGCGCCGAGGTGTTCGCCGTGGAGCCGGGCGAGTTCGAGCAGCTCGTGGGCGGCTACAGCACCGACCACGAGGTCGCCGAGGTCGACGCGGAGGACACCGCGGTGATCCTCTACACCTCGGGCACCACCGGGCAGCCCAAGGGGGCCGAGCTGACCCACGCGAACCTGCGCATGAACTGCGTCACCACGGCGTCCAACCTCGGCAGGTTCGGGCCGGACGACGTGCTGCTCGGCGCACTGCCGCTGTTTCACACCTTCGGCCAGACCTGCACGATGAACTGTGCCGTGGCCACCGGCGCGACCGTCACCATGCTGGCTCGCTTCGACCCCGAGAAGGCGCTCGAGGTGCTCGAGCGCGACGGCGTGACCGTGTTCCAGGGCGTGCCCACGATGTACAACGCGCTGCTGCACGCGCGCGCGGCCGACTCCACGGATGTGTCGACCCTCCGCCTCTGCATGTCGGGCGGCGCGGCGATCCCGGTTGAGCTGATTCGTGCCTTCGAGGAGAAGTTCGGCTGCGCGGTCCTCGAGGGCTACGGCCTCTCCGAGACGTCGCCGGTCGCCTCGTTCAATCACCCGGACAAGGAGCGCAAGGCGGGCTCGATCGGCACGCCCATCGAGGGCGTCGAGATGCAGGTCTGGGATGACGAGGGCAATGCCCTGCCCAGCGGTGAGGTCGGCGAGATCGTGATCCGCGGGCACAACGTGATGACGGGCTACTGGGAACGCCCGGACGCCACCGCGGAGTCGATCACCGACGAGGGGTGGTTCAAGTCGGGCGACATGGCGAAGATCGACGAGGACGGTTACTTCTTCATCGTCGACCGCAAGAAGGACATGATCATCCGCGGCGGGTACAACATCTATCCGCGCGAGGTGGAGGAGATCCTCTACGAGCACCCGGCGGTGCAGGAGGCCGCCGTGGTGGGCGTGCCGGACGACGCGCTCGGCGAGGAGGTGGCCGCGGCGGTCGTGCTCTGCAAGGGCGAGCAGGCCGACGCCGCCGAGCTGCGCGGCTTCGTGCGGGAGCGGATCGCCGCCTACAAGTACCCGCGGAAGATCTGGTTCACCGACGAGCTGCCGAAGGGTCCCACCGGCAAGATCCTCAAGCGCGAGATCGAGGTGCCGGAAGAGGTGAGCGCCGCCGCCTCGTCCTAAGCCGCAAGCAGCCGGCTCGGCCGGCTGCGCGCGGAGGGCTATACCCTCGGGTCATGTCGCTCACCATCGGCACGGCCCCGTTCGGCAACTCCGGGGGCTCCTTCAACTTTGATCCACCCGAGTCGGTGGAGTTCCTGGAGCTCTCGCCCCGCTGGGTGCGGGGGCGCCTCGGCGGCGAGACCGTGGTGGACAGCAAGAACGTCCGCCTGCTGCACGAGAGCAACCGGCTGCCCGTGTGGCTCTTTCCGGAGGAAGACGTTCGCCTCGACCTCATCCCCGAGGAGGCCGTGGAGCGTCGGCACGACCTGGTGCAGATCGACTTCGACGCGCTGGACGAGTGGCTCGAGGAGGACGAGGTGCTCTTCGGGCACCCGCGCGATCCCTACCACCGCCTCGACGTCCGCTCAACCTCGCGGCGAATACGCATCAGCATCGGCGGTGAGGTGGTGGCGGAGAGCGAGCGGGCGGTCGTGCTGTTCGAGACCGGGCTTCCCCCACGCTGGTACCTGCCGCGTGAGGACTTGAACGCCGCCGTGGAGCCGACCGACCACCGCACCGTGTGCGCCTATAAGGGCCAGGCCGAGCACCTCTCGGTGGCCGGCGAGGAGGCCATCGCCTGGAGCTACGCCGACCCCGAGCGCGAGGTGGAGCCGATCCGCGACCGGGTGGCCTTCTACGACGAGCGCGTGAACCTGGAGGTCGACGGCGAGCCCTGGGAGCGGCCTGAGACCCAGTGGTCTCGGCGGGAGTGAACCGGGCGCTCAGCTAGCGTACCCGGCCGGTACGCATGGGCTCGCGCCGCGGCTTTACACGCAGAGGGTTGCTTCAGGCCGGCGGGGCGGGGGCCGCCGCCCTGGGCGCCGCCGCATGCGGAGATGACTACTTCGAGCCCGCCACCGATCACGGCTCGGACGCGCCCAACGTCGTCCTGATCTTCACCGACTCCACGCGCGCGGACTTCATCGGTGCCTACAACCGCGATCCCCGCAACAACACGCCCAACCTGGACGCGCTGGCCAAGGACTCCCTGCGGTTCGACCTCGCCGTGCCTGAGGCCATGCCCACGGGCCCCGCCCGCCGAGCCCTCCTCACCGGGATCCGCTCCTTTCCCTACCGCAACTACGTGCCCACCAAGGGGCTGCCGGTCGGTCCCGGGTGGATCTCCATCCCCGACTTCCAGCCGATCGTCACCGAGACCCTCGGCGACGCCGGCATCGAGACCGCCTACTGCACCGACAATCCGTTCCTGATCGGGCCTCGCTTCGGCAACTTCCGGCGCACTCTGGACTGGCCCCGGCCCAGCTACTCCCAGGGGGCCTACCGCTTTCTCAACAAGCCCTTCACCCGGCCGGCGCCGCGCTCAGCCATCGAGCGCTACCTGCTGCCCGAGCTCTCCGACACGGTGGAAGTGGGCCGGCTGCGGTCGATGATGGGCTGGAACAGCATCTACCGCGACGGCGACGACGACTATCCCACCGCCCGTGTGATCCGCAGCGGCATCAACCTGCTCGACGACCTGGAGCAGCGTCGGCCCTTCTTCCTGGGAGTCGACGCCTTCGACCCCCACGAGCCGCTCGATCCGCCGCGCGTGTACATGAACCGCTTCGGAGGGCCGAAGGGCATCGAGAAGCAGGGGATCACCCCGATCCAGCCCTTCGAGACCCCCTACAGCTGGGTGGTCGACGTTGACGTGGACGACGAGACGCTCGAACGCATCAGAGAGCTGTACGCCGCGGAGATCACCTTCATGGACGAGTGGGTCGGACGGCTCATGAACAAGCTGGCCGACCGCAACCTCCTCGACGAGACCGTGGTGATGTACATGTCCGACCACGGGCTCACCCTCGGCGAGGACGGCGTCCTGGGCAAGCACGGCGCGCGGGCCCAGTGGCACATCTACCACGTGCCCTGCATGATCCGGCACCCCGAGGGCAAGCTGGCCGGCCAGACCAGCCCGTTCTTCGCCTCGACGCACGACCTGTCGCGCACCGCCCTGTCGTTCATGGGCGTCCGTGCGCCCGGAATCATGAACGGCGAGGACCTGTCGGTGATCTTCGAGGGGGGCGAGCCGACCGCGCGGCCACACTTCACCTCCTGCTACGACAACTACGTCCTCTGCGGGGACCGCGACTGGTTTCTTCTCTCCGACAGCGAGGGCCGTCGCCGCCGGCTGTACGACAAGCGCCGCGACCCGCAGGAGCTGCGTGACGTGGCGGCCGAGCATCCCGAGGTCGTCGACCGGCTCTGGCGCGTGCTCGAGGACGAGGCCGGTGGCACGCTGCCCCAGTTCGCCCCGACGGGCGCCAAGGCGGTCCTCGGCGGATGACGCTCACCCGCCGTGGACTGCTGCGCCGCGGGGGCGCGACCGCCGCCGGCGCGGCTCTGGCGGGATCGGCCGTGGCTCCGCGCGCCGCCGGGGCGCAGGAGGCCGGCGACCCGGGTCCGAACATCCTGCTGGTGGTCCTTCCGCTGGTGCGGGCCAGCCACGTGAACGCGTTCGAGGGCGACTCGCCCGCCGACACGCCCAACCTGGACGACCTGACGGGCGACTCGCTGCGCTTCGACCGGGCCATCCCGGAGTCGATGCCCGCCCTACCCGTGCGCCGGGCGCTGGTCACCGGCATGCGCGGCTTTCCCTTCCGGGACTGGCGCCGAACCGACGGAATGCCGGACGTGCCCGGCTTCAATCCGGTCTGGAACCACCAGCCGCTCATGACCGAGGTGATGCGGGCGGCCGGTGTGACGACCGTGTACGTGACCGACAACCCGGTCTTCGCCGGCCCGCGTTTTCCCGAGGTGCGGCGCAGCCCCGGGGCGCCCACACCGCCCGAAGGACCGCCCGAGGCGGGCATCGAGACCGAGCTGCTGCCTTCGATCGACCGCGCCGGCGAGGCCGCCGCGCGCACGATCCGGACCGGAATCCGAGCCCTTCGCGGCCTGGAGGCCGAACGCCAGCAGCCCTTCTTCCTGGCCATCGACGCCTTCGACCCCTTTGACGCGACTCAGGTTCCGCTGGTGTACGTCAAACCGGGTGAGGTGGAGGAGGAGGGCATCGGCCTGATGGACGGCCGGCTCGTGGAGCTGCGCTTCAGCGACGACGCGCGCGACCGGGTGCGTGAGCGCTACGTGGAGCACGTCGAGGGCGTCGACCGCTGGGTCGGCCGCCTGATGGACTCCCTCGAGTCCCGCGATCTCCTGGATAACACCGTGGTCTACCTCCTGAGCGACCACGGGATCGCCCTGGGCGAGCACGACTACCTGGGCCGGGCGGCGCCCACCTCGCACCGCGAGAGCTACGAGGTTCCCTACCTGATCCGCCACCCCGGCGGCGACATGGCGGGCGACGACGTCGACTGGTACGCCTCCACCCATGACGTGGCCCCCACGATCCTGTCGCTGATGGGGCTCACCATCCCGGGCAAGATGGAGGGCGAGGACCTGACCGCGCTGTTCGACGGCGTCGACGAGGACGACCTGCCCGACCGCGAGAAGTTCATCACCGCCGTGGGCTCCAACATCGTGGTGCGCGACAACCGCTGGCTGATGGTGGCCGACCGGGAGGAGATCGAGCGCCGCCTCTACGACGACGACGAGGAGGCGGGGGACGACGACGAGAAGCGCTACGACGACGTTGCGGGCGACGAGCCCGGCGTGCTCACCGACCTGTCGCTGATCGCCGTGGCGGCGGCCGGCGGCACGCTGCCCGAGTTCGGCCCCGACGGCGCGCTGCGCCCCCCGCCCCAGCGCGGCGACGACGACAGCGACGACGACGGCATCCCGAACGACTTCGACGCGGTCGACAACGACGAGCCCGACGACGACAACGAGCCGTCCGACGAGCGCTTCGACGGGAGGAACCCGTGAGCGAGGCGGCGGTCGAGGGCGGGCGTCCCGAACGGGTCAACCCGCCGGCCGAGTTCCTCTACGAGCACAAGTGGCGGATCTTCGGGGTGATGATGATCGGTTGGGCGATGTCGCTCATCGACGTCTCGATCGTGAACATCACGATCCCCGAGCTGCAGGACGAGATGAGCACCGACATAGCGACGGTCACGTGGGTGATCAACGCCTACAACATCGTCTTCGCCGTGCTGCTCGTGTCGATGGGACGGCTGGCCGACCAGTTCGGGCGGCGCCGGTTCTTCGTCGCCGGCCTGGCGCTGTTCACGATTGGCTCGGCGCTGTGCGCCGCCGCCTGGTCGGTGGAGTGGCTGATCGGCTTCCGGGTGGTTCAGGGAGCCGGCGCCGGAATCCTCGCGCCGCTCGGCTTCGCCATCACCGTGCTCGTGTTCCCGCCGCAGCAGCGCGGCTTCGGCCTGGCCCTGATCGCGGTGGTGGCGCTGGTGTCGTCGGCGCTCGGCCCCGTGATCGGCGGGGTGCTGGTGGAGGTGGCCACCTGGCACTGGATCTTCCTCATCAACATCCCGTTCGGGATCCTGGGAATCGTGCTGGCTCTCCGCTGGTGGCCCGAGACCTGGGACCTGACCGCCGGGCGCCAGGTGGACGTGCGCGGAATGCTGCTGCTCGGCGGCGCGGTGATGTTTCTCACCTTCGCGCTGGTCGAGGCCAACCCCTTCGGGGGGGACCTGCCGTTGTGGCTCAGCCTGATGCAGGGGGCGATCCTGCTCGGCGTGCTGTTCGTGTGGTGGGAGAAGCGGGCTCCCAACCCGCTGATCACCCCGGCGCTCGTGGCCAACAAGCAGTTCCGAAACGCCAACCTGGGGATGCTGTTCTTCGGCGCCGGCGCGCTGGGCACGCTGCTGCTGCTGTCGCTGGTGTTCGTGAACCTGTGGGGCTACACGCAGCTTGAGGCCGCGCTGGCGATCGCGCCGGTGCCCCTGTGCGGGCTGATCGTCTGGCCCTTCGTCGGGCGGGCGGCGGACACCCGCCCTCCGGGCGAGCTGGCGAAGCCCGCCCTCATCGTGATGGCGGTGGGGATGGTGTGGGTGTCGTTCCTGCCCTCCACCGCCGGCGACGCCTGGGCCTACCTGCGCATCTTCCCCGGGCTGGCGATGATCGGGATCGGCATGGGGGTCGGTTTCCCGGCTCTGAACGTGGGCGCGATGGGGGCGGTGGCCGGCCCCGAGCTGGGTTTGGCCTCCGGCATCCTCAACACCTCCCGCCAGCTGGGCGCCGCGATCGGTGTGGCGGTGCTGATAGCGACCTTCGGGGGCGCGCTGACCGCCCACATGTCCTGGTTTGCCGACGACGACATCGAGGATGTGGTCGGCGACTGGGAGATCCCGCCGCCCCTGGCCGGGTTGGTGATCCAGTCCACCCTGCACGACTACACCGGCGGCACCGAGGACCGCTTCGAGCCCAAGCCCGGTTTCGACGAGGAGATCATTCGGGAGACCGCCGGCGCGGCCCGGGAGGGCTTCGCCTGGGCCTTCCGCCAGGCCGCGCTGCTCGTGATCAGCGCGCTGCCCCTCATGGGCGCGCTGCGACGCACTCCGGCCCAGGCGCGGGCCGAGGCGATGGCGCGAGCCGGCGGCCAGGGGCCGCCGCCGCCCGAACCGGAGCCGGACGGGGCCGACGGCGACGGCGCCGCGGCGGTGCCGGCGCGGGGGGCGCAGGCGCCTCCCGCACGCGGCGTATCCTGAGCTACCAGTCGTGCGGCCGGAGCAGCGGTCCCACGATGTGGCCCACCTCGTGCTCGTGGAGGTCGTGGGTGAAGTGCCCCGCATACCAGAGCACCACGTTGGTGTCGGTGATCGGCTCGCCGTTGACGAACTGGTTGAGGTGTGCCCGCGCCTCGTCCAGGTCGGTGGTGAAGCCGATGCCGTCATCGATCTGACCGGGGCGGTGGCGTAGCGCCCAGAGGTCGCCGATGCCGAAGGAGTCGGCCTTTCCGTCGCCGTCGCCCGGAACCAGCGAGTAGCTCTCGCCGCTCTGGGTGTTGCGCACCCTCCAGCGACGCTTGTGCGGCTTGTCGCGCTTACGCCGGATCTCGTGGGTCAGCGTGTGCCACTTGTCCGGCCCGCTGAGCGGCGGGTCGTTGAACTCGCCCACCTCGTTGTGGCCGGCGCCGGCGATGTCGAAGTCGAAGCGCCAGTAGGCGTTGTGGAAATGGACGTTGCAGACGCAGCTGTTCTCCACCGCGCCGAAACCGAAGCGCGGCCTGATCTCCCCGTTGGCGTGGAAGCGCCAGCGGCTGATGTAGCGGTACCAGCCGGCCTCGAGCTCGCTGACCACCACCACCTCCTCGCCGTCCACGTAGATCGCGACGCCGCGGAAGTTCCCCTGGTCCTTGCCCGATTCGAGGATCGTCTCGGCCTTGTTGGGGCAGAGCTTGAATCCCGGCGCAACGTTGGCGCCGTTGGCCTTGAAGCGGCCCTCTTCGTTCTGCCAGTCCCGGAAGGGGCCGCAGGCGTCGTTTCGGTAACGCACGTTGAGGATCGGCACGTGGGCCCGGCGGAACACCTGCTTGCCCCGGTAGGCCACCTGGCGCAGCTCCACGCCGGAGCCGTTCGTGCCGGAAGAGACCGCGGGCCGAACTGCCACGAAGGTCCACAGCACCTCGCCGCCCCGGCTCACGGTGACCTTCGCGCGGCCGGGCGTGCCGATGGGAGTTGTGGGCTGAGTGGCGTCGTCGACGCCGCACTGCGCGTCCTTCGCCAGCCCGCCGCCCGGCGCCCCGTCCTCGAAGTGAACGACCTCGCCCGTGGCGAGCTTCACGCCCACGATCTCGTGTCGGCCCCTCCGCCGGTTGGCGGGACGGACGCCCACCGTGACCATCCGCTCCACTCGGCCGTCGGGCAGCTCGTCCAGGACCAGCGGCGGCATGGGGCGGTAGGTCCGCAGCCGCTTGTCCTTCAGTCCCGCGCCCAGCTTGGGATCGGCCCGCACCCTGCGCTCCGCGGCCCGAAGCTCGTCCTGAGTGGGCAGCGGCTGCCTCACCGTCTCCCGCACGGTCACCTTCTTGCCGGTCTCGATCATCAGGGTCCGCTCGTTGGTGTAGTCGTACACCGTGGCCTGAACCGGAGTGGGTCCCGCACCGTTCTCGGCCTCCGGTCCGGCGTCCAGCGGTGCGGCCGACAGAAGCCGGTACCTGGTCCCCTCGAGCCGGCGCTTGACCTTCGGGTCGTCGAGAGCGGCAGTGGCCATCGCCTCCACCTCGTCGGAACTGGGACCGAACGGGACGACCTCCACCTTCAATGGGGCCACAGGGAGCTCCTCTCTGGTCGGGCCGGTCCATCATCTTCCATCGAGACGCTCCGGTACAACCACGCGGATGCTTAAGGAGTTCCGCGAGTTCATCCTGCGGGGAAACCTGGTCGAGCTGGCCGTGGCGGTTGTGCTCGGAACGGCCTTCGGGGCGGTGATCACCGCGCTGGTGAGCAGCCTGATCACGCCCCTGATCGCCGCCGTGGGCGGTGAGCCCGACTTCTCGCAGCTGAGCTTCACGATCAACGGCAGCAAGTTCACCTACGGCCTGTTCATCAACGCCCTGATCACGTTCCTGATCATCGCGGCCGTGGTCTTTTTCCTCGTGGTCAAGCCGATGAACGCGCTGATGTCCCGCATGAAGACCGAGCCCCCGGTCGATCAGACGACGCGCACGTGCCCGGAGTGCCGGAGTGAGATCCCTGTGCTGGCCAACCGCTGCGCCTTCTGCACGGCCGAGGTGGGGCCCGATCCGGAGGCGGCGCCGGCCTGAGTGCTACTCGAGATCGCGCCGGCGCAGGAGCTCCGACGCCGCGGCGAAGGCGGCCGCCACCCAGGCCACCAGGGCCGGCCAGGCGAGGCCGGGAGCGAGCAGATCGACGTCCGGGAGACCGGCCTCCGTGGCGGAGAGGCCGAGGGCGGCGGTCGGCAGGGCCGCGAAGGGGCCGAAACGGGCCACCTCCGGTATAAGGGCGATCAGCACCGGCTCGATCAGCAGCGCCGCGAGGAGCACCGCCACCACCGCGCCGGCCTGGTTCTTCACGAGCCCGCCCAGGGCAACCCCGAACCCGCCGCCGATCGCCGCGAGCAGCGCCAGGCGGACGCCCTGCGTGGCCACGTCGGCGACCGCCGGAACGGGTAGGCCGCGGGCCGACAGGAACGCATAGCCGACCACGGCCACCGCCGTCGACACCGCAACCGAAAGCGCCAGCCCCACGGCCGCAAAGGCCAGCGTCTTGGCGGCCAGGAAGCGCCGCCGGTCGGGGGCAGCCAACAGTGACCCGGCGATGGTGCGGTGGCGCCACTCGCCGGTGATCCCGATCACGGCGAGCAGGAAGACGAAGATCCCGCTGGTGTCGCTCGAGAAGACGTCGAGCAGCACCGACTCCTCCGTCGGCTCCATCAGCGCGGCGGTCAGGCCGGTGAGCAGCAGCGACGTCGCAACCGCCGCGCCGGCCTGGGCGAGAAAGGTCCGGGTGGTCCGGATCTTCAGGACCTCGGCACGGAGCAGCGCGGTCATGCAGCCTCCTTGGTGAGCTCGAGAAAGGCGTCCTCCAGCGAGCGGGTGACCGCCACCAGCTCGGACAGCGCCACGCCCTGCTCGGCGGCCACGGCGCCGACCAGCTCCGGCGCAGCCCCGGGCACGATCAGCGCTCCGGTCGGGTCGGGGCTCGGCACCATTCCGCGCAGGCGCAGTGCCCGCGACAGGCGCTCGGCGTCTGCGGTGCGAACGCGCGCCACCGGCTCTCCCGACCGGCCGAGCACCTGCTCGAGCGGGCCGTTGGCGCGCAGGACCCCGCGCGAGATGATCACCAGGTCGTCCACGCTCTGCGCGACCTCGTAGAGCAGGTGGCTGGACACGAGCACCGCTCGTCCGCGGTCCGCCTCCGCCCGAAGCAGATCGCGCATCCAGCGGATCCCGGGCGGATCGAGGCCGTTGGCGGGCTCGTCGAGGATCAGCACATCGGGTTCGCCGAGCAGGGCCGCAGCGATGGCCAGCCGCTGGCGCATCCCCATCGAGTAGCCCTTCACGCGCCGGTCCGCCGCCTCGGTCAGCCCCACCTGGTCCAGCACCTGCGGAACCCGCTCGGGGGCGTGTCCGCCGGCCGCCGCAAGCACCCGCAGGTGGTTGCGGCCGCTTCGCCCGGGGTGAAAGCCCGCGTCCTCGAGCACCGCGCCGACCTGACTGCTCGGCGCCGGCAGCTCCCCGTAGCGGAGGCCGTCGAAGGTGGCCGTCCCGCCGTCCGGATTGACCAGGCCGAGGATCATCCGAAGCGTCGTGGTCTTGCCCGCGCCGTTGGGGCCCAGAAATCCCATGACCCGGCCGGGCCGCACCTCAAACGAGAGGCCGTCGACCACGGTGGCGCGACCGTAGCGCTTGGTGAGGGAGTCGACGTAGATCACGCCGCCGACGCTATGGCGCCGGCAGGTGCGCCACATCGGGCGCAGGTATGGACTTCGGCCTCCGCCTTCAGGCGGAGCGCGGGCGGACGAGCCCCACGTCGTACGCGAACACGACCGCCTGCACCCGGTCGCGGAGCGTGAGCTTGCGCAGCACCGAGGACACGTGCGTCTTGACCGTGGCCTCGGTCAGGTGCAGCCGCCCCGCGATCTCCGCGTTCGAGAGGGCCAGCGCCACCAGGCGCAGCACCTCCGCCTCCCGCTCGGTGAGCTCGCTCAGGTCCGCCGGCCGAGCGGCCGGCTCCGGCGGCGCGGCGTCCGCGAAGCGGTCGAGCAGGCGGCGGGTCACGCTCGGCGCCAAGAGAGCGTCGCCGCCCGCGACCACCCGGATGCCCGACACCAGATCGGGCGGCCGCACGTCCTTGAGCATGAAGCCGCTGGCGCCCGCGCGCAGGGCCGCGAACACGTACTCGTCCAGGTCGTAGGTCGTGAGGATGATGATCCGGGCGCGGGCGCCCGAGGAGGCGATCCGGCGTGTGGCCTCGATCCCGTCCATCGCCGGCATGCGCACGTCCATCAGCACCACGTCCGGCTCGAGCTGCTCGACCAGGGCAGACGCCTGCGCGCCGTCACCGGCCTCTCCCACGACCTCCAGATCCTCCTGGTTGTCGATGATCATGCGAAACCCGCCCCGGACCAGAGCCTGATCGTCCGCGATCAGGACCCGGACGGTCACCGGCCGGGTCCGAACGGCAGCCGGGCGTGCACCCGGTAGCCCCCCTCGGGCAGAGGACCCGCATCGAGCGATCCGCCCAGCAGGGACGCCCGCTCGCGCATGCCCACGAGCCCGTGGCCGGAGGCCCCGTTGGGCCCCGGCAGCGCGGATCCGTCATCGCGCACCTCGACGTCGAGCGCCTCGGTCCCGTAGCGCAGGGTCACCACGGCGCGGGTCGCGCGCGCGTGCCGCAGGGTGTTGGTGAGCGCTTCCTGCACGATGCGGTAGGCCGACAGGTCGACACCGGCCGGGAGAGGGGCGGGAGCCCCCTCTTCGCGCACGTCGACGCTGAGGCCGGCGGCGCGCAACGGCTCGGTCAGCTCCGCGAGGCGGTCCAGGCCCGGCTGGGGCCTCGTGGCGTCGTCTTCCTCCGGCCGGGCCGCGCTCAGCAGCCGGCGCAGCTCATCCAAAGTGTCCCGACCGGTGCGCTCGATCGAGCGCAGGGCGGCCCGGGCCTGGTCGGGACGCTTGTCGAAGACATCGTCGGCGGCCGCAGCCTGCACCACGATCACCGAGACGCTGTGGGCAATGACGTCGTGCAGCTCGCGGGCGATCTCCGCCTTCTCCTCGGTCACGGCACGGCGCGCGCCCTCCTCGATGGCCACGCGCCGGTAGCGCACCGCCTCCCCGAGCGCCCAGGCCCCAAAGACCAGCGTGAGCGCGAAGATGGAGTCCTCGGCGGTGGTCGTGAAGAAGTTGAGCGCCGCGACGGCGAGCAGCGCCACCAGGCCGATCAGCGTCACCCGGAACGGCCGCGCCGCCGCCAGCGAGAAGATCGCGAACAGGCCGGCGAAGGGGACCACGACTTCCGGGGCGAGCAGCCAGAAGCCGAGACCCCCGGCCAACGCGGCGGCCATCACCTGCTCCGGATGCGACCGGCGCCAGTGCAACGCCGCGCCCTGCCCGATAGCGAGCAGCCACCCGGCGATGGCGGGCGCCACCCCCGAGCCGTACTCGTCGCCCAGGACCACCAGCACGTAGAACAGTCCCACGCCCCAGGGGATCGCAATGTCCGCGAGGCGCTGGAACCACCTGCGGTTGACCGGCTTCACCCGGCTGATGGTCCCCGATGGCCCAAGCGCGCGCATCCGTCGCGAGTATGAGCCCACTCCCACTTGGGAACGGGCCGCAGGTCCTCCGGCACTAGCGTCCACGCTCTGGCTTCGATCTTCACAGCATCCCATCGCGGTGGCTCGGGACCACCCCTGGTGTGCCTGCACGGCTTCGCCGATACCTGGCGCACCTGGGAGCTGGTTCTGCCCGCACTGGAGCGCCATCACGACGTGCTGGCCCTGACGCTGGCCGGGCACGCGGGCGGGCCTCCCATCAAAGGGGAGATCGACGCTGCCGTGCTGGCTGACGAGGTCGAGCGGACCATGGCCCGGGCGAGGTTTCAGACAGCCCATCTCGTGGGCAACTCGCTCGGCGGCTACATCGCGCTCCAGCTTGCCTCCCGCGGCCGGGCGCGCACGGTGGCGGCGCTGGCCCCGGCGGGCGGCTGGGCCCCCGGGGATGAGACCTACAAGCGCATGCTGCGGCTTCAGTCGACGATGCTGGAGGCGGCGAAGGCGGTCGCGCCCCACGCTGAGGCGGTCGTGGCCTCCCCTGAGGGCCGGCGCCGGGCTACCAGCCTCATCACCACCCACTTCGAGCACATCCCGGCCGATCTGCTCGCCCACCAGCTGAGAGGCGCAGCGAACTGCCCCGCCGCCGGGCCGCTGATCGACCGGGCGCTGCACCACGATTGGAGCCTGGATGCCGAGAGGATCGCCTGTCCGGTACGGATCGTGTGGGGCACCGCCGACAGGCTTCTGCCCTGGCCGTCGGCCGCGGCCCGCTACCGAACCGACTGGCTCCCCCACGCCGACTGGGTCGAGCTCGAGGGCATCGGCCACTGCCCACAACTGGACGTTCCTGTTGAGGCGGCACAGCTCATCCTCGGCATCACCTCCGGCTGAGCGGCTCCCTACTAGGCGGGCGGGGCGCCCAATAGGCTCCTCGCGCCCGCCATGAGCCGCATCCCGACGATCGTCAAGCGGACACTGTTGTCGTTCTACGACGACCAGATGACCCAGCACGCCGCGGCTCTCACCTATTACGGGCTCATGTCGCTGTTCCCGGCCGCCCTGCTGGGGCTCTCGCTGCTGGGCCTGATCGGGCAGTACCCCGAGACCTACAACGCGATCATCGACTACCTGGAGGACGTGGCGCCGGCTTCGGTCGTGGCGCCGCTGGATCGCTCGCTGCGAACCGCGCTGCAGAACAAGGGGACCGCGACCACGGCGCTCGTGATCAGCGTGATGCTCGCCTTCTACGGCACGACCGGCGTGCTCGAGGCGGCGCGCCGGGCCCTCAACGTCGTGTTCGAGGTGAGCTCGGGGCGCAGCTTCCTCCAGCGCAAGATCGTGGACATCGGCTCCACGATCGTCCTCGGGACCCTCGTTCTGTCCAGCCTGATCATGGTCTTCGTGGGCGGCCGCTTCGCCGACGACCTGTTCGACTTCGCCGGTCTCGGCTCCACGGCCGCCAAGATCTGGAGCATCACCCGCTGGCCCGGGGCCGTGGCCGTCGCGATGCTCGCGTTCGCCTACGTCTACTACGTGACCCCTGACGTGAAGCAGCGCTCGTTCCGCTGGCTCACCCCCGGTGCCGTCGTGGGGGTCCTGATCTGGCTGCTGGCGTCCTACGGCCTCTCGACCTACGTGTCGCAAATCGCGGACGTGGGCGCGGTCTACGGCACATTCACCGCGGCGATCGTGCTGGTGCTGTGGCTGTGGCTCACCTTCGTGGCGTTGCTGTTCGGGGCGGAGCTGAACGCCGAGATCGAGCGCGAGAAGCAGCTCACCGAAGGGGTTCCGCGTGGCCAGACCCTCGACCTTCCGGAAATAGGCCGGAGCTGATGCCACTCAACCACGTCGCCCTCACGGTCAGCGACCGCGAGCGGTCGGATTGCGGGGTAAGGGGTGTGCTACCCGCTACACAATGCTCCCACCAGCGGCTGGGACCGCTCCTTACCCCGCCCAGCGGCGTCCGCGGCCGCCGCGACCTCCCGCACACCAACCACTTCGGCTTCCGGCTTGGCACGCCGGACGAAGTGTGCGGTGCCCGAGACGGAGTGGCAGGACGACGGTGGCACTACTGAGCGCGGGGTACCAGCACCACGCGCCAGCCGTCAGGGTCCGCGAAGGTCAGCGCGCCCGCGTCGGCCCAGTAGGGATTCTCGGAGGCCACCGGCTCGCTGCCCAGCGCCCGCAGCTGGGCCGCGATCTCGTCCCGGCCCGCCTCGTCGCCGACGTAGAAGACCAGCAGGTTGTCCCTGCTCGGCGCCGCGCCGGGGCTGCCCTCGGCGTGGGAGGTGAACTCCAGCTGGTAGTCGGAGCCCGGGAGCCCCACCAGCACGCCGTCGTAGCCGGCGTGCCCCTCGAACCGCCCGATCTCCCTCAGGCCGAGACCCTCCGTGTAGAAATGCACGACCTCGGTCAGCCGGTCGGTCGGCCGCGCCACCCTGATCCGGGCCGCCAGGCGGGCGGCGTTCGTCACAGGCCTAGAGCGGCCCGCGGTGCCAGGGGCCGGTGACCGCGCAGGTCATGCCCTCGACCGGCTCCTCGCTGAAGGTCGCCCGCCCGAACAGGTTGAAGAACAGCGTCCGCCCGCTGGGGGAGAAGCAGCAGCCGGCCAGCTCGGAGCCGTTCAGCACGTTCACCGCGAGCTCGAAGGCCCGTCCGTGCTTGGTCAGCCCGATCAGCCGGTTGATCTTGTCGAACCCGGGGGCGAGCGGATGTGAATCGGTCGTTTCGTCGGAGGCGTCGTCCTCGCACACGATCAGCCCGCCTCGGGGCGTGACCGTGAGGTTGTCGGGCGAGTCCATCGCCCGGGCCGAGGGCGACTCGTAGACCAGCCGCAGGGCACCTCCGTCTCCGCCGGGGCGGTACTCCCACACCTGGCCGAAGCCCTCCTCGTAGCCGTCGTCGTTCACGTCGCCGTTCTTGGCGTCGCCGCCGCTGGTGGAGACGAAGAACACGCTGCCGCCGTCCTCCCAGCAGCCCTCGAGCCGGTTGAACAGCGCGCCGCCGGCGGTGAAGCCCTGCTGGAACACCCCGCGCGGGTCGTCGAGGTCGGCGTACGGTGGGTCGGGCTCGTCGATGCCGACCCAGCGGACCCGCAGCCACCGGCCGACCTCCTGACCCTCCCGCATGTCCATCTTTCGACGGCCGCGCACGGCGAGCATCTGCAGCCGGCCGCCGCTGGTCAGCCGGTGCGGATCCTTTGGGAGGTAGCGGTAGAAGCCCGCGCCCCGGCCGGTGCTCGGGTCCTCGGTCTCGTAGACGATGCCCGTGCGCGGATCGACCGCGACCGCCTCGTGCTGGAAGCGCCCGGCGTCGCGGATCGGAACGCCCTTTCGCAGCTCGCCCGGTCCGCGCCGCACCGGCACCTCGAACAGGTAGCCGTGACGCTCGGGGAAGCGGCTCAAAGCAGAGCTGGCCTCAGGCCCCCCGATGGTCTCCTCGGCGGTGATCCAGGTGCGCTCACCCAGCCCCCGCCCGCCCGCGCAGTTCACGGTGGTGCCGTTGAGGCTCACGAAGTCGGCCACCAGCCGGCGCCGCTTCTCGTCGTAGACCAGGGTGGTGGTGCCGCCGCCCGCCTGCGCGTCGTACTTGGCCGCGGGGTCGCCGCCCACACTCCCCTGTCCCGGGAGGTTGCGGTCCTCGCTGTTGCGCACCAGGCGCACGTAGCGGGCGCTGCGGCCCCGGAACGCGGACATCCCGTCCAGGGCCAGCGGGGTGGGATTGCCGTCCGACATGGTCGAGCCGGAGTGGCTGAAGGTCACGTAGCTGAAGCCCGCCGGCAGCGCCAGCACCTCCACGCCGCGCTGGTCCTTCTTGCGGCGCAGCGCGCCATAGGGATGGCGCCCACCCCGCCTGCCGTTCGCCGCGGCGACGTCGCGGGCGGCGAGACGCTCCAGCGCCGTGGCGCTCAGCACAGTCCCCCCGGCCACCGCCGCGCTGCGGCTGATGAACGTGCGTCGGTCCAGCGTGCCCGGCATCTGCTCCCCCTCGTCGCCTCCAGGGGCATCGTATCCGCGACCGGGCGAGGCGGAAACCTCGACCAAACGACGGGCTGCGGGAAGAGGTCGAGGTCTTGCGCCCTATGGGCGGCAAAGCTCGACCGGAAGCGTGGCGGCGGCCGCGGCTCAGCCGGCCGCGGCAAGCGGGCGCGCCATGGCCTGCGCGGTCCGGCGGGCCTCGCCGCCGATGTAGCCGATGTGGGCCGGCCGGGGGACGTAGCCCACGAAGCGCAGCCCGGGAGCGGCCTCGGCCTCTCCTGTGGCGCGGGGCATCCCGCGCTCGTCGAGCACGCCCAGGTGGCCGAGCATCGGTTCGAGCGCCGGGCGGAAGCCCGTGGCCGCTATCACGGCCTCGGGCTCCATGCGGCTGCCGTCGGACAGGCCGACGCCGGTCGCGTCCAGCGACTCGACGGCGGCCACGATCTCGATGCGCCGGTCCTTGATCGCCTCGATCACGACCTTGTCAACGATCGCCGGCGCCACTCCCAGGCGCAGGAGGCGGCTGAACACGCCCTCGTCGGGCTCGGGCAGGCCGAACTCGGTGAGGTCGCCGATCTCGTGCCGGCGGATGAAGGAGATGGCGCGGTCGGCCCTGCGGGGGCCGAGCTTCATCAGCATCCGCGCGAAAAACGGTCCGGCCGGCATGCGGATGAGGATGTTGGGCGGTGTGCGCACGGACAGCCGCACGCGGGCAGCGCCGCCGGTGACCAGCTCGTGGGCGATCTCCATGCCCGATGACCCGGAGCCCACCACCAGGACGTCGGCACCCTGGAACGGATCGGCGTTGCGGTAGGCGCCGGCGTGCAGCAGCCGGCCCTCGTAGGTGTCCCGTCCCGGCCAGTCCGGGATGAAGGGATTGCGCTGGTAGCCGGCGGCGACGATCACCTGATCCGCCTGCATGTCCCCTGCGGTGGTGTGCAGCCGCCAGCTGGCGCCGTCGCGGTCGAGGCGCTCCACGCGTGTGCGAACGCGAACGTCCAGCCCGGAGGCGTAGTCCTCGAGATAGCGCACGAGCTCGTCCCGGCTGGGGAACATGGGCGTGCCCTTCGCGTAGCGCCTTCCGGGAAGCTTGGAGAAGGGCCGGCTGGAGTTCAGGCGCAACCCGTCGTAGCGGTTCCGCCAGGACCAGGCGATGCCCGGAGCCTGCTCCAGCACGGTCACCCCGATCCCGGCGCGCTGGAGCTCCGCGGCCGAGGCCAGGCCGGCGGGGCCGCCGCCGATCACGATCGCCTGCTGCGTATCCATGTAGAGAAGGACGCAGCGGACAGGCGCTTATTCCCGGGCGCGGTCCTCCACGAGCTCCACCAGCCGGGCCGCCGAGGCTTCTGCGGAATCCGATTCGGTCTCGAGGGTGAGCTCGGGGTCGAGCGGCTCCTCGTAGGGATCCGACACGCCTGTGAAACCCGGGATCTCGCCGGCTCGCGCGCGCGAGTAGAGCCCCTTCACGTCGCGGCGCTCGCACTCCTCCACCGAGGCCCGGACGTAGACCTCCACGAAGCGCGAGCCCATGCGGGCCCGGGCGGCCTCGCGCGCCGCGCGGAAGGGCGAGACCGCCGCCACGAAGGTCACGACCCCGTTGCGGGACAAAAGATCGGCGACGAACGCGATGCGGCGCACGTTCTCGTCGCGGTCCGCTCGCGAAAAGCCCAGCCCGGCGCACAGGTTCTGGCGCACGTCGTCTCCGTCCAGTACCTCCACCCGGTGGCCGAGATCCCTGAGCTGCCCCGCCGCCAGCCGCCCGACCGTCGACTTGCCCGAGCCGGACAGCCCGGTGAGCCACAGGCAGAGCCCGGCGCCGTCCCGCGCGGGTGCGGCCAGGGTGCCGTGCGCGACCGGGCCCAGCACCGGCTCGTGGCCGTGCAGCCCGAAGTCACGGAAGCGGCTGAACAGCCGGTGCCCAGGGCCGTGGTAGTCGGAGGATCCGGTGGCCAGCAGCCCCAGCTCGGAGCAGCGCTCCGCGAGCAGCGCGGTCTGCTCTGCGGTGTGCGAGGTGTAGAAGACCTCCACCCCGTCCAGGCCCACCGCGCGGTAGCGGTCGATCGCGGCCAGGACCTCCGAGTCGCTCTTGATGTCCCAGTACGGGTGAGCCCAGACCGCGACACCCGCGGCGTCATGGATCCAGCCGATCGCCTCCTCGACGGTGGGGTGGGTGCGGGCCACGTACCCGGGCTTGCCCTGGATCAAATAGGCGGGTATGAACGAGGACACATCGGCGTGTCCCTCCTCGGCCAGCCGGCCGGCGTTGGCCGGGTGGGCCAGTACGGCGGCCGCGAGATGGGGGCGCCCAACGGGCTTTCCGGCCTGCCGGCGGGCCTCTATCGGGGCCTGGTCGACCTCGAAGCCGAGCTCACGCAGGCGAGCCGCCATCGCCTCGGCACGGCGTTCGCGGTCGCCGCGCGCATCGAGGAGCCGCTCGGCCAGCAGCGCGCTGCGGTGATCGATCCCGTAGCCCAGCACGTGCAGGTCCTCGTAGCCGCCGTCCACCGCCGAGATCTCCGTGGCCGGCACCACCCGGACGCCGTGCAGGGCCCCCGCCGCCAGCGCCTCGTCCACTCCGTCGACCGTGTCGTGGTCGGATAGCGCCAGCAGCTGCACGCCCGCCTCCGCGGCGTTCTCCACCACCTGGGCGGCGGGGAGCTCGCCGTCGGAGTGCAGAGAGTGCGACTGGAGATCGAAGGCCGGGGCGCTCACGCGGCCGCCAGGATAAAGGGCTATTCGACCTGGATCCCGTGCCGCATGGTGTTCTCGGTTACCACGCGCGGCTCGGTGAACTGCATCACGTAATCCGGGCCGCCGGCCTTCGAGCCGCTTCCCGAGCGGCGATTGCCCCCGAACGGCTGACGCCCGACCATCGCGCCGGTGATCCCCCGGTTCACGTACAGGTTGCCCACCGGAGTGCGCGCCGCCACCCTCTCGATGGTCGCCGGGCTGCGCGAGAACAGGCCTCCCGTCAGGGCGAAGGGCAGTGAGTCCACGACGTCGCAGGCCTCGTCTGTGTCCCTCACCCGCGTGACGGCGAGCAGCGGCCCGAAGACCTCCTCGCGCAGCACGGGCGAGTCCGGGGGGAGGTCGGTGGCCACGGTCGGCGGGCAGAACCAGCCCTCGCCGGGTACATCCATCGCGCTCGCCGCGATCGTGCCGTCGCGCTCGGCCCGCTCGGCGTAGCCCAGCACGCGCTCCTGCGCCTCCTGCTCGATCACGGGCGGCACCTCCGTGGCGAAGCTCTCAGCCTGGCCCACACGGAGCACGCTCACAGCTCCGGCCAGGCGCTCGAGCAGCTTGTCGGCCAGGTCCTCGTGCACGAGAACCCGCGCCGCGGCCGAGCACTTCTGGCCGGCGTAGTTGAAGGCGGACTGGACGATCGCGGGCACCGCATCGTCGAGGTCCGCGTCCGAGTCCACGATCACGCAGTTCTTGCCCCCCATCTCCGACACCACGCGCTTGACGTGGGCCTGCTCGTCGGGCGTGTCCGCGGCGGCGCGCAGGATCTCGAGTCCCACGGCTCCCGAGCCGGTGAAGGCGATCACGTGCACGCGCGGGTCTCGCACCAGAGCTTCGCCGGCCTCGCCGAAGCCTGGCAGCAGCGCCAAGGCGTCGGGCGGCACACCCGCGGCGTGGAGAGCCTCGACGAGCACACCGGCGCTGCCCGGCGACTGCTCGGCCGGCTTGAGCACCGCCGCGTTGCCGGCGGCCAGAGCGGCTGCGGTCATTCCGCAGGGGATCGCCAGCGGGAAGTTCCAGGGAGCGATCACCGCCGCCACGCCGCGCGGCGCGTAGCGCATGGTGTTCCGCTCGCCGGGCGCCTGCACCAGCGGCCGCCCGCGCTCGAGCTCCAGGGCCTGGCGCGCGTAGTACTCGAGGAAGTCGATGGCCTCGCACACGTCGCCGTCGGCCTCCGGCCAGGGCTTGGCGCACTCGCGGACCTGGAGCGCGGCCAGCTCGAGGCGGCGCTCCCGGAGCCGAGCGGCGGCCCCCCTCAGGACCTCGGCCCGCTCCGCGGCGGGCCGTCGGCCCCAGTCTCCGAACCCCCGGGTGGCCGCCTCCACCGCGGCGGCCGCATCCGCCGCGCCCGCCCGGCCCGCGCGGGCCACCAATCGCTCCGGCGCCCCCGGGTCGGTGGAGTCGATGCCCTCGACGGCTCCGCGATCGCCGCCCACCAGCACCGGCACCTCGAGCGGCAGGCGCTCGTCCAGCCCACGCAGCGCCTGCAGGAGCGAGTCGCGCGCTGGGGCGCGCCGCAACTCGAGGATGGGCTCGTTGCGGAAGCCGCCCTCGGCCTGCTCGGGCGTGCTCACGGCGCGGCCAGCAGCTCCTCGATCGGCACCCCGCGCTGCTGGTCGCCTAGAAACGATTCGTTGGCGGTGTTCTCCAGCAGGCGGCGGACCAGGTAGGCCATGCCCGCCACCAGGTCGCCCACCGGGCAGTAGACGCGCACTCGCATGCCGCGCTGGGCGAGAGCCACGCCCAGATCGTCGCCCAGGCCGCGCAGCACCTGCAGCTCGAGGTCGCGGTCCTCTCGGCCGAGGTCGCGATTGCAGGCCACGGCGTGGGCAACCGACCGCAGGTTGTGCGACGCGATCGCCGGCCGCACGTGGGGCCAGCCCTCCAACAGCCGGCGCGTGAGCTCCTCGAAGTTGCGGTCCGACTCCCGCTTGTCCTCGAACACCGGAGGCGTCCATCCGTGCTGGCGCGCCTCCACGACCTCATGGTCCCAGTACGCACCCTTGACCAGGCGCACCAGCAACGGCGTGGTACGGCCTGCGGCGCGCGCCCAGTCGATGACCTTCTCGAGCTGCTCAGGGGAGTCACGCAGGTAGGCCTGCATCACGACCCCGGCGGACGGGCCGTCCTGGAACTCGGGCTCGTGGAGCAGGTCTATCACGAGCTGCGTGGTGGCCTCCAAGGTGTCCATCGACTCCATGTCGATGTGGAGGTGGGCCCCCAGCTCCTTGGCCCGCACGAGCAGTGGACGCACTCGCCGGGCCGCATCGTCGCGGCCGACCTCGGGAGCCTCCGGGCGCAGCAGGGGGCTGAGCGCCGACACCTTCACCGACAGGTTCACGCGCGGGAGCGGGCCGAGCGAATCGGCCTCCAACACCGGTCGCTCCGGCCAGGCGGGCGCCGCCTCGCCCAGGGTGTCGAGAGCCTCGCCGCAGCGTTCGGCGTAGCGGTCGGCCTCGGCCTGGGTCACCGTGGCCTCGCCCAGCAGGTCGAGCGAGACCGCCGCACCGCCGTCCCACAGCTCGCGGATCGGGCGCAGGGCCTTGCGAGGCGACTCGCCCACGATGAAGCGATGGGCCATGTGCTTCACCCCGGCGGCGGCGGCCGCCCCGAGCGCGGTGCGGCCCGCCTTGGTGGATGACATCTTCATCGCCGCCTCGATCGGCGGCGGACGGTCGTTCACCTCGTCGAGGTAGCTGCTCAGGTGGCCGGCCAGATCGTCCAGCGACCGGCACGCCGGGGTGACGTCGACGAAGCGGAACAGCGCCGCCTTGAGCTCGGCGTCCTGGGCCGCGAACTCCATCGCCTTCTGGTCGAGCGCGCGCAGCGGCCGCCGGCTGGGCCCCGGGAAGGCCGCGTAGATCGAACGGCCCACGCGCTGCACCTCAGCCTCCACGGCCCAACGGTACCGCGACCGGCATGGGGCCATTAGGCTGAACCGGATGCGGGAGCTGGTGCTGGGACCAATGCTGCGCTACGTGGGAGAGCGCGAGGCGGTCATCTGGGTCGAGACCGACGCTGCGTGCGAAGTCGAGATCCTGGGAACGCGCGAGCCGACCTTCCGCGTATGCGGCCACCACTTCGCGCTCGTCCACATCGCCGATCTCGAAGCGGGTGAGTGGCACGAGTACGAGGTGGCTCTGGACGGTGAGCGGGTATGGCCCGAGCCTGACTCGCCCTTCCCGCCCAGTGCCTTTCGCACCTACCCGAAGGACGGCCCGCTCCAGCTGGTGTTCGGGTCGTGCCGGCTGGCGGCGCCGCACGAGCCGCCCTTCTCGCTCAGCAAGGACGATCACGAGCGCGGGCGCGAGGTGGACGCCCTGCACACGATGGCGCGGCAGATGACCCGCGACGAGCGCAAGGACTGGCCGGACGTGCTGCTGATGATCGGCGACCAGGTCTACGCCGATGAGGTCTCGCCCGCCACCGCCGCCTTCATCGAGACGCGCCGCGATCCGTCCGAGCCTCCGGGCGAGCGGGTGCTCGACTTCGACGAATACGCGCAGCTCTACCGCGAGAGCTGGACCGAGCCCGCGATCCGGTGGCTCTTCTCCACCGTGTCCACCGCGATGATCTTCGACGACCACGACGTCCACGACGACTGGAACATCTCCGCCGCCTGGCTCGAGGAGATGCAGCAGGCCGACTGGTGGGAGGAGCACATCGTCGGCGCGCTCATGTCGTACTGGGTCTACCAGCACCTCGGCAACCTCTCCCCCGCGGCGCATGAGGAGGACGCTCTGCTCGAGCGCGTCAAGGCGGCCGAAGACGGCGAGGAGATCCTGCGCGATCTCGCCGTCCAGTGGGACCGCGACATCAGCGGTACCCGCTGGAGCTACTGCCGTGACCTGGGGGACACGCGCCTGATCGTGATCGACTCGCGCGCCGGGCGGGTGCTCGAGGAGGGGCGCCGCGCGATGGTGGACGACGAGGAGTGGGCCTGGATCGAGGAGCACGCCCAGGGCGACTTCGACCACCTGCTGATCGCCAGCTCGCTTCCCTGGCTCCTCGGCCCGGGCATGCACTACGTCGAGGCCTGGTCGGAGGCGGTGGTGGGCGGTGCTTGGGGGAAGAAGTGGGCGCGGCTGGGCGAGAAGGCCCGGCGGACGGTGGACCTCGAGCATTGGGCGGCTTTCCAGCGCTCCTTCGCGAAGCTGCGGGAGCTACAGCGCTCGGTAGGGGCCGGCGAGCGCGGCCGGCCGCCTGCGTCGATCGTCACGCTCTCCGGGGACGTCCATCACGCCTATCTGTTCGAGGTCGCCTACAAGCCCGAGGACGGTGTGGAGAGCGCCATCTGGCAGGCGGTCTGCTCGCCCTACCGCAATCCGCTCGACGACAAGGAGCGCCACGTCATCAGGATCGGGATGTCGCGTCCCTTCGAGGCCGTGGCGAAGGCCGTCGCCCGCCGCGCCGACGTGGACGACCCGGGCGTACGCTGGCGGCTGACCGACGGCGGTCCCTGGTTCGACAACCAGGTGGCCACGCTTCAGATCGACGGCCGCGAGATGCGGATGCGGCTGGACAAGGCGGTGCCGGTGGACGAGCACGAAGCCCGCCTGGACCGCGTGCTGGACCGCCGCCTGGCCTGACCGGGCCCGCCGGTCGCCGGTGTACCCTGGCCGCCGCCCCATGGACTATCCGGTGGAGAGCTTCAGCGAAGAGGAGCGGGCCCTGCTCGCCCCCCACTTCACCAACCTCGACCGGCCGGTGTTCGCCCTGGTGGGCCTGCCCGAGACCGTGAAGGGCGCTCTCTTCGCCCGCTATTCGCGCTATCAGGGCGGGCTGCGCCGGCTGTACCTGGACGAGTTCGCCGAGCGCGAGCCGCGCGAGGCCTTCGACGGGGCGGAGGGCGAGCGGGCGCGCAAGCTCTACGAGCGGATCTTCCTGGGCTACGGGGACGACTCGGTGGCTCAACTCGGCGGCGCGCACGTGGCCTGCGAGTGGGTGTCGAACGTGATGACCAAGCTGCTGCAGCGGGGCCGCCTCGCGGCGTACCTGGAGCAGTCCACCCGCTACATCCCCTACGACGCCCCCGCGGGCCCCGGCCTCGGCTACCGCTACTGGCGCGACCCGGCGCTCGGCCCCGAGTACGAGCGGACCATGGACCTGCTGTTCGACTCCTACGCCGCGGCCCTCCCGCGGGTCGAGGCCTGGGCCGCCGAGCGCTTCCCGCGGGCCGAGGGCGAGCCGGAGTCCGCCCACCTGCGCTCGATCCGGGCCAAGGCACTGGACCTCCTGCGCGGTCTGCTGCCGGCCGCCTCGCTGTCGCACGTTGGGATCTTCGCCAGCGGCCAGGCCTACGAGCAGCTACTCCTGCGCCTGTCGGCCTCGCCGCTGCCCGAGGCGCGCGACTACGCCAGGATGATCCTGGCCGAGCTGCAGGCGGTGATGCCGAGCTTCGTGGCACGCGTGGACCGGCCCGAGCGCGGCGGCGAGTGGATCGGCTACCTGCAGCAGCGTGAGCAGGCCGCCGACCGCTGGGCGGCCCGGCTCGGACTCTCTCGCGCGCGGTCACGTGAGGCGACCGGACCCGAGGTCCGCCTGCTGTCGGTGCAGGGAAGCGAGGAGGAGCTGCTGGCGGCGCTCCTGTTCGAGTCGGCGGCCTGCGGCGAGGAGGAGGCCCGCCTGGCCGTCCGTGCCCTCCCTCCCGACGAGCGCGCCACGATGCTGGCCGAGCTGGTGGGGGAGCGCGCCAATCGGCGGCATCGCCCCGGCCGCGGGTTCGAGGCGCTGCGCTACCGCTTCGAGGTGGTGTCCGACTACGGCGCTTTCCGTGACCTCCAGCGCCACCGGATGCTGACCGTTCAGTGGCAGCGCCTCGGCCCGGAGCTCGGCGCCGGCGTGCCCGACGAGCTCGAGCAGGCCGGCGTGGGCGACGCCTACCGCCACGGGCTCGAGCGCTCGGCCGCCGAGCACGCCCGCATCACCGAGCTGGGCCGGCCAGAGCTGGCTCCCTACGCACTGTGCCTGGGCTACCGGATCCGCTACGTGCTCGACATGAACGCTCGCGAGGCGATGCACCTGATCGAGCTGCGCTCGGGGCGTGAGGGGCACCCGGCCTACCGGGCCGTGGCGCACGCCCTGCACGCGGAGATCGCACGCGTGCACCCCTCGGTGGCAGCGGCGATGACGTTCGTGGACCGGGACACCGAGCCTCGTCTAGAGCGGATCCTGTCCGAGATCCGCGCGCACGCAAAGAAGACCGCAACTCCGGAACACGACCGCGGTTAGAGGGGCGACCCACCACCACAGGGGTGCCTCTCACAACGGAATAGGGGCACCCACCACCACAGGAGGATGCCCCTTGAAGCAGCGTAGCAACAGGTTCCTGCTCGCCCTCGCCGCGGTCGCGGCCGCATCGCTCGCGACGGCGGCCCTCGCCGCCGCGGCCACGATCATCGGCACCGGCGGGCCCAACAACCTCACCGGGACCAACCAGCGCGACCTGATCCTCGCCCGCGGCGGAAACGACACGGTCAACGCGCTGGCCCGCGCCGATCGTGTGCTGGCCGGTCAGGGTGACGACACCGTCAACGGGAACGCCGGCCCCGACCGGCTCCTCGGCGGCGACGGCAACGACACCGTCGACGGCGGCGCCGGACACGACCTCGCGCGTGGCGGCGAGGGCGACGACACCGTCCGTGGCGGAGGCGGCTTCCCCGGCAGGCGGGGCGACCGGCTCTTCGGCAACAAAGGCAACGACACCATCGCGGGCGGCCCTGGCTACGACCTCATCCGCGGCAACGCCGGAGCCGACCAGGTCAACGGCGGCATCGGCTGCGACCGGATCTTCGCCGGACCGGACAACGACACGATCACCGGCGGGCCCGGCTCCAGCCTCAAGCGTTTCCGCTGCGAGCGGCTGCACGGAGGCCTGGGCAACGACACGTCCACGGGCGGCGCGGGCCGTGACTTCATGTCCGGCGGCACCGACGACGACACCCAGAGCGGTGGCGGCGGCTCGGACAAGCTGTTCGCCAACCAGGGCCGGGACAAGTCGGACGGCGGCGCCGGAGCGGACGTGCTCTGGGCTCTCTCGCGCAAGGACGTCACGGCAATCGGCGACACCGAGGGCGACGAGCTCACGGGTGGCGAGGGCCGCGACCGCTTCCGCGTACGGGACGGCGAGGTGGACCTCGTGCACTGCGGCGAGGGCCGCGACCAGGTGCTGGCAGACCAGTACGACCAGGTCGACGCCGACTGCGAGCTCGTGCTGCGCCGCGACATCACGTCGCTGGAGCAGGTCGAGGACGCTCCCGAGAACGAGACCGAGGCCCCGGCCGAGGACGACGACGAGAGCTGAGTTCGGCTCCGGCAAGACGCCTCCGCGCGCAGCCGGCCGAGCCGGCTGCTTGCGGCCAGGCGCCGAGTTGCGAGGGCCCGGCATCGCCGGGCCCTCGTCTTTGCGCTAGCGTCGCGCGGCGGTGGCCGTGCCTCTGCTTCACGACCTGCGGGTGGCGCCCTCGATACTGTCGGCCGACTTCGCCCGCCTCGGCGAGCAGGTCGAGCAGGTGATGGGAGCGGGCGCGCGGGTGATCCACGTGGACGTGATGGACGGGCACTTCGTGCCCCCGATATCGATCGGCACCCTGATCGTGGAGGCGCTGCGCGATCTCGTGCACGAGCGGGACGGCGTGCTCGACGTGCACCTCATGGTGGAGCGTCCGGAGGGCCGTGTGGAGGAGTTCGCCGCGGCCGGCGCCGACTCGATCGCGGTCCACTGGGAGGCGACGCCTCATGTGCACTACGCGTTGCAGGCGGTTAACCGGGCGGGCTGTCAGGCCGGCCTGGCGCTCAATCCCGCCACGCCCGCGGAGGTGGTGTCCGGCCTGCTCGACGAGCTCGACCACGTGCTCTGCATGACGGTCAACCCGGGGTGGGGCGGCCAGCCCTACATCGAGAGCTCCACGGCCAAGATCGCCCGCCTGCGCGAGCTGCTCGGCCCCGGCGTGCCCATCGAGGTGGACGGGGGCATCGACGCCGGCACCGCCGCGGCCACCGCGGCCGCCGGCGCCACTTTGTTCGTGGCCGGCTCGTCGGTGTTCGGGACCCGCGATCCGGCGGCGGCCTACCGGGAGGTTGCCGCCGCCGCGGGCGCGGTGTAAGGCCCCCGCGCGCAGCCGGCCGAGCCGGCTGCTTACGGCTAAGGCCTCCGCGCGCAGCCGGCCGAGCCGGCTGCTTACGGCTAAGGCCTCCGCCCCTGCAACAAGGGCTCGGTGCCCTTGAGCCTGCAGCGGACGATGGCGTTGAGCGCCTCCGGCGGCATCGGCGCGTGCGCGTGCGGCCCCACGGCCTCCCCGTCGGTCTCGAGGAAGGGCCAGGCCTGGGGCGCGCTGAAGACCACTGCGCCGCCGCCGTCAAGGCACTCGAGCGTGACCTGTCTCGCCCCGCCCGCCGTGGCGGCCTTGTTCTGGCTGACGTCGGCGAGATAGACGGTGAGCTCGCCGGGCGCTCCCTCGAGCCGCAGGCCGGGCACTGGCCGCTCGCGGGCCGCTTCGTCCTCGCGCAATACCAGCACCAGGACCACCGGCGCAAAGATCACGACGAGGACCGCGAGCGCCACGAGCGGCGTTCGTGACTCCGCTTGCATCGCGTCCATCGTAGTATCGCCTCCATCGCCGCCAAGACCGTCAAGTTCACGCTCTCCGAGGAGCGGATTCCCACCCACTGGGTCAACCTCCTGCCAGACCTCCCCGGCGACCCGCTGCCGCCCCTGAACCCGGGCACGATGGAACCGGCCGGACCGGACGACCTGACGCCGATCTTCCCGATGTCGCTGATCGGCCAGGAGGTGTCCGGCGACCCGGAGGTGGAGATCCCCGACGCGGTCCGCGACGCCTACCGGCTGTGGCGGCCCACGCCGCTCTACCGCGCGCGACGGCTCGAACGCGAGCTCGATACCCCGGCCCGCATCTACTACAAGTACGAGGGCGTCTCGCCGGCCGGCTCGCATAAGACCAACAGCGCCGTGGCGCAGGCCTACGCGAACAAGGAGGCGGGGATCGAACGCCTCGTGACCGAGACCGGCGCCGGCCAGTGGGGCTCCGCCCTCGCTCTGGCCTGCAGCATGTTCGGCCTCGAATGCCTCGTCTACATGGTCGGCGCGAGCTACGACCAGAAGCCGTACCGGCGGGCCATGATGGAGAGCTGGGGTGCGCGGGTGATCCGCTCGCCCAGCGACACCACCGAATCAGGCCGCAGCCAGGCCGCCCACACGACCGGCTCGCTCGGCATCGCGATCTCCGAGGCCGTGGAAGTCGCGGCGGGGCACGACGGCTCCAACTACGCGCTGGGCTCGGTGCTGAACCACGTCTGCCTTCATCAGACGGTCATCGGCCAGGAGGCCCTGGCGCAGATGGAGATGGCGGGCGATGAGCCCGACGTGGTGGTGGGCTGTGTGGGCGGTGGCTCCAACTTCGCCGGCCTGAGCTTCCCCTTCATCCGCCGGGTGCTCCACGACGGTGCACAGACCCGCTTCGTGGCGGCCGAGCCGGCCGCGTGCCCCACGCTGACGCGTGGCGTCTACCACTACGACTTCGGCGACACCGTCGGCCTCACGCCGCTGATGCCGATGTACACGCTGGGCCACGACTTCGTGCCTCCCCCGGTGCACGCCGGCGGGCTGCGCTACCACGGCGACTCGCCGATCGTCTGCGGACTGGTCAAGCACGGCCTGGTGGAGCCGCGGGCCTACAAGCAGAACGAGACCTTCGCCGCGGCCGTGCGCTTCGCCCGCACCGAGGCCATCCTGCCGGCGCCGGAGCCGGCGCACGCCATCCGCGCGGTGATGGACGAGGCCGAGGCGGCGCGGGAGGCCGGCGAGGAGCGGGTGATCCTGTTCGGTCTCTGCGGCCACGGCCACTTCGACATGTCGGCCTACGACGCCTACCTGGCGGGGAAGCTCGAGGACCCCGAGCTGTCCGAGGAGGACATGCAGGCCGCGCTGGAGCGGTTGCCGGATACGCCGGCGATCGCCTAGCCGTCCCCGCGCGCTAGTTGCGCTTCCGCTTCCGCTTCCGCGAGGGCGGCCGCTCCACCTCGGGCTCGGGCGCCTCGAGCTCGGCCGGCTCGGCGGCGGCGGTATCCGGCTCATCCCGCTCGGCCTCCCGCGGCTGCACCAGCCCGCGCCGCTCGGCGGCGGAGGGCCAGGGCGCGGAGCGGCCGGACTCCCACGCCGGACCTCGGCCCCCCGGCCAGCGGTTGAGGTACAGCAGCCCCAGGGCCCCGAGCCAGAAGGCGACGATGATCGTCGCGATCTGCGGGGCCAGCTGCAGCACGAGCAGGGCGCCCGCGATCACACCGAGAATGCCCATGAACGGGCTCAGCAGCCCGACCCGCCGGGCGCGCAACGGGAGCATCACGAACAGGAACGCCAGGCCCAGCAGGCCCGCGAAGGAGAGGGCGAAGACCGGGATGTTTTGGTTGTCCTCGAGGAACTGGTCCGCGCGTCGGTCGCCGGGCTCGCCGCGGATCACCCCGCTCTCGACGAAATCCTGCGCCAGGCCGACGCGGTCGATCGCGCCCAGCACCTGGGCCAAAGCGAAGAGCACCGGGCCGATGAAGACCAGGTATACGAACCAGCGCGGGAGCGCGGCCTCCCGGCTCAGCACCGCCCGGAACAGGTAGTAGAAGACGGCGATCAGCAACAGGGCGCCGAGCGCGTAGACCGCTGCGGAGCCGACGATGTAGCCGGGCTTCTCGTCCACCGACAGCAGGAAGTCCGGCAGCGGCTCGATGCGCGGCCGATCGTCGAGCGCGGCCTGAACCAGCACCTGCTGACCGATGAGCGCGAGCCCCGCGACGAACGCCGCCACGGCCGCGGGCGGGCCCATGCGGGCCTCCCACTCGAGCTGAGCGTTCTTGTCGTTCACGCCCGGCGCGGTGGCTCTTCGCCGCGGGCGACCCGGGGCGGGTAGTACTCGACGTCGTCGGGCTCGACGATTCGCGAGACGCGCTCCCCCACCAGGAGCACCGCGTCGAGCGCCGGCGTCATGAGGCGTATGAGAGCCTCGATCCGCCGCCGGGTGCGGAGCTGGTCTGGCGTGAGTGGAGCCATCAGCCGCCCCGCTGGTGGAAGTAGAACTCGGGCAGCGCCGCCTTCGCCACCTCGGCGGTGATGCGCTGCGCCGCGTGGAGGTCGCCGGCACGGACCGCGAGATCGTCGATCGTCACGATGCCGACCAAGTCCTCGTCGGAGGTCACCGGCAGCCGGCGGATGCGGTGCTGCACCATCAGGGCCACCGCCTCCTCGATGTCCATCTCCACCTCGCCCGTGACCAGCGGTCGGGAGGCGTGCTCGCCCGCGTCCTCGTCGGGGGTCACCTTGTCCGCCACCACCACGAGAGCCAGGTCGCGATCGGTGATCACGCCCACCGGCCGTCCGCCCTCGCAGATCACCACCGAGCCGACGTTGCGGTCGCGCATCAGCTCGCCCACCTGACGCAGGCTGTCGCCGGTCTCGGCGGTCACCACGCCCTGGGTCATGACTTCGTTGATGCGCACGGAGGCGACTGTATCGTCCCGGCGATGACGATCGTCCTGTACGGCGCCACCGGCTACACCGGCCGGCTGACCGCCGGAGAGCTGGCCCGGCGCGGGCTCGATCACGTGCTGAGCGGCCGCAACGCCGAGGCGCTCGCCCGGCTGGCCGGTGAGCGCGGCGTGCGCGCGCAGGCGGCCTCGCTGGACGACGAGGCGGCACTGCGCGGACTGCTCACCGACGCCGACGTGGTGATCAACTGCGCCGGCCCCTTCACCGTGGCCGGTGACGCCCTCGTACGGGCCGCCGTGGAAACGGGCACTCACTACGTGGACTCCACGGGCGAGCAGCCCTTCATCCGGATGATCTTCGAGCGCCACGGAGCGGCCGCGGAGCGGGCCGGGATCGCGCTGGTGCCGGCGCTCGGCTTCGACTACGGGCCCGGCGACTGCCTGGCCCACCTCACGGCACGCGGACACGAGCCGCTGGACGAGCTGGTGGTCGCGTACGCGGTCCGGGACTTCGGGATGACGCGCGGAACGCTGCGCTCCGGCCTGGAGATGATGAAGAGCGGCGACGTGATCTACGAGGACGGCGACTGGCGGCCCGCGCCGGGCGGGGTCTACCGGGCGAGCTTCCCCTTCCCCGCACCGCTCGGGACCCAGCCCGTGTCGCGCTATCCCGCGGGCGAGCTGATCACCGTTCCCCGGCACACCCGAACCCGGAAGGTCACCGCGCTGGTGACGTCCAGCACGGTGGCGCCGCACCCGGCGCTGGCTCCCCTGATGCCGTTCGCGCTGCCCGCGCTGGGGCCGGCGCTGCGCAGCCCGCTCCGCAGTCTGCTCGGCCGGGCGATCGGAGCCCTTCCGGAGGGCCCGCCCGTGGAGAAGCGCCAAGCCGCATCGTTCGTGATCGTCGCCCTTGCCCGGGGAGAGGACGGCTCGGAGGCCCACGGCGTGGTCCGCGGCAGCGACGTGTACGGGCTGACGGCGGTGACGCTGGCCGAGGGCGCGGAGCTGATGAGCGCCCCCGGCTACGAGCGGGCGGGCGCGCTGGCTCCGGCCGCGGCCTTCGACCCCGCCGCCTTCCTCGACGCGCTGGCCGGCCACGGCCTCTCGTGGGAGCTGCCCGACGGGGAGGCCCAGCCGGCGCTGCGGTGAGGCCTATTCGAGCTTGCCGTCCTGGCGTGTGATTTGGCGCCGGACCGGGTAGCGCGGAGGGCATGCCTCCCATTCGCCTGGCCGTCCTGTTGAGCGTCCTCCTCCTGGCCCTGCCGGCCGGCGCGTTCGCTCAGGCCAAACAGCCCACCGCGATCGGAACGGGAGGAGCGGCGGCCACGGTCGACGTAGACGCCACCCGGGCCGCGATCCGCACCCTGCGCTCGGGGGGCAACGCCGTGGACGCCGCGGTGGCCGCCGCGGGCGTTCTCGGTGTCACCGAGCCGTTCTCCTGCGGGATCGGTGGCGGAGGCTTCATGGTCATCCGCACACCGGATGGGCGTGTAACGACGATCGACTCGCGCGAGACGGCGCCGGAGGAGATGGACCCGGACTCGTTCTTCGAGAACGGAACGGTTCTGCCCTTCGCCGATGCGCGCTGGAGCGGATTGTCGGCGGGCGTCCCAGGGACCGTCCGCGGCTGGCAGAAGGCGTTGCGCCGGCACGGCACCTGGTCGCTGCGACGCGCCCTGCGTCCCGGGATCGAGACCGCCCGCGACGGGTTCGTGGTGGACCAGACGTTCGCCTCCCAGACCGAGCCGGTCGTCGACTACTTCAACGACGTGCCGTCCACCGCGGCGCTCTACCTGGATGCGGACGGCACTGCGCGCGACCCCGGCACCGTGCTGCGCAACCCGGACCTCGCGCGCACCTACCGGCGGATCGCCGACTACGGTCCGCGCGGCTTCTACCGCGGCCCTGTCGCCGAGGCCATGGTCGCGGCCAGCACCAAGCCGCCGCTGGCGGCGGACGCCAACCATGTCTGGCGTCCGGGTGAGATGACCGACGATGATCTGCGCTCATACCGTGCGGTCAAGCGGCCGCCCACCCGGGTGGACTACCACGGGCTCGACGTGTACGGCATGGGCCCGCCGTCGAGCGGCGGGTCAACCGTGGGCGAGGCGCTCAACATCCTGGAGGGGTTCGACCTCTCGCCGGCCGAGCGCACGCGCGCGCTGCATCTGTTCCTGGAGGCCTCGCGCTTCTCCTTTGCCGACCGCAACGCCTACCTGGCCGACCCGGACTTCTCCTTCCACGTGCCGCTCCGCGGCCTGCTGTCGGACCGCTTCGCGGCCGAACGCCGCGCGCTGATCAACCCCGAGCGCGCAGCCACCAGCCCGGTCGCTCCGGGCGACCCGCGCCTCGAGACGACGCATCTGACGGTGAGCGACCGCAGGGGGACCGTGGTGTCCTACACGTTCACGATCGAGTCCACCGGCGGCAACGGCATCGTCGTGCCCGGCTGGGGATTCCTGCTCAACAACGAGCTGACCGACTTCAACTACGACTCGCTCACCCATCCCAACATGGTCGAGGGCGGTAAGCGGCCGCGCAGCTCGATGAGCCCCACGATCGTGCTCGATCGCGGCCGGCCCTTCCTGGCCGTGGGCTCTCCCGGCGGGTCGATGATCATCACCACCGTGCTGCAGGTGCTGCTGGAGCGCCTCGAGCTCGGCGCCTCGCTGCCCGACGCGATTGCCCGGCCGCGGGCCAGCCAGCGCAACACGGCGACCGTGGCAGCCGAGCAGGCCTTCATCGACTCCCCCGAGGGCGCCGCGCTGCGTGACGTCTACGGCCACGCCTACCCACCGCAGCCGCCACCGCCGCCGGAGATCGGTGCGGTGACGGGCATCGAGTTCCTGCGCGGCGGGCGCGTGCTCGCTGCGGCCGAGCCCGTACGGCGCGGCGGAGGGAGCGCGGCGGTCGAGCGCCCGTAGCCCGCCCGCGGAGCCGCATCCCTAGACTCGTGGCATGTCCTCTGAAGACCCCTTCGGCGGCCTTTTCGGCGACCCGGACGAGCTCCGGCGGCGCATGGGAGAGTTCGCCGAGCAGATGCAGGGCGCCCAGAAGGTGGCGTGGGCCGACAACGCGATCAAGCTCGCCGTGGAGATGAGCGTCGCCGGACTCCAGCGGCTCAACCTCCAAGGCAATGCCGAGCAGCAGGCCCAGGACCTGCTCCAGGCCATGCGGCTCATCTTCCCGGAGGCCGTGATCCTCGTGCGCGAGGCGCGCGAGGGGTTCGGTACCTAGAGCGCGGGGCCGCCGCGGGCCTCCGCCTCCGGGCGTCCGGGACCCGTGCGCCGCGCGTCGTTCTCGGCCGCCCGGTCCTCCCGGCCCCGCCGGATCGCCTCCTTGAAGCTTCGGATCCGGAAGATGAACACCAGGGCGGTGAAGCCGATTCCGAAGGTGAGCGCACCGATGGCGATCTGCTGGCCCACGGAGTAGGCCGCGACCGTCGACCCCGCCGCGGTGCCCGCGAACACCTTCACCAGCAGAGCCTGCTGCACGCCCGCGCCCTGCGGGGTGAAGGGCACCGCCGCGGACACGGCGTTCACGCCCAGCACCAGCAGCACGTTCTCCACCGAGCCGCCCACCCGGAAGGCCTCCAGCAGCATCCAGAAGGCGGCGAAGCGAAAGCCCCAGCCGGCGAACTGCACGTAGAAGACCTCGCGGAAGTAGCGGCGCCGGTCGCGCAGGATCGTGAGTCCCTGGCGGACCCGCTCCCAGAAGGCCTTCGCCCGGGCGCTGAGCAGGGCAAAGGCCAGCAGGCCGCCCACCGCCAGCGCAGTGAGGAGGAACAGCGTGAAGCGGGGGTGCTGGGCCAGGTAGGAGAGGTCGAACGCGTTGAGCTTGGCGAAGTCGGGCGGCTTCGGGAAGACCCCCTGTGTGAACGCGAACAGCAGGATGAGTGAGCCCATCGCGAGGTCGAAGCCCAGCTCGACCACGAAGGTCGCGGCCACGGCCGGATAGCTCGAGTTCGGGACCGAGGTCTTGGTGAGGAACAGGCGGACCACGTCGCCGCCGCGCGCCGGGATCACCGCGTTGAAGCCGTAGCCCGCGAAGTAGGCGCCCCAGATCTCGCGGAAGTTGAAGCGCTCCGCCGGATAGGCCGCCCGCAGGATGTTGAAGCTGGCGCGCGCCCTCAGCGTGAGATAGATCGTGAACAGCAGCAGGGCAAGGGCCAGCGGGCCCGGCCGTACGGAGGCCAGGTTGGAGAAGAAGTCTTCGACGGCCTCGAAGAAGGCCTCGAACGAGTCGCCAAGGGTCCCGGCGGGCACGCCCGGAACGGTACGGACCCGGCGGCGCTACCGGAGCGCCAGGCCTCGCCGCGGCACCGGCGCCGACTGAGCGATCGAGGTTGTGGTCTGCCCGAGCGGCGCGAAACGGTCGATCACCTGCTCCAGGTGGCTCACGTCACGCAGGTGAGCCGTGACGAAGTAGCAGTCCTCGCCCGTCACCCGCACGCAGTCGACGACCTCGGGCGTCTCCTGCGCCAGCTCGGCGACGTTGTAGAGCTGCCCGGGCGCCGGCCGCACCCGGATGACCGCGGTGAGCGCCAGCCCCAGCGCGCGCGGGTCGATCTCGGCCCGGTAGCCGCGGATGACCCCGCGCTGCTCCAGCCGCTGGATGCGCTCCGCCACCGCCGGAGCCGACAGGGCGACACGGCGCCCGAGCTCGGCGATGGTCAGGCGCGCGTCGTCCTGCAGCTCGGCGAGCAGACGGCGGTTGATGTCGTCGATCTGATCTTCGTCGGTTACCAGGCCATTCTGCCGCTGATTCACAGGCATGCGGAGGAGTCTACCTTGCTTGGGTCCTGTACATCGGCTCTGAACCCAGCGATTCTGTTAACACGTGATCGACCGGGTTCCCCCGCATCTCTACTTCGTCGTCAGCGCCGTGTTCCACTACCTGGGTCCGGCCTTCGCCGTGTTGCTGTTCGCCCGGGTGGACGTGCTGGGCGTCGCCTGGCTGCGGGTGGTCGCCGCGGCGGCCATCTTCGCCCTCTGGCGGCGGCCGTGGAGGGCGATCGGGGCCCTCGACCGCCGCGGCCGGCGCCTGCTGATCGGCTGGGGCGCCGTGCTGGCCGTGATGAACGCCTGCTTCTACGTGGCGATCGACAGACTGCCGCTGGGCACGGTGGCGGCCATCGAGTTTCTGCCGGTGATCGTCCTCGCCGCGCTCGGGGCCCGCAGCCCGCGCAACGTTCTCGCGCTGGTGCTGGCCGTTCCCGGTGTCTACCTGCTGACCGGCGTCCAGCTCGAGGGCGAGCCGCTCGGCGTGGCCTTCGCCTTCGCCAACGCGCTGCTGTTCGCGCTCTACATCGTGCTCGCGCACCGCGCCTCCCGGCTCGCGACGCTGCCTCCCATCGACGCGTTGGCGGGCGCGATGCTGGTCGCGGCGCTGTTCGTGACGCCGATCGGGGGCTGGGAGGTGCTGCCGGCGTTGACCGACCCGATCGCGCTGCTGGCGGGAATCGGGGTCGGGGTTTCGTCGTCGGTGATCCCGTACGTGTCCGACCAGCTCGCCATGCGGCGCCTGTCGCGCGCGACCTACGCGCTCATGGTCTCGCTGCTGCCGGCGACGGCCACCGTGATCGGGATCGTGGTGCTGGCCCAGGTCCCCTCATGGGCCGAGGCGACAGGCGTGGCGCTGGTGATCGCCGGGGTGGCCCTTCACCGCGAGCCCGAGGAGGCCCCCTCCGAGGCCGGACCGCTGGCCGAGGCCGCGTAGACCAGATGCTCGGCGCCGCCGTGGGCCACGCGCCGGCCCCCGCGGCGAAGGCCAAGCTTCTCGGCCACCCGGATGGAGCCGAGGTTGCCGGGGCGGATCAGGGCGACGACGCGATCGATTCCGAGCGGCCCGAATGCCTCGTCGAGGCAGGCACGGGCCGCCTCGGTGGCATAGCCGCGCCCCCACCAGCGCCGCCCGAGGGTGTAGCCCAGCTCCATCTCCTGCCCGCCCTCTATCGGGGCGAGGCCGGCGTCGCCGATCAGATCGCCCGACGAGCGCTCGATGACCGCCCAGAACGCCGGCCCTCCGCCCTGGGCTCCTCGTACGTGCAGGTCCAGCGCGCGGCGGGTGTGCTCGAGCGTCGGATAGGGCGGGATCCAGCGGGTGACCTCGGGGTCCCCGTAGATGGCGTGCAGCGCATGGAGGTCGTCCGGCTCGAAGGGGCGGATCAGCAGACGCCGGGTCCGGAGAGGGAGCGGCACAACAGGCCGGTCATTCCTCCGGCAGCTCGCCGCGGACGACCACCCGAGCCACCGGTGTCGCGTTCATTCCCCGACTCTATGCGCGCGACGCGAACCGGAGGTCGGCGCGCTGCGTATATCCGGCCATGAGCAGACGAGCCGCCCGAACCGTCGCCGTTCTAACCGCGGGCGCTGTGCTCGCACTCGCCGGCTGCGGGAGCGACGATGAGGACTCCGGCAATGGCGGGGGCGGCGGCGGAAGTGACGCAGGCGGGGGCAGCGGCGGCGGGAGCGGGAGCGGTGGAGCCGAGGCCGGCAGCGGCTCGTCGCGACTCATGCTCAGCGCCGACCCCAGCGGGGCGCTGAAGTTCGACAAGACCTCGCTGACCACCAAGCCGGGCAAGGTGACCGTGGCGATGGACAACCCCTCCGACGTGCCGCACGCCGTCGAGGTCGAGGGCAAGGGTGTGGAGGCGGCGGGCAAGACGGTCGGCAAGGGCGGCGTTTCGAAGGTCACCGTGGACCTCAATAAGGGCGAGTACGAGTACTACTGCCCCGTGGGCAACCACGCGGACGCCGGCATGGAGGGCACCCTCACCGTCCGGTGATCGCTACTTCAGCAGCTTGGACAGCCGGCGGTCCTTCAGCACCCGCCCGCCGGTCTGCTCCTCCGGGCAATAGCACATCACGTAGTCCTTGAAGTGGATGGCCTCGATCCGCTCGCCGCAGCGCGGACAGGGCTCACCCGCGCGGCGATGGACCTGCAGTGGCATCGGCAGCTTGTCGGGCACCGTGTCGCCGATCACCCGCTCGTAGTGCTCGAGCGCGCCCCCGAGTGTCTCCTCGCACGCGCTCCGCAGCGCGACGAGCTCCTCGCCATCGAGGTCGGATGCGCGCTGGAAGGGCGACAGGCGGGCGGTCCAGAGGATCTCGTCCACCCAGGAGCGGCCGACGCCGGCGATCGTGCGCTGGTCGCGCAGCAGCGGGTGCAGGTGGCGCGGCTGGTCGAGCAGGCGCGCGAAATCGTCCGCCGGCGGCGGAGGAAGGGCGTCGGGGCCGAGGCCGGCCACGGCCTCGTCGGCCGCGACGTCCGCCGTACGCAGGAGCTTTGCCCAGGCGCGCTGCTGGGTCCCGAACTCGCGCAGGCGCAGCTCGCGGCCGTCGTCGGTGCGAACCAGCACGCGCGAGCTCTTGTCCCGGAGCGAGGCCTTCTTCTCGTACAGCTGGAGCCGGCCGGCCGACATCAGGTGCACGAGCAGGGTCAACTCACCCGCGTCGACGGCCAGCATCTTGCCGATCCGCCTGACGCCCGCGATGGTCTGCTCCGCGAGGGCGTCCAGCGGCGGATCGAATGTCTTGAGCGCCACGAGCCCCGGCGCCAGCGCGGACTCGACCCGCGCACCCTCGAGCGCCCGGCCGAGCCGGCGGGCGGTGATCTCGACCTCGGGTAGCTCGGGCACAATCAAAGATTAGGCTCTGGGACCATGCGCATCGCCGTAGCCGCCGACGAACGGACGGGCGTGGCCGAAGCCGTGGCCGCCGAGCTCCACCGCCGGGGTCACGACACCGTCGTGCACGGGGCCCTCAGCGACAGCGAACGCGACGACTGGGCCTGGGCGAGTGAGGCGGCCGCCCGCGACGTGGCCGAGGGGCGCGCCGACCAGGGGGTGGTCTGCTGCTGGACGGGCACCGGCGCGTCGATCGCGGCCAACAAGGTGCCGGGGATCCGGGCCGCGCTCTGTGCGGACGCGGAGACCGCCCGCGGCGCCCGCAAATGGAACGACGCCAACGTGCTGGCCCTCTCGCTGCGCACGACCAGCCCGGCCCTGCTCGAGGAGATCCTGGATGCCTGGCTTGCGGGCGCGCCCAGCGCCGAGGCCGATGACGTGGCCAACGTCCGGCACCTGGACGAGATCGGCTACTCAGGTCATTAGCCGGAAACAGCCTCGGGCCGCCGCTCCGGGTCGCGCACACCGGGTATGAAGAGAAAGCCCACCGTGGCCAAGCCGAGAACTCCGGCCGCCGCCAGGGTGGCGCGGGCGCCGAGCCATTCCGCCACCGGCCCGGTGAGCGCGAAGGACAGCGGGATGAGCCCGATCGAGACAAACCAGTCGAGGCTCGACACGCGCCCGAGCATCTCCGGCGGCACCAGCGTGTAGATCAGCTGGTTCCAGACGAGCAGCCCGGTGGTGGACAGCCCGAGGGCGAAGAAGGCCAGAATGCACATCTGCCACGACGCCACGGCAAAGGCCAGGCCGATCTCGAACCCGACCCCCACGCTCCAGGCCGACCACATGAAGGTCACATGGCGGCGCGGCAGCCCGGTGCGGCTGACGATCAGCGCGGCGGCGATCGAGCCGAGACCGCCGGCCGCGAGCACCGTGCCGAAGGTCGCCGCGCCGCCACCGAGGTCGTTCTTGATGATGAACGGGAGCAGGACCTCCATCGGCCCGTAGGTCAGCAGCAGGAACACGGCCGCTCCGGCAAGCGTGGCCCAGAGCCAGGCGTGCGCGCGCACGTAGGCGAACGCCTCCGCCAGATCGCTCCGCATGGAGCCGTGCTCCTCGCGGGGCGGGGGCTGTCGTGACATCAGCGACACCGCCACGGCCGAGACGGCGAACGTGGCCGCATCGACCACGAAGGCGGTGCCCACCCCGAAGACCGCGATCAGGAGCCCGCCCAGCGCCGGCCCGGCGAAGCGCAGCCCGACCGGCTCCATCAGCTCCTTGAGCGCGTTGGCCTGCAGCAGCTCGTCGCGGGGAACGACGTCGGGCACGATGGCCGAGAACGCGGGCTGGAACAGGGCGTCGCCCACCCCGTAGAAGACCACCAGCACGAGCACGTGCCAGAGCTCGATGTCATCCGCCAGCGCCAGCGCCGCGATTGTCGCGATGGCGAAACAGCGCATGAGATCGGCGAACACGAGCAGGCGGCGACGCTCCAGGCGGTCGCTCAGGACGCCGCCCAGAAGCAGCGTCGCCACCTGGGGCAGGGTCCAGGCCAGCCCGACCACGGCGAGCGTGCCAGGCTCGTTGGAGATGTCGAGCACGAGCCAGGCGATCGCGACCAGGTAGATGCCGTCGCCGACGAGCGAGATCGACTGGCCGAGCCAGAGCATGGCGAAATCGCGATGGCGGAGGGCGCGCAGCATCGCCGCCGAGCCTACCGCCCGCCACTTCGACTCCAGGCAGGCGCCCGGAGCTGTTTCGTGCGCTCGGCGTCAGTCCTTGACGGTGAAGCGAACGGTCTTGCTCGACCTGTTCTCGAAGCGATCGACGGCGGTGAACTTCACCGAGTAGCGCCCCGGCTTCAGCTTCTTCACGGCCTGGCGCACCTTCCCCGCCCCGTAGCGCTTCTCGACCTTCTTCTTGGCCTCGCCCTTGATGGCGTAGGTGACCGCGGCGTCCTCGTTCAGCGTCACGGTCAGCCGCACGGCCTTGCGCAGGCCGGTGGCCTTCAGCTTCTTGAAGGTGGTGGCCACCGTGTCGGTCCCCACGGAGACCGTGCCCTTCATCGGTGGGTTGAAGAACGCGTGCGGTGTGCAGACGTAGGCGTACTTGCCCGCCTTGGGGAACTGCCGGCTGTAGTTCTCGCCCGCGACGCGCGGGGCGTTCCAGCGCTCGAAGCCGCCGGTCCGCGTCGTGGTGTGCCCGTCGTCGACGAAGCGCCAGGTGACGGTGTCGCCCGGCTGGATCTGGATGCTCTTGGCGCGGAACTCGAAGTCCACCACGTCGACGAAGCTCTCCGCCGCCGAAGCGGGCGCGGCGGCGGCCAGAGGGATCAGCAGGGCGAGGGGAGTGAGGAGCCGGAGGGATCGCATCGCGCGGCAGGGTATACGGCGGTGACCGTCGATTGGTCCGGTTCCCTGCGCATAGGATCCCGCCGTGTCCGCGCCCGACGTCGTCGATACCCCGCAGGAGGCCGCCGAGCTCGAGCACCCTCCACTCATCGTGCGGGAGCCGCTCGAGCGCTTCCTCGACGAGCACGGCATCGGTGAGGGAAGGCTGCGAGCCGAGCGCATCGGCGAGGGCCACAGCAACTACACGTTCCTGATCGAGCGCGGTGACGCCCGGGTGGTCCTGAGACGGCCCCCCCGGCCTCCACTGCCCCCGTCGGCGCACGACGTGCTTCGCGAGGCGCGGCTGCTCCGGGCGCTCGAGGCGACGCCCGTGCGGGTGCCGCGGGTCCTGGCGGTGGGCGACGACGAGGAGGTGCTCGGCGTGCCCTTCTACCTGATGGAGGAACGGCGGGGCACGGTGATCACGAGCGAGATCCCGGAGCTTCTCGACCGCCCCGAGGAGCGGCGCCGGATCTCGGAGGAGCTGCTGGATGCGCTGGTGGAGCTGCACGCGGTGGACTGGCGGGCCTGCGGACTCGAGGGCTACGGGAAGCCGAACGGCTACCTGGAGCGCCAGCTCAGGCGCTTCGGGGGGCTGTGGGAGCACAACAAGACGCGCGAGCTGCCCGTGGTGGAGGAGGTGGGCGACTGGCTCGGCCGCAATCTGCCCGAGTCACCGGAGTCGACCATCGTCCACGGCGACTACCGCCTTGGCAACGTGATGCTGGCGGACGAGACGCCGCCGCGCCTGGTGGCGGTCTTCGACTGGGAGCTGTCAACGATCGGAGACCCGCTGGCCGACGTGGGCTATCTGACGGTCACCTGGGTCCAGGCCGACGACCCCGCCGACACGTCCTTCTCCAGCCTCTCCGCGGCCACCCGCCGAGCCGGCTTTCTCACCCGCGACGAGCTGGTGGCCCGTTACGAGGAGCGCAGCGGGCGCTCGGTGTCGGCGCTGAACTGGTACCAGGCACTCGCGCTGTGGAAGGCCGCGGTGTTCATGGAGGGCAACTACAAGCGCTACACGTCCGGCGCCTCCGACGACGAGTACCTGGCGCTCTTCGACGAGGGCGTGCCCGCGCTGGCCGAAAAGGCGCGCGAGGTCGCGCACTCGTGAGAGGCCTCCTGGTCGACTTCGGCGGCGTCCTCACAACGAACGTCTTCGACTCCTTCCGCGCGTTCTGCCGCGACGAGGGACTCGATCCGGAGGCCCTCCGCGGGCTGTTCCGGGAGAACCCCGAGGCCCTGGGGCTCGTGCGGAGCCTGGAGACGGGGAGTCTCGGCGAGGATGAGTTCGGGGAGCGCTTCGGTGAGCTCCTCGGTCTGGCTTCGGAGCGGCGCTTGGGCCTGGTGGAGCGGATGTTCGGCCACGTCCGCTCGGACGAGGAGATGGTCGACGCGGTTCGGCGTGCCCGGGCCCAGGGAGTCAAGACCGGCCTCATCTCGAACTCGATGGGCGGCGGCCGCTACGACCGCGCGACCTTCCCCGAGCTGTTCGACGGCGTGGTGATCTCGAGCGACGAGGGTCTGCACAAGCCCCAGCCGGCGATCTTCCGCCTCGGCGCCGAACGCGTGGGCCTGGAGCCGTCCGAGTGCGTCTTCGTGGACGACCTGCGGGAGAACTGCGAGGGCGCCGAGGCGGTGGGGATGACCGCCGTGCTGCACCGCGGCGCGGGCTCGACGCTTCCCCGGCTGGAGGAGCTGCTGGGCGTTTCGCTCAGCTAGCGACGGCGGAGGCCCGGAATCCTGCCGCGCAGGTCCTCGATCTCGCCGTGGAGCCCGGCGATGGCCGCGTTCACCTCGGCCAAGCCCTTCTCGAGCGACTCCGCCGTCTCGTCCAGATCGGTGAGCTCGGCGTGCAGCGGCTGCAGCCACTGACGGAGCTCGCGCACCTCCACCTGGAGTGCCTGGACCGATGCGGATAGCTCGTCTTCCACGCGGGGCAGCGTCTTGACCGACTCGAGGAGCTCCGAGAGATCGCCCCCGCGCCTGGTCAGCTCACGCAGCCCCTCAGCCAAGGTGTGCAGGTCGTCGAGCGCCCGCAGCGCCAGGCGGGGAGGCACCGTCAGGGGTCCGAGCATCGGGCCCAGTGTGCCAGGCTCAGGGTTCGTGCTGCTCGTGCTGTGGGACATCGACGGGACGCTCGTGGACTCCGCCGGACACGGCCGCCACGCCTTCGAGGAGGCCTTTGCCACCGTGGTGGGCGGCCGCCCCCGGCTGGTGGAGTTCGCCGGGCGCACCGACCACCAGATCGCGTTGGGCATGCTGGACGGCAGACGGGAACCCTTGCCGCAGCTGCTGGAGGAGATGGCCGCCGCGTTGGCCGCTCGGGAGGATTCGATCCGCCGCGACGGTCACGTCTACCCGGGCGTCCCCGAAACGCTGGAGGCGCTGCACGAGCACGACGGCGTAGTGCAGTCGCTCTTGACCGGCAACATCCAGGTCAACGCGGCGCTCAAGCTGGGCGCGTTCGGACTCGAGCGCTGGCTCGACTTCGAGGTGGGCGCGTACGGATCCGACCCGCACGAGGAGCGCTCGGATCTCGTCGCGATCGCCCGCGAGCGGGCGGCGGCCAAGCACGGGGAGACCACGGCCGCCGTGCTCGTGGGCGACACCCCACTTGACGTGCAGGCCGCTCACGAGGCCGGGGCCCGGGCGGTGGCCGTGGCCACCGGCTTCAGCGACGTCGAGGCGCTCGAGGCGGCAGGGCCGGAGGCGGTGCTGGAGGATCTGAGCGACATCACCGCCGCCGTGGCGGCGATCGTCGGCGAGTAGGTGGCCGGGCCGGCGGGCGGCCGCGGGGCACTCGGCCCGCTGCGGCGGCCGCGCTTCCGACGGGTGTGGCTGGCCGAGGCGAGCGCCGTCATGGGCGAGGGGATGTTCTTCGTCGCCGTGGCCGTGCTGGTGATCGACCTGCGAGGGGCCGGTGCCGAGGTCGGCGCGGTGCTGGCGGGAGCATCGCTGCTGCTGGCGTTGATGCTGCCGCTCGGCGGCTGGCTGGGCGACCGCTTTCAGGCCGAGCGACTGATGTTCGTGACGAACCTCGCGCGGGCGACCCTCATCGCCGCCCTCGCGGCTCTCGTGCTCGCCGGGGATCCCCCAATGCCCGCGATCTACGCCCTGGTGGCGGCCATGGGCGCCGTGGACGGCCTGCACTTCCCGGTCGTGTTCTCGTTTGCGCCCCGCGCGGTGCCCCCGGAGGAACTGCCCGCCGCGAACTCGCTCATCCAGGGCACCGAGACCGTCAGCGACCTGGTCGGGCCCGGCGTGGCGGCGGTGGTCATCGCCGCTTTGGGCCTGGGCGCCACGTTCGTGGCGGTGGCAGCCTGCTCGGCACTGGCCGCGCTGGTGCTCCTGAGGGCGGCGCTCGGCGCCGCGCGCCTGCCCGGCGCCGAGGTCGAGAGCGGGCCGGACGCGGAGGGCCCGATGGCCCAGTTCATGGCCGGCCTGCGCGTGGCTCGGTCCGAGCCCGCGGTCCGGTGGCCCTTGATCATGATCGCGGCGCTGAGCCTCCTCGGGCTGGGGCCGTTCCTGGTTGGCGGCGCAGCCCTGGCCGAGACCCGGCTGGGAGGAGCCAGCGCCCTCGCGCTCCTGTTCTCCGGCTACGGGGTGGGGACGCTGATCGGCCTGGCTGCCGTGGCGCGCTTCGGGATCACCACGCACCGCCGGGTGCTGGTGATGACCACCGTGACGGTCACGGGCCTCGGACTCGCCGGCCTGGGGCTCGTCGAGGCCCCGGGCCCTGCACTGGCGGCGGCCGCCGCGATCGGCGTGGCCGAGTCCATTCTCGATGTGGCGTTGACGACCTGGCTGCAGGAGAGCGCGCCCGACGAGGTGATGGCCCGGGTGATGAGCCTCGTGGTCCTGGCCTACGTGGGCACCGATCCCCTGTCCTACGCCCTCGCCGGGGCACTGCTCCCGCTGGGGATCACCGCGCTGTTCTTCATCGCCGGTGGCCTGACCGTGCTGGCCGGCCTGGTGGTGCTGGCCCGCCCGCTGCCGGCTGCATCCTCGCCCTAGTCACTAGCTCACTGCCTCCACTTCACGCTGCAGCCCACCGGCTCGGTCTCGGGCTGCGCCGGGTCGCGGCCATCGCTCACGGCGTCCAGGGCATCACGAAGCCAGGCCGCGTCCTGGCTGGGATCGCGATGGTCGGAGTCGGGCGCGCCCGCGTAGCGGAGGCGGCCCTCGCCGTCGATCACGAACACGTGCGGCGTGGTCTGGGCCCCGTAGGCCCGGGCCACCTCCTGCGACTCATCGCGGAGATAGGGCAGCGGCCAGCCGCCGTCCTGCTGCACGCGCTCGTGCATGGCGTCGGCCGAGTCGTTGGGATAGCGCTCGGCGTCGTTGGGGTTGATCGCCAGAAAGTGAACCGCGGGATAGTCGAGAGCGGCCTGAACGATGCGGTCGTGCCAGGCCAGCGCGTAGGGACAGTGGTTGCACGTGAACACGAGCGCGGTCAGCTCGCCCTCCGGCAGCGAGTGCTCGCGGCCGTCGGTGTCGGGGAGGCTGAAGGCCGGGGCCTCGTCACCAATGGCAAGTGTCATTCGTCCTCCTTGGCTCGGCGAATCGCCTCGCGCAGGTCGTCGGAGTCGGGTACAGGTGAAGGACGCCCGTCGCGCAGCCGGTAGACCCGGCAGGTGAGCGAGAACGGCTCGCCCTCGGGCCCGGGCACCGCGTCGCGGCCGTCGATCCGGATCGTGGGCGAGCCCGGGAAGCGCTCTTGGGCGGCCTGCTCATCGCTTATGACCTCGCGGCTCACCAGGGTCCCCGGGTCGAGCCCCTCTTGGCGCAGCACGTCCTGAAGGTCGGCCAGAGCCTCCGGATGGGACGGGCAGCCGTCCCACCACAAGAGCTCAACCCTCATGAACCTCCATGCGCTCGATGCGGGCATCCTCGACCGGACGGTCGTTGGCGCCGGTCTGCAGCCCCTCGATGGCGTCCACCGTCTCCATCCCGGAGCTCACCTGCCCGAAGACGGTGTGCTTCCCGTCGAGCCAGGGCGCGGCGTCCGTGGTGACGATGAAGAACTGGCTCCCGTTGGTGTTGGGCCCGCGGTTGGCCATCGCCAGCGCTCCACGCACGATCTTGTTGTCGTTGAACTCGTCCTCGAACTCGTAGCCCGGGCCACCGGTGCCGGTCCCGTGCGGGCAGCCTCCCTGGATCATGAAGTCCCGGATCACACGGTGGAAGATCAGGCCGTCGTAGTAGTTCTCGCCCGAGAGCTTGAGAAAGTTCTCCACGGTCTTGGGGGCGTCCTCGTCGAAGAACTCGATCTCGATCGGCCCGTGGTTCGTATGCATCGTCGCCGTGCTCATCGCTTGGCTGTCACCTCCACCCGGAGCGGGGTACCCCGGACTCGCTTGCCGCTCATCTTTTCCACCACCTCTGAGGCCCGGCCCTCCGGGACCTCGACGAAGCTGAAGCGCTCGAGCACGCGTACGTTGCGTACGTCGTCGTTCTCGAGATGCGTGTTGTCGACCACGAGGCGCACCACGTCCGCCGGCTCGATCCCCGCGCGGCGGCCGCCGCCCACGACCAGCTTGGCGTACGGCACGCCGTCGCGGCTGTGCGGCTTGGTATGGCGCGGCCGGCGGGTCTGCGGCCGCGGCTCGGAGCGCCGGCGCCGCGGAGCGCGGGAGCCGTCGGCCCACGGGTCGATATCGGTCTTGGCGTGCCGCTCGATCGCCTCGAGCTCACGACGCTGGCGCGGGGTGATGAGCGTGATGGCACGGCCGCTCTCCCCCGCCCGGCCGGTGCGGCCGATGCGGTGCACGTAGATGTCCGGCGCGTTGGGGATGTCGTAGTTCACGACGTGGCTCACCCCGGTGATGTCCAGCCCGCGTGCGGCCACGTCGGTGGCCACGAGCAGCCGCTCGCGCCCGTCCTTGAACGCGATCATCACGCCGTCGCGCTGGCCCTGGGTCATGTCGCCGTGCAGCGTCTTGACCCGTACGCCGGCGTCGCCGAGCCGCCGGCCGAGCCGGTCCACGCCGATCTTCGTGCGCACGAACACGATCGCCTGCTCCGGCCGCTCGTCCTTCAGCACGCGCACCAGCGCCTCCGGCTTCTCGCGGTCGGGCACCTCCACGAAGAAGTGGTCGACGGTGTCGATGGTGAGCGTGGCCGCCTGCACCTCGATCTCCACCGGGTCGTGCATGAAGGTGTCGGCCAGGCGCCGGATCTCCGGCGGGACGGTGGCGGAGAACAGGGCGGTCTGGCGGCCCATCGGCGCCCGCCGCAGGATCTCCTCGACGTCCTCCAAGAAGCCCAGGTCGAGCATCTCGTCCGCCTCGTCGAGCACCACGTAGCGGGCCTGGTCGAGGAACAGGTGGTGGCGCCCCATCATGTCCATCACCCGCCCCACCGTGCCCACCACCACCTGGGCGTCCTTCAAACGCGAGGCTTGGTCGCGAATCGGCGCGCCGCCGAACACCGCCACCACGTCCACGCCCTTTCGCTCGCCGTAGGCCCGCAGCGCCTGCGTCACCTGGATGCACAGCTCGCGCGTGGGAGTGAGCACCAGCGCCTGGACCTGCGGGTCCTCGGTATCGACGTACTCGATCATCGGCAGCCCGAAGGCCGCGGTCTTGCCGGTGCCGGTCTGGGCCTGGCCGGTCACGTCCCGTCCCTCGAGCAGCGGGGGAATCGCCTGCTCCTGGATCGGGGTGGGGTGCTCGTAGCCGAGGTGCGCGAGCGCCTCGAGCGTGGGGGCCGTGAGGCCGAGCTCAGCAAAGGTTGCCATGCGGCGAATGACTGTATCCATCGTTCACCATCGGCGGCCGCGAGTCCGGCATCTGGGCTTGGCGAAGGCTACGCTTCCCGGCCGCATGTCCGTGACCGTGGTCGGATCCATCGCCTTTGACGCGATCAAGACGCCTTTCGGCGAGCGCAAGCGTGCGCTCGGCGGCTCCGCCGTGCACTTCTCGCTCGCGGCCAGCTATTTCACCGACGTGCGGGTGGTCGGCCCGGTGGGCGACGACTTCGGCGAGGAGGAGTACGCGGTGCTCCACCGCCACGACATCGACACCGCCGACATCGAACACGTCCCGGGTGGCCGGACCTTCTTCTGGGCGGGCGAGTACGAGTGGAACCTGAACGTGCGCCACACGCTGGACACCCAACTCAACGTGTTCGGCGACTTCCGGCCCAAGCTCTCGGACGCGTCCAAGAGCGCGGACGTGTTGTTTCTGGCGAACATCCAACCCGACCTCCAGCGCGAGGTGCGCGAGCAGTGCCGGGCGGCGAAGCTCGCGGCGCTCGACTCGATGAACCTCTGGATCGAGAACACGCGGGAGGCGCTCGTGCGCACCATGGGCACGGTGGACATGGTGTTGCTCAACGACGACGAGGTGCGCATGCTCACCGAGCAGCCCACGCTGCTGAAGGGAGCGCGGCAGGTCATGGAGCTCGGCCCGCGCGTGGTGGTCGTGAAGCAGGGTGAGTACGGTGCGGCGTTGTTCACCGACGAGGGCTTCTTCGCCCTGCCGGCGTACCCGCTCGAGACCGTGCTGGACCCCACGGGAGCGGGCGACGCCTTCGCCGGCGGCCTGCTGGGCTACCTCGACTCGCAGGGCGGCGTGGCCGACCAGGCCACTCTGCGGCGCGCGCTGACCTACGGCTCGGCGGTGGCTTCCTTCTGGGTCGAGCAGTTCGGCTGCGAGCGGGCCGGCAGCCTCACCCGCGACGAGATCGAGAAGCGCTACGAGGCGTTCCAAAGCATGACCTCGATCGAGTCGCCGAAATCCGCGATCCTTACTCGGGAATAGGTTCACGCCGACGCGGGTAGTACCCGCGTGAGCTTCAAGGGGGGAGCGCACGACAGCGGAGTCGCCTCGGGGGCGAGTCTCACGGAGGAGACTCGCCTCCACGAACCGCTCGTCGCAGGCAACGAGACCGGGTACGATTGCGCCGATGAGCGGATTCTGGGCCGTGTTCTGGCTCGCCGTGGTGTTGAAGATCCCCATCGCGGCGCTGCTCTGGATCGTTTGGTGGGCGGTCCGCGAGCCGCCTCTGCCGAACGTGGGCAACGACGACGGCGGTGGGTCCGACCGCGACCCCGGCCATCCGCGGCTGCGCCCGCCGCGACCGCCCCGCCGGGGCCCGCACCGCAGCACCGAGACCCGCCCGCCGGCCCGGGTGCGAACGGCGCGCGGCCGCCGCCGCGTCCCGTCAGGACACCGCTAGCCCCGCTGTGCGTCGGTCGGCCCGCGCGGTAGGTTTCCGGCCGTGAACGCCTTTCACTTCTGCGGCATCGCGCTGGCGGCCTGGGCCCTGATCGTGTCCTTCCTCGGCATCACGCGGGAGAACTTCCCGGGCTCACCGGGGGCGGAGAAGCTGGTGGGAGCGATCTCGGTCCTGCTGGCCTTCGCCGCGATCGGCAGCGGCATCTACACCGCGGCGACCGAGGAAGAAGAGGAAGGCGGCGAGGAGGCGGCCGTCGTTCTGCCTGGCTGAGCCCGTGTCGCCGATCGAGGACGGCCACGCGGTGCACTACACGGCGGTTGCGCCTGGCACGCCGGTCTACAGCGCGGACGAGGAGCGGGTCGGGGCCGTGGTCAAGGTGCTCGACAACTATCGCGAGCACATCTTGGACGGGCTGGTCATCGAGACCGGCGGGGGAGACCGGCGTTTCGTGGACGCGCCCGAGGTGGCCCGCACCGCCGAGCGGGGGGTCACGCTGACCCTCTCCGCCGGAGAGGTGACCCAACTGCCTCCGCCTTCCGGCGGGGAGGGCGTCGGCGGGGCCGCGCGGAAGCTGTTCCGCGGACTGCGGCGCGGCTGAGCCCGTGGACGAGGTCGACATCGGCCGTACCCTGCTGCTCTGGTTCTGGGCGCTGGGACTGGCGGGCATCGAGATAGAGATCGAGGGCGGGTGGGGCTGGGCGGAGCGGCTCCCGACGTGGTTCTACAAGCGCGGCCGCTTCGGGCGGCTGTACGGCCTGGTCATGGGCGAGCGGCCGCTCACCGGCTATCACGTCTACGCCTTCACGATCCCCCTGCTGCTGCTCCACCTGCCCTACGTGTCGGGCGTGGAGTGGACCGTCGAGTCGGAGCTGATCACGCTCGCCGCCTACTTCACCCTGGCCGTGGTGTGGGACTACCTGTGGTTCGTGCTGAACCCGGCCTACACGGTTCGCCGCTTCCAGCGCGGGAACGTGTGGTGGTTCGAGGTGCCCTGGCTCTGGCGCTTCCCCCGCGACTACTACAACGGCATCGGGCTGTCGATCATCCTGGCCGGCGCGGCCGCGCTGGTGGCCGGGGAGGGCGAGCCGCTTCGCCGCCATCTCTGGTTTCTGGCCGGACTGGCCGTGCTGACCGGGCTGGCGGTGCTGGCGGCGCCCCTCTACGGCCGCTGGTACCGCCACATGCGACGCGCCGGGGGCGACGACCGTGACGTCACCTCGACCTATCCGCCGCCCGCGCCGGAGGCGGCCTGGGCGGGCGGCATGCCCGACTTGGAGCCGCTCGAGGGGCCCGCGGCGGACGACGCCGAGCGCCGGACGCCTCAGTAGGGCAAAATTCGCGAGCCCAAGGGCAACGACGGCGCTAGCGAGGGAGCACGGCATGGCGGAAGAGCGGACCCAGCAGGACGACGGCGGTGGCGTAGCCACGGCTCAGGACAGCCTCACCGTCACGGACAACCGAACCGGCGAGACCTACGAGGTCGAGGTTGCGGACGGCACGGTGACGGCGATGGACTTCCGGGACATCAAGGTCTCCGAGGACGATTTCGGCCTGATGACCTACGACCCCGCGTTCACGAACACGGCGTCCTGCCGCAGCTCGGTCTGCTTCATCGACGGCGAGGCGGGGGTACTCGAGTACCGCGGCTATCCGATCGACCAGCTGTGCGCGCAGTCGACCTACCTCGAGGTGGCCTACCTCCTCATCTACGGTGAGCTTCCGACCCAGGAGCAGTTGGACGAGTGGGTCTTCGAGATCACCCACCACACCTTCGTCCACGAGAACATCAAGAAGTTCGTCGAGGGCTTCCGCTACGACGCACACCCGATGGGAATGCTGCTCGCCACCGTCGGCGCGCTCTCGACGTTCTACCCCGACGCCAAGAACATCGACGACCGCGATGAGCGCCACATGGCGGCGGTGCGCCTGATCGCGAAGGTGCCGACGCTCGCCGCCTTCGCCTACCGCCACAACCTTGGGCTGCCCTACGTCTATCCGGACAACGACCTCTCCTACCCGGGCAACTTCCTCTCGATGATGTTCAAGATGACCGAGGCCAAGTACGAGCCCGACCCCCGGCTCGAGCGGGCCTTGGACGTGCTCTGGATCCTGCACGCCGACCACGAGCAGAACTGCTCGACCAACGCGGTGCGCGGGGTGGGCTCGTCGCAGGTCGACCCCTACTCGGCCACGGCCGCCGGCGTGGCCGCCCTCTACGGCCCGCTGCACGGCGGGGCCAACGAGCAGGTGGTCCGAATGCTCGAGCGGATCGAGTCGCAGGACAACATCCCCGACTTCCTTGAAGGCGTGAAGAACCGCGACGAGAAGCTCATGGGCTTCGGGCACCGCGTCTACAAGAACTACGACCCGCGCGCCCGCATCATCAAGGAGCACGTCGAGCAGGTCTTCGAGGTGACCGGCCGCAACCCGAAGCTCGACATCGCAGTCGAGCTGGAGAAGCGCGCGCTCGACGACGACTTCTTCACCGAGCGCAAGCTCTACCCGAACGTGGACTTCTACTCGGGGCTCATCTACGAGGCGCTCAACCTGCCCAAGGACATGTTCACGGTGATGTTCGCCATCCCGCGCACCTCGGGCTGGCTGGCCCAGTGGAGCGAGATGCTCGAGGACGACGCCACCAAGATCGCCCGCCCGCGCCAGATCTACACCGGTGAGCGGGAGCGCGACTACCTGGCCATCGACGAGCGCGAGAAGCTCACGGACAAGCCCACCGCGGCGACGAACCTGATCGATCCCGGGAAGGGCTAAAAAAGGTCCAACTGCGCCAAATCCGCCGGATCGTGCCTACGCTGGGCAGCCTGCCTTAGTTGACCGCCCCGATCGACGGGGCTCGATCCGAAAGGACCATATGGACTCGCTTAAACGCGCCCTGGTGGCGGCAGGGGCCCTTGCGGTCGCCGCGCTCGCCGCGGTACCCGGCGCGCACGCGGCCACAGTCAAGACCGTGGCCACAGGCCTGGACAACCCGCGCGGCGTCGCCGTCGCCCCCGACGGCTCCGTCTTCGTGGCGAACGCCGGTCGCGGCGGGAGCAGCTGCATGGGCGAAGGCGAGGACGCTTTCTGCCTCGGCTTCACCAGCCGCATCGTCCGCTACGCGGACGGCAAGGCACGCACCTACGCGAAGGGCCTGATATCCGCCTCTGGCCCGGACGGCACCTTCGCCACCGGCGCCGACGGAGTGTCGGTCAGCCCCGACGGCAAGGTGTACACCGTCACCACGTCGGGCACACCGGATGAGATCAAGGCCGCCCCGCGCCCCTTCCGGCGCCAGGCCGGCCGCCTCTTCCGCGTGCGGCGCAACGGCTTCTCCGCCCGGGGGAACATCTCCCGGATCGAGTGGCGCGACAACGTCGACGGGGTCGAGGGCGACCTCAACTCGAACCCCTACGCAGTGCTCGCGCTGCGGCACCGGCAGATCGTGGTGGACGCCGGGGCCAACGCGGTGTTCGAGGTGCGCGACCGGAAGGTCAAGCTGCTCGCCGTGATCCCCAAGAACGGCGACTCCCAGGCGGTGCCCAGCTCGATCGCCCGCGGTCCTGACGGGGCCCTGTACGTCGGCGAGCTGGCCGAGGGAGCCGGTCCGGGCAAGGCGCGCGTATGGCGCATTCCCGCGCACGGCGGAACGCCGAAGGTCTACCGGAGCGGCTTCACCACCATCACCGGGGTGGCGTTCGGCCCGGACGGCAGCCTGTACGTGACCGAGTTCGCCAAGAACCCCCAACAGGGCGACTTCAGCGGAGCCGTGGTGCGAGTGGCGCCTAGTGGGAACCGCACCCGCCTCGGGGCCGGCAAGCTGGTGGCACCCCAGGGCGCCGCGGTGGACAGTAGCGGCGCGATCTGGGTGTCGAACTACAGCGTCCTGCCCCGCGAGATCGCGAAGCAGCCGCCCATCAACGGGACGAGCGGCACGCTGGTGAAGATCACGCGCTAAGGCGCGCGATCGATGTTCGGGTTCAGGGGGGCCGGACCTCAGGGTCCGGCCCCCCTGGCCCATCTAGATCCGGAAGACCTCGACGAGCCGCTTCTCGTGCTCCGCGTCGATGCGCGCCACCACCTCGAGGTGCTCCTCGATGCCCGAGCCCCGCAGCTTCGTGGCCAGCAGCTCATCCACCTGGAACAGGCCGGCCGAGTTGTTCATGGCGATCTCGATCTGAACGGCCCGGTCCTCCCCCGGCTCGATGGTCACCGCGTCGATTGCGGTGGCCGAGAGCGAGTGGATGTTCGGGCGGCGGGTCTCAAACGGCACGCGTGACCGGCCGGAGGCCATGTCGAGCGCGTCGGCCACACGGACGATGCCGGCCTCGATCGTGATCGGGTCGCCCCGGCGCCGGTGCCCGATCACCGCGTGTAGGGCCTCGGACAGCACCACCGTCAGCTCGGGCTCGTCGTAGATTCCGTCCAGCAGCCCCGGCATCCGGTCGGCGGCCAGGAACAGGCTGAAGGCCTCGTGATCGGTGCGGTGGATCGACATTCCGGTGTCGTGCACCAGGCAGCCGGCGGTGATAACCACCTCCGCGTCGCGCGCGCCCATCCCGTGGTCGGACACCATCGCCGGCTCCACCCCGGCGCGACTGAGCAGGCGGAACATCCGCAGGGCGATATTGACCACGATCTGGACGTGCACCCAGGAGTGGTCGGACATCCCCAGCCGATCGGCGTTCACCTGCTGCATGTACCACCAGGCGCGCAGCCGCTCGTCCGCGTTGGCCGCCGTCAGCAGCGCCTCCAGCCGCCGGTTGCCGCGGGTGGGCGCACGGATATCCATGGTCGGCAGGTCCATCCCGCGTAGACGTTAGTCGCGGGCCTGCGCCGGGTAGCGATGACCGCGGAGAGGGATCAGGGAGAGGAGAACGGATGGCCCTGTCGTTTCTTGACCGGGAGCGGACCGTTGCGCCGCGGAACTACAACCGCTGGCTGATACCACCGGCGGCACTGGCGATACACCTCTGCATCGGCGAGGTCTACGCCTTCAGCGTCTTCAAGACGCCGCTGGTCGACCACTTCGGCACGAAGCTCACGCCGATCAGCATCATCTTCAGCATCGCCATCGTCATGCTGGGGCTGTCGGCCGCGGTGCTCGGCACCTGGGTGGAGCGGGTCGGCCCGCGCAAGGCGATGTTCACGGCGGGGCTGTGCTGGTCGCTGGGCTTCGTCGTCGCGGCGCTGGGCGTCGCCTCCGACCAGCTGTGGCTCGTCTACCTCGGCTACGGCGTGCTCGGCGGTATCGGGCTCGGCGTGGGCTACATCTCTCCCGTATCGACGCTGATCAAGTGGTTCCCCGATCGGCCCGGGCTGGCCACCGGCCTGGCGATCATGGGCTTCGGCGGCGGCGCGCTCATCGCCTCGCCGCTGTCGGAGAGCCTCCTGAGCACCTTCGCAAGCGTGCCGGCAGACGCGATCGCGCCCTCCTTCCTCACCCTCGCCGGCATCTACTTCGTGGCCATGATGCTGGGCGCGTTCACCGTGCGCGTGCCGCAGGACGACTGGCTGCCCGAGGGCTTCGAGCCCGAGGAGGCCATCGCCGACGATCCCATGAAGACCTCGGCCGACGTCACCGCGAAGAGCGCGATCCGCACCCCCCAGTTCTGGCTCTTGTGGATGATCCTGTTCTGCAACGTCACCGCGGGGATCGGCATCCTCGAGCAGGCCGCCCCGATGGTGCAGGACTTCTTCTCGAACGTGACCGCGGCCGAGGCCGCGGGCTACGTCGGCCTGCTGTCGCTGGCGAACATGGCCGGGCGCTTCGTTTGGTCGTCCACGTCCGATGTGATCGGCCGCAAGCCCACCTACTTCGGCTATCTCGGGATCGGAGCGATCCTGTACTTCGTGCTTGCGTCGTCGGGCACCACGTCCCTGGCGCTGTTCGTGGCCGTGACCGCGGTCATCCTCAGCTTCTACGGCGGCGGCTTCGCGACGATTCCCGCCTACCTGAAGGACATGTTCGGCGACATCGAGGTGGGAGCGATCCACGGCCGGCTGCTCACCGCATGGGCCGCCGCGGGGGTGGCCGGGCCGCTGATCGTCAACCTGATCGCCGACTCCCAGGAGTCGGCGGGCAAGCAGGGGTCCGCTCTGTACGAGCTGTCGCTCTACATCATGGTCGGCGTGCTGGTCGTCGGGTTCATCGCGAACCTGCTGATACGGCCGGTGGGCAAGCAGTACCACCTGCGCCGGAAGAGCCGCCGGCGAGGTGTGCAGACAGCCGACACGGGAGGGAGCAGATGAGCACCGAAGCGAACGCCGAGCCGCGCGAGGTCTCCTCGGCCGCGCCCCTGGCGATCATCCTCTGGGTGCTGGTCAGCGCGGCGCTGCTCTACGGAGTGGTGAAGACCGCCATCGCCGCGGCGGCGCTGTTCGGTGCCTGAGGCGACAGGCGGGTACCGCTAGCCTTGGGCCCGTGAGGCGCGAGCTTCTGTACGACGGTCACGGCCGTCGCATCTCGGATCTGCGTGTGTCGGTCACCGACCGCTGCAACTTCCGCTGCCAGTACTGCATGCCTGCCGACGGCCTTCCCTGGCTCGACCGCGAGGAGATCCTGCGCTTCGAGGAGATCGAGCGGGTGGTGCGGGTCCTGGCCGAGATGGGCGTGACCGACCTGCGCCTCACCGGCGGCGAGCCCCTGGTTCGCCGGGAGTTCCCGCGGCTCGTGCAGATGCTCGCCGCGGTGCCGGAGATAGAGGACCTGTCGCTGACCACCAACGCCTACCTGCTGGAGCGCGACGCCGACGCCCTGGTCGAGGCGGGCATCACGCGCGTGAACGTCTCCATCGACTCTCTTCAGCGCGACCGCTTCTTCCAGATCACCCGCCGCGACTCCCTGCCCCAGGTGCTGCGCGGGCTGGAGGCGATCGGGCGCCATCCGAGCGTGCGGCCGATCAAGGTAAACGCGGTGGCGCTGCGCGGCTTCACCGAGGACGAGGCCCTGCCGTTCGCCGAGTTCGCCCGCTCCACCAGCTACCAGGTGCGGTTCATCGAGTTCATGCCGCTCGACGGTGACCACGCCTGGAGCCGCGATCAGGTGCTGCCCGGTGAGGAGATTCGCGCGATCATCGCGCGCGTCCATCCTCTCGAGGAGAAGCCTCGGGAGCCGCACGCCACGGCGCGGGTGTTCCGCTTCAGCGACGGGCTCGGCGAGATCGGGTTCATCAATCCCGTTTCCGAGCCGTTCTGCGCGGACTGCAACCGCATCCGCCTGACCGCTGACGGCAAGCTGCGCACCTGCCTGTTCTCACTGCACGAGACCGACCTGCGCGCGCACCTGAGGGACGGCTCCACGGACGACGAGCTGGAAACGATCGTTCGCGACGCCGTGTGGCGCAAGGAGCTGAAGCACCGGGTGAACGAACCCGGTTTCCGCCAGCCGGCGCGCACGATGTCGGCGATCGGCGGCTAAGCCGCGCGGTCCCGCACCCAGTCGCGCCAGGCCTCGGAGACCTCGGGGATGAGCAGGCGCGGCAGCTGTGAGTGGTCCTCGAGGTACGCGTGCGCGAAGGCGGCGATGGTGAGGTCGTGCGCCGGCCGAGCCACCACCACGACCTCGTCGGCGCCGCCGAGCTCGCCCTCCTCGGCAATGCGCAGGTAGGCCCCGGGGCGCCGCGCCGCGGCAAAGCGCTTGAGCATCTTGGGATCCCCGAAGCGCAGTCCCAGCTTCCAGCACGGAAAGCGAGGCTCCGCGACCTCCAGCAGGACCGATCCGATCCTCCAGCGCTCGCCGATCAGCGCCCCGGTCACATCCACGCCGCGCAACGTCAGGTTCTCGCCGAATACCCCGTGCGGGAGCTCTCTGCCGAGCTCCCGTTCCCACCAGTCGGTGTCCTCGCGCGCGTAGGCGTAGACCGCCTTGTCGGGACCGCCGTGAACGGAGCGGTCTCCCTGATCGTCGCCGGCGACGTTGACGCCCCGAACCGGGACACGGCCCTCGAGCGGACGCTTCCAGATGCCGGTCTTCACCATGGCGCCCCGACGGGGCACCTCACGCATCTCTGCGACGTTGACCGAAAGTACGCTGCCTGCCATGGGGTACACCCTGACGATACGTAAGGGTGCCAAGGTGACCCGCGAGCGTTACGACGACCTCGGCGCCGCGCTCGGCGCGATCGAGCGCCTGGGCACCGAGATCGAGCGCACGGCGGACTCGAGGCCCCGAGGAGGGATGATCATGCGCCGGATCGAGCCGGTGCAGCAGGTGGTGGCGCGACTCGAGCTGTCCGGGTCCGGCCGGGTGCGTGCGGGCGTGGACGTGCGCGGCGACGGCTCGAGCGAGGCCTTCACCGGCCGCATGCGGCGCCGCCTGATCGAACAGCGCGGGCGCGAGACCGCGTACGAGGCCCTCCGGCGAGCGATCACGGACTCGTGAAGGTCTGGCGCGTACCCCTCCCGCGGGGCGCGGAGCCGCCCTACCGCGTGTTCGTGAACGGCGTGCCCCAACGCGAGGGCCAGGACTACGAGCTGGCGGGCCACGAGCTGCGCTTCTCGAAGCCGCTGGAGAAGGAACGGCTGGGGGCAGGGCGCTGGGCCGCGATCTTCTTCGGACTGTTCGGCTCCTACGGGAAGAACGACTCCGTCGACGTCCAGTACCGGCTCGGCGGCCGCCAGGTGGCCGCCACCGGCCTCGAGATCATCCCGCCGGAGGCAGACCGGACCTGAACCGATCAAGCAGCCGTCGCGCATTCCCAAGCGGGACCAAAGGACCCGCGGATGCGCCCCGCCACCACCCCACCCGTAACCACCACCGAGGAGGCTCTGCTTCTTCGTCGTGTGGCGGACGGAGACCATGGCGAACCGCTCGTGGACCTCTACAACCGCTACGCGTCGCGCCTCTACGGCCTGGGTCTGCGCTTGATGGGCGACGCGGGCATGGCCGAGGAGCTCGTGCAGGAGGCCTTTCTGCGCCTGTGGCGGTCGGCCGCCCGCTACGACCCGGAGCGCGGCTCGGTGCGCACATTTCTCTTTACGATCGCCCGCCGGGTGGCCGTCGACCTGCTCCGGCGCACGGCCTCGAGGCCGCTGCTCACCGGGCGCACCGGCGAGGAGGTCGCGTCAAGCGAAGAGGCCTTCGACGTGCTCGTGCTGGGCCTCGACGTGCGCGACGCTCTGGGCGCTCTTGCGCCCAAGCAGCGGGAGGTGCTCGAGTTGATCCTGGACGAGGACCTGGGACAGGCCGACCTGGCAGCGCGCCTGGGAGTGCCCGTGGGAACCGTGAAGACGCGCATCTTCTACGGCCTGCGGGCCCTGCGGGCCGAGCTCGAGGAGCGTGGGCTCCTTGACTGAGCGAGCGGTCATCCACGGCGACCTGGGCGCCTATCTGCTCGGCGTGCTCGACGAGGACGAGCGACGGGCTCTTCGCCGCGCATCTCGCTGGTTGCGAGCGGTGCCGCGCGGAGGCCCACGACCTGGAGGGCGCGCTCGGGCTCCTGGCCCGGTCAGCCGCTCCGGTGGCGCCGCCGCCGGAGCTCGAGACGCGTACGCTGGGCGCGATCCGGGGGGTCCCGACACCGCCCCCATCCCGGCGTCTCGCTTGGCCCCGGCTCACCCTGGCCGGAGCTCTGGTGCTTGCGCTGGTAGCGGCGGTGTTCGCCGGCACGAGACTGGACGGTGGCGTCCCCGGCAGCCTCGAGCTGGAAGCCACCCTCACGTCGCGATCGGGGGACCAGAGCGCGGAGGCCAGCGTTCGTAAAACACCAACCGGCAGGATCGTCGACCTGCGCACGGACGAGCTGCCGATCCTGCCCGAGGGCGAGTACTACGAACTCTGGTTCGTGGGCCCGGGCGACCGGCCGGGCGCACCCGAGCGCATCTCCGCCGGCACCTTCCACCCGGACCCCGAGGGGCGGTCGGACGTGCGCTTCGCGGCGGCGGTGGACCCGCAGGACTACCCGAAGCTCGCGGTGACAAGGGAGCCCGGCGACGGCGACCCGTCTCCTGGGCGCGACGTCCTGCAGTCTCGTCCGTAGGGCCCGGGTACCCTATCCCGCTCATGCAGATCGCCCAGCTACTGGAGCAGAGGCGGCCCGCCTTCTCGTTCGAGTTCTTTCCCCCGAAGACCGACGACGGGCAGCGCACCCTCGAGGGCACGCTGGCCGTGCTCGGTGGCGACCATCCGGACTACGTGTCCGTCACCTACGGCGCCGGGGGCACCACCCGAAATCGCACCGTCGAGATCACCAAGTGGCTGAAGCAGGACCTGGGAATCGAGGCCATGGCCCATCTGTCCTGCGTGGGCGAGCCCACCGAGCGGCTGGTGGAGATCCTGGAGGAGATCGAGGGCGCCGGCATCGAGAACGTCCTGGCCCTGCGCGGGGACCCGCCGCGGGGCCAGACGAACTGGACCCCGCATCCCGGGGGCCTCTCCTACTCGGTGGACCTGATCCGGCTGATCCGCGAGCGCTTCGACTTCTGCGTGGGGGCCGCCTGCTTCCCGGAGGTGCACCCCGACGCCGCGGACCGGGCCAGCGACCTGCACTATGCGCGCGAGAAGATCGTGGCGGGCGCCGGCTTTCTGATCACGCAGATGTTCTTCGACAACGAGCTCTACTTCGACTTCGTGGAGGACGCAAGGGCTGCCGGAATCGGCGTGCCGGTCATCCCGGGCATCATGCCCATCACGAACCTGAGCCAGATCAAGACGATCACCGGCATGTGCGGCGCGACCATCCCGGATGAGTTGGGGCGGCAGCTCGAAGGGCGCGCCGACGACCCGGAAGCGGTTGCAGAGCTCGGGGTCGCTTACGCGACCCTCCAGTGCTCCGATCTCCTGGCACGAGGCGCGCCCGGGATCCACTTCTACACGCTCAACCGCTCGACCGCAACGCGGGCGATCCTGGCCGCCCTGCGCGCGGCGCATCCCTGGACGCGCGCGCAGGCGCCGGTGTAGCGGCGATGAAGGGTCGGCGACCCCTTGCCGGCCGCATCTCGGCCCTCCTGGCGAGCGCCGCGGCCCTGATCGGCCCCAGCACCGCCACGGCCGTTCCTCCGGACACACCGCCCGAGCCGCCGGAGCCGGAGCGGGACCCGGGCGAGGCGGGAAGCGGCCAGCCGGAACAGGAAACGCCGGCGCCGCCGGTCGCGCCCGGCCGCGAGGAGCCCCTGCGTCCTTCGATCGGCCGACCCGCCCAGCCGGCCAGCGCAGAGGGCGACCCCGACTTCGAGGTGGTACAGCCGGGGGACACGTTGTGGTCGATCGCACGGCGGCTCATCGGCCAGGACCGAAGCGATGCCGAGGTTGCTCGCGAGGCAGCCCGGCTGTGGCAGCTCAACGGCGACCGGATCGGCACCGGGCACCCGGACGTCCTGCTGCCCGGAACGGTGCTGCGCCTGCGCTGAGTCAGGCGAGCGCCCAGCGCTCGGTCTCCGTTTCCTCCAGCCTGCTGACCACACCCTGAAGCTCGAGGTGGCCCAGGTAGCAGAGCGCCTCGGTCAGCCCCCAGCCCACCATCATCGCGGCTGGGCGCTCGGAGTCGAGCATGGCCGGCACCAGGTCGAAGGCCGGCCGGGGCCCTTCGGCGAGCGCCGCGCGGATCCGCTCGAGGCGCTCGCTCACCGCTCGGCGGTTGGCCTGCGCAAGCGCCCGGGCGTCTCTCACCGGTCGCCCATGGCCGGCCAGCACCAGCTCCACGTCGAGCCCGTCCACCACGTCGAGGCTGCGCAGGAACTCGCCCGCCGGGTCGGGCGAGTAGCCGTGGTCGTAGTACAGCGACACGCGGCCGAGCAGGTGATCACCGGACAGCAGCAGGCCGCGCTCGGGCTGATGGAGCACAACGTGTGAAGGGGCGTGCCCCGGCGTCTCGTAGACCTGCCAGCGGCCGAGGTCGGTTTGGACCTCCACGCCCGGCAGGAGCTCACGGTCGGGCAGGGTGATCTCCGCGATGCCGAAGCCCTGCCCGCGGCGGGCCTCCTCGAAGCGAGTGCGGGCGTCGGCAGGCACGCCGCTCTGCCGGGCCACCTCCAGCCGCCGCTGCAGCGCCTGCTCGGGATCCCCGGCCGCCCGGGTCATGTGCTCGTGGTTGGGGTGCATCCAGAGCTCGCAGCCCGCGCGCTCGACGATGGGGCCGGCCTGTCCGTAGTGATCGGAATGGGCATGCGTGCAGACCAGGAGCCGCACGTCCTCGAGGCGCAGGCCCGCCTGGTCGAGGGCCCGCTCCAGCTGACCCAGCGCGCCGGGCTCGTGCAGACCCGTGTCCACCAGCACCACCCCGTTGCCGGCGGCAACGGCAAAGGCGTTGACGTGCGGCACGCCGGGCCAGGGCAGCGGGAGCCGCAGCCGCCAGAGCCCGGGCAGGACGCGATCGGCCCGCGCGAGCTCCCGCCGGCGGGGGTCACGGATCGATGAGCACGCCGGGGTTGAGAATGGCGGCTGGATCCACCGCGGCCTTGGCGGACCGCAGCGCCTGCGCGAAGAGATCGGGGCGCTGGCGGTCGTACCAGGGCCGGTGGTCACGACCCACCGCGTGGTGATGGGTGATCGTCCCGCCGGCGCCGAGCACGGCCTCCGCTGCGACGTTCTTCAACTCATCCCATTGCTCGAGCTCGGATCCCCGCCGTGCCGGCGCGAGCACGGTGAAGTAGGGCGCGGCGCCGTCCGGGTAGACGTGGGTCAGGCGACAGTGCACCTGACCCTCGCCGAGGGCGGCGCGAACGCGCTCACGCACGCCCGCGACGAAGGCGTCGAAGCGGTCCCACGTGATCGCGGTCTCGAAGGTCTCGGCCAGCACACCGGCCGCCACCAGGGTGTCGCGGAGATAGGGCGCCTGCAGGAACGCCTCCCGCCAGGCCCCCTGCGACCCCCCTCCGCCGCGGGCCTCGCCGCCGTGATCGGCGCACAGCTCCTCGGCCCGCGCCACCCAGGCCTCGAGCGGATGGTCCGCGGACTCGAAGCCCAGCACGAGCAGCGCCCTGCCCTCGGGGGCGGCCTGCGTGAGCGCCGCCTCGCCGGGGTCGAGCAGTCGGCAGTTCGAGGGGTACAGGCCGGACTGGGCGAGGGCCCGTACCGCGCGGGCGCCCGCCTCGAAGGAGTCGAACAGCACGCCGCGTGACTCCTTGAAGCGGGGCGTCGCCTGAACGCGGACCCAGGCCTCGGTGATCACCCCGAGGATGCCCTCGGACCCGATCAGGAGGCGGTCGGGGCTGGGTCCCGCGCCGGAGGCGGGCAGGCGGCGGCTCTCCCACGGACCGCGCGGAGTGAGCGCCCGGACGGACTCCACGAAGTCGTCGATGTGCGTGTGCAGCGTGGCGTAGTGCCCCCCCGCCCGGGTGGCGATCCAGCCGCCGAGTGTGGAGTACTCGAACGACTGGGGGAAGTGACGCAGGGTCAGCCCATGGCCTGAGAGCTGGGCCTCGAGCCCCGGGCCGGTGGCGCCGGCCTGGATCCGGGCGGCGCGGGAAACCGGGTCCACCTCGAGCACACGGTCCAGCGCGCCCAGGTCGATCGTCACCGTTCCGGCGTACTCGGCCGCCACCCGCGGCTCCACCCCGCCCACCACGCTGGTCCCGCCGCCGAACGGAATCGCGGCGGCGCCGCACTGCTCGCACCAGGCCAACACCCTTTCGAGGTCGGCCTCATCGGTCGGGTGAGCCACCACGTCCGGCGGATGGTCGAAGCGGCCCCTAAGCGCCCGCACCAGGTCCCGGTACGAGCGGCCGTACGCGTGCAGGGTGCGCTCGTAGGGATCGCTTCGGCAGAGGGCCGCCAGCGAGGACGGCGGCTCGAGCCGGGGCGCCGGCAGCTCCAGGTCCTCCAACCGTGGCGGCGACTCCAGCGGCGCCCGACCGAAGCCGAGGTGATCGCGAGCGGCGGCTGCCGTCTGCTCCATCTGGTCGGGGGGCGGCTGCTGGTCCTCGAAGCCCCAGCCCCAGAACTTGCGCCGCCGGGTGGCGATCATGGCGGGGTAGCTTCGCAGGCACCCAAGTGCCGGTGGCGAGGCGGCGGGGTACAGTGAGAGGGAGGAATGGCAACGCGGGCCACGGCCGTGCAGATCACGATGCCCCAAATGGGCGAGTCGGTGACCGAGGGAACGGTCCTGGAGTGGTTGAAACAGGAGGGCGACCGCGTTGAGGCGGACGAGCCGCTGGTCGGTGTCACCACCGACAAGGTCGACGCCGAGGTGCCCGCCCCGGCCGCCGGCATCCTGAGCAAGATCCTCGCCCAGCCGGACCAGACCGTGCAGGTGGGGGAGGTCCTGGGGGAGATCGAGACGAACGGAGACGACGGGCCCGCGGCCGCCGAATCGGCGCCGCCCGCGCCGCCCGAGGCGGACGACGACGCCGGGAGCGTCGAGGTGACCTTCCCCGAGATGGGCGATTCGGTCGCCGAGGGAACGGTGCTCGAGTGGCGGGTCCAGGCCGGCGACACCGTTGCGGTGGACGACATCCTGGTGGAGATCTCCACCGACAAGGTCGACGCCGAGGTGCCCGCCCCGGTCGCCGGCACCGTGCAGGAGATCCTGGTCGAGCCGGATCAGACCGTGCAGGTCGGGGCCGTGCTCTGCCGCATCGCGGCCGGTGCGGACGCTCCGGCGGGCCAGGTGCAGCCGGAGGCCAAGCCGGTCGAGGAGACAGCGGGGGAGGAGTCGCCTCCGCCCGCGGACGGCGGCGGCGCCACACCTGTGGCGGCCCGCATGGCCGGAGCCCACGGCCTCGACCTGGCGGACGTGGCCGGCACGGGCCCTCGCGGCCGGGTCACCAAGGACGACGTGCTCGCCGCGATCGAGGGCAACGGCGCACCCGCGTCCGCGCCGGCCGCCGGCGAAGACGGAAAGACCGAGCCCATCCGCGGCCCTGCGGCGACCCTCGTGCGCTTCATGAACGAGAGCCGTGGCATCCCCACCGCCACCAGCTTCCGGACTCTGCCGGTGGACCAGCTCGACGCCCAGCGCAAGGACCTGAAGGCCGCGGGCAAGCGCCTGTCCTTCACCCATCTGATCGCCTGGGCGGTCGTGACCGCTGCGCGTGACTGGCCGGTGATGGGCCACGCCTACGGCGAGGAGGACGGCAAGCCGCTGCGCGTCGTGCCGGACGCAGTCAACCTCGGGCTGGCCGTGGACGTGGAGCGAAAGGACGGCAGCCGCTCGCTCGTCGTCCCGGTGCTCACGGGCGCCGACCGGATGAGCTTCGGCGACTTCGTCGCGCGCTACGACGAGCTGGTGGCAGGTGCCCGGGACAACACCCTTCCGGCCGACGCGTACCGGGGCGCCACCCTCACCCTCACCAACCCGGGCGGGCTGGGCACCGTGGCCTCGGTCCCCCGCCTCATGCCCGGACAGGGAACGATCGTGGCCACCGGCGCGATCGGCTATCCCCAGGGCTTCGCCAACGTCGAGCCCGAGCGCCTGCGCGACCTGGGCGTGCAGAAGGTCATGACGCTAACGAGCACCTACGACCACCGCGTGATCCAGGGCGCCGAGTCCGGCTCGTTCCTGGGCCGGATCGACCAGCTGCTTCAGGGCGAAGACGGCTTCTACGACGGTGTCCTGGAGGCGCTCGACCTCCCACCGGTGGCGGAGGGAGACGAGGAGCCGGCGGCCGTGACGGCCGCCGAGCCGGTGCCCGCCGCCACCACACCGGCCGCCCCGCCGGTGGCCAATGCCGCGCTGCTGCAGGCCGTGCAGGCGGCCACATCGGTGGTCAAGGCGCACCGCATGCACGGCCACCTGGCCGCCCGGCTCGACCCGCTGGGCTCGGCCCCGCTAGGCGATCCCGCGCTCGACCCGGCCACGGTCAGCCTCACCGACGAACTGATGCGCCGCATCCCGGCGTCGGTGCTCCGCGTGGCGGTGCCGGGCGACACCTTCGCCGACGCCCTTCCGCGCCTGCGCGACACATACACGGGCACGATCGCCTACGAGCTGGAGCACATCTCCGATCACGAGCAGCGGGTCTGGCTGCGGCAGGCCGTGGAGTCCGGCGCCTACCGCGAGCCGTTCGACGGCGAGCGCCAGCGCCGGCTGCTGGCGCGCCTGTCCGAGGTGGAGGCGCTCGAGAGCTATCTGCACAAGGCGTTCCTGGGAAAGAAGCAGTTCTCGATCGAAGGTCTCGATGCGCTGGTGCCGATGCTCGACGAGACGATCGAGCTGGCCTCGGAGAACGGGGCCCGCGAGGTGGTGGTGGGCATGGCGCACCGCGGGCGCCTGAACGTGCTCGCTCATACGGTCAAGCGCCCCTACGAGACGATCCTGGCCGAGTTCGAGGGCGAGGGCACGCTCGCGGTCGACACGGCCTCACCCGCTGGCGGTACCGGCGACGTGAAGTACCACTACGGGGCGGCGGGCACCTACGTCACCGAGGAGGGGCGCAGCGTGACCGTGACCCTCTCCCCCAACCCCAGCCACCTCGAGTACGTGAACCCGGTGATCGAGGGCCGGGCGCGCGCCGACCAGACCAGCCGGAAGGCGCGCGAGCTGGCCCACGACCCGTCGGCTGTCCTGCCGGTGCTGATCCACGGCGATGCGGCCTTCCCGGGCCAGGGGATCGTGGCGGAGACGCTGAACCTCCAGGCGCTTCCGGGCTACGCGACCGGAGGCACGATCCACGTGATCGCCAACAACCAGCTCGGGTTCACCACCGATCCGCACGAGAGCCGCTCCACCCGCTACGCGTCCGACCTGGCGAAGGGCTTCGACATCCCGATCATCCACGTGAACGCCGACGACGTCGAGGCCTGCATCTCGGCCGTCCGCCTCGCCCACGCCTTCCGCGAGACCTTCCACCGCGACGCCCTCATCGACCTCATCGGCTACCGACGCTTCGGACACAACGAGACCGACGAGCCGGCCTACACCCAGCCGATCATGTACGAGCGGATCAAGAAGCACCCGCCCGTGCGCAAGCTGTACGCGGACGAGCTCCAGGCCGAGGGAGCGATCAGCGAGAAGGACGCCGAAGCGATGGCCGCCCAGGCCTACCAGCAGGTGGCCGACGCGCACGACGCTCTGAAGCAGTCGATCGGCGCCCCGCCGGAGACCGGTGAGCACGAGCTCGACCGCACCATGAGTCGCGAACCGCGCACCACCGTGCCCGAGGAGACACTGCGCGGGCTGAACGAGCAGCTGCTTCGGCTTCCCGAGGGCTTCAACGTCCACCGCAAGCTGCGCCCCTTCCTCGAGCGACGGGCGGCCGCGATCGAACAGCCCGACGGCCGCATCGATTGGTCGCATGCCGAGGCGCTCGCGATCGCCTCGCTCCTCGCCCTGGGCGTGCCGGTGCGACTCACCGGCCAGGACACCGAACGAGGCACCTTCAGCCAGCGCCACGCGGCGCTGCACGACGCGGAGACCGGCGATCGCTGGTGCTCGCTCGAGAACCTGCGCGACGCCGTGGCCCCGTTCGAGCTGCACAACAGCCCGCTCTCCGAGCAGGGCTGCCTGGGCTTCGAGTACGGCTACAGCATGCAGGCGGCCGACGCGCTCGTGCTCTGGGAGGCGCAGTTCGGCGACTTCGTCAACTCAGCCCAGGTGATCGTCGACCAGTTCATGGTCTCGGGCCTGGCCAAGTGGGGCCAGACCTCGCGCCTCAGCCTGCTCCTGCCGCACGGATACGAGGGCTCGGGGCCCGAGCACTCGAGCGCTCGCCTGGAGCGCTTCCTGCAGGCCGCGGCGGAGGGCAACATCCGCGTGGCGAACTGCACCACGCCGGCGCAGTATTTCCACCTCCTGCGCCGCCAGGCGCTCGTCTCCAAGCCGCGTCCGCTGATCGTCATGACCCCGAAGAGCCTGCTGCGGCTCCCGGCCGCCACGTCTACCTTGGAGGAGCTGGCCGAGGGCTCCTTCCAGCGGGTGATCGACGACGCGCGCATCGGCGGGGCCGACGACGCCTTGGACCGCGACCGGGTGACCAAGCTCGTTCTCTGCTCCGGGAAGGTCTACTACGACATCGCGGGTCACGAGGAGATCGAGAACGCCGGCCATATCGCGGTGGCCCGTGTGGAGCTGCTCTACCCCTTCCCGGAAGCAGAGCTGACCGACCTGATGGAGAGCTATCCCAACCTGGAGCGCGTGGTCTGGGTCCAGGAGGAGCCCCGCAACATGGGAGCGCGAGCGTTCATGCGCCGGCGGATGGCCAAGATCCTCCCCGAGCACCTGTCCTACGACTACGTGGGACGCCAGCTGCGCGCGGCGCCGGGCGAGGGCTACGCCGCGGCCCACAAGCGCGAGCAGTCACGAATCGTGCGCGTGGCGCTGGATCTCGAGCAGGAGCGGCTCGAGCCGGACAGCTCCGCCCAGCGACCGTTGATGTAGCGGCTCAGCGCTTCGAGCGCTGGGCGCGGCTCATCGCACCCGCCACCCGCTGGGAGCCGAGCCGCCGCTGAACCGTGGACGCGAGCCCGGGCGCTACCCCCGCCGCCTGAGCCCCGACGCTCAGGGAAAGCGGCGCGACGTCGATCTCCGGCTTGCCCGACTCGATCCCCCGGATCACCGCCTGGGCCACGTCGTCCGGGCTGCGGGTCCCCACCCACGCGGGAAGGCGGACTCCCGCGTCGGCGAACATCCCGGCGTCACGCACGAAGCTGGGGAAGACCACGGTCACCCCCACACCGCTGCCGTACAGGTCCTCCCGGAGTCCGGCGGCGAAACCCCGCAACCCGAACTTCGTCGCGGAGTACACCGACGATCCCACCGAGCCGACCTTCCCCGACAGGGAGGACATCAGCACCACATGCCCGTGCCTACGCTCCACCATTCCCGGCAGCAGCGCGCGGGTCAGCTGCATCGGCGCCCGCAGGTTGACGTCGAGGGCACGATCGATCTGCTCCGGAGAGAAATCGCCCAGCGGGCCACTGGCGGGCAGCCCGGCGTTGGCGACCAGCACATCCACCGCGCCGGCGCCCTCGGCCAAGGCGGCCGCGCTCTGCGCGCCGGCCAGGTCGGCCACCAGTACCTCCGCCTCCCCATCCAGGGAAGCCGCCAACTCGTCCAGCGCCTCGGCACGACGCCCGCTGAGCAGGACGTGGGCGCCCTGAGCACCCAGCGCCACCGCGATGGCCCGGCCCAGGCCGCCGCTCGCCCCCGTCAACAGAACCCTGGCTCCCCCGAGTTGCATGTCGTGGGACGCTACTCCACGCCGGGGGCCGCTATCCTCGGCCGTCGTCACGCGGGCGTAGCTCAGTCGGTTTAGAGCGCCGGCCTGTCACGCCGGAGGTCGCGGGTTCGAGTCCCGTCGCTCGCGTCTCAGGTTCATGCTGCTAACGGGCTTGCTTCGACGGATTGGCGGCTGGTGTCCGCTGCCCTTTGACGCCACTACGCGCCCTAGGTGGTATTTGCGCGTTTCGGCAGAGCGGGCAGCCCGCATCCTCGATGCACCCCGTACGTCGAGGAAGCGCGCGCCCAGATCGCGAAGGAGTACGGGGCTCCGCTCGCTGCCTGCGACCGGATACGCGACTACGCGGACGAGCTGCTCAAGGACTGGAGGGGCCGCCCACTGGACCCTGAGAAAGGCGCGGAGATGATCTTGGCCGCAATCTTCGCCCGATCCCTGAACACGTACTGCGCAGCCATCGAGCTCACTCGAATCGGCTTCGCTGAGCACGCCGCGATGCTCAACCGATCGCTTTTCGAAGACATGGTCGACGCGCATTGGGTTTCGGTAAAGGAAGAGCTCGCGGTGGAGCGCTACGAGCAGCACCACGAGCACGGCAAGATGCTGCTCGCTTACGCTTTGATCGCATACCCCGACTTCTTCCGGATGGTCCCGTGCGGCGGGTCTAGGTCTTCTCGATCACACCGGGGCGGGTGAGCGACCAGATCACCCACACGTTGAGCGCGATTATGAGGATCGCCCAGAAGGGGTAGTAGGGGATGAAGAAGAAGTTCGCGACCGCGCTGAGAGAGGCCAAGAAGATCGCCGTGACCACCGCCCAGCCAGCGCCGGTAGCCAGGCCCCAGGCGGTGAAGATGAGCAGGACCCCGATCAGCAGGTGGATCCATCCCCACGCGCTCGTATCGAGGTCAAACGTGTAGTTGCGCGTGACGAGGAAGAAGTCGTCATTGAAGATCGCGGTCAACCCCGCGATCAACTGGAAGAAACCGATGAGCGTGAGCACGGCCGCCGCGAAGACAAGCCCGCTCATCGCCCACCCCGACGGTTGCTGATCCCGGCTGGTCCGGTCGTTCGCCATGGTGGGCTCCTCTCTCGTCCTCGATACAGGCTCCGGCCGATAGGTTCGCCGCACACTGTCCGGACCCTGCCCACCACCGGGCCGTGACGACGCGCTCCGGCACCGTGTTCACCAGCCTTCAACGAACCGGCGCGTGACCTCATCCGGCCCCGGCCCGCGCGCCTCTTGCTCCGCCTGGCGCGCGTATGACTGGACGTCGCCGCGCCTCATCCACCTGTCCCCCGACCCGTCGCAGGGTCTGTCCGTGGGCGGCAGGTCCGGCGGCACGATGGACCACTGTAGGCTCGCCTCCACGCATGGTCCGCGCGGGGGCACCTGTCCTGGTCGCCTACGACGGCTCGGAGCTGGCCCGGGCCGCCGTCCGGCACGCCGCCGAGCTCTTCGCGGGGCGTCCGGCCGTGCTGGCGACGGTGTGGGAGCCCGGGTTGGCGGCGCTGCCCGGGGGGCCCGACCCCCTCGGTGTGAGCGCGTTCCCGCCCGATCTGGCGGAGGTCGATGCGGTCGATGACGCCCAGCGTGAGCGCGCCTCTGCCGTCGCTGCAGACGGGGCCGAGCTTGCCCGCTCGCGCGGGCTTGCCGCCGAGCCACAAGCCGTCCCCGACGAGGTCGACGTGGCGGACACGCTGATCGAGATGGCGCGGGAGCGGAGCGCCGCCGTGGTCGTCGTGGGCTCGCACGGAATCTCGGGACTGCGCTCGCGCCTGCTCGGAGGGGTTTCGCGGAAGCTGATCGAGCATTGCGACCGGCCTGTGCTGGTCATCCGCGGCGAGCGCGACTAGGCCAGACCCGCCTGCGGTGGTCGGAGCCGTCACGGCGCCCCGCGGCGCGGCCGCCTACTGAACCGGAGTCGCGCCGCGTTCCGGTTCGCCGAGCGTCAGCCCCCACGGCCACGGCTCATCCGGCGCTGTCTCCGCCATCAGCTGCGCGCCATAGGCCATCCACACCGCCTGCAAACGCGCCGCCTCCCCCGCGTCGCGCCCCTGGCCGCCCATACGGGCGGGGCCGAGTTCAAGAACCAGTCGGTCGGCCATCCGCAACTCGGCCTCGGGCTTGCGCTGGCGGCGCATCCGCGGCGGCCGGGCCACCTAGCCGCGCCCCAACGGCCGCCCGGCCCCGCTACCACATCGCCATCCAAATGCAACTCACGAAGCAACCTCGCGGCAGCCAGACGCGAATCGCGCTCGACGCCCACGCACGGATGGGTCTTGGGGCCGAACCGGCCCTCTACCAGCAGCCCATCGCGGTCGAGCAGTTCGCGCGCCTGGGCGCAACGATCAAGCGCCTCGCACAGCAGCCGCAACAGGTGGACGTGGTGGCTATCAAGCTCGTACTCGCCCACAACCTCGCGGAAAAACCGGCGGCTGTCCGCGCTCAAATGCTTCGGCGCCCGGACCTGGACCTTTTTCGCCGCTGGCGGCGTAACGGCGCGTAGTGCTGGCGCGGCCTCCATCAGAGAGGCACTCTAACCCGCGCCCAAGGCGGTCAACAGGGGTCCAGAGTGGCCCAAAGTGGCCCCCTGTACCGCCCGAACGGCGAACCGCGCCGGGCACGGTCGGTTGACCGAGGGTGTTTTTTCCAGCGCCGTTGGGGGTCGGTGCCCTTAGCGTCTCCGGGTCTGAACGCCGCTACCACCATCGGTCGCCGTTCGGGAGGCGTCAGCGTCCGTCGGACTAGGTGATCTCCAGGGTGCATCGTGCGATCAGCTCGTAGGCCGACGCCTTGCGGCCGAATTCGCGCCAGTCGAAGTAGCGGTACTCGATCACCATCCAGCTGACCACCCAGGCGAACATGATCACGACCGCCGCCACGGCCACGAGCACTCCGGCCACAACGGCACTGTCCGCGTCCTGGGCGGCGAATCCGGCGGCATAAGCGATCACCAGGCTGACCAGGGCGACTACGAGGCCGGGCAGCAACTGTCGGCGGCCCATGCTGCGAACGACCATACCGTCGCGCCATGCGCCCGAGGCAAGGTGCGCGGCCCGGCTGCGGAGCGCAGCCTGGGCCTCGGCGACGGGCACGTCCGGCGAACCGCCTTCAGGGAGGATCACACGAACCGTCAACTCATCCGGAAGCGTCCTCGCCGCGGCCAGTGTCGCGGCCAGGTCGTCAACCCCGGGCTGCGCCGGGCCGCGTTGCGGGACGAACGGCTCCGTGTCGGGCTCTACGAGCAGATGGGCAAGATCATCCAATTCGATCACCAGCAAATGCTCACGGTCGAGCCGGGCAAACGTCTTGTCGAGCTGGCGGCTCGTGTCCCGGGGGGTGTCCACGGCGGCTCTGCGATGAACCCTACGCCACTGGGCCGCCCGCGCCGTTGATGGCTGGGTCAGTCGCCAGCCTTCCGACTAACACCGATGCCGAAGGCGGAGGCGGGGACGGTGACCTCGCTCCCTCGACCACCGAGCATGGCCGCGACCACGGCGTTGTGCTCGTGCTCGACCTGGGCCTGGCTCTTGGCCTGCCGCGTGCGAGGCACGCGTCGGCCTGCGTCACACGCCATGCTTGGTTTCGCACTCAGCGCGAGCGACTTCGTCGCTCGCGTTTGTAACCCACGCGTAAGAACGCGTGCCCCCGCGGCGCAGACCTGGCATGAACGGGAACGAAAATGGGGGCTCGCCGCTGTCGTTGGCAGAGCGGCCGGCCTCTCCGCATGCCCAGCCCGGACGTGTCGACCATGCCGCCGTCCAGCGCGCGGCCCGCCAGCTTCTCCGGGCCGTCGGCGCCGACGTCGATGCCAAGGCGCTCGAGGACACCCCTCGCCGGGTGGCCGACGCCTATGCCGAGCTGCTCACGCCGCGTCCCTTTCGGGCGACCACGTTCCCCAACGAGGACGGCTATGACGAGCTGATCGTGGCACGGGCGATCCCGTTCCACTCGCTCTGCATGCACCACCTGCTCCCCTTCCACGGGGTGGCGCATATCGCGTATCTCCCGGGCCGGCGCATCATCGGCCTGAGCAAGCTTGGCCGCGTCGTCGAGTTCTTCAGCCGCGATCTGCAGATCCAGGAACGCTTGACCATGCAGGTCGCCGACTGGCTGCAGCGGGAGCTCGAGCCCAAGGGTGTCGGGGTCGTCTTAGAGGCCGAGCACCTGTGCATGTCCCTGCGCGGCGTGCAGAAGCTGGGCGCCAAGACCGTGACTTCGGCGCTGCGCGGCCTGGTCCGCGACGACCTGCGCACCCGCCAGGAGTTCCTGGCCCTGACCACGAGGACATTCCATGACGAGTGAGCAGACCCACGTGATCGTCGGCGCGAGCCTCGCCGGCGCCAAGGCCGCCGAGACGCTCCGCGAGGAGGGTTTCGACGGCCGGATCGTGCTGGTCGGCGCCGAGGAGGAGCGCCCCTACGAGCGCCCGCCCCTCTCCAAGGACTACCTGCGCGGGGAGGTCGGTCCCGAGAAGGTCTACGTCCACGATGCGGGCTTCTACGCCGAGCACGACATCGAGCTGCGGCTCGGTCGCATTGCGTTGAGCCTGGACACGTCGAGCCGAGAGCTGGCGCTCGACGACGGCGAGCAGCTGCGCTACCACCGGCTGCTGCTCGCCACGGGCGCCAGGCCGCGCCGGCTCACGATTCCGGGGGGCGACCTCGACGGCGTCCTGTATCTGCGAAGCGTCCAGGACTCCGACGCCCTGCGCGAGCGTCTGGATCGCGGCGGCGCGATGGTCGTGATCGGGGCCGGTTGGATCGGCGCCGAGGTGGCCGCCTCCGCCCGTCAGCGCGGCCTCGACGTCACGGTCGTCGAGCCGGCCTCGGTCCCCCTCGAGCGCGTGCTGGGCGCCGAGGCCGGCGCCGTCTACCGCGACGTCCACACAGACGAAGGCGTGCGGATGCTGCTGGGCACAGGCGTCGAGGCCTTCGAGGGTTACGGAGCGGTCGAGCGCGTCCGCACCAGCAACGGAAGCGAGCTGGACTGTGACCTCGTCGTCGTGGGCGTAGGAGTCGAGCCACGCTCAGGGCTCGCCGAGCGGGCGGGCATCGCGGTCGAGAACGGCGTCCTCGTCGACGAGCACCTCCAGACCAGCGTGCCCGGCATCTTCGCGGCCGGCGACGTCGCCAACTCACACCATCCCTTCTACGACGAGCCGATCCGCGTGGAGCACTGGGCCAACGCCCTCAACCAGGGGCCGGCAGCCGCGCGCAACATGCTCGGCCAAGCAACCCCGTACGAGCGCCTGCCCTACTTCTTCTCCGACCAGTACGACGTCGGCATGGAGTACACGGGCTTCGCCCGCTCGTGGGACCGGGTGGTCTTCCGGGGCGACCCGGCGAGCCGGGAGTTCGTGGCGTTTTGGCTGGTTGGGGATCGCGTGGTGGCCGGCATGAACGTGAACGTCTGGGACGTCACCGAACCGATCAAGCGCCTGATCGGCGGACGCGTGGCCGTCGATGACGGGCTTCTCGCGGATCCCGACGTGCCGCTCGAACAGCTCGGCCAGGTCGAGAGAGGGAGCGCGGCGTGAACCGCCTCCAAGCGCTGCACGACGCCGGGGTGTCGATCTGGCTGGACACGCTCTCGCGCGAACTGCTCGACACCGGCGACTTCACCCGCCTGGTCGCCGGCTCAGCGGTGACCGGCGCGACGTCGAACCCCACGATCTTCGCCAAAGCGATCACGGGCTCGAACCGTTACGACGACCAGCTCCGCGCCGCCCTGGCGTCCGGCACGCGGGATCCACGCGAGCTGTTCTTCGAGCTCGCGCTCGACGACGTCCGCCGGGCCGCGGACTTGCTGCAGCCCGCTCACGCCGAGAGCGAGGGGCGCGACGGGTTCGTCTCGTTCGAATGCACCCCGGACCTCGCGGACGACACCCGAGGCACGATCGAACAGGCGCTCGAGCTGTGGGGGCGGCTCGAGCGGTCAAACGTGATGATCAAGGTCCCCGCCACCGAGGCGGGCGTACCGGCGATCGAGGAGCTCACCGCCCGCGGCGTAAACGTCAACGTGACGCTGTTGTTCTCCGTGGCCCGCTACGAGCAGGTGATCGACGCCTACATCGCAGGCCTCGAGCGTCGCCTGGCCGCCGCCGAGCCGGTGACCGCCATCGCGTCGGTGGCGTCGTTCTTCGTCTCGCGGGTCGACGGCAAGGCCGACGCGCTGCTTCCAGCCGACTCCAGTCTGCGCGGCCGCCTCGCGATCGCCAACGCCCACCGGGCTTACGCGCGCTACCGCGAGCGCTTCGCCGGCGAACGCTGGGCCGCCCTCCGCGACGCCGGCGCTCGTCCCCAGCGACCGCTCTGGGCGAGCACAGGAACGAAGGACCCCGCCTACTCCGACGTGCTCTACGTCGAGAACCTGATCGCCCCAGAGGTCATCAACACCATGCCCGAGACGACGCTGCACGCCTTCGCCGACCACGGCAACGTGGGCCACGCCCTCTCCGCCGATGCCGCCGCAGCCGAACAGGTGCTCCGGCGGGCGGCAGAGGCGGGCATCGACCTTGACGCCGTCACCACCGAGCTGGAGCGCGAAGGGGTGCGCTCGTTCTGCGACTCCTACCGCGAGCTGCTCGCCTGCATCGAGACCAAGACGCCGGCGACAGCGCCGGCGCGGACTTGAACGCGACAGCGACTGTTAGCCTCGAGCCGGGCATGAGCTCGCGCCTGCCGATCGGCGTTCCTGCGGGTGAGCCTGACCGCGCGCAGGCTGACTCTCGCGCGTGGCTGGACGCCCTGCGCGCCTCTGGCGCCGAGCGCGACGAGGCGGTTTCGCGGCTGCACGAACTGCTCGTGCGGGCCGCCCGCTTCGAGGTCTCGCGCCGCCGCGCCGCGCTTTCGCACGTACGTGGCGAGGAGCTCGACGACCTCGCCCTGCAGGCCGCCGATGACGCGCTCGTGGCGGTGCTCGCCAAGCTCGACGACTACCGCGGGGCGAGCCGCTTCACCACCTGGGCGTACAAGTTCGCGCTGCTCGAGGCCGGGGTGCGGCTGCGCCGGCGGGCCTGGCAGGCGCGCGAGGTGGTGCTCGCGCCCGAGGCCTGGCCGCAGATGGCCGACGCCGGCAAGAGCCCCGAAGGCCAAGCGGAAACGAATGAGCTGATGCAGGCGCTCAAACGCTCGATCGACAGCAGCCTGACCGAGCACCAACGCGAGGTGCTGGTCGCGCTGACGCTGAAGGGGGTGCCGCTCGACGTGCTCACCGAGCGTCTCGGGACGACTCGCGGCGCGCTCTACAAGACCCTGCACGACGCGCGCAAGAAACTGCGCTCCGATCTCGCCCAGAAAGGCTTCGCGCTCTAGCGGAATCATGGACACGCACCCAGATCACGACACCATGAAGCGGGTGCTCGGCCCGGCCGAGCCCGAGCTGCTCTGCGACGAGTGCTTCGAGAAGCTCGACGAGTACGTCGAGCTCGAGCTCCAAGGCGAGCGAGCCGACGAGCTGATCCCAGGCCTGCGGGCCCACCTCCAGGGCTGCCGTGCCTGTCACGAGGACTACGAGAGCCTGCGCGAGCTCGTCCGAAGCGACGAGGCGAACGGCTAGGCGGGGCGCCAGGTAAGAACTCGCGCCGCCCGGCCGCTAAGCCGGGTGACAGCTACGAGAAGGAGCCCTCCATGAGGACCACGTCGCCCACCGGCCGACGCCACTCCCGCGTTCCGCTCGCCGCTCTCGTGGCCACCGCGGCTGCGGCAGTGGCGCTGATGTTCAGCGGTGCTCACGCCGCCCAGGGCCATCCCGAAGCCGAGGCCGCGAAGCAGCGCGGCCTGAGCGCGAAGCAGCTTGCGCTCCATGACGGGATGCGCCGTCTCTGGGAGGACCACATCACCTGGACGCGTCTGTTCATCGTCAGCGCCTCGGCCGACCTGCCCGACACGCAGGCCACCACGCGGCGGCTGCTGCGAAACCAGACGGACATCGGTGATGCGATCAAGCCGTTCTACGGGCGCGCCGCGGGCAAGCGGCTCACCGGGCTGCTCCGGGAGCACATCCTGCTCGCAGCCGCTCTGGTCACCGCCGCCAAGGCCGGCGACCAGGCCGCCGTCGAGCGCGAGAGCCGGTCCTGGTACCGCAACGCGAACCAGATCGCGGACTTCCTGCACGGGGCCAACCCGGGCCATTGGCCGCGCCGCGAGATGCGCTCGATGATGCGCGATCACCTCGACCTGACCTTGACCGAGGCCGTCGCCCACCTCGAGCGAAGGCACGGGGCCGACATCCGCGCCTACGAGCGGGTCCACCGCCAGATCCTGGCCATGGCCGACATGCTCAGCGACGGGATCGCCGCGCAGTTCCCTAAGCGCTTCCGCTAGGAGAGGCGCCGCAGGGCGGAGGTAAGTTCCGCGCCGGTCCGGGCGCTAAGGCAGCAAGAAAGCATCTCTCAAGGAGGACCACTCATGAGCACCGCCATCGCGGGCGTCCTGCGCCCCGTGCCCATCCCCGCCTCGAACGTGCTGCGCCGCGACCCCGCCGCCCAGGCCTTCATGCTGCTGCGGATAGCCTTCACCGTCGCGCCGATCCTGTTCGGCCTCGACAAGTTCGCCGAGGTCATGATCGGTGACTGGCCGAAGTACCTGGCGCCGGAGTTCAACGACCTGATCCCCGGCACCGCCCAGGACGCCATGTACATCGTGGGCGGAGTCGAGATCGTCGCGGGTCTCGTGGTCGCGGTCATGCCGCGCTTCGGCGGGCTGCTGGTCGCCGCCTGGCTCGGCGGCATCATCGTCAGCCTGCTGCTGGTGGGCGGCTACGCCGACATCGCGCTGCGCGACTTTGGGCTGCTGCTCGGCGCCCTCTCCCTGGCTCGCCTGGCCAGCGCCTATTCCGAGCGCCCGATCGGATAGGTTCGGCCCCGACAGGGGAACGAGCCGAGGAGGAGCGGGATGAGAACTGGCGCTGGCTGGATGCAGGCGGTGCTCGCGGCACTTGCGGTCTTGGTCGTGACGGCGCCGGCCGCGGCCGCCGCAGGCGACGGCCAGCGCGGCCGTCACTCCGAGAACAACCCGCTGGTGATCGGGCACCGCGGCGCCAGCGGATACCTCCCCGAGCACACGCTCCAGTCCTACGCGCTGGCCATCAGGCTGGGCGCGGACTACGTCGAGCCCGACCTGGTGGCCACCAAGGACGGGCACCTGATCGCCCGTCACGAGCCGATGATCACCGACACCACCGATGTGAAGTCGCACCCCGAGTTCGCGGCCCGGAGGACAACGAAGATGGTCGACGGCGAGCCTGTGACCGGCTTCTTCGCGTCGGACTTCACGCTCAGGGAGATCAAGACGCTGCGCGCCTTGCAGACGTTCCCCGAGCGCCCACAGCAGTTCAACGGGCGCTTCCAGATCCCCACGCTCAGCGAGGTGATCGAGCTGGTGCAGCGGCAGTCGAAGCGGCGCCACCGGCGCATCGGCATCTACCCCGAGACCAAGCACCCGACTTTCCACAAGGATCAGGGCCTACCGCTGGAGCGGCGCCTGGTGCGCATCCTCGACCGCTACGGGCTCGACAAGCGCCGGTCGCCGGTGTTCATCCAGTCCTTCGAGCAGTCGAACCTGAAGCGGCTGAACCGGATGACGCCGGTGCGGCTGGTCCAGCTCGTGGACGCCTACGACGTGAACGCCGCGGGCGAGCTGATCTATCAGAAGCCGAACGACAGGCCCTACGACTGGACCGTCTCCGGCGACCCGGAGCTCATGAGCCGCACCTTCGGCTTCTTCGCGACCGACGAGGGCCTGGAGGAGATCAGCACCTACGCGGACGGCATCGGGCCGTGGAAGAAGTACATCGTCAGCACCAACGCGAGCAACGACACGCTGCCGCCCACCGACCTGATCGAGCGCGCCCACGATCACGGGCTGCTGATCCACACCTGGACCTTCCGCAGCGAGCAGTCACGCCTGGCCAACCAGTACGAGGGCAACCCGATCAACGAGTACCTGCAGTTCTACGAGCTGGGGATCGACGGCGTTTTCTCGGACTTCCCGGACGACGCGTTCGTGGCTCGCGAGCTGTTCTGGGAGGACTGGTTCAGGGAGGACTGAGCCGCTACAACCAGCCGGGCACCACGAACACCAGCCACGCGATCGGCGGGGCTATCAGGACCATGCTCATGCCCCATTGCATGAGCCGCTTGAAGACGAAATCGCGGGTGTCCTCGGGCGTGTTGGCCACGGTCAGCGCCCCACTGGTGGAGAACGGGCTGGAGTCCACCACCGACGAGCTGATCGAGAGCGCGATGATCATGCCCACCGCGCCCACGGCTCCGGTCTCCAGGAACGGCACGGCCAGTGGTATCAGCGCACCGAGAATGCCCGTGGTCGACGCGAATGCGGACACCACGCCGCCGAAGTAGCAGATCAGCAGCGCTGCCAGAAGTGCCGCGCTGATCGTGGCGATCTGCTCGCCGAGCCAGTCGATCGTCCCGATGGTCTCGAGGAGGCCCACGTACATGACGAGCCCGCAGATGAGCAGCACCGTCGGCCAGGCCACCTTGTTAACCGCGCCCTTGGTGGACTTGGGCGAGATCACCGAGAGCACGGCGGCCACGCTCAGGGCGACGAAGCCGACGTCCACGTCGAACGCCACCGCAACGATGACCAGCACGACGATGCCGATGAGCGTGAGGATCTTGTCGCGGTCCAGCTCGTAGACCTCGGCGTCCGGGTCGTCCTGCCCCTCCGGTGACGCCTCATCCGGATCGACGCGGCGGGTGAGGAGCTTGCGTCCGCCGAAGAGGAAGAAGACGACGACGCTGAGCAGGAGGTTGAAGACGAATGAGCTGACGAACAGCAGCAGCGCGTTCTCGGCCAGGTCGTTGCGCTCGACCACGCCGTTGACGATCGAGCCGAAGACGCTGATCGGCGAGAAGCCGCCGGCGGTGGCGCCGTTGATGATCATCAGCCCCACCAGCAGCGGGTTGATTCCGTACTGAAGGGCGAAGCCGATGCCGATCGGCGCGACGATGGCCACTGCGCCCGGCACCACGGCGCCCGACGCGGTGAGCACCGCGGTCACCAGGAAGAAGACCCACGGAATGGCCCACGCTCGTCCGCGCACGGCTCTCACGGCCGCGTGGACCAGCCAATCGACCGTGCCGTTGTTCGACGCGATCGCGAACAGGAAGGTGACCCCGACGAGAATCACGAACAGGTCGCCGGGAAAGCCGGCGAAGATGTCGTCCTCGGAGACCCCGAGCGCCGTCCCGAGCCCGAAGGCCGCGACGATGCCGAGCACTCCCATGTTCACGCCCATCGTGGTCGAGACCAGGAAGATCAGGGCGAGGATGAGGATCGAGGTCAGCTCGTCGGACATGCTCACTCCCCCGGTTTCTGAGACAGCGCAGCGCGCAGCAGCTCCACCGGATGGTGCGCTCGCCGGCCCGTTCCGTGGGCGATCTGCTGGCGGCAGGAAACTCCCGTAGCGGCGACCAGCGTCTCGGCGTCCAGAGCCCGCAGGGCACCGAACAGGCGCGACTCGCCCACCTGCATCGACAGCTCGTAGTGCTCGACCTCGAACCCGAACGAGCCGGCCATCCCGCAGCAGCCGGCGTCGAGCTCGGTGACCTCGGCGCCCGGGATGCGCTCCAGCAGCGCGACCGTGGCCGCGGTGCCGGCCAGCGCCTTCTGATGGCAGTGCCCGTGAAAGGCGATCGGCCGGCCGCTCACCGGCGAGCCGGCATCGAGGTGGAGCGCGCCGTCCTCGATCGCCTCCACCAGCAGCTCCTCAACCAGTTTGGCCTGGCCCGCGACCGCCTCCGCGCGCGGGTCCCCCTCGAGCAGGAGAAGGTGCTCCTCGCGCAGGGTGAGCAGACAGGAGGGCTCGCAGCCGACGATCGGCACCCCGCGCTCGGCCTCGGGCGCCAGCCGCGCCACCATGGCGGCCGCCATATCGCGCGCCTGGTCGAGCAGGCCCTTGGAGATGCTGGCCCGCCCGCAGCAGCCCGCGCTCTCCAGCCGGACGCGCCAGCCGGCCGCCTCGAGCAGCTCTATCGCGGCACGGCCGATCGCAGGCTCGGTGTAGGTCGTAAAGGAGTCGGCCAGGAATACGACCTCACCGCGATTGCCGCGCCCGGCTGCGCTCCGGCGCCGGTCCCAGCGCACCAGGTGTTCGCGCGCGAAGCGGGGCAGCGGGCGGCGGCGCGAGATGCCCGCGGTGCGCTCGAGCAGGGCTCGCACCGGTGGGAGGCGGGCGGGCAGGTTGGAGACCGGCGCCAGCTCCGCGCCGACCCGGTTCAGCCGGCGGATCGCTCCGAACAGCCGCGAGCGCAGCGGAACCCCGTGGACGTCCTGGTAGTGCGAGAGGAACTCGGACTTCAGGGAGGCCATGTCGACGCTCAGCGGGCATTCGCTCTTGCAGGCCTTGCACTCCAGGCAGAGGTCGAGGATCTCGTGGAGCCGCTCGTCGCCCATCGCCGCTCGGGGGTCGGGTGAGGAGAGCGCCTTCACCAGCGCGTTGGCCCGCCCGCGCGTCGCGTGCTCCTCCTCGCGGGTGGCCATGTACGAGGGGCACATGACCCCGGTGCCGGTCTTGCGGCACGCGCCGATGCGCTGGCAGCGGTCGGCCGCGGCGCGCATGCCGCCGTGCTCGGCGAACGACAGCCGCGTCTTCAACGGCACTGGCGCCGGCAGGGCCGGGTCGCGCAGGTGCTCGGTCATGGCCGGCGCGTCGACCATCACGCCGGGGTTCAGGCGTCCGTGCGGGTCGAAGAGCCGCTTCACCTCCCGGAACGCCTCGTAGAGATCCTCGCCGAACACCGTGCTGTTGAACGAGCTGCGCACGAGCCCGTCGCCGTGCTCCGACGAGTTGACCCCGTCGAACTCGGCGACCAGCGCAACGATCTCCTCCGCGACGGCCTGCAGGGTCTCGACACCGCCCGGCACGGTCGGGTCCACGAAGGGCCGGATGTGCAGGCAGCCCACCGAGCAGTGTCCGTAGAACCCGGCGTTGAGCCCATGTCGGTCGAGAACCTCTCGGAAGCGCGCGACGTAGTCGTTGAGCCGCTCCGGAGCGACCGCGGTGTCCTCCACGAACGCCGCCGGCCGGCGCATACCCTCGCTGGCCGACATCAGCAGGCCGAGAGCCGACTTGCGCACCATGGTCAGCGCGTCCTGCTCGGCGGGCGTCTCGGCCCGCAGCGCGTGGTAGCCGTGGCCGTGCCGGCGCCACGCGGCCTCGAGAGCGTCGAGGCGATCGTGTGCCTCCGGCTGGTCGTCGGCGAAGAAGGTCACGTACAGCAATGCGCCCGGGTCGCCCTCGAGCACCTGGGAAAGCCTGCGGAACTCGAGCTTTTCCCGGGACAGGTCGAGGACCGCCTTGTCGAGCAGCTCGATCGCCGCCGCGTCGAGCTCCAGCGCGTCCTCGGTCGCGGCGATGGCCTCGGCGACGGATTCGAAGTGCCCGACCGTGAACATCCTGACCTTCGGCAGCGGCACCAGCCCGACGGTGGCCTCGGTGATCGCGACCAGCGTTCCCTCCGAGCCGGCGACAAAGCGCGCGAGGTCGAACGGCGCGCCGCCGGACAGGCGGTCGAGCCGGTAGCCGCCCGACTGGCGCCAGTGCTTGGGGTAGTCGTTCGCGATCGCCTCGCGGTGCTCCTCGAGGATCTCCGGGAGCCCGCGGTAGAGCGCGCCCTCGAGCGTGGGAGCCTGTGACCGGCGCGCCCGCTCGGCCTCGTCGACCGGCATGAAGCGGGCGCGCGATCCGTCGGAGAGGACCACCTCGAGCTCGTGGACGTGCTCGATCGTCGAGCCGTACACGATCGAGTGGCTGCCCGACGAGTTGTTGCCGATCATGCCGCCGATCGTGGCCCGGTTGAAGGTCGAGGTGTCCGGGCCGAAGCCCAGGCCAAGAGGCTGCCCCGCGCGGTTGAGGTCCTCCTGCACCACGCCCGGCTCGACCCGCGCCCGCAAGGCCTGCGGGTCCAGCTCGCGGATGGCGTGCATGTGCCGGGACGTGTCGAGCACGATGCCCTGCCCGGTCGTTTGGCCGGACAGGCTCGTCCCGGCGCCCCGCGTGACCACGGGGACCTCGAGCCGCGCGGCCACCTGGATCGCCGCGGCGACGTCGTCGGCGTCGCGCGGGAAGGCCACCACCAGCGGCTCCCGCGCATACATGCTCGCGTCGGTGGCGAACAGATGGCGGGTGTAGGCGTCCGCGCGGACCTCGCCACGGAGCTCGCGCTTCAGCTGCGCGCCCACCTCGGCTGCGCGCGCACCGCCGGAGTCCGGCCGGATGTCATCTCGCACTGCGACGGCTGACGCTCCTCTTCCTCGGCAAGGCTTACCCGTCCCCTCGGTTGCCAGTCCCCGAAGTGACTTACCCTGCGTCCGGTGGAGTACCGCAGCGGCCGCCACCTCCTGCAGATCCCAGGGCCCACGAACGTGCCGGACCGGGTGCTGCGCGCGCTCAGCGCCCCGACGATCGATCACCGCGGGCCGGACTTCGCGCGCCTCGGGCGGGAGTTGCTCGACGGCCTGAAGGGCGTATTCGCAACCGAGGGGCCGGTGGTCGTCTATCCGTCGTCGGGCACGGGCGCCTGGGAGGCCGCGCTCGTCAACACGCTGTCGCCCGGGGATCGCGTGCTCGCCTTCGAGACCGGTCACTTCGCCACCCTGTGGCGGGCGATGGCCGAGCGCCTCGGCCTGGAGGTGAAATGGCTGCCGGGCGACTGGCGCCACGGCGCCGACCCCGAGCGCGCCGAGACGGCACTGCGCGACGACCCCGGGATCAGCGCGGTGATGGTGGTGCACAACGAGACCTCGACCGGCGTCACGAGCCGGGTGGCCGAGATCCGCGCGGCGATCGACGCCGCCGGCTCCGACGCCCTCCTGCTCGTGGACACCGTCTCCTCGCTGGGCTCGATCGACTACCGCCACGACGAATGGGGCGTCGATGTGACCGTCGGCTGCTCGCAGAAGGGGCTGATGCTGCCGGCGGGGCTGGGATTCAACGCGGTGAGCGAGAAGGCGCTGAGCGCAAGCGCTCGCGCGCGGCTGCCGCGCTCCTACTGGGACTGGGAACCGATCCTCGAGACCAACCGCTCCGGCTTCTGGCCCTACACCTCGGCAACCAACCTTCTGTACGGCCTGCGCGAAGCGCTGGCCATGTTGGAGGAGGAGGGCCTGCCCGCCGTCTTCGCGCGCCACCTCCGGCACGCGGCGGCCACCCGGCGCGCCGTCGGCGCGTGGGGGCTGGAGGTGCAGTGCGCCGATCCGCGCGAGTTCTCCCCGACCCTCACCGGGGTGCGGGTGCCCGAGGGCCACGACGCCGACGAGGTGCGCCGGATCATCCTGGAGCGTTTCGACATGTCGCTCGGAACCGGGTTGGGCAGGCTGCGGGGCCTGGTGTTTCGCATCGGCCACCTCGGCCACTTCAACGACCTGATGCTCGCGGGGACGCTGTGCGGTGCGGAGATGGGACTGCGACTCGCCGGCGTGCCGGTAGAGCCTGGCGTCGAGGCCGCCCTGGAGGCGCTCGAGGCGGACCCGGTCGCGGCCCTGTGAACGAGGTCCTGCACGAGCGCCGTGGTAGCGCGCTGTGGGTGACCTTCAACCGCCCGCAGGCGCACAACGCGATGACGTTTGCGATGTACGAGGCCCTGTTCCAGCGCTGCGAGGAGGCCGACGGGGACGACGAGGTACGCGCGCTGGTCCTGCGGGGCGCCGGGGAGAAGGCGTTCGTGGCGGGAACGGACATCAGCCAGTTCGCCGCGTTCGAATCCGGTGACGACGGCCTCGAATACGAGGCCACGATCGACCGCATCGTCGGCCGCCTGGAGGCCGTGACCAAGCCGACCATCGCGGTCGTGGACGGCTACGCCATGGGCAGCGGCCTCGCCCTCTCGGCCGCCTGCGACCTGCGCGTCTGCACCCCCGCGGCGACGTTCGGGCTGCCGATCGCCCGCACGGTCGGCAACTGCCTCTCGATGGAGAACTACGCCCGGCTAGCCGCGCTGCTGGGAGAGGCGCGGCTGAAGGACATCGTGTTCACGGCCCGCTCGATCGGTGCCGAGGAGGCCCTGGCCGTCGGGCTCGCGACCGAGGTGGTCGACCCCGCCGAGCTGGAGTCGCACGTCGAGGCGCTCTGCGAGCGCTTGGCCGCCCACGCTCCGGTCACCCTGCGGGTGACCAAGGAGGCGCTCCGCCGCCTGCGGGCGGCCGGGATGCCCGACGGCGACGATCTCGTCCGTGAGACCTACGCCAGCGAGGACTTCCGCCGCACGGTCGAGGCCTTTCTGGCAAAGCGGCGTTAGCCCAGCTTCTGCTTGACGACCTTGCCCATCGCATTGCGGGGCAGCTCGTCGACGAAACGCACCTCGCGGGGGCGCTTGTGGGGCGCGAGCAGGCCCGCCACGTGGTCCACCAGCTCCTGCGGATCGGGCGGGCGCCCGCTGTCCTCCGCAGCCACCCAGGCCACGATGCGCTCACCGAGGTCGTCGTCGGGTGCACCGGTCACGGCCGCTTCGGCCACGGCCGGATGCTCCAGCAGCGCGACCTCGACCTCGCCGGCTCCGACCTTGTAGCCGCCGGTCTTGATCAGGTCGGTCGAGCGGCGGCCCACGATGCGCCAGTACCCGTCGGGAGCGCGGGTCGCCAGGTCGCCGGTGAAGAACCAGCCGTCACGCAGCGCCTCCTCGTCGGCGTCGGGCCGGTTGAGGTAGCCCGAGAAGAGGTTGGGGCCACGCACGGCGAGCTCGCCGATCGTCTCGTCATCGGAATCCTCGATGTCGTCGCCCTCGTCGCCGACCAGGCGGATCTCGACGCCTGACAGCGCGCCCCCCACGTAGCCGGGTCGGCGTTCTCCGTCGGCGCGCACCGCCGTGTTGATCAGCGTCTCGGTGAGCCCGTAGCGCTCGACGATGCGCTGTCCTGTCGCCTCGGTAAAGCGCTCGAACACAGGGGCCGGCAGCGGGGCGGAGCCGGACACGAGCAGACGGGCCCGGCGCAACCCGTCGGCCACAGCACGGTCGTGCTCCGCCTCCGCAACGAGGCGGTTGTACATCGTCGGCACCCCGAACAACACGGTCGCGCCGTCCTCGAAGGCGGCCGCCACGCGGCTCGGCTCGAAGCGCCCCAGGTGATCGAGCCGGCCGCCGAGGCGCAGCGGCCCGAGCAGCCCGAGCACCAGACCGTGAATGTGGAAGAGCGGAAGGGCGTGGCTCAGATGGTCGTCCGCCGTCCACTCCCAGGCCTCGGCGAGCGCGTCCAGGTTGCTGGCGACGGCGCGGCGGGAGAGCACGGCGCCCTTCGGCGGTCCCGTGGTGCCCGACGTGTAGACGATCAGAGCGGGGGCCTCCTCATCGGAGACCTCGGCCGGCAGATCACCCCCGCGGGCGTCGAGATCTACCGCTCCCTCCCGCGGGGCGTGCTCGAGCTCGCCAAGCGCCCCCTCGGGCGCGCCCAGCATCAGGTCCGGAGCGCTGTCCTCCAGGACGTGGCGCAGCTCGGCCGTCCCCAGCTTGGGATTCACCGGCACCAACGGCACGCGCGCAGCGGTGGCTCCGACGACCGTCACGCAGGCTTCCAGGGTGGGCTCCGCCCACACCGCCACGCGCTCGGTTCCCTGCAGCGACTGCGCGACCGCGGCCGCCGCCTCACGCAATTCGCGGTAACTCAGCTCGCGTCCGTCTATGCGGATCGCAGGTTGGTCCCCCCGCTCGTGCACGGGTGGGAGCAGAAGGCCGGCCACGACTTCAGAAGCTAGCGTCTTACGCCGATGATCCTGGTCGAGGGCGGGGAGTTCACGATGGGCAACGCCGGGTCGTACGCCTATCCGGACGACGGCGAGGGACCGGTGCGCAAGGTGAGGCTCGGCGCGTTCGAGATCGATCGCTGCACAGTCTCGAACGCGGACTTTCAGCGCTTCGTGGAGGAGACCGGCCATGTCTCGGAGGCCGAGCGCTACGGCTGGTCGTTCGTGTTCGCCGGGCTGCTGCCCGATGACTTTCCCCCCACGCGCGGCGTCGCCCACGCCCCCTGGTGGCGGCAGGTCGAGGAGGCGGACTGGCGCCGGCCCGAGGGCCCGCAGTCGGACCTCGAAGGGCGGATGGACCATCCCGTGGTCCACGTCAGCTGGACCGACGCCCAGGCCTACTGTGAGTGGGCGGGCAAGCGCCTTCCCACCGAGGCCGAGTGGGAGCGTGCCGCGCGCGGCGGGCTCGAGGGCAAGGTCTTCCCCTGGGGCGACGAGCTCGAGCCGGGCGGAGAGCAGCGCATGAACGTCTGGCAGGGGGCCTTCCCGCGCGAGAACACGCTCGCCGACGGCTTCTACGGCACCTGTCCGGTCGACGCCTTCCCGCCCAACGGCTTTGGCCTGCACAACTCCACCGGCAACGTGTGGGAGTGGTGCTCGGACTGGTTCAGCCCCGACTTCCACACCCGCGACAGGCGCACCAACCCACAGGGCCCGCGGCGGGGCACCAACCGCTGCATGCGCGGCGGCTCCTACCTCTGCCACCACTCCTATTGCCGCCGCTACCGGGTGGCTGCCCGCAGCTCGATGGAGCCCGAGTCCACGACCGGCAACACGGGCTTTCGCTGCGTCCGTGACGCTGACTAACCGCTGAAGCCGCTGACCGCGTCGCCGATCAGCTTGGCTCCGATCACCAGGCAGAGCACGGCCATGATCGCCGCGTTGTTGTTTGACATCCAGTTCTTGAGCGAGTCCAGAAACAGCGGCAGCCTGCCGAGGCTCAGGCGGGTGCGGCGCCGTGGCGGCGGCCGACGCGGCGCATCACGAACCCTGTGAGGAGCAGCACGATCACCACGCCGATCAGAGCGCTCGAGGATCCCGCCCCAGTCGAACACGGCGTCGTCACCGATGCCGAGCAGGCCCGTGAAGATGAGCCAGCCGACCATCGCTCCGACGAGACCGAGGACGATCGAGACGAGCCAGGACTTGGGCCCACTCATGTCCGCGAAGGCGTCGTTCGGCACGAATGCACGGCCGATGAAACCGGCGAAGAAACCGAGGAGCAGAGCTCCGATCACGTGAAAACCTCCTGCTAGACCGGCGCTTTCGTAACTACGCCTTCGACGCCGAATCGTTACTTCCTGGCTACTGAG
>CAVYZJ010000002.1:0-335093 GCA_963772945.1 uncultured Thermoleophilaceae bacterium | reverse complement strand
AAAGCAACACAGCGCATGGAGGCCGCTGCCGCTCCACGGTGGAGTGTCGCGTTGCATGCGGGGGCGATTTCCTTAAAGCTAGTTGGGTTTCGGGAGTTTGTAGCCTGTGGGGTCATGACATACGTCATCGCCGGCAGCTGCATCAAGGACGACTCCTGCATCGAGGTCTGCCCTGTCGACTGCATCCATCCCAAGCCGGGGGATCCCGACTTCGAGACCGCGGAGCAGCTCTATATCGATCCCGAGCTTTGCATCGACTGCGACGCCTGCGTGGAGGCCTGCCCGGTCGACGCGATCTTCGCGGACTTCGAGATCCCGCCGAAGTACGACTACGCGCTCGAGCTCAACGCGGAGTTCTTCGGCGGGCGCAGCACGGTCGAGCGCACGGCGGCGTGATGGCCGCGATGCGACCGCGCGTGGCGATCGTCGGCGCCGGGCCGGCCGGGGCGTTTGCCGCCGCCTGCCTGCGGCGGGCCCGCGGCGACGCCGAGATCGACCTGTTCGAGCGGCTGCCGACCCCGTGGGGGCTGCTGCGCGGCGGCGTGGCGCCCGACCACCAGGAGATCAAGCGCCTAGAGGACACGTTCGACAGGCAAACGCTCCAGCACGGCTGCCGTTTCCTTGGCAACGTCGAGGTCGGCGTCGACGTCTCGCATTCGGAGCTCATGCGACACTACACGGCGGTGGTCTACGCCACCGGCGCCCAGACCGACAAGTCGCTTGGAATCCCGGGCGAGGACCTGCCGGGCAGTCGGCCGGCCACGGAGTTCGTGGCCTGGTACAACGGCCACCCGGACTACCGCGGGCTCGAGTTCGACCTGTCGGGCGAGCGCGCCGTCGTGATCGGCAACGGCAACGTGGCCGCGGACGTGACGCGCGTGCTCACCCTGAGCGCGCGTGAGCTGGAGCGCACGGACGTCGCCGGCCACGCCCTCGAGGCGCTGCGCGAGAGCCGCATCGAGGAGGTGGTCGTACTCGGCCGGCGCGGGCCCGCTCAGGCGGCGTTCACCAGTGCCGAGTTGCGCGAGCTGGGGCGCCTCGACGGCGTCCACACCCGTGTCGACCCTGACGATGTCGAGCTTGATCCGCTATCGCGCCGGTGGCTGGCCGAGGAGGGCAGCTTCACGGCGCGCAAGAACGTGGAGCTGCTCCGCGAGTTCGCGGCGGAGCCCGCTCGCCCCGACGCCCGGCGGCGGATCGAGCTGCGGTTCCTGCGCTCCCCCGTGGGGATCCGCGGGAACGGCAGGGTCGAGGCGATCGACGTCCGCCGCAACACGATCGTCCGGGCCGACGATGGCTCGCTGAGGGCACGGCCGCTCGACGACGACCTGGAGACGATCGAATGCGGTCTTGTTCTGCGCTCTGTCGGCTACCGTGCGGTGCCCCTGCCCGACGTGCCCTTCGACGAGCGGCACTTCGTGCTGCGCAACGAGCGTGGCCGTGTGCTCACGCCCCGTGGCGAGCCGCTGCCCGGCGTCTACGCCGTGGGCTGGATCAAGCGCGGCCCCACCGGGATTCTTGGGACCAACAAGCGCGACGCCGAGGAGACGGTCCGCTGCCTCGTGGAGGACCTGCGGACGGGCGCGCTACGGCAACCGCGGAGCCCCGGCCGCGACCAGATCGACGCGCTGCTGGCCGAGCGCAAGCCGGACCTGGTCACCCTGGAGGGCTGGCGCGCGATCGACGGTCGCGAGCTCGAGCGCGGGCGCAGCGAGCAGCGCCCGCGCGTCAAGCTGACGGCGCGCGACGAGCTGCTGGAAGCCGCGGCTAGCGCCACGCGCCCCGCGGCAGCTCGTTCTTGACGGCCGGTCTTCCTCTCCGAAACGAGGACGCTCTGCTCGGTCAGACCCCGGGCCAGACGCCGAACCCCACCTTCACTGTTTGTGCGACAGCCTCGTGGAAAGGCGGAGAGATGCCCGCGCTCCTGCATTGCGCGAGCAGCGGGAGATTCGTCTCCGGGTCGCGGGCGAAAGCGTCGACCAAGCGGTAGAAAGGTAGTTCTACCGGCCGTTTCGTCCGGCGCCCGCGGCGCTATTGGACGTGTGCGTGGCGCCATCGAGCGCTGGGCACTGTCACAGGGGGCGCCTCCATCTCGTCTGAGAAGTAAATGAGACGATTGGAGCAGTCATGAGAGTTTTTCTAGCCGGCGCCACGGGCGCTCTTGGCAGACAGCTAGTCCCGCAGCTTGTGGCGCGAGGCCACGATGTGGTCGGGATGACCAGCAGCGGATCGAAGCAGGACCTGGTCCGGAGCCTGGGAGCGCGCCCCGTCGTGGCCGACGCTCTCGACCCCGACGCGGTCGCCCAGGCGGTGGCGTCCGCCGAGCCGGAGGTGATCGTGCATCAGCTCACGGCGCTGTCCGGGAAGATGTCCGCGAGGGATATGCGGCACCCCGACCGCTCATACGCGGCGACCATGACCAACCGGCTGCGTACCGAGGCGACGGACCATCTGTTGGCGGCCGGTCGCGCCGTGGGGACCCGGCGCTTCGTGGCGCAGAGTTTTGGGGCGTTCCGTTTCGGCCACACGGGCGGGCCGGTGCAGACCGAGGCCGATCCCCTCGATCCCAACGATCCGCCGGCGGCGATGCGGTCGGCGCAGGCGGCGTACCTCTATCTTGAGCGGGCGGTGACGACGATCGACTGGGGCGAGGGGCTCGCGTTGCGCTACGGGGGCTTCTACGGTCCGGGGACCTCGCTCAGCCTGGCTCCGGATGCGGTGATGGCGGCGCCGATACGGAAGCGCCAGTTCCCGATCGTCGGCGACGGCGGTGGCGTCTGGTCGCATGTCCACATCGAAGACGCCGCGGCGGCGACCGCTGTGGCTGTCGAGCGCGGCGAGCCGGGTGTCTATTACGTCGTCGACGACGAGCCCGCGTCCGTGCGGGAGTGGCTACCGGTGGTGGCGAGCGCGCTCGGCGCAAAGCCGCCACGGCGTGTCCCGCGGTGGCTCGGGCGGCTCTTGGCGGGTGAGGCGGCGACCGCCATGATGACCGAGACGCGGGGTGCCTCGAACGAGAAGGCGAAGCGCGAGCTCGGCTGGCAGCCGCGCTATGCCAGCTGGCGACAGGGTCTCGCGCAGGGACTCGGCTAAGCGGTGACCGAGAAGGAGTTCGACGCGCTGCGCCCGTCGGCGTTCGCGATCGCCTATCGGATGCTGGGCAGCGTGAGCGAGGCCGAGGACGTGGTGCAGGAGGGGCTGCTCCGCCTCCACCGGGCCCGGGCAGGCGGTGAGCGGATCGAGTCGCCGCTGGCTACCTGTCAACGGTGGTCTCGCGGCTCTCGCTCGACCACCTCCGCTCTGCGCGGGTCCGCCGCGAGACCGCGCGGAAACCCGAAAGGGAGTGCCGTCAGCAGGCCCTGCACGACTTCGTTCCCGCCGACGCCCGGCTGCGTCGACCGGCGCCGCCGCGGCGCGCGTCCCACGAGTCGAATCCGGCTGCTGCTTTCGCTGCTTGCACAAGTCGAGGTCGCGCTGAGCCGAGTGCTCATTTCCATGCGAAAAAACACTGGGGGACCACTGCTGCTGTGCGCGATTGCGACATGCCAATTCAGTCGCCTCCGTACGGGTGGCCGCACCTCACGTTCGCCGGGCAGCCGTAGTGGCAGCGCCCGCCGCCGGTGGAATAGTGAAGGCGGCATGGTGGCCAACGAGAAGGTGGCGACGCCGCAGCGTCGCGAGGGCGTCCAGATCGAGCTTGTGCGCGATGCCTACCGGTTCATCGAGGACATCCAGGAGGGTCGTCGTCACGACTTCGGCGACGCGTACGGCGACTGGTTTGACGAGAGGTTCGAGCTGCTCCCGCCGCCCAGCTATCCGGAGGGGGCGCAGGTCTTCCGCGGCCGGTCCGGCCTAAAGCGTTGGATCGCCGCTACCCAGGAGATCTGGGACGAGTGGCGGCTGAGGGCCGAGCGGTTCCTGGTCGCCGGCGACCAGGTCGTTGTCCTCGTGCGCGTATTCGCCGAGGGCCACCTGAGTGGTGTCCGCCTCGATCGCGAGACGGCGCATGTCTGGGACATCGCGGCCGGCCGCGTGACTCGTTGCGAGGTCTTCCTCGACCGCGCAGAGGCGCTCCGCACCGTAGAGGCTGCGTCCTAAGTCTCCTGCCGTCGACCGGCTCCTGCCGCGTGGCTCGGCTGCATGTCCGAAAGCACGGCCCCGAGCGCTAGTGCCTCTCCTGGGCTCGCCATCACTTTGCGCGACGAGCGGAAGCGCCGCCAGTTCCGGTGCCGCTTTCGCTTTCCATGCAAGCCAGGAGTCCGGGGTGCCAGCGGCAGCCTGCGGTGGAGACGGTGAGCGACGGCACTCGAACCCGCGACCGCCTGGACCACAGCACCGCGCGGGCGTGCAGTGGAGTTCAGCCTCGCGCGCGGTTGGATGACGGTCTCGGGCCAGCATCGCCCTGGGTGCGGATAACCGCACGGGCTGACGCCAGCAGGCCGTATTTTCTCGGGCGGGGGGCGGCGCCCATTCTTGTCCGCATGACTCGGGCGCAGGCACGCTCCCGCTGGATAGCGCTTGTGGTGCTCGGCGTGGGCCGGTCAGGTGCGGTGTGCCGGTCGGCTTCCTGATCACGGCGGGGCTGATATTCGCCGGCCGGAACCGTCGTAAGCGATTGACACCCGAGAACTTGAGCTGCCCCGGGCCAACAGCGACAGAACGGAGGACAAGATGTCGGCGCAGGTCGATCCGTCACACATCATGCAGGTCGGGATGGGGTTCTGGGGATCGAAGACGCTCCTGTCGGCTGTCGAGCTGGATCTGTTCACCAAGCTGGGCAGTGACGGGATGACCGCTGAGCAGATCGCCAAGGACCTCGACCTTGACGACCGGGCCGTGCCCGATTTCCCGGATGCGCTCGTCGCCCTCGAGCTGCTCGATCGTGAGGATCACGCAAGCGACGCCGTCTACCGAAACACGGAAACGGGAGCGGTCTTTCTCGACAAGGCGAGCCCCGCCTACATCGGCGGAATGCTCGAGATGGCCAACGCGCGTCTCTATCCGTTCTGGGGCGACCTCACCGAGGCGTTGCGGACTGGGAAACCCCAGAACGAGATCAAGCACACCGGCAAGCCGATGTTCGATGAGCTCTACGCCGACGAGGCCAGGCTCGAGCAGTTCATGAACGCAATGGCCGGGATCTCGGCCGGCCCGTTCATGGCACTCGCCGAGAAATTCGACTTCTCGGAGTACGAGACTCTCTGCGATGTGGGGGGCGCGACCGGCAAGCTCTCGATCATCGTCGCCAACCGCCATCCGAACATCCGCTGCACCACCTTCGACCTGCCGGTCGTCGAACCGATCGCGACGCGAACGATCGAAGCTGCCGGTCTGAGCGATCGGATCGCCACGGTCGGCGGCGACTTCTTCACCGACCCGCTGCCCAAGGCGGACGTGATCACGATGGGACTGATCCTCCACGACTGGAACCTGGAGAACAAGAAGCACCTGGTGAAGGCCGCCTACGATGCGCTGCCCGAGGGCGGGGCTTACATCGTCATCGAGAATCTGATCGATGACGCCCGTCGCGAGAACGCCTTCGGGCTGCTGATGTCGCTGAACATGCTGATCGAGTTCGGCGACGCATTTGATTACACCGGCGCCGACTTCGACGGTTTGTGCAAGGAGGCCGGGTTCAAGAAGACAGAGGTCTTGCCGCTCGCAGGTCCGACGAGCGCCGGCATCGCGTACAAGTAGGGCCCTGCCTCCGGTAAGGGCCAGAGCGACGGTTGCTCTCTCTCTGAAGACCAGCTTGCTGTCAAGGGGGTGGGGGTGACCGCCCCGGCGTGATTGGGGTGGTGGTGTCGTCCCTCCCAGCTGGTCGATGAGATGTGCTCATTTCTCTTCGGCGCTCTTGGCGCAGATCGTTCCTGGGAGCTGCCTCGGTCGCTCAATTCCAGGCAGGACCGTCAGGCGGTCAGAAAAGCAGCAGGACAACTCGTGACTCCCTTCGCTTGAACGCCCCACTCTCGCTGACACCTCGTCGGCTACTGCGTTTTAGGACCAACAGAAGCGCCATTCGGCCCGACCCGTTGCACCCGCTGCATAGGCACGACGTCGGCGCGTTCGGCCGGGACTCGAGCACGGGCGCTATCGCAATGAGGCAGAAGCAGCAGCGCCGACGGCCGGGGGCGCAACGCTCGCGATGGAGGAGGAACGAGGGGCCGGACAGGACCTGCACGGCGCTCCTGCAATGCGCGACATGCGGGAGGTACGAGCGCTCAGGAGAGACGCCTGCTCTTCGTCCCAAGCAGGCGCCGACCGAGTGCCGGCGGGTGTGCTGCGTTCACGCGGAAGGGATAGGGCGCTCTCGAGGGCGCCGGCACTGCTGGTGCATGGAGTGAAGCGCCGCGGGATACTCGGGCGCGATGTCGGAGGAGAACGTCGAGCTCGTGCGCCACGTCTACGAGTCGGGGCTGTTCGATCGAGGTCCCGAGGAGCTGCTGCAGCTCGCGACTCCCGACGTTGAGTACGTCAATCCTCCCTACGCGGTCGAACCGGGTGTACGCCGCGGGCTCGTCGCCGTCGCGCAGGCCATGCGCCGCTTCGCCGAAGGCTGGGAGTCATCCCGCCACGAGCTCCGGGAGCTGTACGACTGTGGGGACGTGGTGGTGGCCGCCGTCGACTGGCACATACGCGGCCGGGGAGGCGAGCGGGAGTTCATCAACAAAGAGGCGCACACCTGGACCCTGCTCGACGGCAGGATCGCTCGGTTCGAGTGGGGGCAGGATCTCGGGACGGCGCTCGAGGCCGCCGGCTTCCCGGATTAGACCGCTCGCTGTCAGTTCGAGAGAACGTGACCGACGAAGAGAAAGCCGCTAGCCCGCCGTCTGGTCACGCGGCCACCACAAGACCTCAACTCGAATCCCGTCCGGATCGAAGACGAAGAATGCGTAGTAGTCCTCGATGTCGCGATCTTCCTCGGGAGGGAAGTGAATGTTCGCCTCCTGTGCGAGACATCGCGAGTACGCGGCGTCGACCTCATCCCGCTCGTCGACCTCGAAGGCAAGGTGCTCGATTCCAACGGAGTAGTAGCGGTACTCACCTTCGTCGGCCGGTCGTAGCCCAAGCCCCGTGCGGGTCGTCGGCTCCTGCAGGTACACGACTTCCTCGGTCCCTCGATACGTCGGGTATCGGAGCTCCTTTGTCCAACCGAGCGGCCCCAGAAGGGCGCGGTAGAACGCGAGGGATCGCCCGACATCGGCGACAGCGAGATCGACGTGGTGGATGGGCATGGCCGACATGATTTCTCCCAGGGTCGCCTTCGCCCGACCCTATAGCCCGGCCAGCGCCCAGGCCCTCGAAGCCCCCGGGCTCGGGGAGGAGGCGAGACTGCCGAATTGGCGAGCAGCGACAGCCAGCCGCGGACCCACCGGCGCTCCTGCTTCGCGCGATTTGCGGGAGCGCTGGTGCGGATAGAAGAGTCAGGCCGGGCTTGAGGGAGGTGTGGGTGGCGTCGAAATCCCGGCCTTGACAGTGTGAAGCGGCTCGCCCGGGAGCCGACCCTCGTCAGCGTGCGCGCTCGTAGATCATGACGACGACGCCGGCGTCGCCGACGGCGCGTGACTGTTTCAGCGTCATTGGCTTCTTCTCGGAGGTCTCGCCGAAGACCCGCTTGCCGGTGCCGAGGACGACCGGGAAGATCATCAGGTTGACCTGGTCGACGAGGTCGCTCTCGATCAGCTCGTGGACGAGCCGGTGCGAGCCGGGCACCTGGATCGTGCCGTCGAGCTCCTGCTTCAACTCGGTCACCTGAGCCGTGGCATCACCGCTGTCGAGAACCGTGGTGTTGTTCCACTCGGGATCCTTGAGCGTCGTCGAAACGACGTACTTGGGCATCGAATTGAACTTGTCGGCAAACTCGCCCTCGCGCTCGGACCAGGCGCCGGCAAAGCTCTCATAGGTGCGGCGGCCGATGAGCAGCGCGTCCGCCTCGAGCGTCTCATCGAGCTTGAACTGGTTGCCGTCCTCGCCCCGGTCGAACTCAAAGCTCCAGCCCGGATACTTGAAGTCCTCCCCGCCCGGGGCCTCCATCACCCCGTCCAGCGACGCGAACTCGGTAACGACGATTCTTGCCATCGGATGCTCCTGTCAACTCGGCAGCGGGTGCGGGTACCCAATCAGACCACGCGGCCCCCCGATCCTCATCGGTCAAACGGGTCGTTCCCGCTCACCACGCGAGCGAGCGCTCGGGTGGGTCACAGTCCCGCAAAGGACCACCAGCAGCGGCCACCCGTCAATACACTCGCGCTCCTGCCTTGCGCGAGGTGCGGGAGCGCTGGCCAAGCTGCGCGAGGGCGCCTGCTATTCGTCCAGGGCGGGCGTGTGCCGGGCGCCAGCCGAGACCCTCGCTTTCCGGCGAGCGCGAACCTCGCCGGATGACCAACGGCCCGCGTCGGGTGGACCGCTCGGGGTTGAAGCGGTACCCATCCCGCGCACCACCGAGTGAGACAAGTGTAAGCGCGGACGTTATGGGACGATTCTCGAACTTCTCCCGGTTCGGGTGATGGAGTCCCTGCTGCGTGGCCGGGGCTCTACCGAGTGAGCAACGAATGCGTTGACGCGCCGGGCTGACGCCATAGCCTGATCCCATCGGGTCCGAGGAAGCCACATCCGGCGAGGAAGCGGCGGTGGAGCGCGCGGCGCGGGACTACATCGAGGGATGGTTCGATGGGGACCGCGCGCGGATGGAGCGAGCGCTTCATCCGGAGCTGGCCAAGCGCTCTCTCGAGCAAAACGCCTCGGGCGCTGAAAGCGTCCGCACGATCACGGCTCGAGAGATGATCGAGATGACCGCGAGCGGTGTGGGGCAGCGAGAGGACGTCGACGATCGCCGGATCGAAGTCGAAGTCCACGACGTGTCGGACGCCATCGCGAGCGCCACGGTTCGGTGCGCGCTCTACGTTGATCTTCTCCAGCTCTTGAAGACGCGGGAGGGCTGGAGAATCGTCAACGTGGCGTGGCGCGACCGCTAGCCGCGCAGAGCGTGCTTGGTTGAAGCAGGCAACTGTGCCGATGGAGGGCGCGGAGTCGAACCGGAACCGGCCTCGGTGCCGTCGATTACCTCGGGATAAACGATGTGCAATCCCACAACGCCGCGGGAGCGAGCGTCCGCGCGGATCGCTGGTGCGCTATCGCGATGGATGAGGAGTAGGGGCCGGACAGGACCTGCACCGCGCTCCTGCATTGCGCGAAACGCAGGAGGGACGAGCGCTTTAGGAGAGATGCCCGCCCTTCCTTCCTTGTAGGCGTCTCGTGCGGTCGGCGCAGACGACCGCTGCCAGGCGAAGGCGGCAGCGGCGAGAGTGTTGTCCTACCTGGCGTTTCTCGGGTCGAGAAGCGCCCGCCGCAATTCCGCGACTGACGGCGTAGGGCGACCTGGCGGCCCGCCCTTCTGTCAGCGATGCTGTAACGCGTGGAGTACGTGTCCAGAGTGCCGCGGCCGCCGCCGGGCTGGCTGATCGACGACCTCTACTACCTGGAGGGCGCACCGCCGTACCCATGGCTGACGCTGCCACCGATGCCGTCGGCGGTGCTCATCGTCAACCTTTGGGCGCCGTTCCGCATCCGCGCCGGCACCGACATCGCGGCGGCCGAGTACGCCGACGGCGTTGTGCTCACCACGCTCACCCGCGCCATGGAGTTCGGCTACCCAGCAGCGACGCGGTCGGTCGGCGTGCACTTCAAGCCGTGGGGGCTGGCGCCGTTCCATCGCTGCCTGCGGCCGAGCTGCGCGACCGGCCGGTGACGGTGGAGGAGGTCTGGGGCCGCCACACCATCGCGGAGTTGCGAGACCGGCCCGCCACGGCGGCCGGGCCGCAGGAGATGCTGATACTGCTCGAGCAGAGGAGGAAGAGCCCATGGGCAAGGTGGTCCTGTACAGCAGCGTGTCGGTGGACGGCTTCATCGCGGACGAGAACGATCAGCCCGGCCCGCTGTTCGACTGGCTGTCCAGCGGTGACGTCCCGTTGGACGAGACCGGGCAGGCGAAGGTGTCGCAGGCGTCCTACAAGTACACCCGGGCGTACTGGGACCAGATCGGAGTGACGCTCGTGGGCCGCCACGTCTTCGACCTGACCGACGGCTGGGGCGGCACGCCACCGGGCGGGATCGACCACCTGGTTGTCGTGTCGCACCGGCCGGCGCCCGAAGGCTGGCGTCCCGAGGCGCCGTTCCACTTCGTCGACGGCGTCGAGGCGGCCATGGCCAAGGCACAGGAGCTCGCGGGCGACCGCGCGGTCGAGGTCGCCGCCGGCGACGTCGGCGGCCAGGTGCTGGCCGCAGGGCTCGTCGACGAGGTCGCCATGGACGTCGCGCCCGTGGTGCTCGGCTCCGGCAAGCGCTACTTCGGGTCGGTCGACTCACAGCACCTGCTGGAGGATCCTGACGTGGTAATCCAGGGCAACCGGGTACTCCACGTGCGCTATCGGGTGCGCCGATGACCGATCTGAGCGCGGGGTCGCGGGGCGATCGCGCTCCTGGGTAGACGAAACTCGGCAGCGGCGCCCGCCCACCGGATCACGGCCCCGGCGCTATCGGAATGAGGCAGAAGCAGCAGCGCCGACGGCACCGGGCGCGTGCTCGCGATGGAGGAGGAACGAGGGGCTGGACAGGACCTGCACGGCGCTCCTGCAATGCGCGACCACCAGGAGCCTCTTCGGTTTCGCGCGGGAGGGGGAGAGGGGCGAGCGTGAGCGTCCCTGACGCCTGCCGGTACACGCGGCGCCCAAGGTAGTCGCGGGACGATCCCGACGTAGCTTCGGGGGTGCTTCCCCGTTGTTGGCGTCCAAGCGGCGTCGGTGACCCCAACCCGGCGGCCCTGCCGCGCGGCGCCGGTCTACCGCTGGCGCGGCGTTGTGTAGCCTGGGCCGCGATGGCCGACGTCCCGATGCCGGCGGATCGCGGCGGGGGAGACGCGTCCGCCGCTGACGGGCCCGTAGTGGAGGCGCACGAACTGAGCCGTGTCTACGGCGAGGGCGAGACGGCGGTGCACGCGCTGCGCCGCGTCACTCTCGCTGTCGAGCGCGGGAAGCTGACCGCCGTCATGGGTCCCTCGGGCTCCGGAAAATCGACGCTGATGCATCTTCTCGCGGCGCTCGACGAGCCAACTGAGGGGCAGGTCACGATTGCGGGAACACGGCTCGGCGAGCTCAGCGACACCGAGGTCACGAAGCTGCGCCGAGAGCACATCGGCTTCATCTTCCAGTTCTTCAACCTGTTGCCGATGTTGACGGCGGAGCAGAACATCGTCCTGCCGTTGACCCTCGGAGGCAGCAAGCCGGAGGCCGACTTCTTCGACGACCTGCTCGGGAAGGTCGGTCTCCAGGACCGCCGGAAGCACCGGCCCTCGGAGCTCTCGGGCGGCCAGCAACAGCGGGTCGCGATCGCCCGGGCATTGGTGAGCCGGCCCAGCGTGGTCTTCGCCGACGAGCCGACCGGGAATCTCGACTCGAAGACGGGCGGCGAGATCCTCGACCTGCTCCGCGGCTCGGTGCGGGACTACGGGCAGACGCTCGTCATGGTCACGCACGACGCGCGTGCCGCGGCGACCGCCGATCGGATCCTCTTCATCGCGGACGGCCTGATCGTCAAGGAGTTGCACGGCGCCGACGAACACGAGGTGCTCGCGGTGGTCGAAGAGATCGCGTTGCGATGATCGGGGTCGCGCTCCGAGGCCTCGCCGGACGCAAATTCCGGACCGTGCTGACCGCGATCGCGATCGTCCTCGGCGTCGCGATGATGAGCGGCGCGTACGTGCTCACGGACACGATCGACAAGGCGTTCAACGCCATCTTCGTCGAGTCATACGCCGGTACGGACGCGGTCATCAGCGGCAAGGGCGCCGACATCAGCTTCGAGGGTGAGACGTCGGAGTCGCCTCCGATCCCGGAGGACGTCCTCGACCGGGTCCGAGCGGTCGACGGGGTCCAGGTCGCGACCGGTTCGGTGACGGACCCCCAGACCAAGCTGCTCAACGCGGACGGCGAGTCGATCGACACGGGAGGCGCACCCTCGTTCGCGTTCGGCATCGAGACCGCGCCCGAGTACGAGCGCTTCAATCCGCTCAACCTCGTCGAGGGCCGCTGGCCGTCTGGCTCGGAGGAGGTCGCAATCGACGAGGGAGTTGCCGACGACGAGAGCCTCGCCCTCGGCGACCGGATCGGCGTCGCGGCTCTCGGCCCCGCTCGGGAGTACGAGATCGCCGGAATCGCGAGGTACGGCGATGTGAGCTCGCTCGGCGGCGCCACGTTCGCCATCTTCGACGTCCCGACCGCCCAGGCGCTCCTCGACAAGGAGGGCGAACTCGACGCGGTGCAGGCCGCCGCACAGGACGGGGTCGCGCCCGAGGAGCTCGTCGCCCGCATCCGCGAGGAGCTCGGTACGTCCGTCACGGTGCGGTCCGGAACCGAGCAGGCAAGCGAGGACTCGGACGAGGTGGCGACGTTCACGAGCATCATCCAATACTTCCTGCTGTCGTTCGCCGGCATCGCCCTGTTCGTCGGCGCCTTCGTGATCTTCAACACGCTCTCGATCACGGTCGTGCAGCGGACGCGCGAGTTCGCAACGCTGCGAACGGTCGGCGCGTCACGCCGGCAGGTGCTGGGCTCGGTGATCCTGGAGGCGCTGGTCATCGGCCTGCTCGCGTCCATCATCGGACTGTTCGCCGGGCTCGGGCTCGCGGTCGGGCTGAACGAGCTCTTCACCGCTCTCAACCTCGACCTACCGCAGACGGAGACGGTGTTCGCCACCCGGACGATCGTCGTCTCGCTGCTCGTGGGGACGGTGGTCACGCTGTTCGCCGGGCTCTCGCCGGCCTTCCGCGCGACCCGGGTGGCGCCGATCGCGGCGGTCCGCGAGGGCGCGAAGCTGCCGCGTTCGGCGCTCTCCCGCTTCGGGCCGTACATCGCCGCCGCCACCATCGTGCTGGCCGTGCTCGCGCTCTCGTACGCGATGCTCGCGCCCGACGTGGGCACCGGCGACCGGTTCATCCTGCTCGGCGTCGGCGTCCTGGCACTCTTCATCGGCGTGGCGCTGCTCTCGTCGCGCCTCGTCGTCCCGCTCACACGCCTCGTGGGATGGCCCGCACGCCGGATCGGCGGCGCCTCCGGGCAGCTCGCCGAGGGCAACGCGATCCGCGACCCCGGGCGCACGGCCTCCACCGCCGCTGCGCTCATGATCGGGATCGCCCTCGTGACGTTCGTCGGCGTGCTCGCGCAGGGCCTCCGCGTCTCGAACAGCGACGCGATCGAGGAGCAGATCCAGGCCGACCTGGTCGTGACCTCGCAGGACGGCTACACGGAGTTCCCGGCTGCCGTCGGCGACGCGGCCGCGAAGATCGACGGCACCGACGTCGTCAGCAACGTGCGCCAGGACGTCGCCGAGGTGGACGGCTCGGGAGCCAACCTGACCGGACTCGACGGAAGCTCGATCAACCAGGTCTACAACTTCCGCTGGACGGACGGCTCCGACGAGGTGCTGGCGAGCCTGGGCGACGACGGGGCGGTGGTGCCGGATGACGTCGCCGACGACAAGGACCTCGCCATCGGAGATTCGTTCACCGTTCTGTCGCCGGACAACGAGCGGCGGCGGTACGTCGTCCGCGGGATCTACGACGGGAGCCCCTTCTATCCGCTGCTAGGCACCGCGAGCATCTCGCAGGACGCCTTCGACGAGCTTTACGACAGGCCGCGCAACCGCTTCACGCTGATCAACGTTCCCGGTGGCCCCGGCGGGGGGGCGAAGACCAGCGTCGAGCGCGGCCTCGAGGAGTTCGCCGACACGCGCGTCCAGACCCGGCAGGAATGGATCGACAAGGAGGACGAGGAGATCAGCCAGTTCCTGCTCCTGCTGTACGTACTGCTCGCCTTGTCGGTGATCGTCAGCCTCTTCGGAATGATCAACACGCTCGCGCTGTCGGTATTCGAGCGGACGCGCGAGCTCGGAATGCTGCGGGCCGTCGGCATGACGAGGCGTCAGACGCGCCGCATGGTCCGGCACGAGAGCGTGATCACGGCTCTGATCGGCGCCGCGCTCGGGTTGCCGCTCGGGATCTTCCTCGCGCTGCTGGTGACGCAGGCGCTGTCGGAGTACGACCTCCAGTTCGCCATACCCATCGGCGCGCTGATCACGTTCGTAATCGTGTCCGTCATCGCCGGCATCGTCGCCGCGATCCTGCCTGCTCGTCGCGCCGCCCGCCTGCGCGTCCTCGAAGCACTCCAATACGAGTAGCCGGGCATGAGTCGATTGCTCGGGCTTCGGCGCGGGCGGGAGCAGAAGCGGAATGCTCAAGCGCGACGCGACTGCCGATCGTCCGTTCCGAGGCTGAGTCGGCGGACAATCGAGAGTGTCGCAAGCTGGCGGGAAGCGATTGTGGTTTGGCGCGTTAGGCGGCCGGCGGCGTCGCCGCTGGCTGGCGTGGATCTCGCCGATTCTGATCTCAGGGGGGAGATGTGCGCCGGTTTGGCTTGGGTGGGGCGCCGAACGTGCGCTAGCGTTCCCACGTTGTTCATCCGGGCCTCCTTGGAGGCTGGGGGTGTCGAAGCCACCCAGTCCCAAGGAGGACACCGAATGAAGCTCCACGCTAACGCGCGTAGCTGTCCGAATAGCCGCAGGCTGCTCGTCTCGAGGATCGAAGATCAGGGTTGGTCGGTGGCGGCGGCGGCCGACGCCGCCGGCGTCGCCGAGCGAACCGCCCGCAAGTGGCTCGCGAGGTGGCGAGCCGAGGGAGCCGCCGGGCTTGTCGATCGCAGCTCGGCCCCCAGGCGGCGACCGACCCAGCTTTCGGGCTCCAGGGTCGGGGCGATTGAGGCGCTCAGGCGATTGCGAATGACCGCGGTCGAGATCGCCGAGTGCCTGGGGGTGGCGCTCTCGACCGTCTCGCGCTGGCTCAAGCGGATCGGGCTCGGCAAGCTCTCGCGCCTCGAGCCGCTCGAGCCCGAGAACCGCTACGAGCGAAAGTTCCCGGGCGAGCTGATCCACCTCGACGTCAAGAAGCTCGGCCGGATCGTCGTCCCCGGCCATCGCGTCACCGGCAACCGCAGCGTCAGGGGTCGCGGGGCGGGCCACAGGCGCTTTGGCAGCGCCGGCTGGGAGTTCTGCCACGTTTGCGTCGACGACGCCACTCGCCTGGCCTACGTCGAGGTCTTGGCCGACGAGCGCGGTGCGACGGCGGCCGGGTTCCTACGGCGCGCGGTCGAGTGGTTTCGCTCGATGGGGATCACGGTCGAGCGGGTGATGAGCGATAACGGCTCCTGCTATCGCTCGCACGTGCACGCGGCCGCGTGCCGCGAGCTCGGCCTCAGCCATCTCTTCACCCAGCCCTATCGGCCGCGGACCAACGGCAAGGCCGAGCGCTTCATCCAAACGCTTCAGAATCGCCAGCGTCCGGTGGCGGAGCGGTTGAATCCGGGAGTGATGCCAACGCTCCTGCATTGCGCGACGAACAGGAGGTTGGTTTAGAGCTGCAGTCCGGCGCTGGCGGGCATCATGGTGGCTGGCGGGAGTGAACGGTGTTGATGATCTCCGTGTTGTCGATGCCCTGCAAGTAGTGGGAGGTGGCGCCCAGGTCGGTGTGTCCCAGCTGGCGCTGGATGATGTTCAGCGCCACGCCTTCCTCGGCCATCTCGATGGCGTAGGTCGAGTGCTTCGCCGATGCGCAGGATGGCGCGCCACAGCACCACGATCAGGCCGCGCACCCGGTCGCCCCCGATGCCGGGCCTTGCTTGTCGCATCACGGCCACGATCTCCTCCACTCTGGGCGGATCGGCCGGGTAGCGACGACCCCCAATTGTGGGGTGGACGGCCGGCGTGATGGCCGGACAAGGTGGCCGGCGACCGCGTGCGCCCGGCCACGTCGAGCTGCAGCAACGGCGTCTGCAGATGCGGCAACCTCCTGGCGATTGGACCTCAGCGCGACCACGGCCGGCAAGTCAGGCAAATACGCCCCTCAACCGCCCATCCTCGGCCCTCTCGAACACCGCACGTACTCGCTCATTGAAGCTGCTCCAAACCGCTTGCCTTGCGAAGGCTAGACAGCTTCCCCACCGGCACAGTCGCCCGGCTTGCCCGCAACCACAACGGACAAAGGCGGAGCGGCGCAGCGGCCCGGATAGTAGGGCCGGTGAGATCCGGCGTGGACGGACTTCGTCGTTAGCGCCGCGGTCGTGGCTGCCAGCTGATCCGGCCGGCCACAGCACGCCTTGCGACGAGCCGCTGGTGTTGGCTGTCACCGGCGCGCAAGGTCCAGAGCGACCCGTTGGGGCTATGGAGGTTCGGCGCGCGCACGTAGGCTATGTAGCGGCCGTCCGGCGACCAGACTGGGGTAAACGCATCTCGGGTAAACGTCAGGCGGCGTGGCCGGCGGTGCCCTCGATTCCGCGCCGACGCGACAAACACGTCGCCCTGGAAATGGAGGCGCTTCGAGATCCCTACGGCCTCGCGACGGAAGACGATGCGGCTGGCCGTCGGGGACCAGTCGGGCTGCCAGTCTCGCATGCTGCGAGTCACCAACCGCAGGTCTTTGCCGTCAGCAGCGACGGTGGCGATATGGCTACCGCTTAACCTGCGCGGAGTGCCCAGCGCGAGCGCCAGTCGCCCCGCCGCGCTCCAGGACGGGTCGTCCTGGTAGTCGTATCGCGGAAATCCGCGCACCGCACGCCGGGCATCATCCAAGCGTGGGAACGACGTTGTGACGACCTCCCTCTCCGCTTTGTCGGACTCGAAGGTGAAAGTCAGCCACCGGTCGCCCGGCGAGAAGGCGGGCGCTACGGGAAACTTGTCGGGTCGGTCTCGCCGCAATAGCCGCTGTTCGGTGCCGTCACTGCGCATCACGTAGACGCCATCCGGGCGACGCGGATCGCAAGCGTCCTCATGTATGTACACGACCTGCTTTCCGGACGCGGAAAACGACGCCCCCCCGTCTGTCCAGGTTCTCTCCCGGCCCGCGCAGACCCGGGGGACCGGGGTGAGCTGGCGTTCACGGCCGCTCGAGACATCAAGGCTCCAGAGCGTCCACTCGCCGTGCGGGCCCTGGCGCTCGAAGGCGATACGGCCGTTCCTGCCCGGAAACGAGGCCACAGCGCCCGGCACGGCCACCGCTGAGCAAGCGACCACCGCCACCAGCCCGACCGCCGACCAATACCTCACAGACCCAAGTCAAGCAAAGCGCGCCGGGCATGTGCCACCGCCGCCGCTTTGCGCGACCGATGAAAGTCAAGAGCCGGCGTTCGACTTTTTCGGCGCGTCTGATTGCCGCTGCGGGGTCGCGCGCGGTTTGGGTCGCTCGGCGGGGCTCGGGTTCGGCGCGCCGGCCGCGGGCGTCGCGCGGTTGCGCCGGCGTTTGCGGTCTTTGGTGCGGGCGATTGTTGGTCGCCGTTGGTGGGAGCGGTTAGGTTGTGGATACCGGCGTTCCACGGCACGCGGCGGACACCGCGGCTCTAGGTATCGATGCGCACGTCGCCGGCTTCACGCAGCACGCGGACCTGGCATCGGTTGAGGACGAGCGTGCACGCCGCACCGCTCAGGGGGTCTGGGTGGCCGTGGCGAGCTTGGCGGGCCCAACCGGTGGGGGCTTCGCGCGCACCGCCGGACGGTCCGCGATATGGACGCCCGATGGGGTCGCCGTCTCGAGGGCCGAGCCCGAGCCAGGGGAGATCGCCCGCGCGACACTGGCATGAACATGAGCGACGCGCATCCGCATCGCGAAAGGGGAGCCGTCTCGAGGATCACATCGAGGCGCCTGCCTCTGGACGACTGCGGGCGTCTGGTGAGTCCGCGATCCGGTCCGCGCAGAGCTGCCTTTGTGGAAAAGCGGGAGTGATGCCAGCGCTCCTGCATTGCGCGAACAGGAGGTGCCCGTCGAGCTGTCAGCCGAGGGAGAGGCCCGGCGCTGCGATCCTCTATTCGCCCGCCCCGGGCCCCCCAGTGGTTGCGAAGCGTCCTCTTGTCGTTGAGCCGACACGTAGGCGACCCTGCTCATGGGTGTGGCTCAGCCGGCCACCTCGCAGGGCGAGAACTCGGATGTCTCGTGAAATTCCGCGCTGAGGGGTCCGGGCAGCGGGCCCGAGACGGTCCGGCGGGTTGCGGTCATGGTGACGTGGTCGCCGGCGGCGGGGGCCGTCGGAGGCGAGGTGGTGCCGGCGGCTTCGCCCTTGCCGTCGGTGGTGATGTTCAGCGCACCGAGGTACCAATGGCCTTCGCCGGTTTCCGAGGCGTTGCAGACGGGGCTGGCGTAGAACTCGAGCCGGTAGCTGGTTGAGGGAAGGCCTTGGAGTGTCCAGGCGACCGTCCCGGCAGCCGCGTCGGCGCTGGTGACAAGGGGGTAGTTGAGGAGGTCGTTGGGCCCGGTGTCGAGGTCCTCGATGTCGTTGTCGGTCACGCCGTCGGCGGCGAGGTCGATGCCGAGGTCGTCGTCACCGGTGCCGTTGGCGAAGATGAGGTTCCGGACGACCGTGTTCTCGGCCGCAGAGTTCTCGATGAGGACGCCGTCCTGGACGTTGTAGGCGATGGTGTTCATCGACGCGCCGAGGGCGTCGCCGATGTTGTTTCCGTTCCCGGCGGTGATCTGGATGCCGTTGCCGCTGTTGCCGAGTCCGGGGTCCCCGTTGATGTTGGTGCCGATCGCGTTGCCGAAGATCTGGTTGTTGTCACCGTTGATGTCGATGCCATCGCCGCCGTTGGCGGCGATGACGTTGCCCGCGCCCTCCTGGTGACCGCCGATCGTGCTGTCGTCAGCCCCGGCGAGAATCACGGCCGGCACCCCGAGGGGGCTGCCGTTGCCGAGCGGCGCGTTCCCGTTGATGTCGGTCCCGATCAGGTTGCCCAGCACGCGGTTGCCCACGGCGGGGCCCACTTCCTCGTCTGGCTCGTCGTCGGCGTCGCCGTCCTCGAGCTGCAGGCCGTCGTACTCGTTGCCGGAGATGAGGTTGCCCTCGCCCGGCCCGGTGCCTCCGATCGTGTTGTGGTCGCCGCCCTCGACGTTGATGCCGCTGCCGTTGGGAAGCGCCGCGGTACCGTCGATGTCGGTACCGACCCGATTGCCCTGAAACGTGTTGTGGTCGCCCCACACCTCGACGCCGATGCCCAGGCCGGAGATCAGGTTGTCGCGCACCACGGTCTCGGGAGCTGATCGGGTGAGCAGCAGCCCGGTGGCGAAGCCGAGGTCCGCCCTGCCGTCGGCGCTGGTTCCGATCCGGTTATTGGCGATCTCGTTGCGGCGGTCCTCCACGCAGACCTCCACCTGGCTGCCGGCGATCACGTTGCGGTCCGCGGGGCGGGGACCGCCGACCAGGTTGTCCTCGCCGTACACGAGCACGTTGCACCCGCTGGCCGGCTTGGTCTCATCACCGGTGCGGTTGGTCCCGATGTGGTTGCCGGCCACCACGATCTCGTGTCCCTCGATCATCACGTTCTGGTACTGAGCGGAGTGGATGGCCAGACCGCGCACCTCGCTGCCATCCCCGCCGATCTCGAGGCCGCGACCCGCGGCGCTCGCGTCGATCTCGATCGTCGGCTCGGCCGGGTCGCTGCTCGTGGCCTGCACCGACCCGGGCTGCGAGTAGCCCTTGATCGCCACCGGCTCCGACATGATCGGCAGCTTGGCCACCAGCGTGATCGTGTGCGCGCCGGTGCCGGGGATGTCGAACTTGATCGTGTCGTGATCCGGCTGCGCCTCGGCAGCCTCGATCGCCCGCCGCAGCGAGCCCGCGTTCACGTCACTCACATTGGTCACCCAGAACGTCGCGGCCTGGGCGGGGGTGGCGACCGTTGCCGCCACCACAACGACGGCAGCCAGCGCCGGAAACACGAGCCATGCTGGACGAGAGAACAAATGCGGCCCTTCCATGAACGCGAGGCCCGGGCCTCAGCGCCCGGCTACTCATCAAGGACGCCGTCTCAAAGACCGCCATTCCAAGTAGAGCGGACTCCTCCTTCGCGCGACGACCAGGAGCCTCATCGGTTCCACGCGGGAGGGGACAGCGGAGTGAGCTCAACGACCGGCCGCGAGGCCCCGAGGAGGCTCTCGGTGCTGCCCTCCGGCGGAGCGTCCTCGTCGGTCCCGCAAGGAGTAGTCGCTTCGCGCGGGCGGCATCGTGGCGTAGCACGGGATATGTGGGTCAGACTCGCTTGACCGCTTGGTGGCGGTGGTTCAAGATGACATCTGAGGAGCTGCAGTCGGGGCTCTCAGATTCGGCACCCGCACCGTGGCGACTCGGCGTAGCGACCCACGAGAGGGGGCGACCTATGACCGTCGTGCGTCGGATCGGTCTGTTCATCGCCGCAGCTGGACTGGCGGCCGCGGTGGCCGCGCCGGCGGTCAGCGCCCACGACCGGAGAGATCCGGTGGTGACCCAACTGGCGGAGTTCGGCAGCGACGAGTTCGTCACCGGGAGCACGATCGGTCCCCGCGGGGCGCTCTATGTCACGGATGGCGTGGCTGGAGAGGTGCTGCGCATCGACCGCCGCTCGGGACGAGTGGCTCCGTATGCCGACGGGCTGCCACCGAAGGCGTTCATGGGTGACATCGGGGGACCGGTCGACGTCGCGTTCGCGGGTCGCACGGCGTACGTGCTCGTCACGCTCGTGAGCGGGACGATCCTCGGTGACCCGCCCGCACCGTTCGGTGATCCGGAGGCAAAGAACGGCCTCTACCGGATCGAACGCGACGGGTCGAACACGCTTGTCGCCGATCTCGGCCAATGGTCGGTGGACAACCCGCCTGAGCCGGCGTTCTTCGTCGACACCGGCGTGCACTTCGCGCTGGAGCCCTACCGCGGCGGGTTCCTGGTCACCGATGGGCACCACAACCGGGTGTTGTGGGTCTCCCGGCACGGTTCGATCCATGAGATCGCCACGTTCGGGAACGTGGTGCCGACCGGACTCGAGACGGCCTTCGGCCGCGTCTTCGTCACCCAGTTGGGCCCGATCCCCCACGACCCCGAGGACGGCAAAGTGGTCGCTCTGCGCCCGGGACGAGAGCCGCGCGAGGTGGCCAGCGGGGCGAGCATGCTCATCGACGTCGAGCGGGGACCGCACGGCAAGCTCTACGGGCTCTCACAGGGTCAGTGGGATGGTGTCGGTGAGGGCTCCCGGGCCCTGGAGAACACGGGCCGGTTGGTCGTCGTGGGACGTCACGGCGACTTGAGGCCGGTCGTGGACCGCCGCGGCCGGGAACTCGTGCTGGACCGGCCTACGTCGCTGGAGTTCGTCGGATCGACCGCGTACGTCGTGTCGGTTACCGGAGTCGTCTACCGAGTCGACGGCCTTTGACAGCCGAGTTGTTGCTGCCAATCGGGCGCAGGTCAAGCCGAGCAGGGACGCCGCCCGGCCGGTAGCGCGATCTCCTTGATCGACAGGTCCGCCACGAAACCATCCGGCGAACCTCGGCCCACTGCTCCACGTCGAAACGACGTCCTCCTGATCCGCTCGCCACGAACGGAGTGGGCTCCATCCCTGCCCGGACACCGACGCGCCAAGGCCCAAGCGAGGTGAGATTCGACCGGCGTAGGGGAGTATCCAGGCGGCGCCGACAGGAGGCAGCAGTTCTCGCTGGGTCGCTGTCGCTACTGCTCAGGACGATCAGCGCAGCCAGCCGCTGACACACCGGCGCTCCTGCATTGCGCGATCACCAGGAGCCTCCTCGGCTCACGCGGGACGAGGAGGGCGGCCCCTTGGGCATCCGGCTGGTGCTTCTCGTCCGGGGCGGCGCTGAGGCGCCCACGCCCTTGTTTCTGCTCCGACCGGAAGCAGACTCTGGCCACGGACCACCTGGTATCCCACCGAGGGCGACGGCCGGGACCTTTACGGGCGCGGGCGTTCGCTTGCCGCAGCCGAGGAGCTTGAGCGCGCCGCCGGCTGTGCGCTGGGCATCGCGCGGCGGTGCGGCGATCCGGCCCCTGAGGCGGTGGCGCTGGGGCAGCTGGATTCGCGCTGATCATGTCCGGAAGGTTCTCTGCGGGGATGACATGTCTGGACGAGTCGATGGCGGCTGTGCATGCTGAAGCCATGACCGACCGCGACGACTTCCTGGCATGGGTGGAGACCGCGCTGTACGAAGCGGAGCTCGCGCTGCACAACGGCGACGCAGCGCCCCGTCGGGCGCTCTGGTCCCGTCACGAGCCGGTGAGCGTCCTGGGGGCGTGGCGGAACGCCCAGGGCCAACAGGAGCTAGACGAACTCTTCGGCGCCCTCGAGGAAAGCTTCTCCGACTGTACGTCGTACGCATTCGAGCTGCAGGCCTACGACGTCGTGGGCGACATGGCCTACACAGCAGGCCTCGAACACACCTCGGCCTCCGTCGACGGTCAGCCGCGTACCTACACCTTGCGGGCCACCCAGGTATACCGCCGCGAGGGTGGCGAGTGGAGGGTGGCTCACCGCCACGCCGACACCGTCACCGAGTGACGGTGTCGCCGATGGACTGTAATCCGCAGGACCGCACTGGCGGCCATGTCCATGCATACAGTGGGAGCGACTGATACCGCCTAAGGGCAGCACCCTTGGCTGATTCCAGCGTGCTTCTGGTCCTCGATCATGTGGATAGCGTCAAGCGGCCTGGCTAGGGGCGGTGCACGGCTGCTCCGCTCACGGAAACCGGAAGCCGAGGTCGAAGCGGGCACGGTTTCGCCGCGGACGAGGTGCGACAGCCAACACGGCCGTACTCAGGCTCCTGCAATGCGCGAGGACCGAGAGCACCTCTCGCAAGGTGGCTTAGATGGTGGAGTTGAGTTCGGTTCGGTGTTCCCAGAGCCAGTTGATTTGTGCCTGGGTTGCGCTGAATGGGGTCCGGTTCGGCTACGGACAGGATGCTGCGTAGTCGGGTGGTGTTGGCCAGGACGGGGTGACGGACGTTCCAGGGGTGGTCGCTGTCACGGCAATCGATCGGATCTGGCTGCCATTCCCACTTTGAGTTCGTGCGGATGTCGGCCAACGGCATCGAGGCCTCACCCGGATTCGACGGTGAGCTCTTCATTTGACCACTGCTGTGCTTGACCCTGATCGGTCAAACGCGTCCGGCCCATGAGCGCGAGTGGGGAACAACCGTGATGATTGCGTCGTGGCCCTCTCCGATGCGCATGTCGGCGCGCTCCCTGGCCTGACCGACGCGAACCGGCGTTGGTGGACGTTGGCCGGTACCTGTATGGGGCTCTTCGTGCTGATGCTCGACTCGACCGTGATCAACGTCGCGCTCCCGGACATCGCGCGCGACCTGGGCGCCACCACCGCCGGCCTGCAGTGGGTCATGAACGCCTATCTCCTGGTGCTCGCCGCTTTCGTGGTCAGTGCCGGCCGCGTGGGAGACATCCTCGGGCGACGGCGGGTGTTCGTGCTCGGCATGGCGGCATTCGCCGGCGGGTCGGTGGTGGCTGCGGTGTCGGATGCGGAGGAGGTGCTGGTTGCGGGCCGCGTGCTGCAGGGCCTGGGCGGCTCGGCCCTGCTGGGGCTCTCGCTGGCGATCGTCTCGACGGTGTTTTCGGACAGCGAGCGCGCTCGCGCGCTCGGCATCTGGGCGGGCGTGTCGGCGCTGGCGTTGGGCCTGGGACCCGTCATCGGCGGGGGCCTCGTGGAAGCGGTCAGCTGGCGTTGGCTGTTCTGGCTCAACCTGCCCTTCTGCCTGCTCGGCGTGGTGCTCGTGCTTGCGTCGACCGAAGAGCAGCGCGACGAGAGCGCAGGACACCGCATCGACATTGCCGGTGTGATCACGGTGGGACTTGGGCTCGCCGCGATCGTGAGCGCCCTCGTCCAGGGCGATGCGTGGGGCTGGACCTCGGTCGCCACCCTCGGCGTCCTCGCGGCGGGCGTCGCGCTGCTGGTGGCGTTCTGGTTCATCGAGCACCACGTCCGGTGGCCGATCGTCGAGTTCGACCTGTTCCGCAACGGGCCCTACTTCGGAGCCAGCGCCGCCGGGTTCTGCCTGGTCGGCTGTTACTGGGCGCTGATGTTCCTGCAGCCGCAGTACCTGCAGACCGACCTCGGCTACGGCGCGCTAGAGGCCGGTGTGCTGATCCTGCCGGTGACCGCGCCGATGATCGCGATCTCGCCGCTGGGCGGCCGCCTCAGCGCGCTGTTCGGAGTCCGCCCCCTGATGACCGTCGGCATGGCGCTTGGCACCGCCGGCCTGGTCGTGCTCGCCCAGGTCGAAGCGTCCAGCGGCTACGGGCTGCTGTTCGGTGGCTACCTGCTGTTCGGGATCTCGCTCGGCTGCGTCTACGCGCCGATGTCGACGGCGGCAATGACCGCCATGCCGCGGGCGAAGGCGGGCATCGCGGCCGGTGTGCTGGCGATGAACCGCGTGCTGGCGGGCGCGATCACGCTCGCGGCGGCCGGCGCCGTCTTTCACGCCACGCTCGACGACGACCTGCACACGGGCCAGGTCGAGCCGGCGGCGTTCGCCTCCGCCCTGTCGAGCGCGATGTGGCTGCTCGCGGGCCTGTGCGCGGTCGGCACGGTCCTGACTTGGGCGTTCGTGCGCGCCAGCGACGACACCGCGGTCGCCCCGGAGCATCAGGCGCGCCACCACCTCCACCTGCCGTGGCTCGGCCGGTCTACGGTGCTGCCGCCGCCTGATCCGGTGTCACCGGACGCGCTCCGTCGCTCTGGTCGATAAGCGTGCTGACGGAGTCGCGGACAGAGCGCTTGTGCAGCAGCGCCAGCCTGGAGGCCCGCTCGGCGTCGTGGTCGCGGAGCGCAGCCATTATGCCCTCGTGCTCACGCTGTGAGACGGCGAGTCGCCCGGGGACCATCCGGAACACCCGCTGGAAGCCGGAGTGGCGCTGCCAGATCTCCATGGTCAGCTCACGCAGCATGTCGTTGCCGCAGCCGGCCACGATCGTGCGGTGAAACTCGAGGTTGAGGTCTGAGAACGCCGGGCCGTCCTGTGCATCCACGGCCGCCCTCATCTCGGTCATGAGCCGGTCGAGCTCCGCCAGCTCGGCGTCGGTGATGCGTTCGGCGGCGAGCCCGGTCGCGATGCTCTCCAGGTGGGAGCGGATGAAGTAGGTCTCCTCCACCTCCTTGGCCGTGAGCTTGGTGACTGTCGCCCCGCGGTATGGAGCGGTTTCGACGAGGCCGTCACGCTCGAGCATGCGCAGCGCTTCGCGGACGGGGATGTCACTCGCGCTGTACTGGTTCGCGACGTCGCGCATCACCAGGCGTGTGCCGGGGGCGATGTCGTTGGACAGGATCCGCTCGCGAAGTGAGTCGTAGATCGCGTGCGATTTCAGGTTCGGCATGGGCTGCGTTTCCTCCGCTGTGTGTACGGGTACGGAAACCACGCGGGCCAGAACATATCTGATATGTCTGCGCTCTCCGCGGAGTGACCGAATGGAGGGGTTCATGAAGAGGGTCTGGGCACTCGTTGCGATCGTGGCGCTGGGACTGGGGATTGCCGCCTGCGGTGAGGATGAGGAGTCGGGAGGGGGCTCCAGCGAGGGAGGTGGCGGCGGTAGCATCCGGGTCGCTCTCGGCGACATCGAGTCGGTTGAGACGCTCGCCCTCTTCATCGCCATGGAACGGGTGCGCAAGCGGGGCACCGACGTCGAGCTGATCGAGCTCGCCGACGAGGACCTCGCCAACCAGGCCGTGGTCGGCGGGCAGGCCGACGTTGGGCTCGGCGCGCCGTACGGTCTCATCCAAGGCTCCGGCGCTCCGCTGCGCATCGTCTGCCAGCTCCAGCGCATCCGTTTCTTCCCCGTGGTCGACAAGGCCGCCTACCCCGACTGGCAGTCGCTCGACGGCGAGAACTTCGCCGTGCACTCCCGTGGCTCGACGTCCGAGGCGCTCGCCCGGATCATCGAGGAGGAGGAGGGCATCAACTTCGGCGAGATCAGCTACGTGCCGGGCGCCGAGGTGCGCGCGACAGCGCTGCTGCGCGGCAACCTCAAGGCCGCCATGCTCGACATTCCGACCATGAACTTCGTCATGTCCGAGGCGCCGGGCAAGTTCCACACGCTCCCGACGCCCGAGACCGAAGCGAGCGACGAGGTGCTGTTCGGCAACACCGAGTGGATGGAGCAGAACCAGGAGTCCCTCCAGGTACTGCTCGAGGAGATCCTCAAGGTCTGGCAATCCATCGACGAGAACCCCGAATTCGTCCAGGAGGAGCGGGAGAGGCTCGGCCTGTTGCCCAACCTGCCGGCCGAGCTCGAGGAGGAGCTGCTGCCCTACTACGAGCAGGCCGCCGAAGAGGGTTTGTTCACCCAGGACTGCGGCGGCGAGCCGGCCGCGAAGGAGGACTTCGAGTTCTACAGCGAGGCCGGCCAGCTCGAGGGTGACCCGGCGGATCTCAAGGTCGACGACTTCTGGAGCCTCGACCAGACCGACAAGGCGGTGAGCTCGGTCAAGGAATCGGGCAACTGACGGTGGCCACTTCGGTCCGGATCCGCGCCGGCCGCGCGCCGGCCGCCGGGCGGGCGGCCGCAGCAGTGAGCCGCCCCTGGGTGCTGCGCGTCGCCTCGATCCTGTTCGTGCTCGGACTGTGGCAGTGGGCCGGCAGCATCCCAGTGAACATCGCCTTTCCCACGTGCACCGCGACGCTCGCCGCGTTCTGGGAGATGCTGATCGACGGCACGTTCGCGGAGGCCTACGCCGAGACGGCCGGACCACTCATCGTCGGCGTGCTCCTCACCGCCGTCGGCGGTGTGTTCGCCGGACTCGTCATGGGCCTCTCGCCGCGAGCGGAGTGGCTGGGGCTGCCGGTGTTCATCGTGCTGCAGGCCTCGCCGTCCGCGGCGATCGTCCCGCTGATCACGTTCATCTACGGCATCGGCTTCACCGCCAAGGTGTTCGCGGTGGTGCTGCTGAGCGCACCGGTGATCGTGCTCAACTCGTACCGCGGCATCTCCAACACGCCGCGCTCGCTGGTAGAGATGAGCAACGCCTTCCTGGCGAGCCGGTGGCAGCGAATCTGGAAGGTGGTCATTCCGGCGGGCAGCGGCCTGATCTTCGCCGGGCTGCGGCTCGGTCTCGCCCAGGGCTTCACCGGGGCTGTCCTGGCCGAGCTCATCATCACCCCGACCGGTGTCGGCGACCTGATCACCTTCTACCGGTCTAGCGCCGACTACCCCGAGATGTTCGCGGCCATCCTTTCGATCATCCTGGTCGCAAGCGTCAGCGTGACGCTGCTGCAGCACATGGAAAAGCGCCTCTTCCGTCCGGAGTTGAGGGCGCTATGACCGAGGGGGCGAGCATCACCTCGGAGCCCGGTGTGGGCGCACCGGAGGGGGACGGTCGGGAGCCCGCCGTGCGCATCGTCGACCTGGTCAAGGAGTTCCCCGGCGGGGTTCGCGCCCTGGGCGGCATCACCTTCGACGTGCCGAGGGGTGAGCTCACCAGCATCATCGGGCCCAGCGGGTGCGGCAAGACCACGACGCTCAAGATCATCGCCGGGTTGGTGGAACCGACATCGGGCCAGGTCGAGGTCGACGGGGCCCCGGTCTCGGGGCCGGGGCCGGACCGGGCGTTCGTGTTCCAGGATTTCGCCCTGATGCCGTGGGCGACGGTGCTACGTAACGTTGCCTTCGGCCTGGAGTTGCGCGGTGTTTCCCGGACCGAGCGTGAGCAGACGGCGCGCGAGTACGTCGACAAGGTGGGGCTGAAGGGCTTCGAGGACGCCTACCCCCACCAGCTCTCCGGCGGAATGCGGCAGCGCGTCGGCCTCGCTCGGGCCCTCGCGGTGGACGCAGACATCCTGCTGATGGACGAGCCCTTCGCGTCGGTCGACGAGCAGATCCGCCGCCAGTTCCAGGAGGACCTGCTGAGGCTTCTCAGCGACGAGAGCAAGACCGTGATCTTCGTGACCCATTCGATCGAGGAGGCCGTCTATGTCTCCGACCAGGTCGCCATCCTGACCCGGGGTCCCTCGACCGTCTCGAAGGTCATCCGCCCGGGTATCGACCGCAGCGGCAGTCCTGACGACATCCGCCGCAACCCGGCCTACCTCGACTGGGTCGAGCAGATCTGGCACGAGCTCCGGGGCTACCTGGAGAGGTGACGTGGAGCTGCGCGGTCACAGGATCCCGATGGCGTTCTCGCTGCTGGTGTGGTTCGCGATATGGGAGATCGTGGGGCAGCTCGGCCTGGTGTCGCTGCTTCCGCCATTCACGGAGGTGCTCGCCGCCTTGCCGGAGGTCGTGGGGTCGTCCACGTTCGTCGAAGCGGCATGGATCACGCTGCAGGCGTTCCTGATCGGGATGGCGCTGTCCTTCGTCATCGGGATCGGCGTCGGCATCCTGATGGGCACGAGCCGGGCGGTCGGCTCGGTGATGGGGATGTGGGTGAACATCTTCGAGAGCTCGCCGCTGACCGCCGTCGTACCCGCGCTGATGGCGCTGCTCGGCTTCGGGCTGGAGACGATGATCGTCACCGTGTTCCTGTTCTCCGTCTGGGTGATCGCGCTCGACACCCAGGTGGGGGTCGAGCGAGTCAACCCCTCCCTGGTCGAGATGGGCCGCTCCTTCGGCGCCACCAAGCGCGTCCTGTACTCCCAGATCGTCCTGCGGGCGGCTCTGCCCGAGCTGCTGGCCGGCATCCGCCTCGGGGTCATCCGAGGCCTGAAGGGCGTCATCATCGGGCAGCTGCTGATCGCGGTGCTCGGGGTCGGCTACCTGTTCGAGCTGTACTCCCGCAACTTCCTGATGCCTCAGTTCTGGGCGCTGCTGATCATCCTGTTCGCGTTCGCCTTCATGGCTTCGGAGGCGGTCGCTTACTTCGAACGTAAGGTGTCGGTCTATGCCTCCAGTCGCTGAACCGCCGGCCGGCTACGCGATTCCGGCCCCCGCCGTCACCACGGTCGCCGTCGCGGGCGCGGATGCGAGCTTTCCGGTGGCCCGGGTGTACTGCGTCGGGCGCAACTACGCCGAGCACTCGATCGAGATGGGTCATGACCCGGACCGCGAACCCCCGTTCTTCTTCATGAAGCCGGCCGACGCGGTGGTGCCCCCGGGTCGTCTGCCGTTTCCGACCCGGACCCAGGAGCTGCACCACGAGGTCGAGCTGGTGGTCGCGCTCCGCGAGGGCGGGCGGGACATCGCGGTGGAGCGCGCGCTCGACCACGTCTTCGGGTACGCGGTGGGGCTGGACATGACGCGCCGCGACCTGCAGGCCGAGGCGAAGAAGGCCGGCCGTCCGTGGGACATGGCGAAGGGCTTCGACCAGTCGGCGCCCACCGGATCGATCCGGCCAGTCGAGGACATCGGCCACCCGACTCAAGGATCCGTCTGGCTTCGCATCAACGGCGAACCGCGCCAGGAGGGCGACCTGGACCAGCAGATCTGGACGGTGCCCGAGACGATCAGCTACCTGAGCACGCTGGTCTCGCTGCGCCCCGGCGACCTCATCATGACCGGGACGCCCAAGGGCGTCGGCCCGGTCGAGCCGGGCGACCGCCTCGAGGGTCACATCGACGGTGTGGGCGACCTGAGCGTCACCTACGACTCCTGACGGCGAGGCTCAGTACGGCGTGATCTGCGCCGGCAGGGCCGAGATCTCCTCGAGGTCGATCAGCGTGCTGTTGGACCAGCTGTCCTCCCACCTCTGCACGAAGGAGGCCTGGCTCATGCCGCCCTTCGCCCCGCCGCCACCGGCCGACGCCGGGCGATAGACCGACAGCCAGTTCCACTCGCCGTCCTCAGTCAGGAAGCGCTCGTAGTCGATGAGCTGCATCGTGGGGTCCAGCGCCTTCTTGGTCGCGTTGAAGTCGTCGGCCGTGCCCGACCAGCGCAGCTTGTCGCCGCCGGTGCCGATGCTGAACACGGCTGCGAACCGCCGCTGTCCGCTCACGACGTACGTCTCGATGTCGCCGAGGTACGCGAATGCCTTGATCCGCTCCCGCTCGGCCAGCAGCTGCTCCCAGCTGAGGTCGACGAGCAGCCCGCCGTCCTTGGTCTGCCGGGTCGGCTTGCCCCGCCAAACGCCGACCCAGCGCCGACCCGAGCCGGTGCCCGTGGTCTCGATGTCGATCAGGTTCTGCGTTGTCCTGAGCCGCCTGAAGGTGCTCTCGAAGTCGCTCCAAGGCTGCCGGTAGAGCGCCCCGTTCCTGGAGCCGATCCGCCACAGGGCGGCGTAGCGCCGCTCCCCGTCCCGCACGAAGCTCTCGACGTCGGCCAGGTACTGGCCCTGGCCGCCGAGCTCCTCCCACGTCTGCACCAGTCCGTCCCAGGACATGTCGAGGTAGAGCGCGCCCGTGGCGGGGGCCGCCTCCTTGGGGGCCCACACGCCGGTCCAGGTGCGCTCGTGGCGCCCGGCGGCGAGGGCGAAGAACGCGTAGGTGTCGTTGTTCTTGATGGCCCACGACGCCTTCTTGCGGGACAGGTAGTCCACCGCGTCGGCGCCGTAGTACTTCTTGTCCTTGTGGCCGCCGGCGCCGTCGGCGTGGTAGTCGACCACGTATTTCGCATCCACCGACAGCCAGTGGAAGGTCTCGTGGATGAGCGTGTCCGCCGAGTCGTCCAGGCGCTCCTCGCTGTCCACGAACGGGTTGTTGGCGTCGTTCCAGAACGAGCCGCAGGTCACGATCGTGCCGACCGGCGCGTGGTAGGCCGAGGGCGGCCCGTTGCCGCTGTTCGACGACGGGCAGGTGTCGGTGTGCGCGTCCGAGCCCGGCGCCCGGGGGGAGCCACAGCGCAGCTTGTTGATCTCAACGTTGCCCACCCCGCGAAAGCGCCCCAGGCCCTTCTCGACCGCATCGTCGACGTACTTCATCCGGTCGGAGTCATAGCTACCGAACCAGCGGCGCAGCGACGATGAGTTGTTGTCCCCGGCTACGAAGTCTTGGTTCCAGGCCGCCCGGCGATCGTCGGCGCGGCGCACGTGGTCGGTGAGCTTGTCGGCCCGCCACGTGTAGTAGTGCGCACGGCGCCAGGCCTTGCGCAGCCACTGTCCCTGAGACGAAGAGCAGCCTTTCAGCTTCGGGTGGCGGGTGGAGGGAAAGCCGCCGCCAGGGGTGTAGCTCTCCTGGCCGAGGATCGGCTTGCCTTCGTCGGGAGGGTCGATCGGCTTGCCGGGATTTCCCGAGGCGGCTGACGCTACGGCCATCGCCACCCCGATCAGCGCTGCGGTAGTGAGCACGGTGTTGGCCAGTTCGAGCTTGCGAAGCATTGGTTCTCCTCGTCGCCGTCACACCTCCAACCGGCTCGCCGCGAGCTTCTTACGCCGGCTCCGCAACACTTCGCGTGTGGATTCCACCGCGCGTCTGATCGATGCCGCGCCGAGGACTTTCTTCGAGGTACCGAGCCTGCGCGACCTCGACAGGCTCGATGCGCAGGTGGCCTTTCTAGGCGTCCCGTACGACGGCGGCACGCCAGAGCCGGGGATCCCCACCGGCCAGCGGGCCGGGCCTGCGGCCGCCCGTGAGGCGAGCGGGGACCAGTTCTACTATCCGCGGTCGGCCGGCGCCGGAGACGACCCGGGCGCCGAGGGCTGGTACGACGTGGAAGCCGACCGCGATTATCTGGCCGGCGTGACGATGGCGGACGTCGGCGACGTCGCCATCCAGGGCTCCGACACGGAGGGCAACTACGAGCGCATCACAGGCGCTGCGCGGAGAATCGCCGAGCGCGGAGCTCTGATGGTCGCGATCGGCGGCGACCACTCGATCAGCTACCCGCTCGGGCGAGGCATGGAGCCGGTGGGCGAGTTCGACGTGGTTCACGTGGACGCGCACACCGATTTCATGGACGAGCTGGATGGCGTGCGCCTGACCGGCGCGAGTCAGCTGCGGCGGCTGGCGGAGTTGCCGTTCATAGGCACCGTCACCGCGCTCGGGGTTCGAAATGTGCTCCGCGAGGAGGTGGACGGGCTGCGAGAGCTGGGGGGACGGTGGGCCACGAGCCTGGATGTGATCGAGCGAGGGGCCGGTGATGTGGTGCGTGAGACCGTCCCGGAGACCGGGGCGCTGTACGTCTCGATCGACCTCGACGTGCTCGACTCCTCGGTCGCGCCCGGGCACTCGCTGCAGGAGCCCGGTGGGCTCAGCTACCGGCAGCTGCGAGCGATCCTGGTCGAAGTGGCGCGACGTGGGCGCGTGATCGGCTTCGACGTCGTCGAGTTGAACCCCGCGCGCGACCCGTCCGGCGCGACGTCACGGGTGGCCACGTGGATCATCACGCACCTTCTGAGCGAGATCTTCGATCGGCCGCGCTGAGCGGAGCGCGCGGGCGCGCGTGCTGCAGCATCATGCCTGGCTTGGCGGTCTACGTGGATGAGCCGATCTGGGAGTGGCGCGGCCGCAGCTGGTGTCACCTCGTTGCCGACGATGGCGAGGAGCTCCACCGCTTCGCCGGCGAGCTTGGGCTCCTCCGGCAGTGGTTCCAGGCGAATCCCAGGCGCCCGTGGCGAGACCACTACGACCTGCCTGAGGAGCTGCGTGCCCTCGCCCTCTCGCGCGGAGCCGTGGCGGTCAGTACCCAGGAAATGGGGCGCATGCAGGCTCAGCGCCGCAGGACGGCGAAGGCGGTGCGAAACGCCGGGGCCGGCGGCGGCTGACGACGCGATGCCGGAGGGCGGGCTGTGGGCCGAGGCGTTTCGGGTCGATCGACGGGGCGTCGACCCGCTCGCCGGTCTGGCGGGTGGCGTCGCGAGCTGCACGCCGCTGGCGCTCGGGGTAGCGGCCGACGAGCCGGCGATCGGGGTGATGGCGTGCTTCGGCGGGCTCAACGGCGCGCTCGCCGTGCCGCGTGGATCCCTGCGCGAGCGCATCGGGTGGGGTGCTGGGGCGTCGCTGGGGTGTTGCGCGTCAGTCGCGCTGGCGACGGCAGTCCAGCCCAGCGTGGCCGCCTCGGTCGCCGCCGCGTTCGCCTGGATCGGGCTCGCCGCGTTCCTGCGCACGTTCGGCCCCCACGGCGGCCTGACCGGCTTCGTCATCGGGGCGATCTTCGTGATCGCCAACGGGCTGCCGGCGGAATCGCTTGACGTCGGTTCGCGGGTGCTTTGGTTCGGGCTGGGGTCGGTGGTCGGAGTTGTGCTGATGGCCGCCGCCTACGCGCGTGACGCTCCGCCGCCGAGCCCGGCGCCGAGGCCGCTGGCCCAGGTCCTCACGAGCGGGTCGCGGCAGCTGGTCGACGCGCTCGCCCGGGACGCGCCCCTGCGTGCGCACGCGCTTCGGCTGGCCTCGATCGTGGCCGCGACCACGCTGGCCTACCAGCTGCTGGGGCTCGAGCACGGCTACTGGGTCCCGCTCACCGTGCTGGCGGTGCTGCAGCCGGACGAACACGCGAGCAGCGTGCGGGCACTGCAGCGCGCGGCCGGAACGTTCGTCGGCACGGCGCTGATCGCCGTGCTCACGATCGCGACCGACAACCCCTGGCTGATGGTGGCCGGCCAGGGCCTCGCCGCCTTCGGGCTCTTCGCCCTGTCCGCACGCGGCTACTTCTGGCTCGTGGTGCTACTCACGCCGACAGCGCTGCTCACCATCAGCGCGGTGGACTACCAGGGCGACGCGGTCGCGCTCGAGCGCGCCGCGTGGAGCGCGCTCGGGATCGTGGTCGGCCTCGCGCTGGCCGAGCTGGCGTGGCGGCTCCCGCCACACCATCCGCGCGTGGTTCGGCCGGCCCCTCGCCGGTAGGCTGGCGCCTTCCACCCGGGGAACGGAGAGATCACATGGAGAAGCCAAGCGTCGACCTCGTGGCGCTGAACCCACAGCCCCTGCCGCCCGACGCGACCATCAACCTCGTCGCGCTCAATCCACAGCCGCTGCCGCCGGACGCGACGATCGAGCTCGTGGCGCTCAATCCCCAGCCGCTGCCTCCGGAGGCGACGATCAATCTCGTCGCGCTCAACCCGCAACCGCTGCCGCCGGGCATACGCATCAATCTGGTGGCGCTGAACCCGCAGCCCCTGCCGCCCAGGGCGACGATCGACTTCGTGGCGCTGAACCCGCAGCCGCTGCCGCCCAACGGGACCCTCGACTTCGTCGCGGTCGGGGCCCGGCCGGCTTCGGCGTCGTCCTGACTTTGGGCCCCTATGGGGCCCGAACTGAAGACGGTGCAGCAGAAACGGGCGCTCCGGCGGGCGGCTCGAGCTGCGCCAGGGTACGGACTTCGTTGCCGGGGTAGGGTCGGCTCGGGATGGTGGACCTGCTGAGCGCGGATGGGATCGGTCCCGTGTGGGGAATGGCAAGCAGCGACCTGAACGCGACGCTGTTGGTCTGGCCCGCGGGCCACGAGCTGGCCGAGCACACGAACGACGAACGTGACGTGTTGCTGATCGTGCTGGAGGGGAGCGCGGTGGCTGTCGTCGACGGGGACGAACATCCCCTCGCGACCGGAAGCGCGTTGCTGGTCGAGAGGGGCAGATCCCGCTCAGTTCGCGCGGGTGAAGACGGTGTTCGCTACCTGTCCGTGCATGTCCGTCGGAGCGGCCTCCAGATCGAGGGCCTGCAGTAGAGCACTCGAATGGACAATGCCCGGATCGCCGAGCGCCTGGACGCATTCGCCTCGTTGCTGGAGCTTGGTGAGGCGAACCCCTACATGGCGCGTGCCTACCGGCGTGCCGCTGAGACGATCCGCGGAGCGCCCGTTCCCGTTGCCGAGCTCGTGCGCTCCGGACGGGTTCGCCAGCTGCGGGGAATCGGTCGTGGGATCGAGGGCCGGTTGCGCGAGCTGGTCGAGACGGGCGAGATCGCCGAGCTGGCGGAGCTCGAACGCGAGCTCGCGCCCGAGCTCGTCGGCCTCGGCCGCTACCTCGGACTGAGCGCGAAGCGGTCGGTGGAGCTCGCGCGGGCGCTCGGCGTCCGCACCGCCGACGAGTTTCGCGAGGCCGCGAGCGCGGGCCGGCTACAGGGTGCGCCGGGAATCGGGCCGAAGACCGAGGCGCGGCTGCTCGAAGCGCTCGCTCGCGAGAGCCGGCCGCGGCCCCGGCACGGTCTTCTGCTCAACCAGGCCTGGGCGCTCACCGCAGGAATCGCCGACGCGCTGGACGGCGAAGTGGCCGGCGACGTGCGGCGCCGGCGCGACTCCTGCGAGCTCCTGGCCGTGGCCTGCGCCGCGTCCGATCCCCGGCCCGTGCTGGAGCGCTTCGCCGCGCTGGATCAGATCGTCGCGCTGGTCGAGCAGGGCGAGCGGCGCGCGGTGGGCGTGACCGTCGAGGGGGTGCCGGTCGAGCTGGTCGCCGCCGAGCCCGAACGATTCGGGACCGCTTTCCTGCGGTCAACGGGCTCGGCCGCCTACGTCGCCGGGCTCGAGCCGCTGCCCGACGCACCCTCCGAGGAGGCGGTCTACGGCGACCTGGGCGTCCCGTGGTGTCCACCGGAGTTGCGTGAAGCGCCCTTCCGGGGCGAGCCGCCGGCACTCGTCGAGCCCGCGGATATCCGCGGCGACCTGCACTGCCACACGACGTGGTCGGACGGGAGGGCGAGTGTGGAGGAGATGGCCCGCGCCGCCATTGAGCGGGGCTACGACTACCTCGCGATCTGCGACCACACGCCGGCGGTGGGCGCCGTCCGCGGGCTGACCGCCGACGAGGTCCGCCGCCAGGGGGAGGAGATTCTCGCCGCGAACGAGCGGCTGGCGCCGTTCCGCGTGCTGCGCGGGATCGAGTGCGACATCCTCCCCGACGGGCGGCTCGACCTCCCCGACGACGTGCTCGCGGAGCTCGACTGGGTCCAGGCAAGCGTGCACGGCGGGCAGCGGATGCCGCGGCCGGATCTGACCCGGCGCGTGGAGGAGGCGCTGCGCAACCCCTACGTGCGTTGCCTCAGCCACCCCAAGGGCCGCCTGATCAACCGGCGGCCGGAGAACGCGCTCGACCTGGAGCGTGTGTTCGAGGTCGCGCTCGAGGAACGAGTGGCGCTCGAGGTCAACGGCCTTCCCGCCCGCCTGGACCTCCGCGGCGAGCACGTCCGCGACGCGTTGCGAGCCGGCGTGCCGATCGTGTGCTCGACCGACGCGCACTCGGTGGCGGGGCTGGGGAACATGGCGCTCTCGGTCGCCACCGCGCGCCGTGGCTGGGCCACCGCCGCAGATCTCCTCAACACCCGGCCGTTACCGTCGCTCCTCGGGTGACCGGCGGGCCACCTCGAGTCCGGCCTTCCAGCCGGGCGCGCGTCCGCCTGCCGGAGGCTGGATGGACTCGGCGTTCATCCCGCTGGTCGCAATCACCCACGCGATCACCGAGTTCGAGTTCCACATGTCGCCCGTCGCCAGCTCGTCGCGACCCCATACGGGGGTCGGAACCCGCGCGACCAGCTCGAGCACCCGGCGGGCGCAGGCCTCCTCCTCGGTCAGCCGCCGCGGGCTGTCCACCGCCTCGGCCACGTCCGGGATGTGGCCGTTGAGCCAGAGCCGGATCTCGTAGCGGAAGATCCGGAACCGGCCCGCCCAGCGACTGCCGACGGCGCCTTCGGCGACGACTCCCCGCTGCTTCCCGCTCCAGTCGCGGACCGGCGCCTGCTCGATCACGAACCTGCCCTCGGGGACGTCGACCTGCAGCGCTGAGTGGTAGAGATCGCACGCCGGGCGCCGCTGCAGCCGGGCCATCAGCGCCTCGTAGACCCGCCCGTTGAACCTGACGAAGTGTCCCCCGGCGCCGAGTGGCAGCCAGTACAGATCGACCGCCGCCGTGCTCACAGCGGGAGTATCGCGCGGCGTCGGGAGGCTCGGTACCACCGTCGTGGCTTGGAGCTCGGCGACCTGAGCCGCGTTACCGACCGGCCAGCAGAAGGGTGTCGAGCCCGCGAGTGAGTCCGACCAGCCCGGGCGCCTTGCGCACCGCGATCAGCGTGCCCGCCACGTACGGTTCGGGGCTCCCGCCCGCATCGTGGCGGATGCTCAGCCGTTCGTCCGGCAGGCCGAAGACCACCTCGGTGGACACCACGAAGCTGGGCAGGCGCACGGAGTGGACCCGGGTGCCGCCGACGTCGGCGCCACGCGCCTCCCGGGGCCCGTGAAGGTCCTCGATGGGGTGTCCGAGCTCCGGACGGCGGACCTCACCGAGGCGCTCGGCGAGCTCGCGTGCGGTGCCCGAGGGGACGTCCGGCTTGGTCGCGCTCGCGTAATCGATGACCTCCCACTGCGGCAGGTGGCGCGCCGCCAGCAGGGCTGCGGCCTGGCACATCGCGGCGGTAAGCGAGAAGTTCCCCGACGCCACGACCCCGACGGACCGCTCGCGAGCCGCCGAGTCGATCTCGCCGAAGTCGGCGGCGGTCAGCCCGGAGGTGCCGATCACCACGGCCGCCCCGGCCTCGATCGCCGCCAGCGTGTTCTCCTTGACCGCCGTCGCGGACGTGTAGTCCACCAGCACGTCGATGCCCTCGAGCGCCTCCCGCACGCTGGCGTGGACCGGGACGCCCGACGCCGGTCCGCCCAGCGCCTCTCCCAGGTCTCGACCGGCCGCCGACCGGCTGACCGCGGACCCCAGCCGGAGGTCGGGCGCGGCCAACACCGGTTGCACGAGCGCCCGGCCGGTCCAGCCGGTGGCCCCCGCGATGCACACTGACAACTCCTGAGTTTGCGACATGGTCCAACGCTATCCCGGCGCCGCGAAACCCAGCACCTCGGAGGTGAACAGCTCGGTGGCGGTGTCCATCGCGGTGTGCCGCTGGCCAACAAAGACCGCTACGCGGGCGTCGGGCAGCGCGGCCCGCACTGCCTCGGTGCCCTTCTTGAAGGGGCCGGCAGTGTCCTCTCCCTGAAGCAGCAGCTCGCCGGCCGCCAGCAGCGCGTCGAGCCGCTCGACGAGCTCGACTGGTGCCAGCTCCGGGTCATACGCCGGCTCGTACAGCACCAGCCGCCGGATCCGGTCGGTGAGCAGGGCCGCCTCCAGGGAGCACACGGCGCCGAAGGAGTGCCCCAGCAGGACCGTGTCCGGGCCGGCCCAGTCGACGACCGCGGCCACGTCCTCGAACTCCCGCTCGATCGCCCACTGGTCCGTGTCGCCGCTTTCGCCGCGCCGCGGCGGTCGACGGTCACGACGCTGAAGTGCTCCTCGAACGCGGGAAGCACAGGCGCCCAGCGGGTGTGATCGGCCGCCGTGCCGTGGACCAGGACGAGCGGGGGTCCATCACCGCTTCGCCAGCAGGCAATCGGCGTGCCGTCGGCGGAGGCGACTACCTCCATACCCGGCGACACTACCGTGAGAGGCTCCCGTCGCATGGCCGCCGACGACCTGATCAGCGTGACCCTCGAGCTGCCCGACGGCGAGCTTGACCTGCTCCAGCCCGAAGACGGCGCCGAGCTCCCTGACGACCATGAGGTGGAGTGGGCGCCGCTGGCGCCCTACTGGTCGATCCTGTGGCGGAGCGGGGTCGCGCTCGCGCGCGAGCTGGGCCGCATGCGCCTGGACGGCCTCCGGGTCGTGGAGCTGGGTTGCGGCCTGGGCGTGCCGAGCCTTGCGGCGAGCCGCTCCGGCGCCGCGGTGCTCGCCACCGACGCGGATCCCGAGGCGCTCGATCTGCTCCTGACAAACGCGGCCCGGAACGGCGTCGAGCTCCAGACTGCCCGGGTGAACTGGTCCGACCCGGCCGAGCTGGTGGCGGCCGCCCCCTTCGACCTGGCGCTCGCATCGGACGTGCTCTATCAGCGCGCGGCCGTGGCCCAGCTGCTCTCGCTCCTACCCAGGCTCGCGCCGTGGGTTCTGCTGGCGGATCCGGGCCGTCCGGCAGCGGAGACTTTTCTCGCCGGCGCCCGTCGCCGCTGGTCGGTCGAGACGCAAGCGAGGGGAGTGGTCGGCATCCATACGCTCCGAGGGGGTGGGAATGCGTTACATGGTGATCGAGACCTTCACACGGGGCCCGGGTCCGGTCTATGAACGGGCCGCTGAACGCGGCCGTCTGCTGCCCGCCGGTCTCGAGTACGTGGACAGCTGGATCGACGAGCGCCGCCTGGACCGCTGCTTCCAGCTGATGGAGACCGAGGACCCGAGCCTGTTCGACCAGTGGGTCTCCGAGTGGAGCGACCTCGCGACCTTCGAGATCGTTCCGGTGATCAGCTCGGGCGAGGCGGCGGCTCGCATGCCCGGCCGCTGAGGTTTGCCCCGACCGGACTTCGGGGCAAAGGGTCGCGCAATGGAAGCGGCCGAGCGCCCGGGCGGCGAGTCCGACACCAAGCTGCGCCGGGCCATCGGTCCGGGCGTGCTCACGGTGTTCGTCATCGGCGACATCCTGGGCGCGGGCATCTACGCGCTCGTCGGCGAGGTCGGGGCCGAGGTGGGCGGTGCCATCTGGACCGCGTTCCTGGCGGCCTTCGTGCTCGCGCTGTTCACCGCCTTCGCCTACGCGGAGCTGGTGAGCAAGTACCCCCAGGCCGCCGGCGCGGCGCTCTACACGCACAAGGCGTTCGGCGTGCCTTTCTTCACGTTCATGGTCGCGTTCACGGTGATGTCCTCCGGCATCGCTTCGGCCAGCACGCTGGCCCGCGCCTTCGCCGGGGACTACCTGAGCGAGTTCGTGGACCTCGAGCTGGTGGTGGCGGCGATCATCTTCATCTTCATCGTGGCCGCGATCAACCTGCGCGGGATCGCCGAGTCGGTGACGGTGAACCTGGTGCTGACCGCGATCGAGGCGATCGGCCTCGTGATCATCGTGATCATCGGCGTGGCCGCGCTGAGTGACGGCTCGGCCGACTTCTCACGCAACTTCGAGTTCAAGGAGGGAGAGAGCGTTTTCGCCGTGATCGTGGGTGGCACGGCGCTGTCCTTCTACGCGCTGATCGGCTTCGAGGACTCCGTCAACGTGGCCGAGGAGACCAAGCGGCCGTCGCAAACCTTTCCGCGGGCGCTCTTCACCGGCCTCGCGGTGGCTGGGGTGCTGTACCTGCTGGTCACGCTCACCGCCTCCGCCGTTGTCCCGACCGGCCAGCTGAGCGGCTCCGATGCTCCTCTACTCGAGGTCGTCGAGGTCGGCCCGCTCGGGTTCTCCACGCAGCTGTTCTCCTTCATCGCCCTGATGGCGGTCTCGAACAGCGCGCTGATCAACATGATCATGGCCTCGCGCATCGTCTACGGAATGGCTGAACAGGGGATCGTCGCGCGGGTGTTCGGCCGGGTGCTGCCCGGTCGCCGCACCCCGATCGTCGCGATCCTGTTCACCACGCTGATCTCGGTGATCCTGATCACCACCGGCGACCTCGAGAGCCTGGCGGACACCACCGTGCTGTTGCTGCTGAGCGTCTTCACGATCGTGAACATCGCGGCGCTGGTGCTGCGGCGCGAGCCGGTGGACCACGAGCACTTCCAGGCCCCGTCGGTGTTCCCGGTGCTTGGCGCGATCGTTTCGGTCGCCCTGATCGTGGACACCGCGCTGGACGACCTGGCCGTGTTCGCGCGGGCCGCGATCCTGCTCGTGATCGGCGTGGTGCTGTGGTTCGCCAACCGGCTGCTGGCGGGGCCGCCCGAGGACGTCAAGGCCGAGGGCCTGCGCGGCTGACCGGTCGTGCGGCCCAGTAGGGTCGCTCGCCGATGGAGGTCGTGCTCGCGCTCATCGCCGCCCTGCTGTTCTCCCTGGGCACCGTCCTCCAGCAGCAGGTGGCCGCCAAGTCGTCCGAGAAGGAGGCGAGCAGCGCCGGGTTCATGCTGCAGCTCGCCCGCCAGCCCCGCTGGCTGGCCGGCGTCGTGGCGAACGGGCTCGGCTTCGGGGCTCAGGCGGCCGCGCTCGCCATCGGCAGGCTCGTGGTGGTTCAGCCGCTGCTGGCCACCACAGTGGTGTTCTCGTTGCCGCTGAACGCGCTGCTGGGGGGTCGCCGGCCCGAGGCCCGCGAGCTGGCGGCCGCGGTGGCCGTTACCGCCGGGCTGGCGCTGTTTCTCGTCGCCGCGGATCCGGAGGGCGGCAAGGACGACGCGAGCGCGTTCGCGTGGACCGTCTCCTTCGCCGTGATCGGCGTGGCCGCGGCCGCGCTCACCCTGGCGGCCCGCGGGCGCGCGCCGGCACGACGCGCGGCGCTGCTCGGCACTGCCGGCGGCATCCTGTTAGGGCTCGCCGCCGCGCTTACCAAGGCCACCGTGGAGCGCCTGGACGACGGGATCCTGGACCTGCTCGGCGACTGGCACCTCTACGCGCTGGTCGTCGTGGGCTACCTCGGAGTGATGCTCACCCAGCGCTCGTTCCAGACCGGAGCGCTCGCGCCGGCGGTGGCCACCCAGATGGCGTTCGACCCGATCGCCAGCGTGCTGCTCGGCGTCTTTGCCTTCGACGAGACCATTCACGAGAGCACGGGCAGCGTGATCCTCGCCCTCGCCGCCTTCGCGGTGGTGATCGCCGGGCTGGTCTACCTGGCCGGCGCCGAGCAGAAGCGGGGGGAACCGGGGGGCGCCACGGCGCCGGCCAGCTAGTTTCGCCCGCTGTCGATGGAGGACCGGCTCTATTCCCAGCTCTACGCGCTCGAGGACAGCCACTGGTGGTTCGAGGGGCGTCGCGCGGTGATCGATGTGCTGCTGTCCGGCGTGGACCTCCCGCCTGCCGCTCGGATCCTCGACGCCGGCTGCGGGACCGGGCGCCAGCTACAGGAATACGCCCGCCTCGGCCGGGCCGAGGGCTTCGATCCCTCTCCCGTGGCGGTCGAGTTCTGCCGGGCGCGTGGCCTCGAGGGCGTCCGGCAGGGAACGCTCGAGGCTCCGCCCTACGACGATCGGAGCTTCGATCTGCTGTGCGCGTCGGACGTGCTCGAACACGTCGCGGACGATGCCCTGGCGCTGCGTGAGATGCGGCGGGTGGCGCGCCCGGGGGCACACCTGGTCGTCACGGTGCCCGCCTACCGCTGGCTCTGGAGCCACCACGATGACGCTCACCACCACTTCCGCCGATACACCCGCCCCCAGCTCGTGCAACGCGCAGCGGCGAGCGGGTGGCTACCCGCGCGCGTCACGTACTTCAACTCGACACTCCTTGCTCCTATTGCGCTGGTCCGCCTGGCCCAGCGACTGCGCCGATCCGGGCCGGCGGGCAGCGACTACGAACGCACCCCCGGAGCGGTAGGGACGGCGCTGGCGGGGGTGATGCGCGCCGAGGCGCGCCTCATCGGCAGCGGCCGGTCACTCCCGGCTGGCGTGTCGATCGGCCTCGTCTGCCGCGCGGCCGAGGATTCCGATCCGGCCGCCGGCTGAACGTGCGCGGACGGCTTCCGCTCCGGGACACCGCGCGTCGCGTGCTGAGCGTGTACCGCGACCAGGCCGGGTTTCTGATCGGTGTCGCGCTCCTGGTGTTCATCCCGCTCGGGCTGGTGGAAGCGGTGGCCGAGCGCCACGGGGAATACGAAGGCGAGGAGATCCAGGCGTCCGGGCTGGCGGCCGCCGTGGCCGCGGTGTTCCTGAATGTGGCGAGCGGATCGCTGGGGGAGGAGTTCTACGCCGGCGTCGTGATGGCCGCCGTGGCGCAGTCGATGGTGGGCAAGGAGCGACCGTCCCTTCGTACCGTGATGCGCACCACCCCCTACCTGCCGCTGATAGCGACCTCGCTGCTGTTCTCGGTCGGGCTGGGCGTGGGGCTGTCTCTCTTCATCATCCCCGGGCTGGTGTTCTTCGCGTGGTTCGTGCTGGCCGCTCCGCTCGTGAAGATCGAGGGCCTGGGGATACGCGAGGCCTTCCGGCGCAGCCGGCAGCTCGAGCGGGGCAGCTTCTGGCCCGTGCTGCTTCTGGTGGGGTCCGTGTACCTGCTCAGCGAGGGGCTGACCACGGCGCTTCAAGAGACCGGCGGCGGGGTGCTGGGACACTCGCTGGCGGCCGACTGGGCGGTGGCGGTGGTCGTGAGCGTCGCCGTCGTTCCCCTCTGGGCGGTGGCGGTCGACGTGACTGCCTGGCGGCTGGTGCAGATGGAGCGCTCGCCTGCGTCGCGGTAACGTGCGGCCCATGGGAGAGCGCATTAGTCACGCACCTGGAACGTTCAGCTGGACCGACCTGAGCACGCCGGATCTTGACGGCGCGCACGCCTTCTACCAGGGCCTGTTCGGCTGGGAGCACGAGGACATGCCGATCCCCGACGGCGGGGTCTACCGCATGTTCCGTGAGGACGGCAAGGACCTGGCGGCGGCCGGAGCCGCACAGGAGGGTCAGCACCCCGCGTGGCTGTCGTACGTGACCGTGGAGGACGTGGACGAGTCAGCACAGCGGGCGGCCGAGCTGGGTGGGACGGTGATGATGGAGCCGTTCGACGTGATGGAGGCCGGACGCATGGCGCTCCTCCAGGACCCCACCGGCGCCGTGTTCGCCATGTGGCAGCCCAAGGAGAACATCGGGGCCGAGCTGGTCAACGGGCCGGGGAGGCTGACCCTGAACCAGCTGAACACCAGCGATCCCGAGCGGGCGCTGCAGTTCTACACCGACCTGTTCGGCTGGCGCAGCGAGCAGATGGCGGAGGGCGACCAGCCCTTCTGGGGGCTCTACAACGGCGACACGGTGAACGGCGGTCTGATGAACCTGCCGCAGGGCGCGGAGATGCCCTCACACTGGCTCGTGTACTTCGGTACCGACGACATCGACGCGGCGAATGACCAGATCACCGCGTCGGGCGGGACGGTGATCCTGCCGAAGATGCCGGTGCCCGGCGGCGAGATCCTGGTGGCGCAGGATCCACAGGGGGCGATCTTCGGCGTCCTCGCGGGCCGGTTCGACGAGTAGCCGGCTGCTTGCGGCTTAGCGTCTGAACTTCAGGTTGACCACGGTGCCGCCGTGGTCCGACGGCCACAGGCCGCGGCGGCGGTCGCGTGACCGCGTGCCGACGTTCGCCGCGCGTTTTACCCGCGTCACCCGGGAGTTCGTGAAGAATCAGGTCGATTCGGCTGTCAAAGGACGGCTGGGTCTCGCTCAGGTCGGAGTTGATGCAGCACGTGAGCCCCGGGGAGGAGTTCACCTGAAGCCAGGCGTCGTCGAAGCCCGCGTCCTCGATCAGGTTGTAGGCCCCCGCGCCGTTTCCGCCGCGCCCCTGGCGGTCGGAGTTCATGTCGCCCACGAGGATCACCGGCTTGCGCACGTCCACGGGGCCGCCGGAGGCCAGCAGCTCGGGTTGCGCTAACTGCCGTAGGGCTCGTCGCGCTCCCGCACGGCCTCGTGCCAGCCGGCCTCGGCGGCCCGGCGCTGGAAAGCGTGGCCCTCGGCGGTGTGCCGGGCCATGCCGTCGAAGTAGACGCCGAGGGTCTGGGTGGCGTGCAGGCCCTGCGCGAACAGCGCCTGGTTGACCAGCTGCTTCATCATCACCAGCTGGTTCACCGGCGTCAGCGCGATGCGCTCCACCAGCGCCTCGAAGCGCTCGTCGAGCTCGGAAGCCGGTGGCGCCTCGATCGCCAGCCCCCACTCGAGCGCGGTCCGCCCGTCGATCAGATCGCCGGTGAACAAGAGACGCTTTGCGCGCTGGTCACCCACCCGCGCCGCCCACAGGGCGGAGGTGGGCACCCCCCACGCGCGGGCGGGCGGATAGCCGATGCGGGCGTCGGCGGCGATCACCAGCAGGTCGGAGCAGAGCGCCATGTCGGTGCCACCGGCCACGCAGAAGCCGTGCACCTTGCACACCACCGGCTTGTCGGAGTGAAAGAGCGACATGAAGCCGCGCAGGTTGCGGCTCATCATCTGCCAGTCCACGACCGGGTCCCAGGGGCGCTCGGGGTCGTGATTCTGTGTGATGGTCGCCGGGTCGAGCGGCGAGCCCGACCCACCTGGGGCGCCACGGCGCTCGGCGGTCTCCACCAGGTCGTAGCCGCCACAGAAGCCCTTGCCGTTTCCCGCCAGTGCTATCACCCGCACGCCGGGGTCGAGGTTCGCCCGCTCCACGCACTCGGCCAGCTCTCCGGGCATACCGAGCGTGATGCCGTTGCCCCGGTCGGGCCGGTCGAGGGTGATACGGGCGATGCGGTCGCCCGTCTCGTAGGTCAGCGTGGTCACGCGGGGAGGGCGCGCTCGAGGATCGGGCCGGGGTCGGCCCCTGAGGGCAGCGTGCCGAAGACCCGGCCGCCGTCGCCGAGGCGGGCGGCGCAGAACGCGTCGGCCACCGCGGAGGGGGCATACCGTGTCAGCAGGCTCGCCTGCAGCGCGAGCGCAAGTCCCTCCACGACGCGGCGGGCCTCGAACTCGGGGTCGGCCGGAGCGGCGTCACGCAAGCGGTCGAGGTGCGCGTCGAGATGGGCGTTGCCGCCCCGCGCCAGCTCGCACTCGGCCAGGAAGGCGGGCAGGCCCTCGGGCTCCCGCAGCGTGGCACGGAGCACGTCGAGCGCGGCCACGTTGCCGGAGCCTTCCCAGATCGAGTTGAGGGGCGAGTCGCGGTACAGGCGCGGCATCCCCGACTCCTCCACGTAGCCGTTGCCGCCCAGGCACTCGAGCGCTTCGATCGCGTGCTGCGGCGCCCGCTTGCAGACCCAGTACTTCATCACCGCGGTCGCGAAGCGCCGGAAGGGCGCGCTCTTCTCGTCGTAGGCCCGGGCGGCCCGCATGGCCGCCGCGGTGGCGGCCTCGGACTCGAGCGCCAGGTCGGCCAGCACGTTGCGCATCAGCGGCTGATCGGCGAGCAGCTTGCCGAACGCGCTGCGGTGGCGCGCGTGGTGCAGCGCGTGCACGAGCCCCCAGCGCATCGAGGCGGCCGAGCCGATGAGGCAGTCCAGGCGCGTGTGGTTGACCATGCGGATGATCGTCTGCACACCGCGGCCCTCCTCGCCGACCAGCTGGGCCTGGACGCCGTGCAGCTCCACCTCGCTGGAGGGAAGCGAGCGCGTCCCGAGCTTGTCCTTCAGACGCTGGATGCGAAAGCCGGGGTCGCTGGACTCGAACAAGAAGCAGGACAACCCGGCGGGCGCCTGGGCGAGCGTGAGGAACACGTCGCAGGGCGGATAGGAGCAGAACCACTTGTGGCCGCTGATGGCGTAGCGCCCGTCGCCATCGGGCTCGGCGCGGGTGGTGTTGGCGCGCACGTCGGAGCCGCCCTGCTTCTCGGTCATGGCCATGCCCGCCAGAGCGCCGTCGGCGTACGAGGGCCGGGTGAGCCGCGGTTCCCACTCCGCCGCCAGGTCGGGGCTCTCCCGCAGGGCGGGAACCGCCGAGTAGGTCATCGACACCGGGCACATCACGCCCGCGTTCACCTGGCTCCAGACGGCCATCAGCGCGCCCCGGACGACATGCGCTCCGGGTTGCGGATCTCTCCAGGGCAGGCAGTGGATCTCGCGCTCGATTGCCTGCCGCAGCGCCCAGTGCCAGGAGGGGTCGAGCTCGACCTGGTCGATGCGGTTTCCGTAGCGGTCGTGGGTGCGCAGCAGCGGCTCGTTGCGCTCGGCCCGCTCGGAGTGCTCCAGCGCCTCGGTGCTCCCGGCCAGCTCGCCCGTGTCGCGCAGGCGGTCCAGGCCCCAGCCGCCGCCCTCCCGCTCGAGCGCCTCGCGCAGCGGAAGGTCGGCCTCGAAGACGTTGTAGGGGTGGAGCGGCGGCGCCTGGTTGGTTACGTCATGCGTGGACGCGGACGTGAGCATGAGGGAGAGCCTCCTGGCTGAACTGGACGAGGGTGGCGACGAGCGCCTCCTTGGGGGCCGAGTCGCGGGCTGAGAGCGGGCCCACCAGGGCCTCGCCGAGCGCGCCCACCAGGGCGGCGGCAACCGTCCGGGTGTCGTGGGGGCGAAGCTCGCCGCCCGAGACGCCGTCCTCGAGCACGCGGGCGAACGCGTCGCGGTAGCCCACCCGCAGGCGCAGCCGCTCGGCCTCCACGGCTGGGTCCACCGGCTCGGCGATCTGGGCGTAGGCCAGCACCGGGCCGGCCAGCGCGCGGCGGCAGAAGGCCTCGACCGCCGCCGTTACCCGCTCGGCGGCCGGGCGGCCGTCGGCGGCGGACACGGCGACCACCACGTCGAGCTCGGGCTGCGCAGCGCGGCGGAAGACCTCGGCGAACAGCGCGCCCTTCGACGGGAAGTGCCGGTAGACCGTGCCCACGGCGACCCCCGCACGCCGCGCCACACCCAACACGCCGGCAGAGGCGTACCCGGCCTCGGCGACCTGCTCGAGCGCGGCGGCGACGATCGCCTCGCGGGTGGCCGCCTTGCGCGCCTCGGTCCTGTCGGTGGCCCGGTATGCGATGCCAACAAGTGAATCACCATTCATCACTTGACGCAATGGCGCCCATCCGGATAGCGTGCCCGCCTGATGCGTGCTCCTGCTGTGGCCGCGGCCGTGCTCGGCGTTCTCCTCGTGACGGCTGCGGGCGCAGTGGCCGACAGCGGCGGGAACGCCCGCTTCACCCACGGCGTGACGGCGGGGGACGTGACCGCCTCCTCAGCGATCCTCTGGGGCCACGCCGACCGGCGCTCCGTCGTGGTGCTCGAGCTGGCGCGTGACAGGGGGCTGCACAAGGGCCTGCGCCGATTCGCGCTGCTCGCCCGGCGCTCCGACGACTACACCGTGCAGCGCAAGGTCGGCGGCCTGATGCCCGGCACCCGCTACTGGTACCGCTTCCGCGCAGGCCGGGGCCGCAGCCCGCTGGGCACCTTCGCGACCGCTCCGCACCGGGGCGCGAACGCGACGGTCGAGTTCGCCTGGACCGGCGACACCGACTTCAACCCGGCCCCGGGCGAGACGACCCCGTTCTGGAACAGCGGCGGGGTGTTCGCGCGGATGCGGGCGGAGCGCAACGACTTCAACATCCACTTGGGCGACACGATGTACTCCGACAGCGAGATACCCGGTCGTCTGCGCCCGATCGCGCTCAGCGTCCGCCGGAAGTGGGCGAAGTACAAGGTGAACCTCGGCAACCGATCGCTCCGCTCGGTGCGGCGAGTCGGCCGGCCTTCTACTCGCACTGGGACGACCACGAGTTCATCAACGACTTCGCGCCGCCGGAGAACACGTTCGGAGGCGGTGACTACGAGGTCGACATCAACGGCCGCGTGCTGTACCGGCGCGGCGTGAAGGCCTTCCGCGACTACTCGCCGGTGACCTATACGCGGCGCAACGGCATCTACCGCACGGTGCGCTGGGGACGCAACCTCGAGCTCTTCTTCCTCGACCAGCGCTCGTTCCGCAGCGCGAAGGCGGACGCCGGTGGCGTCTGCGACAACCCCGACACGGGGGAGCCGGATCTCGCGCCCACCGGGCCGCAGAGCGTCCGCAACGTCTTCGCGGCGGTGGTTCCGTCGCTGGCGCAGCCGGTGGCGCAGGCCTGCCTCGACGCCATCCGCAGCCCGCAGCGCACCTACCTGGGCGAGCGGCAGCTGAGGCGTTTCCTGCGCGATGTTCGCGGCTCGAACGCGCGCTTCAAGGTCATCATGAACGAGCTTCCGATCCAGCAGTACTACGTGTTGCCGTTCGACCGCTGGGAGGGGTACGAGAACGAGCGCCAGCGGGTGCTGCGTGAGCTTCAGGACGTGAAGAACATCATCTTCCTCACGACCGACGTCCACGCCACGCTGGTCAACGACGCCCGCTTCCAGACGCTGGAGCCCGGCGGGCCGCGGAACAGCGGCATCCTCGACCTGACCGTCGGCTCGGCCGCCACCGCCAACCTCGGCCTGGAGATTTCCGACGCGACGGGGGTCCCCGACGCCGGCGCGCTCGTCGACACGGCGTTCTTCGAGCCCCCGCCCCCGGCCGGGGTGGGGATGCGCTGCTCGATCGTCGACCAGTTCAGCTACGGGCAGGTGCGGGTGACCGCCGACCGTCTGACGATCACGCCGAAGGGGATCGACGGCCGGCTGCAGCGCGAGGGCGGCCGCCCCTGCGGGCCGTTCGTGCTGCGCTTCCAGCGCTAGGGAAGCACGCTCAGAACCACCGGGTCGCCCCGCAGCTCGACGCTGATGCGCTCCGGACTGCTCAGCACCTCCTGAGGCTCGGCGCCCGAGGCCGGGTGATAGCGAGCCACCTCCCGCGGCCGGGTCCCGAGCGCCACCTCCACCCGGTGCTCCGCCGGGGTCAGCGGGCACCGGCTCGAGGGCGGGCAGCCCGTGTCCCAGATGCCGACGTTGCGCCACAGCGCGATCAGGAGCCTCCCGTCCGGGGCGCGGAAGGCCAGCTTCTGGACGTCCGGCCCGGCATCGTCCAGAGCGAGGCGGACCGAGGCCGAGCCGGTGTCGGGGCCGTTGGTCTGCAGGGCCGAGGTGAAGTTGTGCATCGCGAGCGCCACCGGCTTGGGCCGCCAGAGGCAGTCCCAGAAGCCGAAGTGACCCTCGGCATCGGTCAGCGGCGGGCATTGCGTCTGTCCGTCCTCGACCTGGTCCACGAGCGTGTAGAAGTCGGTCCGGCGGATGCCCAGTCGGTAGTGCTCGAGCACCATGCGCAGGCTGTAGACCGCCTTCGTGGCCTCGTCGACCGGCCGGTTCCCCTCGGCCGGCGGAGCCTCGAGTGCCGTGTGGTAGCCCACCTCGGTGGCCTGGCAGCGCTTGCCGGCCGCGGTGGCGGCGCACTGGGCGAAGGCCGGGCCCATTCCGTGCCCGCCGGCGCCCGGCGCGCCGTTGCCGCGGTAGGGGTGGAAGTTGCCGTAGTCGAGCCACGGGCTGAGGTCACCCACGCGGCTTGCGCCGTTGCGCCCGAAGCTCGGCCCGACGATGGGGGTTCCCGCCAGCACCGGCTCTCCCTCGGCCTGGTCGTGCAGGTACTGGACCTGGTCGCGCAGCCGCCGGGGCCAGTCGGGATCGTCCTGCTGCCCGGCCTGCGCCTCCGACTCGTCGCCGGGGGCCGCGCATTGCGGGTCACGCCCGTCGGCGTTGTCGTCGGAGTCGTTGTCGTGCGCGTCGCTGCAGAACGGCTTGGCGGTGTAGGCGTCCGGCTCGTTCACGTGCTCGATGGAGTCCACCGCCGAGCGCAGCGCCGGATCTGACCGCAGGCGCCCCAGCAACTGGTCGACGAGGGCGTTTCCGTAACGCAGGTCCAGGCCGCCCATCGTGACCCTGACGTCGGTGGTGGCCGCCAGGTCGCGGTAGAAGTCACGCTGGGTGGTCTGCCAGGCCGGTCCAAGCCCGTCCCTGATGTAGCGGATCCCCATGAACGCCAGGGCCGCCTTGATCTGCGGGTAGTCGTCCTGGTTGGTGTCCTTGTAGGCGGTGCGGGTGTTGATGCCGATGGTGTCGCCGAGCCTCCGGCTGGCGGGCGCCTCCACGACCGGCGCCTCGAGCGTGGTGAAGCGGTCGTAGTCGGTTCCGAGCTGCGCGCCGGTGCGGTCGGTCCAGCCGCCGGCGCTCTCGAAGCGGAACTCGTAGGCGGCTCCCGGCTCCAGGCCGTGTATCTGCTCGCGCCCGAGCGCGATCGAGACCGCGCCCGGTATGTCGTTCTCGCACGAGAACGGATGCAGGGGGCCGCGGGTCCAGTCGGCGGCCGCGACCTTTCGGTACGCGTAGCGGTAGGCGCCACTGTCGCCCGCCTCACAGCTGCCCCTGGCGTTCAGGGTGGCCACCGAGTGCCCCACGAGGGTCGCCGGCTCGGTCTCGGCGTAGCAGCCGCACAGCAGCAGCCCGGCTGCGAAAAAAGCGAGGACTCGTCGCACCCGCGGGCGTCCCTACCTCAGGCCGCCAGCGCCCGGACGTGGGCCGGAGTGGGCAGGAAGGCTCGCCAGGCCAGCCCCGAGACCCGCTTGTAGGCGATCAGCGTCGCCACGCAGATGGTCGCGTAGGACACGCTCGAGACGAGCGCAGCGGCCGTGATCCCGCCCGTGCGCAGGAACAGGAACAACCCCACCACGCTCACCACCATCCCCAGCAGTTGGCAGACCGTGGCGGTGAACGGCCGCTCGGCGGCGTAGAGCCCCGCGGCCAGTATCGAGGAGGCGGCGAACAGGACCGCGCCGGGCAGGATCAGGAGGAGAGGCTCGGCGGCGTCGCGGAACTCGTCGCCGTAGACGAGGCCGAGCAACGGCCGCGCGAAGAGCGCGAGGCCGGCGGCGGTCAGGCCGGCGATGGCGAGTGATGCCCACAGCGAGCCCAGTACCTTCAGCTGTCCGCGCTCGCGGTCGTGCGCCGCCGCCGGAAGCACCAGGCCCGCGAACGTGTTGGACAGCTGGTAGACGATCAGCGAGACGTTGGTGGCCACCGAGTAGATGCCCACGCTCCCGGCGGTCACGAAGGCGGGCAGCATCGCCACGTCGAGCCGCGCGGTCACGTTGTTGGCCACCGTGGAGCCCTGGCCGCGTACTCCGTACCACAGCGTGGTCAGCCCGAGGTGCCACCGCGGCCGCCCGACGCCGATTCGGGCCACCGCCCGCGCCATGCCGATCACCAACGCGATTGAGCTGGCGCCCACCGCAGCGAGCAGCGCGCTCTCCACCGTCAGCAGATCGAGGGGCCAGAGCACGACCAGGGCCAGAGTGGTGAGCACGGGAGGCGCCAGGCGCAGCGCGTTGTAGAGCAGGAAGTCCCGCGTGCCCAGCAGGAGGCCGTAGTTGAGCTCCAGGCCGACCACGAGAACGATTGCGAACATGTACCAGCGGCCAAGGTCGATCGCCTCGTCGCCGTCGGTCGCGAAGATCGTGGGCAGCAGGAGCTCGGAGATGGCGATGGCCAGCGCCGTGAGCGGGATCAGCATGAGGGTCCAGGTGGTGAGCAGGCTGGGCCCGTCCTGCGGCCGGCGGGCGATGTAGTAGCTGAGGCTCTGGGCGACTCCCATCGCGAAGAGGAACCCGGCGAGCTGGCTTACCGTCACCAGTGCCACCAGGATTCCCCGCCCGTCCGGTCCGAGCGCGCGGGCGACCACGATCCCGGCCACCAGGTTGGCCACGAGCGTCAGGCCGGAGAACAGATAGGTCACCAGCCCGGCGCGGACCAGCCCGCGTGAGAGCAGCCGCCTCAGGGCGCCCCGGGGGAGCGCCACGTCGGCGGCCGCGGGCACCGAGTCGCCCGGGGGGATCTCCTTCAGCTCGTCCGAAGGCACGAAGGCCGATCGTCGCAGGCGCCCGCGGAACGCGGACACATCACGATCTGGCCGGCCGCTCGCAGGTCGTCTCGACGATCTCGCGCATGCGCCGCTGAAACGCGTCGCGCCCGAAGCGCTCCGCGTGCGCGCGAATGTCGCGCGGGTCGAAGCGCGTGAAGTCGCTGTTGAGGGCCCGGACGAGCGCGCCGTGGTCACCGTCGCGCACCAGGAGCCCGGTGCGACCGTGCACGACGGTCTCGCGCGCGCCCCCGGCGTCGACCGCGACCACCGGCCGTCCGGCGGCCTGTGCCTCCACGGCGGCCATGCCGAACTCCTCGACGTTGGGCACCACCAGCGCGGCGGCCCGCGCGTAGAGCTCGGAGAGGCGGGCCGTCTGCACCCGGCCCAGGAAGTCGACGCTGCCGTTGTAGTGAGCCTTCAGGCGAGGGAGTTCCGGACCCGCGCCGACCACCTTGATCGGACGCCGGGCGGCCAGGGCGGCGTCGATCGCCACCTGCGGGCGCTTGTGCCGCAACAGCTCGCCGACGAACAGGATGTAGTCCTCGGGCTCATCCGAGGAGAAGCGCTCCAGCTCGATCGGCGGATGCACCACCACGGAGTCCCCGCCCCAGAAGCGCCGGATGCGCTCCCGGGTGATCTGGCTGTTCGCCACGTACTGGTCGACGTCTCGGGCGGCGCGGCGATCGAATCCGCGGTGGCGGCGCAGGGCCAGGCCCAGCAGAGGGCGAATCGGCGGCGCCGTGTCGGAGAGGGTCGCCTGCTGCTCGTGCCAGGCATAGCGGAAGGGCGAGTGGCAGTAGCAGATGTGCCGCGCGCCCCGGGGTTTGCGGATCCCGTGCGCGAAAGCGCTGCTGCTGGAGACGATGCCGTCGAAGCCGTCGAGCTTCATGTGGCGGATGGCCGTGGGGAACACCGGCAGCCCGGCGCGGAAGTTGCGCTGCCGCACCCCCAGGTGCTGAAGCGGCGAGGTGGTGACGGCGCGGCCGGCAAAGCGGCGCTCGGTGCCGGCCTCGTCGTAGACCAGGGTGACGATCGGCGCCTCCGGCCAGACCTCGGTCATGGCGGCGAAAGTCCGCTCCGCGCCCCGCAGGACGAGAAGGTAATCGTGGACGAGGGCGAGGCGAGACATCGGGGCAGGGACACAATACGGTCGCCCGGCCGAGCCCGTGCCGGTTCCTCGGGCCTGACTGACCCGGCGAGAACGGCACTTGACCCGGGCTATGATCGCCGTCTCGCGTATGAGTCTTTACGGCAGGGTCAACGCGGCCTATCACCGGCTTCCCGAGCCCGCGCGCCGCTGGGCGGACGAGCGTGCGCCGGGGTCGGTCCGGACCCTCAGACGGCGGGTGGTGTCGCGGCTCGAGCGAGGCGCCGAGAGGGACGAGCTCTACGACGGTCACTACTACGACAACGTCGTCGACCCGCTCATGCTGGCCTCGGCGGACGCGATCGCCCGCTCGCTGGTTCGCGAGCTCCGGCCGAGCTCCGTGATCGACGTGGGCTGCGGGACCGGGGCGTTGATGAGCTCGCTGGAGCGGCTGGGTGTGCGTTGCCTTGGCTTCGACCAGTCCTCGGCCTCGCTCGAGCGCTGCGCCCGGCGTGGGGTAGGCGCCCGGCGCCTGGACATCGTGCACGACCCGGTGCCGCCCGACCGGGCCGACGTGGTGGTGAGCACCGAGGTCGCGGAGCACCTGCCGGAGGCCGCCGCAGGACGCTTCGTGGAGCTGCTGTCGACGCTGGCGCCGGTGGCGCTCGTGACCGCCGCGCTGCCGGGCTCGGGCGGCAAGGATCACGTCAACGAGCAGCCCAACGAGTACTGGATCGAGAAGTTCGCGGCTCGCGGGCGCCACTCCGACCGGGAACTGGCAGAGCGGCTGCGGGGAGAGTGGCGGGCGGCCGGGGTGGACGAGGCCTTCTTCAAGTCCGTGATGGTGTTCGGTGACTGAGCTCATCGGGCGCCTGCGGGCGATCCCCGGTGCGGGCTTCGGTCACGGCGACCTGTGGTGGATCGTGGTGGCGGGCGTTCCGACGGCGCTCGCCCTCGGCCTGGCGCTCAGCCTCTCGCTCCAGGCGGCCTGCGCCTTCGTGCTCGTCGTGACGGTGGTGGCCCTGTACCAGTACGACCGGCGCTGGGGCATTGCCGCGCTGTTCGCGCTCTGGCTCTTCGCCCCGGGGCTCCGTCGGCTACTCGCCCTGGCCACCGGCTACGTCGACAGCGACCCCCTGTCGCTCGCGCCCTTCCTGGCCACGGGTGCCCTGGCCGGCCTCGAGCTGCTGCGCTTCCACGTGCCGGGCAGGATCCGGGGGGTGTTCCTGGCGGCGGCCGCCGGCTTCGCGCTGGGCCTGCCCATGGGGCTGATCGGCGGGCCGCGTGCTGCGATCTACGCCTTTGTCGCGTACCTGGCCGGCGTCGCCGGAGCCGCTCTCGGGCTCGGCGAGCGCATATCGCTGCGGTCGAGCACTCTGCGGCGCGTCCTGCTCGTGGGCCTGGTGCCGATCGCGCTCTACGCGATCCTCCAGCGCGTTCTGGCGCTGCCCAGCTGGGACCAGGCCTGGATCGACGCCACCAACTTCAACAGCATCGGCACCGGAGGCGACGAGGTGCGGGTGTTCGGCACCCTGAACAGCCCGGGCACGCTGGCGGCGCTGCTGGGGCTGTCGCTCCTGTGCTACCTCACGGTCCACCGGGCCCGGGTGACCACGGCCACCGCCGCGGCGGTGGTGGCGGTGGCCCTCGCCCTGACCATGGTCCGCTCCTCCTGGGTGGCCCTCATCGCGGCGGGCACCGCGCACGTGATCGCCTCGCGCGGGCAGAGTGCGCGAGTGGTGCTCGGCTCGGCCGCGGTCATCGCCCTGGTGGTGCTGGCGCTCGCGCCCGTCAATTCCACCGCGCGCGAGGTCCTGGATCGCTTCCAGAGCATCACCTACGCGGGCGACACGTCCGGCAACGAGCGGCAGGCGACCTTCAGCGAGACGCTGCCGGTGGCGCTGGAGGCGCCACTCGGGCACGGACTGGGCAGCGCCGGCGAGGCGTCCAAGCTCAGTGGCGGCTCGTTCCTGCGGGCTCCCGACAACGGCTACCTCGCACTCGCGTGGCAGGTGGGCCCGTTCGGATTCCTGCTCGTGATGGGCGCGCTGGCCTACATCTTCAAGGCGGCCTGGACCGGGGCCCGGGCCCGAGCGCCGGGGCAGGACTTGCGCCTCCTGCTTTTCTCTCTGCTCGTCTTCATCGCCGTACAACTCGCGTTCGGCGACGCCTTCTACGCCAGCAGCGGGGTCATCCTCTGGTTCATAGGCGGTCAGGTGCTGGCCTACGACCATCGCCGCCGAGCCGCCACGGCCGACGCCTGACCGCGCCGGGTACTGAGTGCGCGACACCCGCTTCTTCAGCTGCCTGGGCCCCGACCGTGAGCCGCGCGAGTGGGCGCCGCCGGACCCGGTCGCCGGCCAGGTCGACACCCACTACTTCGGCCGCGCGCTCGCGGCCATGGAGGCGCACCTCCAGGTGCCCGGGCTCACCGTGTACGCGACCTTCGACGTGGACGCGCTACCCGGCCATGGCAACGACGTGGTGGTGCTACTGATCGGCGACGAGTGGGCGCGGGTACCGGCCTACCTGCCGCAGGTGCGGCTGGTGTTCCGAAACCTCTGCTCGCGACCCAACCTCGGCTGCCGTCCCCTGGCCCAGCTGTCGGCCGTCGCCCTCTCCTCGTTCTTGCCCGCCGCCCGGGCCGCCCTGCGGGGCGCGCCCAGCCGGTTGCGGCTCCTGCGGGCGAAGGCCGGGGCTGCGCACCAGGTCGAGCTCCCGGTGGGCACCTTCAACCTCGTCGACCTGCCGCTCAAGCCCTTCGCCGAGCGCGGGTCGGACCTGTTCTTCGCCGGGAGCGTGAGCCACGCGCCCGGGAGGGCGGCCCGCCTTAAGGCCCGGGTGATGCCCAAGGACCTCTCCCGGGCGGCGATGCTGAGGAGCGTGGAGCGCCTCCGCCGGCGGGTCGGGCTCTCCGTTGATCTTCGCCTGACCGGCAGCTTCGAGGAGTCCGCCTCGGCCGACGCCGGCGAGTACTCCCGGGCGCTCATGGACTCGAAGCTGGCGCTGGTCCCGCGAGGGGCCACCACCGAGACCCACCGCTTCTTCCAGGCGCTGAGCTACGGCTGCGTGGTGGTCACCGACGCAGTGCCTCCCATGTGGTTCTACGAACAGGCGCCGATCGTGCGCCTGAACCACTGGGACGAGCTGGAGGATGCCCTCCTCCCGCTGCTGGAGCGGCCCGAGCGGTTGGAGGACCTGCACCGCCGGTCGCTGCGCTGGTGGCAGAGAGCATGCTCGGAGGAGGCCGTGGGGCGGCTGATGGCCGCCGCGGTCAACGCGACCGCCTGATCGCCTCTTCGTAGAGGGCCTCGAGGCGGTCGACCACCGGCGACCAGGCGTAGCGCTCCTCGACCACCCGGCGGTTGTGCTCACCCATGGTGCGACGGAGGCCCGGATCGACGAGTAGCTCGCGCAGCGCTCCCGCGAGGGCCGCGGCGTCGCCGGGCGGCACCTGGCGGCCGCCACCGTCGGGAACGAGGTGGCGCAGGCCGCCCGCGCGGGTCGCCACCACGGGCCGCGCGCAGGCCATCGCCTCCACGGCGGTGAGTGGACAGGGGTCGCCGTAGGAAGGCAGGCAGTACACGTCGCAGTCCTGCATGGCGGCGCGGGCCTCGGCGCGGCTGAGCCGGCCCAGCAGGTCCACCCGCTCGTGCCCGGGGGACGCCGCCAGCCTCTGCCGCATGGCCTTCTCCTCCGGACCCGCGCCGGCCACCACCAGCCGGGCCTCGGGCAAGTCGGTTGCCAGGCGCGTGAAGGCGTCCAGCAACACGTGAACGCCCTTGCGCACCTCCAGGTTCGCCAGGAACAACACGACCTGCCGGTCGACCGTGCGGTCGGCCGGCCGCCAGGCCTGGTCATCCACTCCCAGCGGCAGCTCGTGTACCTGAGGCCGGGCTCTCCCGTGCAGCTCGAGCTTCGAGGTCGCGGCGGGGGTGGAGAGGAGGATCGTGGTGGCCCGCGCCTGCTGGGCGGCCCGAAGGGCCCGTTTGGCCAGCCGCGCGGGACGGCCCTGCACCCGGTCGGCCCCCTCACCCGAAGGCGGCCAGTCGGGAACGTAGGGTCCGAGCACCAGCGGAGCCGGAGCGCCGGCCAGCGCCAGGCTCACGCCCACCTCCACCGGCGTCAGCTGATGAACGAGGTCGAAGCCGGACGTGGCCGCCAGCTCCCTGTGCAGGCGCCGGACCCGGCCCATGAAGCGCAGGCGAGCGCCGCCGCCCAGCGCGTGGACATGGAGGTTGGGCGGAGGGTCGCCCTGAAGGTCGACCTCACCGGCTGCCACGTGCAGCTCGTGCCCGCGCGCGGCCAGCTCGGACAGGAAGCCGAAGGCGATGAGCCCGTCGCCGTGAGGCCGGTGATCGGTGAGCATGGCCGCGGGAGCGACGGCGAAGATCCGGAGCGTCACCGGCCGAGCACCCGCTCGTACACGGCGACCATGTCCCGGGCGTGGACGTCGTCCCGGAAGCGCACGGTGGCCTCGCGCGCGCGCTCGCCCATCACTTGACGCGCACCGGGGTCGGCCAGCAGCTCGCGGACCGCCTCGGCCCAGCGCTCGGGGCGCTTGGGGGGCAGCAGGCGCCCCGAGACCCCGTCCTCCACCAGCTCCGGGCCGCCACCCACGTCGCTGACCAGAAGCGGAGTGCGCATGGCCATGGTCTCGAGCATCACGTTGGCGAACGGCTCGTCCCACGACGGCAGGAGCGAGAAATCCAGCGCCCGCAGCAGGCCGGGCACGTCGGGTCGCCGGCCGAGGAAGTGAACGGCGTCCCCGACCCCGAGCCCGGCCACGAGGGTGTGCAGGCTGCGCAGGAACCCGTGGTTGTCGTAGCGCACGCCGCTACCGGCGAACGCGATCTCGCCCACCAGCAGCAGATGCGCGTCGAGTCCGCCCCGGCGCAGATCGGCCAGTGCCCGGATCGCCGTGTCCTGCCCCTTCCAGGGGGTGATCTGGGCCACCTGACCGAGCAGCACGGCGTCGGGGCTCAGGCCCAGCTCGCTCCGCACCGGCGCCGGCTCCACCCGCTGTGGATCGAAGAGCTCGCGGTCGAAGCTGTTGTACACCGGCGTGGCCAGAGGCCGGCGGAGGCCGGCGTTGAAGCGCAGGGCCACGTCGCGGGAGACCGTGACCACGGCGGAGGCCGAGTGGGCGAGCACGAAGCGCACCGCCCGACCGACCCGGCTCGGAGGCAGCGCCTCGTGCGCGCGCACCACGAGCCGGGGTCCTCCGGCCCGGGCCACGACGGCCGTCATCAGGCCTGCTCGCGGAGTGTTCGCGTGCACCAGGTCCGCGCCGAACCGGCGCGCGGCGCGCCCCACCAGCACGGCGCCTGGACCGAGGTGGGCCAGGGCCTCGGGGGTGTGAACCGGATGCAGGCGCAGGCTGGCCTCGAAGGCGGGGACGGGGAAGCGGTGCAGGTCCGCTTCCTCGACAGTCCGCGCCAGTGGGCCGTCCGGGCAGGCGACGGCGACCGTGTGCTCGGACCGCAGTGTCCGCACCAGCCGCAGGAGCGCCGACTCCGCGCCGCTGGCGGCGCCGGTGTGGTTTACGAACAGGATGCGCATGGCTGGCCGGAGCGCCCCGCAGACTAGGACAACCTCGCTCCGGCCCGGGCCCTCGCGCACTGCTCGAGGTGACGCTGGATGGCCGTACTTGCCGTAAGGTGGGCTGGGTGCCTTCAGGGGACGACGCGACCACCTATGGTCTGGAGCCGGCACCCCGAGCGCAGGTCTCGCTCCTGGCGGTCCTGCGCCGGCGGGCGCTGATCATCATCGCCGTCACGCTTCTGTGCGGCGCCGCCGCGGCCGCCTACGCCTACTTCGAGGGCGACCGCTACGAGACCACCGCCAAGCTCCTGTTCCGCCAGACGATCGGCCCGGAGGTCGGCGCGCTCGGCATCACCCCGAGCACGGTCGACGCAGAGAACCTGTCGCGAAACAACGTCGAGCTGGTCGACTCGCGCCGCGTGGCGGTGGCAACGTCCAACGAGCTGCGCAGGGCGGGAGTGGAGATGTCCCCCGAGGACGTCGAGGACGACGTCCTCGTCACCGGCACCAGGGAGACGAGCGACGTGGTGCTCGTGACCGGCGAGGCCGCCTCCGCGCAGCGCGCCGCGCTTCTCACCGACACCTACGCGAAGCAAGCCCGGGACTCGGCCCGGGCCGACGAAAGGCGCCAGATCCTCCTGGCTCGCGACGACGTGAGCCGGCAGCTGAGCCAGCTGCTGGCGCGGCAGCGCGCACGCCAGAGCGAGGGGCCCCGGCGCGGGGGCGCCCAACAGCCCACCGCCCAGGCCGAGCGCGACTTGCGCTCGGCGGACCGGCTGCGGGCCAGCGTCGAGCGCCTGACGACCCTCGGAGCGGTCGGCACCGGCAGCCCGGTGATAATCCAGCCCGGGTTCGTGCCCGACGAGAAGAGCGGCAAGCCGCTTCAGACCATCCTCCTGGGCCTCCTCTTCGGCTTGGTGCTCGGCGCCGGGCTTGCGCTCTTGCGCGAGCAGGCCGACCGCCGTCTGCACCGCGCCGAGGAGGTCTCCGCCGCCTTCGACGCGCCGGTGCTGGCCACCGTGCCGCGCCACCGGGCGCTCAAGCGTCACGTGCCCTTCGCCGATCTGCCTCCCGACGTGGCCGAGGCCTTCCGCATGCTGCAGATGAACCTGCGTTACCGGCAGGGAGAGCCCGTGCGCAGCGTGGTGGTCACCTCGTCGCGCAGCGAGCAGGGCAAGACGACGGTGGCCTGGAACCTGGCCTGTGCGGCCGCCTCGAGCGGTCTCTCGGTGGCGCTCGTGGAGACCGACATGCGCCGTCCCAAGCTGGCCGAGCGCTACGGGCTGGAGCGGGAGCCGGGCCTGGCGGAGGTCCTGCGGGAGGAGATGCCCGTGGTGGACGCGCTGCAGGCGGTGCCCCTGTCCACGGCCGCCAGCGGCAACGGCCGGCCGGGATCCAGCGGGCTCCAGGTGCTCGTGTCCGGCGAGCCACCGCACGATCCCTGGACGCTGATGCAGTCCGCCCGCATGGACCGGGTGCTGAACGTGCTCAAGCTCAACCACGACCTGGTGGTCCTCGACACCCCGCCGATCCCCTACGTGGCCGACGCCTTCCCGCTCCTGCGGCGGGTCGACGGCGTGGTGGTCACCGCGTCCGTGCGGTCGATCGGCGGACCGGAGGCGGCTCGCCTGCGCGACCAGCTGGAGTCGCTCGACGCGCGCATACTGGGCGTGGTGGCCAACGGGGAGTCGCCGGCCAGCGGCTACAGCTACGCACCGGCCACGCCGGCCGGCGGCCGCTCGTCCAGCTAGCGCGGCCTCAGCGGGGGGTGGAGCGGTACTCGCCGCTGTGGCGGCTGAGAACGTACGGGATCGTGCGGACCATGATCTTGGCGTCCAGCCAGAGCGACCAGTTCGCGCAGTAGAGGTAGTCGATCACGACCATGTCGCTGACCGGAACCCTGCTCGAGCCCAGGATCTGCCACGGCCCGGTGATGCCCGGGGCCACGTGGTAACGGCGTCGCTGCCAGCCCGAGAAGAGCCGATCCTCCTCGACGATCAGCGGGCGTGGGCCGACCAGGCTCATGTCCCCTCGCAGGACGTTCAGGAGCTGAGGCAGCTCGTCCAGCGAGCGGCGGCGGAGAAAGCGCCCGACCCGGGTGGTGCGGGGATCGTCGACGATCTTGAACATCGGCCAGGCCTCGTTCAGGTCCACGACCTCGCTCTTCTTCTCGTCGGCCCCGGGGACCATCGTGCGGAACTTGAGCATCCGGAACTCGCGTCCGTGACGCCCGATCCGCGTCTGGCTGAACACGACCGGACCGTGCGAGGTGAGCCTGATGGCGAGCGCGATCAGCGCCAGGGCCGGCGCCAGCACGACCAGCATCAGCGTGGCGACGATCACGTCGAACGCGCGCTTGAGCAGGCGTGAGGAGGGCGTCAGCCCGAAGCCGCGCACGCCCAGCAGCACCTGTCCGCCGAGATCGTCGAACTCCACCGAGGTCCCGATCACCTCGAGCATGCGGGGAAAGACCGCCACCCGCACCCCGCAGGCCGAGGTGAGCCGAATCACGTCGGCCATGTCCTCCCCACCGGCCTGCGTGGAGGCCACGATCGCCCGCTCGATGCGGTGGCGCTCGAGCACCGCCGGCAGCTCGTCAGGCGTGCCCAGGAGCCGGTCGTCCTGGTCGTCCTCGCCGGCATCCGAGCTGACCCGGCCGATCACGGTGGCGTTCAGGCTGGGGTCGGCGGCGACCTTGCGGGCGACCAGCGCGGCGGTCTGCGCGTTGCCGATCACGACCACCCGCTCGGTGCCCATCAGGCGTACGGTCAGAAACCGGGCCAGCGCGCGGGCCAGGACGAGGGCGCAGATCAGCACGGCCCACAGCGGCAGCGGGTGGGAGGCGCCGTTATAGGCCAGCGCCTGCATTCCCTCGACCACCAAGGCGAAGATGGCGGCCACCGCCACCAGCACCGGCGCCTCGTCAAGGGTGGTCTTGTGCAGCACCACCTGGTCGCGGTCGTAGAGGCCCGCGGCCTTGGCCAGCAGGGCGAAGAGCGGGATGAACGCGAGGATCCAGGCGGTGAAGCGGGCCTCGATCACCGGGAGGACGGAGACGATGAGCAGCGCGCCGGTGACCGCAACCATGTCGGCGGCCGCGAGCGCGAGCCGTCCGGCGATCTCCCGCCGCCGGGCGCGGAGCGGGACATCGATCTCATCCAGCCGCCGCTCTGCGGCTGAGCGCACTGACGTCATCCGCTCCGGCAGGCTCGTCTCAGGCATGAGCGACGGCGGCAGTGTGGCGTGTTCGGCACCGGGATGCGCCGGTAGCCGGCTCCGGACGCTTGGGTCAGCGGCAGCGGCGGGCGTTGGCGCTCTTGCGGCAGCCCTCGTAGCGCGCGGCCACACCTGCGTAAGTTCGCAGGATGGGCATGGCCTTGAAGCTGCCGCTCCGAAGGCGTGTGAGGCCCGAATAGCGGAAGGCCTGAACCGACGCCGGCGACTTCCTGTCGTACGGGGTGGCCCAGGTGTACCAGTAGGCCTGCGTGACGCCCAGCCTGCGCCGTTGGGAGATCACCTTGGCGTACGCGGCCTTGAGCCGGGCCTTCTGGCCGCTTGTGGTGGTCGAGAAGGGGAGGAGTGCCCCTCGCGGCACCTTGCCCTTGGCCGCCGGCCACGTCATCTCGGTGAGGACGATGGGCTTGCGGCGGTCGCCCCGCCGGCGCATCTGGGCCCTCACCCGCCGGATGATCTCCACCGTCCGAGCGGCCGTGTCGCTGGCCGAGCTGGGGTTGTTGGTGAACGGGTGGATCGCCACCGTGTCGAAGAACCCCTTGGCACCGGCGCGATACAGGTCGCGCATGGCGTTCCACTGGTTGTAGTTGTTGCCGAACGCGACGAGCGACCCGGCGATGACCTTGGCGCCGGGGTCCGCCCCCTTGATCGCCTGGTAGGTGGCCTTCAGCAGTGCGGTGTAGCTGGGCGCCCAGGGTCGGGCGTTCCAGTGCCAGGGCGCGGTCTGCTCGTTCCAGACCTGCCACTGGCGTACGGCCACCTTCGGCAGGCCGGGATTCGCCGCCCAGAACGTGCCGTTGGGTCCGTAACGCAGGACCGCCTGCCGCATCATCGCGGCGTAAGGAGCCGGCTCGCGCGGCGGATGGCGGCGCCACTCCGGATTGTTCGGGTCGGCCACGTTCCACACCGTGGGCTCGGTGACGTTCACTAGTACCGCGATGCGGTGGCGGGCCGCGGCGGCCACGATGCGGTCGAGGCGGCCCCAGGTGTACGAGCCCTGGGTCGGTTCGAGCGCCGACCAGTCGAGCGTCACCCGGACGGACTCCACGCCGGAGCGCGCCATCAGCGCCGCCTGTCCCTCCAGCTTCGCGTCCGACACGCGCTGGGGCTGCGACAGCTCTGGATTCAGCGCGGTGCCGAAGAATCCGAACGGCACCTTCCGCTTCGCGGCATGGCCAACCGCCGGCAGGGCAAGCAGCATCGCTGCAGCCGCGGCGAGAACGATGAATGTTGAGCTCCGGCGCCTCACGAGGTCGGGCACGGTAACACGGGCTCACCGAGGAGGTTCCGGTTGCCCGAGAGTTGCGTCAAAAGGCGCCGTCGGCCCGCGACACGGCGCCGATGGTGCGCAGCAGGATGCGCAGATCCTTCCGGACGTTGTAGTTCTCGACGTACTCGCGCTCCACTGCCAGCCGCTCCTGGAAGGTCAGCTGACCGCGCCCGTGAACCTGCATGGGCCCTGTGATCCCGGGGCGCATCTCGAGCCGGAAGCGCTCGGTCTCGCTGTAGCGATTCACCAGCCAGACCTCCTCGGGACGGGGGCCCACGAGGCTCATCTCGCCCCGGAGGACGTTGAAGAGCTGGGGCAGCTCGTCGAGGCTCGCACGGCGAAGCACGCGGCCCACCCGCGTGACCCGCGGGTCCTCACGCAGCTTGTACATCGGCTCTTCGAGGCTCTCCACCGCCACCACCTCGGAGATGCGGGCCTCCGCGTCGTGGCACATCGTGCGGAACTTGAGCATCTTGAAGGGCTTGCCGTGCCGGCCGGCCCGGAGCTGGCTGAACAGGGCCGGCCCCTTTGAGTCCATCCGGACCAGCACGGCGATCACCAGCAGCACCGGGGCGAGCAGCACGATGCCCGTGGCCGAGATCAGGACGTCGGTCACGCGCTTGAAGGCCAACGTGGAGAACGTGGTCGTCCAGGTGCCGTACTCGATCACCGGCATCTCGGCGATGTGGGTCAGCTGCACCGCGGTGCCGAGCATCGCCCGCATGGGCGGCATCACGCTCAGCTTCACCCCGAGCTCCCGGCAGGCCGACACCACCCGAGCGAGGGTGGCCTCGTCGAGCTCGGGGATCGCCAGGATCACGCGCTCCACCTGGGCCTCGCGCACCAGCTCCTCGAGGCCCTCTCTGGTCATCTCCTCCGGCTCGATGGGTTGGCCGTTCGGTGTCGTGCGCTCGCGCAGGACCAGGTGGTGCCCGGGCTCCAGGGCGAGCTTGCGCGTCACCTGGTCGGCCAGCTGGCCGCTGCCCAGAACGAGCGCGCGCTCGGCCGGCACCAGGCGGCGCCAGAGCGCCCTGGCGGCGGCCCGGAAGACGAACGCGCCTCCCAGGGCGACGACGTACATCGTGCCGGCGGCGTCGACGGTGAGCGTCTCGTCGGGAAGGGCGCGGAGGAAGAACAGCGAGCCGGCCACCGAGAGGGTGATCCAGTGGAAGATGGCGGTCGCCTCATCGGTGGTGCGGTGCCAGATCTTGGGATGGTCGGCGTCGTACAGGCCCTCCGCCTTGGCGAGCAGGATCCACAACGGGATCGGCAGAAGGGCCCAGACCGGGTCGCTGGTGCCCTCGACGATGGTCATGGCGCCGACGGCGGTGAGCAGGCAGACCAGATCGGCTACGAACAACAGCCGCCGGCGGAGAGCGTCCCGGCGGGCGCCGGTGAGGCGTCCGGCGCGGACGGCGGCTCGCGACGCGAGGGCCGACCCTGTACCTCCTTGCGTGGTATCGACCGGCTGCACTGGGGCGGCCACTCTAAACCCTCTTTTCCAGGCGTACCAGGGGGAACCCCTAGCTAGCCGGATGGCGTTCGGTCGGTCGCTTCCGGGCGGCCCAGGAGCGCCAGTGCAGTCAGCCCCGCAAGCGCGAAGATCAGGCCCGCTACCCCGGCCCAGGCTGGCCGTGGCGCGGGCGTCGGGGCCCCGGCCAGGCGTTCCGCCAGCCGGTCGACGGCCGCCGGGCGCTGATTCGGTTGCGTGGCGGCACTGGGCGCGGCCAACGGGGGAGAACCGCGGCCGAGCGACCGGAGCCGCTTTCGAACGGCGCTGTACCGATCGGAAGACGCGTCGCCCGAACGGAGCGCTCGCCGCAGCCGCCGGCGCTGGGACTCGGTCGCGAGGGCCGCCTGCGCCTTCGACAACGCAGCCAGGGCGTCGCTCCCGCCTCCCGCGAGTATGCGCGCCTCCTCGGGCGTCCGCCCCCGAGCCCACACGGTGAAGCTCACGCTCCCGCCCCGCACGAGCGACCGGCTCTCGAAGCGATCGGCCGTCTCGGAGGGCGACAAGTAGGCGCTCCCCTCCGAGATCGTGTCGTGGATCGACGCCGGGCTCAGGAGCAGGTCGAGCACGCCCGCTCCGGCGGCCTCGGCCCGCCCGGCGGCGCCGGCGGGAATGCCGGAGAGGGAGAGCACGATCGTCGAGGCAGACCGGTAGTCGGCCTGACGGGAGAGGGTGAGGCCGATGGGAACCAGCGTGAGCACGGCGGCGAGGAGGCAGAACCCAAGGAGCGCCGCGCGGGGAAGGTGTCGAAACCTGGCTATCGCGCGCTGGGCGACCGCGCCGAGCCGGGCCCGGTTGAACCGTGGGCGGTGCGGGGCCGGATCCTCAGCCGTCCGGCGGCCGAACGTCTCCCATACGGCCACGCCCAGCAGGGCCCAAGCGAGCAGCTTGCCCGGCTGCTCGATGTACTCACCCATGAGCAGAAGCACGAGGAACGCCCCGAACGCGGTGAGGGCCGCGGTGCCCAGCGGACGGCGCGCCGGGCCGATCCGGGCCAGGCGAAGGGCCACCGCGACGACGATGCCGCCCAAGCCGAGCAGGAACAACAGCCCGCCGGCGACGCCCTGTTCCTGCAGGATCTTGAGATAGCTGTTGTCGGTGTAGTCGGCCCGCCGGCTTCCGCCCTCGATGGTGGCCCGGCCCACCGTCCCGATCCCGGTTCCGAGCGGATCGCCGGTCACGCGCTCGAGGGAGTCCTGCCAGGTGTCGAGGCGGGCCTGGACTGAGTAGTCGGTGAACGGGTTGGCCAGGCTCCGGGCGCGGTCCGCCGCCAGAGGATCCACGTCGGCGGCGAGCAGGGTCGCGCCGTAGCCGCCGACGAGGGCCAGGGCCACGAGCCCAACCGCCAGATACCTGCGCCGCCGCTCGGTGCCCGCGCCCAGCGCGAGCAGCAGGGCGAGCAGCGCCGCTCCTCCCACGACGGCCACCATCGCGGTGCGGACATATGAGGTGATGATGCCGACCATCGCGAGCGCGAACAGCGTCCAGGCGATCGCGCGCCAGTCGCTCCGCAGAAAACCGAACACCAGGCAAAAGACGGCGGCAGGCGCTAGGAAGCTCACCAGGGCCACCGGGGCCGTGAACGAGCCCATGGTGCGGCCGAAGTCGCCGAACACGGTATTGAAGGCCCGCTCGCGAGCGAAGGTCTGCTCGTCGAAAGACGGGCCCAGAACCCCCTGCAGGGCGGCGTAGGCCACCGCGAGCACCATCGCCGCCAGCAGGAGCGGCGCGAGGCGTTCCTGGCCCAGCCGGGACGCGACCACAATGCCGCCGAGCCCCGCCATCACGTAGCCCTGAGTGAGACGGAAGCCCTCGAGGGCGTCCTCGAGGCCTCCGCTCAGCGGCAGCTGAAGCACCGACAGCACAAGCCAGGCCAGAAGGCAGCCGCCGGCGGCTCGCTCGAGCCCCGCGGCCTCATCCCAGCAGCGCCGAAGAGACCGCCCGCGATCGTGCAGGAGCAGGGCCAGCAGTGAGGCCAAGAACGCGAGGTCGATCATTCCGGCACCGAACGCGAGGGGTGAAGGGGCACCCTCGACCGTGAGCCGCATCTTGATCGTGCCCTCGAAGCTGTAGAGGACCAAGGCGAGAGCGAACGCGTAGGAGGGTGTCCGCACGCAGAGGGCGAGCACCAGTACCACGCCGGCCATGACGACCGCAGCGGTGGGCCAGAACGTGGCCAGCACCGTGCCCACCAGGGTCAGGAGCAGGGCCAGCGCGATCAGCAGGGCCACACCTCTCGGACGGCCGGGAGCGGCCGGCGGGGTCTCGGTCGCCGGTCCTGGCGGCCCGGGCGTCGCGCTAGCAGGTTGGGCCGCCTTGCCGATGATTGGCGTAGCCTAGGACAGCCTCGCTCCGGTTCGCTCCAGTTCCACCGCAGCTTCGTTGACCTCCCGACAGCGCGTCGCCGTCGTTCTGCACGAGCCGGAGCTCGGCGGGGCCACGCGTTCGCTCCTGCAGGTGGTCCCACTCCTGGAGCAGCAGGGATGGAGCTTTGTCTTCTGGGTGCCCGGGCGGGGACCGGCGGAGCGCGAGTTGAGCGGTCAGGGCCGAGACGTGGGCACGGCCGAGCGCAGGCTGCGCTTCAGCGTGAGCAGCCTGCGCGAGCCTCCGGGCCCGGCCCGCCGGCTCGCCAGCGTCCCCGGCTACCTGCGCTCGTGGCGGGCCTGGCTGCGCGCGCAGGAGGCTGATCTCGTGCACGCAAACTCGCTGCTCGCGCTGCCCGAGATCGCCACGCGGCGGCGCGGCGGCCCGCCCGTGGTGCTGCATACGCACGAGGTGCTTCCCGGCGGGATGAAGGGAGCGGTGGCGGGCCGGCTCGCGGCCCGCGCGGACGTGGTGGTGGCAGTCTCCCAGGCCGCCGCCGGCCCGCTCCGGGCGCGGGGGATCGACCCCGAGGTGGTCTACGAGGCCGTCCCCGAGCCGCCCCCCGCCGCTGCCGTCCGCCACGGCGACGGCCGGCTCGTGGTGGGCACCTTGGGGACTGTGTCGAGGCGCAAGGGCAGCGAGCTGTTCCTCGCCGCCGCCGAACGTGCGCGAGCCGGAAGGGACCTGGAGCTCCGCCTGGTGGGCGCCCCGGTGGTCGGTGGCGGCAGGCCCTGGGCGGAGGCGGTGCTCCAGGCTGCCCGGCGCGCCGGGGTGGAGCATCGTGTCGGCGTCGACGCGTTCGCGGAGCTCGCCGAATGGGACGTGTTCGTGCTCCCTTCACGGATGGACCCGTGTCCGCTGGCCGTGCTGGAGGCGATGGCCATGGGGGTGCCGGTGGTGGCGACCCGAGTGGGCGGCATACCCGAGCAGCTCGGCGAGGACGCGGGCCTGCTGGTCGTGCCGGAGGACGTGGACGGGATCGCGGCCGCCATCGGCCGGCTGGTCGACTCGCCGGAGCTTCGGGTCAGGCTTGGCGACGCCGCTCGCGGGCGCGTCCGGCGCATGTTCAGCCTCGAGCGGCAAGCGGAGGGGCTGGAGCGCGCATACCGCCGGGCGCTTGGCGTCTGAGGAGCTGGTCGCTTGCTACGTGCGCTGGGCCGCGAGCCAGACGTGGTAGGACGGGGCGAACACCAGATTCGCGGCCGCGAGCCGCAACATCTCCCAGCCGAAACCGCGAACGCGGTCGCTGTAGGGCCGGGTGGGCTCGAAGAAGCGTTTCGTGCTTGTCATTCCGGCTTCGTTGCACCAGCGGCGCAGGGCCCGCACGCCGATGCCGTTCTCGATCCAGCCCATCTCCCTGCGCACGCGCCAGGCACCGGGAGAAACGAGGTGGAGGAGCGAGGGCTCGCCGAACAGCGCCCACCCGCCAGGATGCAGGTGGCGTCCGACGCGTTGCACAACGGCGGCCGGGTCGTCCACGTGGTGAAGCGCGTCGAACACCAGTACCGCGTCGAACGCGCGGCCGAGGTCGAGGGTGTCCATGTCCGCGGTCGAGAAGCGGGCAGGACTGCTCCACCGCTCGGCGTGCAGCTGGCTGATCCTTACGTTCCCGGGGGCGAGGTCGACGCCGGTTGGCCTGTAGCCGGCCTCGGCAAGCAGGAGCGTGGCCCACCCCGTGCCCGAGCCGAGCTCGAGCACGCTGGCTCCCTGGGGGATCCCAAGCGTCCGGAAGGCATGGTGGATGGTGGCCCACTTCAGCCACCACACCGCCGGCCACTGGATCCCGAACGGCTTCACGCGCTCGGTCGTACCCTCGCGCGTCAGCATCTCGAGCGACTTCTCCGCGTTCTCGATCTCGCCCAGCTTGTTGGCGGCGACGGGCGCCTCGCTCATGCGGGCAGCGTAGTTCAGCAGTGCCTTCGCCGGGCCGGCCCGCTAGCGCGCGCCGTGGGCGCGCAGGACCTCGGCGAGCCGCTCGCGGAAGCGCTCCTCGGAGAAGCGCTCCGCGCTCCGGCGAAGCGACGCCGGGTCCCAGCTGCCGCCGGTCAGCTCGCGCACGCCGGCGGCGATCTGCGCCGGATCCTCCGGATCCGCTATCCGGACGCCCTCCCGGCCGGGGCGGACGATGTCGCGGGCGCCGCCGCGGTCGGCGGCCAGCACCGGCGTACCGGCAGCGAGCGCCTCGACCATGGTGATCCCGAAGTCCTCTTCCCCGACGTGCACGAAGCCGCCCACCGAGGCGAACAGGTGCACGAGCAGCTCGCGCGGGATCCAGCCCAGCAGCTCGACGTTCGGGGGGAGCCGGGCGCGCAGCTCCTGCTCGAGCGGTCCCAATCCGACCATCGTGAGCCGCAGGTCGGGGAGCTCCCGGAACGCGGCTGCCACCTGCAGCGGGCGCTTGTAGGGCACGAGCCGGTGCACCCAGAGCAGGTGGCCGGGGTCGCGCTCGCCGCCGGCCGGGAAGGCGTGGACGTCGACCGGCGGCGGCACCACCACGGCCTCGCGGCCGTAGAAGGTCGCGATGCGGTCGGCCACCGCGGACGAGTTGGCCAGGTAGACGTTGGGGCGCTGCGCCGCGCGCCGGTCCCAGTCCCGCAGGCGGCCACGCAGCGCTCGCAGCGCGGTGCCCTTCAGGCCACGGGCCCGTCCGCGCTCGGCCGCGGGCATCCAGACGTAGCGCATCGGGGTGTGGCAGTAGCAGGCATGGAGGGTGTCGGACCCGGTCCTCACGCCGGCCGCGCACGCGTGTGACGAGCTCAGCACGAGCTCGTAGCTCCGCAGGTCGAGGCTCTCAAAGTAACGCGGCATGTACGGCAGAAGCCAACGCCAGCGCCCCGGCCGGTGACCGCGCTGGCGGACGCCCGGGAGCCGGGCGAGCCGGGACTCGCGCACGATCGCCCTGCTCAGCCGGTCGGGCAGCACCTCGCGCGCGGCGTGGAACGTGTGGATGTCGGGGTCGCGGGCGAAGAGGTCAAGCATCCCGGCCACGGTCCGCTCCGAGCCGTGCAGCCCCTGGAACCAATCGTGGACGATGGCCGAGCGCATCGTCAGCCGCTCGACGCTCACGTCGCGCTCTCGCCGTGCCAGGCGCGGTGGCGCTGAAGCGCACGCCGAAAGCCGAGCGGCCGGCCGAGCACCACCGGTCGCCGGTAGGGAGCGCCCCGTTCCCGGTACTCCTGCCATTCGCGCAACCCGCGTAGGCGCCCCTGCAGCGGCGCAAGCGAGCGAGCGCTGACCGAGGCAAAGACCACATAGGCCACGTCGTAGAGCAGCATGCGGGGGGCGTTGCGAAGGAACATGCGCGCGGTGGCGTTCTTGGCCAGCGTTCGCACGCGGTTTCTGCCCACCAGGTAGAGCTTGGCGGGCGAGCCGTGCCGCGCCGTGGCGGAGTGGTGGTGGTAGACGATCGCCTCGGGCGCATACACCGCGCTCCAGCCATGGGCCTGCGCCCGCCAGGCCAGGTCGACGTCCTCGAAGAAGGCGAAGAACGTCTCGTCGAAGCCGCCCACCTGCTCCAGCATCCGAGTACGGAACAGCGCCGCGCCTCCGGTCGCCCCGAAGACCTCGGGGGTGGGTCGCCCGCCGTTGATCTCCACGCTGGTCCCGACCAGGCGGTCCGCCGCGATCCCGAGCCGGTCGATCTCGAGCCCGGCGGAGTTAAGGACGTCACGTCTGTCGGCGAAGCGCATCTGCGCCGCCACCGATCCCACGCGCGGGCTCGTGCGGGCGGCCTCGAGCATCAGGGCCACGGCGTCGGGCTCGACGGTGGTGTCGTTGTTGAACACCGCGATCCACTCGCTGTTGGACGCCGCGATGCCCTGGCTGATGCCGCCGGCGAAGCCGACGTTGCGGGGCAGCGAGACCAGCGTCACGTCCGGAAAGTGCTCCCGCACCAGCTCAACCGAACCGTCGCTGGACCCGTTGTCCACCACCACGAGCTCAGTCTCCGCGTCGATTCGGGCCAGCGCGCTCTCGAGGGAGAGCAGACAGCGCCGGAGAAGCTCACGGCGCTCGTGGTTGACCACGATCGTGGCCACGGCCACGCGGCGGTCGGGCTCCGGTCCGGACGACGCGGGCATCGGCCGTGGAACACCCGCCGCGGACGGCTCCCAGAGCCCGTCGTCGGCCAGCACGTCGCCGATCACCGCGTCAGTGGCCGTCGCCGTCCGCTCCCAGCTGAAGTGCGCGGCGCGCTCGAGTCCCGCCTCCACAAGAGTCTCTCTCAACTCGTCGTCCAACACGACCGTCACGAGCGCGTCGGCCATCGCGGCGCCGTCGGTGGGCTCCACCAGTAGGGCTGCGCCCCCGCAGGTCTCGGGCAGGGCGCCGCGGTTGGCCGCCACAACGGGCACGCCTGTGGCCATCGCCTCGAGCACGGGCAGCCCGAAGCCCTCGTAGAGCGAGGGCATCGCCAGCGCGGAGGCGCCTGCGTAGAGCGCGGGCAGGTCGCGCTCGGGCACGTATCCGAGCGCCCGCATCGGCGGCGTCTCTCCCGGGCGCATGTAGTGGCGCCCCGAGCCGGCGGCCACCAGCTCCACCCCGAGCTCGTCCAGCCGCCGAGCGGTGTCGGCCAGCGCACCCAGGTTCTTGCGTGCGATTCGGGTGCCCACCACGAGCACGTAGGGCTTCTCCAGCCGGTAGGCGAAGCGCACGCCGTCGTCTCGGACGTTGGGCACGAAGCGCTCGTCGACTCCGTTGGGGACCACCGAGATGCAATCGGGATCGAGGCCGAGCCCCTCCGCGACATCTTGGCGCGAGAACTCCGACGGCGCGATCACCCGCCGTGCCCGGTGGGCGAGCAACGGCAGGATCTGCCGCTGGTAGATGGCGTACGGGGGCGAGTACCACTCGGGGTGGCGCAGCGCGGCCAGGTCGTGGATCACGACGACGCTGCGACGCGACAGCGCGGGCGCGAGGTTGGCCGGGCAGTAGATCGCGCGCGCCTCGCGGGCGGCGATCGGCAGGAGCGCCTGCTCCCAGAAATGCCCGGCGCGATGGGCCAGCGAGCCCGGCGGTCGCATGACCGAGTAGCGGTCGGGATTGAGCCTGGGCAGGCGGGTTGCCATCTCCCGGGCCACGCGCTCCACACCGCCGATCTCGCGCCGGATGGCGGCGCGGGCGTCCACCACCACGGGTCGCCACGTGTAGCCGCTCACGAGCCGCCTTCCGGACCGACCAACCCACCGCCCCAGGCCGTTCGCTGCGCTTGGGCACATGGCCGAGTCGCGGCGAGCCGGGCAGCAGAAAGCGCGAGGACCCCGACCAGCACCGGTCCCTTGACGGTCCCCGGCACCGGGTGGGCGCTGTCCTGAGTGCTAAGGACCGGCGACACCGACTCTCACGCCGGCCCGGGGCCGCGAGGACGGTCCAGTCACGCACCTCGCCTGAGAGCGGCACCGATCGCTACGAGCCAGAGCCCAAGGAACACGACCGGCATCAGCGGCAGGCCCGTGACCGGGAGCGAGCCCGAGCCCGACCCTGCCGCCCCGGACGCGTCCGCGGCGGCCCCGGTCGCGCCCGTGGTTACGGACTCGCTCTCGGTGCCGACCGCTCCGCCGACGCTGCCGCCGGTGTCGCCGCCGCTCTCGGTGATGCCGCCGCTACCTCCGCCGCTGTCGACTGTGCCGCCACCACCTCCACCGCCTCCACCGCCCGAGCTCCCGCCGCCGCCCGATCCCCCGCCGCCGGATCCCCCGCCGGACTGGCCGGTGTCGTTCTGGAAGGGATCGGAGTACTGCTCGTCTCCGGCGCTCTGCCCGAATGAGGCGGCCGGCACGAGCAGCGCAGCCAGTGCGAGCGCGAGCAGGGTGAGATGGGGGAGGTGCCGCATAGGGCGATTGTTACCAGATCGCCTTGGCGCCAGGACCCACTTGGACCTGGCCGCTCTGCGCGGCCGTCCGGGCCCCGTCGACCGCCGGGTCGGTCCGCCGCTCCGCCTCAGGGCGCTCGCTCCAGGCCACCGCCGCCGCTGCCAAGAGCAGGGCCGGCAGCGTCACCGCCGGCATCTCCCAGTCCCAGTCGAGTCCCGCATGGACCACCCAGGCCACGCCGCCGCCGGCCAGCCCCGCAGCGGCCGCGGGATCCTCGCGGCCCAGTCGCACACAGCACATGACCACGCCCGCCAGGAACGTGATCAGCAACGCGAGGCCCACCAGGCCGAGCTCGGCCGCGGTCTCCAGGTACAGGGAGTGCGCGTCCGCGGCCTGGTCCACCCGGTCGTCGACCTTGCGCCATTCCACGAAGAAGGCGCCGGAGCCCCGGCCGGCCAGTGGGCGCTCGCCCACCATGTCGATCGCGACCTTCCAGTAGCGGTAGCGGTTGGAGTCCGCCGAGGCGAGCCGCGACGGGTCGGTGCCGCTCTCCGGCGACACGGTCTTCGGCGTCCCCTCGAGCAGGCCCACGGCCAGCACCGCCCCCAGCACCGCGACCAGCGCCAGCCCCCCCACCACTCGTCCACGCGACACGGGCCGGCTCAGCCCGCGAGGACGGGTTGGTTCGCTCGCTTTCCAGCGGATCGCCAGCCAGGCTGCGGTGAGACAGAACAGGACCAACGAGCCGAGCATGATGAGCCCCTCGCCCGGGTCGCCCTGGTCGCCGCGCTGGAGCGCGCTGACCCTGTCCAGGCTGCTCGCCACGAGCGAAGCCAGGGCACCGGCGCCGAGCACAACGGTCACGGCTCGTAGCTGCGCTCGCACCTCGGGGGCGATGGCCAGCAGCACGAGCAGTCCTGCCCCGACCGCGGCCAGCGCCCCGCGGGAGAAGCTCAGGTAGGCGGTCAGGGTCAGAATCACGCCTCCGGCCGCCGCGGCTGCGCGGATGGACCGGGGCCGACGCGGGTCGCCGGCCACACGAATGGCCAGGACAAGGCCGATGGCAGCGATGGCGCCCTCGGCGTTCCAGTAGGTGACGGGCTGCTCGAGCCGTCCATCGGAGGTGCGGCTGCGGTCCAGCGCCACCAGCCCGGGAAGGAGGCGTTCCACCAGGCCGTAGCCGGTCACCAGCAGAGCTCCAAGGGCCAACAACGGTTCCAGCAGACGCCGTACCCAGGGCTGGTCGAGCAGCGCCACCCCTGCCGTGAAGGCCCCGAGATACAGCAGGATGCGCTGCGCGTCGTCCTCCGCGCGCGTACCGAGGGGCGCCCAGGCGACCGAGATCGTGGTCCAGGCGGCGAGCAGGGCGAGACCGAGCAGAGCGCAGCGCCCGGACTGCGTCCGGGGCAGGGGCCGGCGCGCTACAAGCGCGGCGAGGCCGACCAGGCCCCAGGCCACCAGAGCGCCGACCAGCCGGGGGTCGTCGAAGAAGCCGCCGGAGAAGAAGGCAATGACCGTCGGGCCGGCGATCAGCACGGCCGCGCCGGCGACGGGGAGAGTCCGACCCATGAGGGGGCGCACAGTAGATCACCCGCTCCTACACTGAACCGCCATGCAGCCGCCCCTCATCCCACGCGTGCTCCTGCTCGTGGCGGCGGTTGTGATTGCGGTGTGGCTGGCCGCCGGGCTCGTGGCGAGTGACGGGGTAAAGGGAGCTGGGGAGGCCGTGGCCGAGGCACAGGCGCGGCCGGTTTCGGCGGCGGACGTGGAGAAGGCCCGAGACGGGCTCGAGCGCGCCCGCCGCCTGGGCAACGACTCACCGCCGCTGTACGCCGAGATCGGCCTGCTCGTGGTTGCCGACCGCTATGACGAGGCGCTCCGGGTGGCCGAGCAGGTCGTGCGGCGCGAGCCGGAGAGCTTCGAGGGCTGGCGCGCGGTCTACGGCCTCACACTCGGCACCGATCCCGAGCGGGCGGCCTTCGCGCGCCGCCGCGCGCTCGAGCTCAACCCGCTTGCCGCGAGACGCCTTCCGCGCTCTTCAGACGGCTCCTGACACCGCACCGCAATCGTCGCGGCTGCGGCGGGATCGGCTGTAGGCTGCACGCTCCTTTGGCGCCGCCGCTGCACATCCTGATCCTCTCGGACCGGGACTGGACTCATCCCCAGGGTGGGGGTACGGGCACGAACCTCTACGGCCAGGTGGAGCGCTGGCTGGCGTGGGGCCACTGCGTGACCGTGGTGGCCTGCTCCTATCCCGGGGCCAAGGCCGACGAGAGGCACGGCAACCTGCACATCCTGCGGCTCGGCGGCCGCTCGACCGTCTTCCCGCGGGTCATCTGGCGCGGCCTTCGGCGCAAGCTGCCCGAGGCGGACGTGGTGCTCGAGGTGGTCAACGGAATTACGTTTCTCACGCCGCTGTGGCTGCGGATACCGCGGCTCACCCTGGTCCACCACGTTCATCGCGACCACTACGTCGCCGAGATGGGCCTGTCCGGACGGGTCGCGGCCTGGCTGCTCGAGACAGCGCCGCTGAGCCTGCTCTACCGACTCTCGCGCTTCCTCACGATCTCCAACGCGTCGGCCTCGGACATAGCCGCGCACGGGATCCCGCGCGAGCAGATCGCCGTCGGCTACATCGGGGTGGATCTGGACGCATTCGAGCCCGACCCGGGCAAGCGCACGCCGGAGCCGTCGCTTCTCTACCTCGGCCGGCTGAAGCGGTACAAGCGCATCGAGTACCTGTTGGACGCCGTGGCGGCCACGCCGGACGTGGTCTTGGAGGTGGCAGGGGACGGCGATCACCGCCCGGAGCTCGAGGCCGCGATCGCAGAGCGCGGCATCGGCGACCGGGTACGGATGCACGGGCACGTCTCCGAGGAGAAGAAGCTGACGCTGCTTCAAAGCTCGTGGATCAACCTCACCGCCTCATCCGCGGAGGGCTGGTGCCTGACGGTGATGGAGGCGGCGGGCTGCGCCACGCCGAGCGTGGCCATGGCGGTCGGTGGCCTGCCCGAGTCGATCGAGGACGGGCGCACAGGCCTGTTGGCCGATGATCCGGACCAGTTGACCGAGCACATCGGCGGTTTGGTGGCCGACCGCGAGCGCTGCCAGGCCCTCGGGGAAGCCGCGAAGGAGCGCGCGCGCACATTCACCTGGGACCGCACGGCGGAGGAGACGCTGACGGAACTGGAGCGCGTGCGGGACGCGATCGAACACGAGCCCTCGCTGCGCCGGCGCCTGGCTGCGTCGGACACCGGGCGCGCCGCCGGGCTGGCCGTGGCGCTGATGGCCAACAACTTCGTCGCCCTGATCTTCACAATCGTCTTCGCCCGGTTGCTCGGTGACGACGGCTACGGCTCGCTCGGCGCCCTGATCGCTGCCTTCACGATCCTCATCGTCCCCGGCTCCGCACTGCAGGCCACCGTGGCCCGCGAGGTGAGCTCGCACGCGGCGGAGGGCGAGGCGAATCCCGCCGGGGGCGTCTGGCGCTGGCTCGAGCGCTTGGCGCTCCTGACCGCGGGTATCACGGTGGCTTCGGTGCTGCTGCGCGACCAGATCGCGGCCGCTGTCGGCGTCGAGCAGGCCTGGGCGGCGGCCGCGCTGCTGCCGAGCGGCATGCTCTGGCTCGCCTTGTGCGTGCAGCGCGGCACGCTTCAGGGCCTGGGCCGCTATCGCGCGGTGGGTTGGTCGATCGTCGGCGAGTCGACCGCCCGGCTCGGGATGGGGCTCGCCCTCTACGCGGCCGGCCTGGGCGTGACGGGAGCGTTTCTGGGCAGCACGCTCTCCATCTTCTTCGTGTCGGCCGCGCTCGTGCCGCCGCTGGCGGCGTCACTCGGCCGCTGGCAGACTCGCTCGGTCCCGCTGAGCTTCCGCGCGGTGCTCTCCAGCGCCTGGGCCCCGGTGCTCGCCTTCTCGCTCATCGCGGCGCTGCAAAACATCGACATCGTCTACGTCAAGCACGACCTGTCGGACGACGCCGCCGGCTCCTACGCGGCCGCCTCCGTCGCGGCCAAGGCCGTGATCTGGGTGGCGATCGGACTGGGCCTCTATCTCCTCCCTGAGGCGGTGCGCCGGACACGTGCCGGCCGGGACGCCCGCCCCATGCTCTGGCGGACACTGGGTCTCATCAGCGTCGTCGCCGTGCCGATGGTGGTGGTCTACGCGGTGGCGGCCGAACCTGTGCTTCGCATCGTGTTCGGCGAGGACTTCACGGACGCGGCGGGTGCGCTGCCGCTCCTCGCCGTGGCCATGTCGCTGCTGTCGGCGGCCTACCTCGGCGTCCAGTATCTGCTGGCACTCGGGCGCAGCGCGTTCATCGGCCTGCTCGCCTTCGCCGCTGTCGCCGAGCTCGCGCTGCTGGTGGCCTTGGGCTCGGGGCTGGTGGAGGTGGCCGGTGTGCTCCTCGCGCTTCAGCTCCTGCTGGCGCCCACGCTGCTGACGATGAGCGTTCGCACCGCCGCTCCCCATCAGGTGCGCCCGAGCGCAGTCGCATGAGCACCTCCATCACCACGCCGCGCGAACGCCCGCAGGGGATCGAGCGGGTGCGCACGCTGTGGCGGCTATGGCGGGCCGAGAAGGAGGATCCGGCGCCCTTTTACCGGCTCCTGGCGGCGGAGGCCGCCGACGACCTCGAACGCCGCTACGGCTCCCTGGCGGGAACGACGATCGTGGACCTCGGCTGCGGGCCCGGCTTCTACACCGACGCCCTGCGAGCCGCCGGCGCCACTGTGATTCCCGTGGACAACGACGAGGGCGAGATGACCATGGTGGGCCAAGCGCCGGAGGGCGCGCTCATCGCGGACGCGGGCGATCTGCCCCTCGGGAGCGGGAGCGTCGACGGCGCCTTCTGCTCGAACCTCCTGGAGCACACGCCGAACACGGCGGCGGTGCTTGGGGAGATCGAGCGCGTCCTGCGGCCGGGCGGCTGGGGCTACATCTCCTGGACCAACTGGTACTCGCCCTGGGGCGGGCACGATATGACCCCGTATCAGTATCTGGGCCCGACGTGGGGGCCGCGCCTGTATGAGCGCCATCATGGCCCGCCCCGGAAAAACCCCTACGGCGCTGGGCTCTGGGCGGTACACGTCGGCCCCACCATGCGGCTGCTGGCGGCGCGCCCAGGATTGCGTATCGAGCGTGTGGAGCCGCGCTACTGGCCTCGGCTCGCGTTCATCTGCCGGATCCCCCTCTTGCGCGAGTTGTTCACCTGGAACTGTGTGATTCGCGTGATCAAGACCTAGCCGGGAGGGGCGGTCCTGGTTCGCATCTCCCGGGCCGCAAGCAGCGCAGCAGCCGCCAGGCAGCAGACGGCCACGACGGCGAGGTAGTGCGCGCGGGTGTGGAAGATCACGAAGTCGAAGTTGAAGCCCCCACGGTCCTCTGGGCGGGACACCAGGTAGAGCACGGGCAGCGCGGCGATGCCCGCTGCGCCGAGCGCCGCCAGCCGCCGGACGTTCACGCCGATGAGCATCAGGGCAGCCGATGCCACCAGCAGGACCGCGCCTACCCGTAGCGAGAACAGCCCGCCGCCGAAAAGGCCGATCGCGCCGGCCAGGGCCAGCGTGCGGCCGATGGGCACCCGCAGGATCGGGTCGGCTCCGGAGCCTGCGACGGGTGCCGGGTCGCCGGGGGCGGGCTGAGCGGCGCGCCGCCGGCGCAGCGCCGCCAGCAGGAGGAACCCGCCCATCAGCAAGCAGCCGGCTGCGGACAGCAGATAGCCGGCGACGGCGATCTTCTGCGGCCCAAAGGCGAAGTCGACTCGGCTGCAGTCCGGCGTTACCCGCCAGCCGTTCGCATATCCGTTCACGGGCATCGGATCGCCGAGGTCGTGCTCGCCCCCGCCACGCTCGTGGCAGGTGGCCTCCCACCCTGGGGAATAGCTCTGCTCGAGCACCAGCCAGGCGGGAGCCTCCAGCGCCAGGCGCGCTGACTTCACCGCCCCCGGCGGACCGCCGCGCCGCGTCGACAGCACGCGCCCGGTCGGTGCCACGGCCGTGGCGGCCGGTCGCGGCGCCGCTGCGCTCAATCGCAGGTGATCGGGCCTGGCGAGCCCGTTGCCGGACGCGCTGAGGCGGATCGGTCCCGCGGGCAGCGTCAGCTCTCCACACGCCCGCATCCTCAGGGCGCGGCCGGTGTCGAGCTCGCGGATCGATCCCACCAGCGCCACCTGTGTGTGGCCGCCCCCAGCGCGAACCGAAAGCGCGCCGCAGCCGGTGGAGAAGGACCCGGCCCGCCGCGGGGCGGCAAAGTCCAGGCCGGGCACGTCGAGCTCTCCCACCGCGACCGCGCGTACCCCGCGGAGGCCGCCGGCGCCGCGCGGCTCGGACGCTAGGACCTCGATCCGGAGCGAGCGAACCGTGAGTGGGCGCGGCAACACGACCCGCCCGTCCGCGGCGACGGGAAGCTCGAACGGTTCAACTCCCGAAGCGCTCACGCGCACGCGGGTGGGGAAGCGGTAGCCCGCCGGCCCGGGTCGCATCATCAGCTCGGTCACCCGGTGCGGAGTGGCGGCTGTCCACTCCAGCCAGGCCGGTGCACCCGGTTCGAGATCGCCCGCCCAAGCCGTGCGCGGGTCGCCGTCGAAGGCCGAGGATGCCCGCCGTTCCGGGACGCCCTCGAACCGGCTGGAGGAACGGTAGCGCCACCCCGGGGATAGGCCGGCCAGCCGGTCGATCGAGTCGTCCTGCGCGTCGGGAGCGATGCTGCCCCAGCCACCCAATGCGAAGCTGCGCGCTGCTGGAACGTTGAAGCTGCGCTCGATGCCATCCTCGGCGTCGAGCATCGCGAGCGGGTGATCGGCCTCGGGGTCGAGCGCGTCGGCACCGGCGCGGTAGGGAAAGTCGGCCGTGGTGCGGGCGAGCAGGATCTCGATCGGACTGCGCGAGAGCTCGAGGCCGTTCGCCGAGGCCGACAGTGCCGTCGGAAGGCGCAGATGCTCGCGGACTCGGAGGCCGGGCACGCGTAGCTCGGTGATACCGCCTGCCCCGCGCGTGTCCTCGTTGCCGCCCACCTCGTCAACGCGCACCCGCAGGACACGTACCTCAGCGTCGCCGAGGTCGACCCGGTTGGGCCCAGCCTGGAGGTCCACATGGCGCTCGGGGCCGCCGTTCACGGACACCAAGATCGACTCGGTGCGACCGCGGCGGTCGCGCTGCGGCACAACCTCCATCGCCCCGACGCGGCGGGGCTGGGCGAACTCGAGTTCCATGTACCAGCGCTGGGGCCGGACGTTCTCGTCCGCCCGCCAGCTCGTGTCGAGCCGGCCGTCGAGCGCCGCGTACGCGCGGTACTGCGGGAAGTTCGACCAGCCGGCTGCTGTGGGCGAGTTCAGCTCTCGGAGCCCGGAGTAGACCGCGACGGTCTGCCCGTCTGTGCCGCGCTCGGGGAACGGGTTGAAGGTGGCGGCCTCCCGGTCCAGCGGGGCGGTGGCGGTCAGGGTCGGCCCGCGGTTTCCGCGCGTGCGCGGCGACACGAAGAGGCGGCGCCGGGCTGAGTCGCTCAGGACGATCGGCGCCCCCGAAGCGGTCAGTCGCGCCAGCTCGTCCTCGTCCACGTCGCCCGCCAGCAACAGCGGGCGACGCGAGTCGAGCATGCCGTGCACGGCGAGCTCGGTCACGCCCTCCGCGTCACCCTCGAGGATCGTCGGCGGGTCGGCCGCGAGCCGCACGCCGAGCCCGTCGCCGGGTGCCGCACGCCGGCTGATCTGTGCCAGCCGGGCCGGCTCGTACCCCCGTCCTGGCATGGCGGGCTCAACCCGGCGCGGGCCGTAGTCCATCAGGGGCTTGAGATCGTCCTGCCCAGACAGAGCGGCCTCCGCCGCCACGGCAGCGACGGCACCGTTGCGCTTCAGGCGGCCGTCACGCGCTACGAGCACCTGACGAACGCCGGCGAGGCGCAGCAGCTCGCCGAGCTGGCCAGGCACCAGACGGTCCTGCTGCACCAGGTCGTCGACGGCGATCTGCAGGAAGGCGGACCGGGAATCCGCGTACGGGACGAGCTCCCTGATCGCGACCGGCTCCCGCCGTAGCGCCGGACCCACCGGATCCATCGTTCCGCCCCACTGGTACCAGCCGAACATCTCGCCGGGGAGCACCATTGTGCGCCCGCCGGCCGCGGTCGCGTCGGCCGTGCTCTCGGTCCACCACGAGGGGACCGCGCCGTAGACCTGCTCGCGGTCGATCGCCCTGCCCTCGATCAGGGGCGCGGCAGCGATCGCCGGCGCCGCCACCAGCAGTACCAGGGCGCCCGCCGGGACGGTTCGGCCGCCCAGACGCAGCCCACCTGTACGGGCGCGCTCGACCAGCACGGCGGCACCTGCGCCGCAGAGGCAGGCGAGGGCGAGCGCCAGCAGCGGCATGCCCTTGTAGGTGGTCCGCAGGAACTGAAGCGCCGGGAAGCCGTCATAGACGTCGAGGAGGGCGGCGCGCAGGCGCGAGTCGCGCGGAAATCCAGCGAACATGACGACGAGGGCGCCGAACGTGAGCAGCGCGAAGAAAGGTCCATAGGTCCAGCGGCGTACGAGCGGGAACGTGGCGACCGCGAAGAGCGGCACGAGGAAGGTGGCAACGATCACGACGGGGTTGAACAGGTATGTGGCGCCGACGCCCATGAACGGCTCGAGGCCGCCGAAGCCGACGCCCGTGTAGAGGCCCCAGAAGCCGAGCATGCGCAGCAGCTCGGGGAAGCTGGTCGTGGCCCAGATCACGGTCGGCTGCTCCGTGTAGATCAAGATGTCCACGCCGTAGCGGCCCTGCAGCAGGACGGGGATCACCCACCACGCAGAGCCCAGCGCGGCGGCCAGCGCGGCCCGCCAGCCGAACATGAGCGTGGCGCGTGCGGGGATGCGGCGCATGACCACCTCGTATGCGGCGAGCGACAGGGGTCCGAGCAGAACGAACGCGATCACCGCCGCGTTGACGCCGCCGCCGGTGACGGCGAGCACCAGGCCCACCGCCGCCGGCATGCGCCACCCGCGCGGCTCGCGAAGACCCCTGTGCACCGCCAGCATCAGCCACGGGAGCGCCGCGTGCGCGAGCAGCGTGACCGTCCCGCGGCTGGTGAACAGCACCACGTAAGGGTTGAGCGTGAACACCAGCGCGGCGCCTGACGACGCGACCAGGCTGGGGCGCCCCATGAGAGCGCTCATCAAGCGCGCCGCGCCCCAGGCGGCGAGCAGCAACAGGGTGCCGAGCCAGAGCCGCTGGCTCACCCACATCGGCACTCCGAGCTGGTCGCCGAGGGCAAACCAGGGCGCCATTGGGAACAGGTAACCGTTGAACTGACCACCCTGGACGTGCCCGAAATCAGTTGTGGCACTCCAGACATGGAAGACGCGCTCGAGGAAGACGCCCGGGTCGGCCGACAGCTCAAGGCGCGTGTCCACGACCGTCTCGCCGGGGCGCTGCAGGAAGGCGAGGGTGTAGGCCAGAAGCGCGATCCCGGCCACTTGGAGCCGGAGCGCAGGCGATCCCGGAGCGGGCTGGGCTCGGCGAGCCGCGGCAGTAGCGGTGCTCACCCCGGGAGCCTACAAACGGTCCTGATGCGGCGACTCCGGTTCGGCCGCCGCCGCGGACGCGCCCGTCGGCGCAGGCACGACGCGGTCGATCAGGTAGAGGGGGCGGTGCAGCGCCTCCTCGTGCACGCGCGCCAGGTAGCGGCCGATGATGCCGATGCAGATGAGCTGCATGCCGCCCAGGAACAGCAGCGCCAGCAGTACCAGCACCGTCGCGGAGAGGGTGAGCGCGCCGACCGCCGCGAGGATCAGGATCGCGACCGCGGCGAGCCCGCTGAGCAGCGCGACCCCGGTGCCGACGAAGGCGGCGAGCGAGAGCGGGACGTCCGAATAAGCGGCGAGCGCTTCGATGGCGAGGCGGACGAGCGCCGGGTAGGACGCGCCCCGGCCGTGGACCCGTCCCGCACGGCGGTATTCGATCGGCACCTGCCGAAAGCCGGCCCAGGCCACCATCCCGCGCAGGAAGCGGCGCCGCTCGGGCATCCGCTGGATGACGTCGACCACGCGCCGTGACATGAGCCGGAAGTCGCCGGCCTGGCCTTGGTACGGGACGCGTGCCAGCCGCTCCATCATCTTGTAGAACCCCGTGGCCAGAGCCCGCTTGACTGCGCTGTCCTCTCGGCCGATCCGCCGGGCGTAGACGACGTCCGCTCCGTCTCTCGCCAGCGCGAGCATCTGCGGAATCAACTCCGGGGGGTCCTGGAGATCCGCATGGAGCAGGACCACCCAATCACCACCGGCCTGATCGATCCCTGCGGACATCGCGATCTCCATGCCGAAGTTGCGCGAAAGGACCAGGAGCACCGCGGGCTCGCCGTCGGCGATCAGGCCTTCCACGATCGCGACAGAGCCGTCGGACGAGCCGTCATCCACGTAGATCGCCTCCCAGGGCTCGCCGGTCCCTGCGAGAGCGTCCCTGAGGCGGGCATGCAGCTCCGCGAGGTTCTCCTCCTCGTTGAACACCGGAACGACTACGCTCAGCATTCGGTTCTCCCCACGCGGCTCGCTAGCCTAGCCCGCCGTCATGCCTTGGCAGGCGCAACCCGCGGGCGCGCGACCGGCTCCAGCAACGGCGCGTTGCGCCTGGTGCGGCCAGCCGCTCGGCGAGGGCTCGTCTCGACTGCGGGGACGCACCCGGTGCCCACGCTGCGGTGTGGCCACCACCGATCCGTGGCCAACCGAAGCGGAGCTCGAGCATGCATACGCGGACTGGTACAGGCCGTGCGACGGCCGCTTCTCGGGCCCGGGGGACGCGCTCCTGCAACGCTCGCGCTCGACGCTTGCGCGGAGGCTGGCCGTTATCGCCCCGCCCGGCCGGGTGCTCGACGTTGGCGCCGGAAGCGGTGTTCTGCTCGACGCCCTGCGCGCGCGCGGGCGTGAGGCGCTCGGCATCGAGCGCCGCTCCGATCGCGCCGACGTCGTCGACACCGACCTCGCCGACGTCGAGGAGGGCTGGGCGGCGGTGGTCTTCTGGCACTCGCTCGAGCACCTGCCCGATCCAACCGAGGCACTTCGGCAGGCCGCCCGGCTGCTGGGCCCGGGCGGCGTCGTGGTGATCGCGGCGCCCAATGCCGACAGCCTTCAGGCGCGGGTGTTCGGCGACCGCTGGCTGGCGTTGGACCTGCCACGCCACCTGACTCACATCCCGGCACACGCACTGCTCGCGACTCTCGGCAAGCACGGCCTGACGGTCGAGCGGGTGAGCTTCGTCCGCGGCGGGCAGGTGGTCTTCGGCTGGCTTCATGGGCTGGTCGGCCTGTTGCCCGATCACCCCGACCTCTACGACGCGATCCGTCGTGCGCCGGCGCGGAGCCGGCCGATGTCCAGCGCGCGGCGGGTGTCCACGCTGCTGGCCGCTGCTGCCCTGCTGGCTCCGGCGGCGCTGTGTGCCGCGGCAGAGATCGCCCTACGGCGTGGCGGCACGGTCTACGTGGAGGCGCGCGGCGCCTAGCTCACCCGAACCGGACGCTTCTTTGTGACGAGGCGCGGCAAGGCTTGGAGGGCGACCGCGGCAAGCACCACCATCGCCAGTTCGCTGCCGTGCCGATAGCGCGTCACACCCGAATAGAGGACGAGGACGACCGTGGTCACGAGCAGCGGGGCGAGCAGCGGCGCGATCGGCTCGCGCCGCTTGCGAAGCAGGAACAAGCCGGCGATCGCCAGCGCGAGCAGCGGATACCAAAGGGCGATTCCGACATGCTGCACCGGCTTGGACATGTTGTAGATGTGCAGCTGGGACTCCGGGTCGTAGAAGCCCCACCCGCGCAGGCCGCGCACCATCATCACCAGCGGCAAACGCGATGCGTGGTCGCGAGCGTACGTCGTGCCTTGTTCTGCCAGGTCCTCAGCCAACTCGAGCTCGCTGATCTCGGGGTCCAGTTGGAAGCAGAGAATCGAAAAGCCGCCTATTTCCGCTCCGTAGTAGGTCGGGTGGCAGTTGCTTCCCGCGAGGCCTTGGCCGTAGTTGGTTGAGAGCAGTGGTCGTTCGAACACGATCCAGTTGCGCCCGAGCCACGGCGCGATGAATACGAGCGCCACGACGCACGTGACGCCGAGACGCCCCCAACGACCGGGGCCGCCACCGACCGCGACGGGGAGTGCGAGCAGCGGCAACAGCAGCAGCGCCTCGTTTCGCGCGAGCGCCCCCAGGCCGATCGCCGCGCCCAGCGCGATTGCGGAGACCATGTCGCGCCGGTCGTGGAGCCGGTAGGCAGCGAGCATGGCGAGCGTCAGCCAGAGCCCGTAGAGCACCTCGCTCTGAAGCGAAGCCTGCGCGGTCACCAGCGTCGGGAAGAACGCCGCGAGCGCCGCCGCTATCAGTCCCGTGCGCTCACCGCCGACACGACGCCCGATAAGCCCGATGACCACCACAACAACCGCCCCCACTGCACAAGCGACTAGAACACGCTGTGCCGTGGTGCTGTTGGCGCCCAGCTTGATGAGGGCTGCGAGCGTGAGTGAGTACAGCGGGGGATGTTCGGCAGTTGGCTCCACCTCGCCCGTAAGCAAGAGCTTCGGCGGCGAGATGTACCCGTCGCCGGCTGCGAGGTGCTCCCCGGTGAACTGGTAGAAGGCCGCATCGCCGCCAACCGGATAGGAACTCGGGGAGGAGGTCAGCGCGACGTAGAGTGCTCGCGCTCCGGCACCGCCCGCCGCCAGCACGCCGAGTCGCGACCCGAAGCTGAGCATGCGGCGGCAACCCTACCGGCGGACTCCCCGCCCAGCGCCGGGCGAGCAGACAGGCTCCCCGCGAAGCGACGCGTCACCCGCGCGGCGCGGATAGCCTAAGCCCGGAATGACTGACGTCCGCGAACAGGACGTCCGCGCCCTCGACGTCGACCGCGGAACGACCTCCGCGCAACGGCAGGCGAAGGTGATCGTCGTGATGCCGGCTCGCAACGCGGCGCTCACGCTCGAGCGGACGGTGAACGCGATCCCGCGCGAGGTCGTGGACGAGATCATCCTGGTGGACGACAAGTCGACCGACAACACGGTCGAGCTGGCGCGCGGGCTGCCGATCCACCTGATCTGGCACCCGCACAACGTCGGTTACGGCGGCAACCAGAAGACCTGTTACCTGCAGGCCCTGCAGCGCGATGCTGAGGTTGTGGTGATGCTCCACCCGGACGGCCAGTACGAGCCTTCCCTGATCCCGCGGCTGATCCAGCCGATCCTCGACGGCGAGGCTGACATGGTGCTGGGCTCCCGGCTCGCGGAGCCGGGGATGGCCCGCGAGGGCGGGATGCCGCTCTACAAATACGCGGCGAATCGATTCCTGACCGCGATCGAGAACCGCATTCTCGGAACCCACCTGTCGGAATTGCACACGGGCTACCGGGCGTACTCGAACCGTTTGCTGCGGGATGTCCCGTTCCTGCGCAACGCGCTCGACTTCAGCTTCGACTCCGAGATGCTCATTCAGGCCTCGCACTTCGGCTTCCGGATCGCGGAGGTGCCGGCCCGCACGCGCTACTTCGACGACGCGTCCTCGATCAGGCTGCAGCCCGCGACCGTCTACGGCCTGAAGACCCTCTGGGCGTGCGCCAGGCTCGTGCTCCACCGCCGCGGGGTGCTGAAGTCGCGGAAGTACACGGCTTGACGGTCACCGGCGAGCGCGTATCCACGCCCGCCGGGGGGTTCAACCCCACGTGGCAGCGGCACGTGGCCGCCTACCGTCTCTGCGCCCCGGTGCTGCCCGACGGCCGTGTGCTGGACCTCGGCTGCGGCGTCGGCCACTCGTTCAGCGAGCTGGCGCCACGCGAGAGCGTGGGCCTCGACCTCGACCCGGAGGCGCTTGAGGGCCAGCAGCGCGAGACGGTCGTGGGCGACATGCGCGAGATCCCGTTCGGGAACGACAGCTTCGCGTCCGTGCTGTCCGTGCAGTCGATCGAGCACGTGCCCGATCATCGGCGCGTGCTCGAGGAGGTGACGCGGGTGCTCGAGCCGAAGGGGACCGCGGTCTTCGTCACTCCCAACCGGCTCACGTTCGCCCGTCCCGACGAGATCATCGACCCGTACCACTACGTCGAGTACGACCACATCGAGCTGCGGGCCGCCTGCGAGCCCTACTTCGAGGCGGTCGAGGCGTTCGGGCTGTTCGGGTCGGAGCGCTATCTCGAGCTCGTCGCCGGCGAGCGCCTCAAGCTCGACGCTTTGCTGCGAAAGGATCCGCTGCGGCTGCGCCGGTTCGTCCCGCGCAGGGTCCTACAGAGGCTCTACGACCGCCAACTGACGAGCGAGCGCGAAAGTCCGAATCCCGGGGCGGCCGAGATCACGGTGGACGACTTCGAGCTCAGGAGCGAGGGGTTGGAGCAGGCGCTCGACGTCGTCGCCGTCTGCCGCTCACCGCGAGCAACGCCACGCATGTGAGCGTCACCAGGCTGATCGCGGCGCCGAGCCAGAGATTGGTGCGGTCGAGCCGGAAGTCGACGACGCTGGTTCCGCTCGACACCGGAACGCCCATGGTGGCGAAGTTGGTCGGTCGCACCTCGGTGTCGCGTCCGTCGACCTCGGCCTTCCACTCGCGCGAGTAGGAGTTCGCGAGCACCAGCCACCCGGCCGCCCCGCGCGGGACGTGCACGCGCACATGGTCAGGGGCGAGGACTTCCACGCGAGCAGCTCGGAACGCCCTGCCCGGCCGTACCTGCACCCCTGCGGGCACGAGCGCCTCCCGCCGCGGATCCAGACCACCCTGCTTGAGAACCGCGAGAGCGTCGTCGTCGGAGAGCGGGCGGATGGCCGGCGCCACGTACGCGCGCGGCAGCGCGGCACGATCGCGCAGAATCACGGCATCGCGGCCGCTGTAGACCGTCTCGAAGGCCCCCGACTCAGGGCGCGTGCCGGGAGCGCCGACGTAGTAGCGGACGTTCATCATCCGCAGCGCGGCGAGGGCCGCGCCGCGTGGGGGCTCCTGAGCGGTGCGCAGCTCGGGGAAGGCCGAGCCGCCGAACCCGAGCACGCTGGACTGGAAGTCGGACCAGCGCCGCGACAGCGGGTAGTCGTAGCCCTCGATGCTCTCCAGCCCGTACAGGCCCGCCGTGTTGGCGGGCATTGTCAGCTCGGTCCCGCTCGCGCGGAAGACACCGACGCGAAACGGTCCGGGCCGGCTCTGGAGCTGGGCGATCGAGCGCGGCTTGGCGGGATAGGCCTGGTTCGGGGGGAGGGTGAGGTTGAAGTTCTGCAGCCCGGCGAGGCTCAGGACGGCCACGGCCAGCGCCGCCGCCACTGCCGCAACCGGACGAATCCGGCCCAGGGCCGCGAGCAGCACGCCGGCAGCGAGCACGAGCACGGCCGTGATCGCGATGCTCTCGCGCTTGACCGAGCGGGGCGCGCCGAGGTCCCCCGCGGCCTGGGCCACCCCGAAGCCGAGCCCGATGACGAGCACGGTCGCCGCCGTGACCAACACGACCCGCCGCAGCGGCAGGGGCCGCTGTACCAGCGCGTGGACCCCCGCACCGGCGCCGACGGCGCCCGCCAGCGCGATGATGAAGTAGAGGCGCTCCGGCCCCAGATAGGTGTTCGCCCAGGGCGGGACCTCCTCCAGCACCCAGCGCACCGGCGGCACGCGGTAGATCGCCAGGAACGTCACGGCCGTCATCGCGAGCAGCGCGCGGGCGCCGGAATCCCGGCGGTAGCGGACGAGGCCTACGAGCGCAAGGATCACGGCGGGGAGCCCGAAGTACCCGAAGGGCCATCTCCCGTAGAGGTTCGGCTCCCCGTCACCAAACAGGCCGGGCATCGCCCACTGCAGTAGATCGGCGAGCGACGGGGCATCCGCGGGAATGAGCTTGCCGCGCTCGTCCCAGGTGACGCTGTCCCCGAGCGCGACCAGGAACGGGATCAGCGCCACGGCGGCGATCGCCGCGCCGAGTAGCCCGCCGGCCGCCCAGCACACGACAATCCGAAACGGCCGCGAGCCCCCTGGGCCCGCCCGGTGGTCGAACGCAACCAGGGTGGCCAGGTATACGGCGATCGCCGACACGGCGATGAACGCCGACTCGGGATGACCCGCGAACAGCAGGAGGGCGGTGGCTATTCCGACGGCCGCGATCGAAGCGGGGGTCGGCTGCCTCGCGAGCCGGGTGGTGGCCCACATCAGCCAGGGGAAGATCGCGAAGACGCTGCCCAGCGGGTACTGCAGCCACAGCATCAGAGGGGCGGACAGCATGTAGACGACGCCCGCCACGAGCGCTCCGCCGCGGCCCACACCGAGCTGCCGCGCCAGGGTGAAAGCCCCGAGTCCCGAGAGGAGCACCTTCACGGCCGACAGCACTCCCCACCCGTAGCCGAACGGCATCAAGATCAGCAGCCAGCTTGGCGGGAACAGCAGGGCCGACTGCAAGTTGCCGAGCAGGGCCATGCCGGCCCATTCAGTTGGGTTCCACAGGGGCAGGTGGCCCGAGAGGATCTGGTCGCGCGCCACCTCCGCCCAGGGATGGAACGCCACGGCGGCATCGACGAACGGTCCGCGCTCGGGCAGCGACGCGGGGTCAACGCCTCCCAGCCACGGGGCGAACTGATGGAGGATGAAGCTCTGCCCGAGCTGCTCACCCGTCAGCAGCGGCCAGAACCAGAGACACGTGATCAGGCCGAGTATCGCCGTGGGCGCCAGGTACTCGTGGTCGTTGGCGAACCGCTCGACAGCACTGTCGGTCGAAATCGACATCTCGGAGGTGGGTCACCCTAGGGGAGCCTTGATCTGGCGGTGTCGTCTCAAGCGGGGGCGCGCCGGACCGGCGATCACCCGATCCGAGCCTGTCTAGGATCGCCCAATGTCCGTCCACACGGCGCCCTCGGCCGCCGCGCCGCCCCCGGAGAACCGGCGCTCTCGAGGACCGCCACACCGGCACCGGACCCCCGACGAGGCTGAGGGTCCCGCCCGGGTCGCGGCTTGACGGTCATCCATCAGATCGCCTTCGTAGCCGCCGTGGCGGCCCTCGCCGGCGCCGGTTTCCGGGTGGCCGCGCTCACTGGCGCCCGCGGGCTCGCACGCGTGGTTGCCACCGCCGTGTTTGGCGCCGCGCTCGCGGCGCTCGAGGCGCTGGGGCTCGGGCTCGTCGGCCTGGGCGGGAACACGGTCGCGCTGGCCCTCGCGGCGGTGCTCACCTGGCTCGTCGCGCGGCGCCTTGCACCGGACACGGCCCCGCCGGCGCGCGAGGAGTTCCTGGCGTGGTGGGCGAGCGCGCCGATGGGGCCGCGCGTGGCGCTCGCGGCGGGGGTCGGCGCTTGGCTGGTCTGGGCGGTCTGGCTGGTGCGCCATCCCATCCTGGGCGCGGACAGCATGATCTACCACGTGCCGGAGGTGGTCGAGTGGGTGCATTCCGGCCGGCCGGGCTCGGTCTCCGAGCTGTTCCCGGGCTACCCGGTGGGCGCCTACCCGGTGACAAACGAGGTGCTTCTGGAATGGTCGAGCGGCATCTCACGCAGCTTCGTGCCCGTGATGCTGTGGGCACCGGTGACGCTGGCGCTCCTGGCCACGGCCTGCTGGACCGGCCTGCGGTGCGTCAGCGTCCCTCGTCTGCACGCGGGCCTGGCGGTGCTGACGCTCTGCCTCACCCCGCCGCTGACGCACTGGCAGAAGAACGGCGCCCACACCGACCTGCCCGCGCTGGCCTGGCTCGTGTGTGCGGCGGCGCTCTGTGCGGCCTCCGTCGGCCGTCCCAAGCTCGTCACGGCGGTGGTGCTGGCCGCCGCCCTGGCGGTGGGCACGAAGACGACCACGCTGCCCTTGGTGCTGCTCGTGCTGGTGATCGCAGCGGTGATCCACCGCGAGCACCTGAGGGCGATGTGGCGCCCGCTCGCGCTGGCGTGCGCGGTGGGCCTGGCGGTTGGCGGCTACTGGTACCTGCGCAACCTCGTGCTGCACGGCTCGCCACTCTGGCCGTTCGTCGAGACCCCGTGGGGTGACCCGGTGCCCGAGGTCATCGCGCCGTCGGGCGATGTCGTGGAGCAGGTCTACACACGCTTTCTCGACACACCCCGCCGGACGATCGACTTTCTGCTCAGCGACTGGGCGCAGCCGTTCGCCGGGGGATACCTGCTGATCGCCGGGGCGCTGCTCGCTCCCCTCGCGACCCGGACGCGCGCGGTGATCGCCTCGACGGTGGTCACCGCCCTGTCGCTGCTGCTCTGGATGAACGCACCCTTCACTGGGATCTCCGAGGGTGACGCGGGCTCGAGCGCGCTCACCACGGTGCGATACCTGCTGCCGACCTTCACGGTCGCGGCGCTCACGCTCTGCCTCGCAGCGCGGGAACGCCCCTACGGATGGCCGTACGGGCTGGGTGCGCTCAGCATCGCGCTCGGGTTCACCGCGTGGCAGCTGTTCGACCTCGGCTACCCCAGCGCACCGCCGGTCAGGATCGTCGTGGCCGGCGCTCTGGCCGCGGGAGCGCTCGTCGCCCTGACGCGACTCTTGCCTGGGCGAGGTGACTGGCCGCTCGTGGCCCGCCTGGCCACGGTGCCGGCGATCGTGGTCGCCGGGCTGCTCCTGTCGGTGGCGGCATCGGGCTTCACGAAGCGCTTCAACGCGGCCAACGTCTCCGAGGCCAACAAGCTCGCCTCGGCTGCTCCGGCGATGTTCGATTGGTTTCTCTCGCAGCCCGAGTGGTTGGACGGCGACAGCCCGGTTGCCTTCTCGGTCGTGATGAACGCCGCGCTCGCGGGCGACCGCCTCCAGCACCGAATCGACCTCGTGGACGCTCTCGATACTTGCCGGGAGGTCGACGAGCACCTGCGGAAGGGATGGGTCATCGTCAACCGCTCCTGGCCCAACCCGCCGTGCTACGACGGGCTCACGCCGCGCTGGAGGGGCGGCGAGTTCGAGGTCTACGGCGGCGAGGCACCCGACGGCCGGTAAACGCGGAACCCCGAGCCCTCGAAGCTCGGCTCGACATCCTCGAGACAGCGGGCGGCGGTGGAGTCGCGCACGACGTCAAGAAAGTTGAGCAGGACCCAGTGGTCGCGCAGCCGCGCCCGCACGGCGTCGCACCGCTCACGGAGCGGGACCACTTCGATGCGGTGCTCAAGCCGATCTCCGACGACGGAGCCGTTTGGGATCGGCGCGATGGCGACGGGGGCGTCACCGGCTTGGTAGCGCGGCTGCCCGGCCAGCCAGCGCACCATCCCGACGTAGGGGTACACCGTGCGCGCGTTGGCTTGCACATGTCGCTCGACGTACCCGCTTGCTCCCATGGCGAGCGCCCCGGCGGCGGCCGCGAGCGTCGCCACGGCGACCCCTGCGCCGGCCCAGCGGGGTATGGCCGCCAGCCGCCCCGACAGCGCCGTGGCCGCGACGGCTGCGCCCACGCCGAGCAGGCCGCCGAGCGCCAGGACCCGAACGCCCGGCACGCTTGGATAGCCGAGCGCCCGGGTCTGCAGCATGTTGATCACCAGTGCCGCTGCCAGCACCAGGCCGGCCGCCCGTCCAGTCAGGCCGCCGTTGCGGGTGGCCAGCGCCAGGGTGGCCGTCGCGGCGGCCAACGCCGGCAGGACGTAGCGGACGGTCGACAGCGTGCCCACCACAGAGCCGCCCTCGGCCGCACCGGTGGCGGGCGCGTTGAGCCACAAGAGGAAGGAGACGGCGGTAGCAGCGCCCGCAACCCACACGGCGCGGTCGCGGCCGGCGAAGGGAACCACGAGCGCGGCGCCGATCATCAGCAGGCCGCCCCCGAAGAGTTCGAGATAGTCGTCGAGGAAGCGGTCGAGTGTCGCACGGGGCCGGTCCAGGAAGCTCGGCGACTCGACCGGCGTCGGGTCGCCCCACGGGGCGGCGACGTCGGGCCAGAACGGCGACCCGTGGACCACGAAGTCCCTGGCGTACCAGAACCCGCCGATCACGAGCGCCGCCCCGCCGGCGAGCGCCAGCGGGAGCGCCAGCTGGGCGCAGCCGGCGGCGCTGCGGCCAGATCGCCAGCAGCAGGACGAAGACCGAGAGCGGGAGCGCCGTGGTCTTGGTGCCGGCCGCGAGCGCAGCGGCCAGGAGCGTGGGCGCCAGCAGCGCGGCGTTTCGGCGCGACGCGGCCGCCAGCGCTCCCGCTGTGATCAGCCAGGACAGCGCCGGCAGGTCGTTGTAGGCGCCGTTCATCTGGTAGTGCGTGACCATCGGGGCCGCGCACAGCGTCCCCACCGCGACCGCGCTCGCGAGCCGCCCGACGTCGAGCGTTCGCAGCCCCAGCCAGCCCGACACGGCCAGCAGGAGCATCGAGGCGGGAGCCAGCAGCGAGACCGGCACGAGGCTGCGGGCAATGCCGACCTGCCAGGCGAGCAGCACCTCGGCCATCAGCGGCAGGTACGTCACGGAGTCGAGAATCCCCGGGATCACCGCCCCGGGGTTGCCGTCCCGAACCCAGATGACGACCTCGGGCAGGTGGTAGTTGACGCTGTCGTATCCGAGGGCCGGAACGTGTACGAGCCACGCTGCCCAGGCGGCGCCGGCGCCGCACACGCCGGCAACGAGGATCCGGGCGGCGGGCGACGCTACCCGCCAGGCGGCGGCCATCTCGACTGCCGGCGGGACGCGAGGCGCAGGAAACACGGCCAGCGCGAGCGCCCAGGTGGCCGCGGCCGTGAGCCCCAGCGGAATGGGGTCGCCGCCGAGGCCGACCAGCCCGAGGGCGAGCGCTTCGAGCCCGGCCGCTGTGGCGGCGAACGTAGCCGCCGTCACAGCGCGCTCGAGGCCCGAATCCGCGAGCTGGGACGCGGCTCGCAGACTCGCCGCGGCCAGCGCCAGCAGCGACAGGACCAGGGCGGCGTGATGGGCGACGTTCGACACAGTCAGCCCCGGTAGACGCTGAAGCCCGCGCCCTTGTGAGCCGGGCGCTGGTCCTCGAGGCAGCGCCCGCTGGGCGACAGCAACCTCCCGTCCGGCGGGAACATGATCACCATCACCCAGCTCTTGCGCGCCCGCGCCCGGACCTCGTGACAGGGCGCGTCCCCCTCGATCCAGCGGAACCGGTGCTGCAGCCGGTCGCCGCCCAACGGAGCCAGCGTCACCGGTGCCGCCCAGATCGGGTCGGCGCCGTCGCCAAACTCCGGCTGGGATACAAACCAACGGACCGTATCGGTGCCGTACAGATCCGCCGTCTCCGCGTGGCGCTCGACGAAGCCCGCGGCGCCGGCAGCCGCAACCGCCCCTACCGTCGCGCAGGTGAGCGCCGTCATCAGCGTTCGCGCGCCCGCCGGCAACGAGGGCGGCCGCGCGCTCACCCGCGTGGCCAGCGCCGCGGCGCAGCCCCGATCGCGGCGCCGGCAATGGGCACCCACGCTCGCGGGACGCTCGGGAAGCCGAGGTCGGCGGTCTGCGCCAGATTCACGACGAACCCCGCCGAGAGTGAGATCACCGCGAACCGGCGGGCCGCCGGCCTGTTCGAGGTGGCCGCCAGCGCGAGCGTGAGGACGGCGGCGCCGAGCGCAGGAATCAGGTAGCGCACGGTCGAGGCGGTGGCCACTTCGTACTCCCGCACCGAGGCGCCCGTGAACGGTGCGTTCATCCAGATCAGCACCGAGACCCCGGTCGCAACCGCCGCGGCGGTCACACGCCTGTCACGGGCGAGCAGCGGCGCGACGAGCGCGGCCGCCAGTAGGAAGAAGCCCCCGCCGAACAGGTCGAGCCACTCATCACCCACGCGCTCGATCGTGAAGCGCGGATGATCCAGGAAGCTGGCGTTCACGCCCCGCTCCGGACCGATCTCCTTGGGCAACTCGTCACCCCAGGGGGTCGCGACGAACGGCCAGAACGGCGAGCCGTGGTCGACCAGGTTGCGCAGGTACCAGTAGCCGCCGAGCGCGAGCGCCGCGGCGCCGGCCAGCGCCAGCGGTCGAGCCAGCCTGCGCAGCTCGCGTCGCGCTGCAACGAAGGCGAGGACCAGCACGAGCAGGGTGAGCGGCAGCGTGGTCGTCTTGGTGCCGACCGCCAGCCCGGCGGCCAGCAGGGCCGGGGCGAGCAACACCGGGCGCCGCCTCGACGCATAGGACAAGAAGGCTGCGCTCGCGAGCCAGGCGAACGCCGGGAGGTCGGTATTCGCGCCATTCTGCTGGTAGTGCGTGAGCACCGGGAGCAGGCACAGGGCGGCGACCGCCGCGCTGGCGGCAACCATCGGGACGCGAAGAGCGCGCAGCCCACTCCAGCTTGCCACCACCAGCAGCGCCATCATCGCCGGGGCCCAGAGGCCGACGAACACGAAGCTCCGCGCTATCCCCGTGCCCCACGCCAGCAGCACCTCGTTCGTGAGCGGGTAGTTGCCGACCGGAATGGTCGGGAACAGTGGCTCGATCGCGCCCGGGCTGCCGTCGCCAACCCAGGCGACGACCTCGGTCAGGTGATAGGCGACGGTGTCGATGCCGAGCGCCGGGTAGCGCAGCAGCCAGACCGCCCACGCGGCCCAGATGCCGGCGAGGGCGCCGAGCGCCACGCGCCGCGCGGGCGAAGCCGCGCGCCACGCTGCCGCCAGCTCTCTGCCCGGCGGCGACGCCGGAGCTGGAAGGAAGCGGCGCGCCAGCACCCAGGTGAGCGCGGCCGCACCCGCGAGGGCGGCCGTGCTCGTGCCCAGTCGCACCAGGCCGAGGGCAAGAGCTTCCAGCGCCGCGATCGACGCCGCTATGACAACAGCCGCCACGGCACGCTCGGGACCGCTGGGGGCTGCCAACGAGGCGAGGCGCACCCCGGCGCCGCCGAGGGCCGCGATCGCGAACCCCAGCACAACATGGTGCGCGACCGGTGGCATCGCGGCCAGCCTACGGGCGTGCCGCTTCGAGCCCGGCCACCGGCGCCCGTTCTTCGGCCTCAGCCTCGGCGGTGCCCGGCCAGCGGCCGAGCACCACGTCGCCGAGCGCGATCCCGTAGCAGGCGAATGCGATCAGCGTCGTGGCCGTGAAGCCGAACGTGATCGCCACTGCCACAGCCAGCACCGAGGCGACGACCGACATGATTCCGTTCAGCCCCCAGGCGAACGGCGTCGCGCCCGGATGCAGTACCTCGATCCGGGCGAGGCCGACCGGCATCACGGTCCCGAGCGTGAGCCCGAACGGAGCGAGCACGAGGATCGCGGTCGCCACGCGCAGCGAGAAGGGAAGCCCGATCAGGGCGTCAAGGAGCGGCTCGAGGCCGAACGCGGCGCCGAGGATCAGGGGCAGCGCGAGCGACAGCGTGAGCGTGAGCGAGCGGCGCGGCGCCGACCAGCGCGTGCTCAGGAACGCTCCCAGTCCCGCGAACAGGAGCAGGGCGAACAGGACCACGGAGAGCGCGTATGTGGGAAAGCCGAGAAACAGCACGAAGCGCTGCACGAGCGATACCTCGAGCACCAGGAACCCGAGACCGATCGCGGCGAACAGCACCAGCGAGCGCGGCGGCGGGCGCCGTGGGCCGCGCACCAGCAAGAGCGGCAGCACGAAGGCGAACGCCGACAGTACGACCAGCACCAGCAGCGTGGCGAGCAGGACCAGCACCGGGTCGATCGAGTAGAAGTAGCCGTCGGTCTCCGACGACCCCACGTCCGACAGCCGCCTCATGTTGAAGAAGAAGGGCTTGTCGTCGGTCGGCGGGCAGACGTCGAGCCGGTAGGAGCGGCAGAACGCGAGCGGGCTCGGGGCGGTGCCGAGTCCAGCCCACTCCTTGCGATACGGCCCGCCGGGCGCGTAGGCCACGCCGAGCCCGCGCTCGTCCGCGAGGCGGCTCACCAGGGCCAGCTCGCGCGGGGTGAACGGCTCCATGCGGGCGAGCACCGTGCCGAACTCGCCGTCGAAGAAGTCTTCACCCAGGATCACGACTACGTTGCGCGAGGGGTCTCGGACGCCGTGGCGGCGGAGCGCCTCGAGCGTGAGCACGGTCGCGCGCAGCGCCTCGTCCCCGACCAGCCGGCGCAGGCGTGAGACGTTCAGCACGCCGCCCGGGGCGAGGTGGTCGAGGTATTCGTCGAAGGCCTCGAGCGTGTACAGGTTGGACTCGGTGAGGGCGAAGGCCTGCGCGGAGTTGGCGCTCAAGGTGTCCGTGAAGCCGATGTGGACCTGGTCATAGCGCTCGTCGCTGGCCGCGAGTGTCGAGCGCCCGTCGCCGACCGTCACGTCGACCCCGGGCAGGCTGTAGGGCGCGCCCGTCCAGGGGCGGAGCTCCTCGTCCACCGTCTTGCGGATCGCGTCGTTGAGTTCGATCACATCGACCCGCCGCTGTCCTGACGAGAGGGCGTTGAGGATGTCGCGGCCGCCTCCGCCCCCTATGACCAGGGCGCGACCGGGGCCGGTGAGCGCGTAACCGATGCTCTGGGGACCGAGACGGAGCGGCTCCCAGTCGGGCACCGGCTCCCCTGGGCGTCGCACCATCGCGGGTGCGTAGATCGAGTCGTAGAACACGTAGGCGAGCGGGCCGCGGCCCTCTGGCGGCGGGTAGCCGACGACCCGGTTCAGCGGCGTCCAGCGGTCGGACACCGGTGCGGTCCCTGAGACGCGCGTGAACGGCTTCACGTGAGTGGCCGCCGTCGTCTCGGAGAGCACCACGACCGCGATCGCAACGAAGGCCGCAGCCAGCGCGAGCCGCCGCTCGGGCCGCCGCGGCTCCGCCAGCAGCCATGCCGCCAGCGCTGCCGGCAGCCCGAGCCCGACCAGCAGCGTCGGTACGGGCACGGTCCACATGACGGGGACGGCTATGAACGCTCCGACCGCTGCCCCAGCGAGGTCCGCCGCGTACACGCGGCCGGCCCGGCGCGCGTAGGCCTTGATCGCGAGCGCGATCGCGATGCCGCCGGCCAGGAACGTGACGGCGGACAGCGCACAGGACAGCGCGAGCACCGCCAGGAAGCGCGGCGTGACCGTGTCGGCGAACGTGTAGTCCAGCCGCACGAGTACGAGCGGAACGAGCGCGAGCAGCAGCGCAAACCCCACACAGGCACGCGACAACGTGGCGCGCAGGGACAGTTGCTGGAACCAGGCAGGCCGAAGGTAGACGGCGATCGCGCCGGCGCCCGTGCCAAGCAGCGCCAGCGAGATCGCGAGGAAGCCGAAGTGGTAGAAGAGCACGGCTGCGTACAACCGCGTGAGCAGCACCTGAAGGGCCAGGGTGCACCCTGCGACTAGCCCAATCGCGAGCAGTACGCGGGCCGGTGCGCGCTCCCCCATGCGGCGCGCACCCTAACGGCGTCGCCTGAGGCCGGCATCAGTAGGGTGATCCGGCTTCCGCGAGACCGGTCCTGGCCTTCAGCCGATGTCAGACAAGCAGCGCCTAGTCCTCCTCAGCTTCCTCATGCTCTTCGTCGAGCTGGCGCTGATCCGATGGACGGGCTCGAACATCGTCTACCTGTCGTACTTCTCGAACTTCGTCCTGCTCGGCTCCTTCCTCGGGATCGGGCTTGGATTCCTGCGGGCGCGGCGCGAGCGCGACCTGTTCCCGCTCGCGCCGGTGGCGCTCGTCCTTCTGGTTGTGTTCGTGCTCGTCTTCCCCGTCGAGATCCGCCGCTCGGCGGAGGGCGTCATCTACTTCGGCGAGCTCCAGAGCGAGGGGCCGCCGCGCGCGCTCACGCTCACCGTGATCTTCGTCGCCGTCGCGGCGACGATGGCCTTCATCGGCGAGGGCGTGGCGCGCACGTTCGCCCGCTTCCGGGCGCTCGAGGCCTACCGCCTCGACCTGTTCGGCTCGCTGCTCGGCGTCGCCGCCTTCGCGGGGCTGTCGTTCCTGAGCCTGCCTCCGGTGGCCTGGGGGGCCGTCGTCGCGGCCATCTTCGCGGTGCTGCTGGGCAGACGACTGCGGCTGCTGGGCGGCCTCGCCCTTGTCGCTCTCGTGGCCCTGTTGGCAGTGGAGTCGGTCCAGCCGGACACAAGTTGGTCCCCGTACTACAAGGTGACGCTCGATCGCCACGAGGACGAAACCGGCTCCCCCCCCGAGATCAGCGTCAACGGCATCCCGCACCAGGTGATCCTGGCCTCCACGCGCAACCCGCTCTACGCGCGTCCCTACGAGCGCACCGCTCCCGGCGTACCCAAGGACAAGGTTCTGATCATCGGCGCGGGAAGCGGAAACGACGTTGCGATCGCTCTTGCGCAGGGGGCGCGTCACGTCGACGCGGTCGAGATCGACGAGCGCTTGTACGAACTGGGACGCGAGCTCCACCCCGACCGGCCCTACTCCGATCCGCGCGTGGACGTGCACATCACCGACGGGCGGGCATTCCTCGAGCGCTCGGACGAACGCTACGACCGCATCCTGCTCGCGCTGCCCGACTCGCTCACGCTGGTGGCGGGGCAGTCGTCGCTGCGACTCGAGAGCTACCTGTTCACCAAACAGGCGATCGAGGCGGCGCGCGACCACCTCAGCCCGGACGGGGTGTTCGCCATGTACAACTACTACCGCGAGCAGTGGCTCATCGACCGCTACGCCAACACGCTCGCCCAAGCGTTTGGCCGGCCGCCGTGCGTGGACAGCTTCGGCGGCGAGGGGCGGCTGGCGGTGCTCACCACGAGCCGCAATCCCGCCTCGCTCAGATGTGACACCCGTTGGGCGAGCGCCACCGCGCCCGTCCCCGAGCCGTCGATCGACGATCACCCCTTCCCGTACCTGCGTGAGCCCGGCATTCCGGGCTTCTACCTCGCGACGATCCTGGCCATCCTGATCGCCTCCGCGGTGGCGATCCGCGTGGCGGCGGGCCGTCTGCGCCCGATGTTCGCGTACGCCGACCTGTTCTTCATGGGCGCTGCGTTCCTGCTGCTCGAGACCAAGAGCGTGGTCCAGTTCGCCCTCCTGTTCGGCACCACCTGGCTGGTCAACGCGCTCGTGTTCGCCGGGATCCTGGTCACCGTGCTCGCGGCCGTCGAGACGGCGCGGCGCGTGCGGCTGCCGCGGCCCCAGGTCCTCTACGCGATGCTTCTGGCGGCGCTCGTTCCTGCCTACTTCGTCGCGCCCGACTCGTTGCTCGCGCTCGCTCCGGTGCCGCGCTTCATCGTCGCCACCGGCATCACCTTCCTGCCGATCTTCCTCGCCAACCTGGTCTTCTCCCAGCGCTTCGCGGACACCAGCTCGTCGACGACGGCCTTCGGCGCAAACCTGCTGGGGGCGATGGTCGGCGGGCTGCTCGAGTACGCGTCGCTCTTGACCGGATACCGGGCGCTGGTCGTGCTCGTCGGCGTCCTCTACGGGCTCGCGTTCCTGTTCGGACGGCGGCAGCTGCGCGCCCGGCCGGAGGGCGGAGAGGCAGCCCGCAAACGGCCGCAATCCGAGCTCGTTGGCGCCTCCTAGGTACCCCGTCCCGGCGGGCAGACCGCTGGTACTCTCGGCCGGGATGAGCTCGGCTGCCGGGCGCCTTCCACTGCTCGACTCTGTGCGGGCGCTTACGACGCTCGCGATCCTCCTAACCCACACGTTCGGCCCCTCCGGCGCCCACGCGAACTCGACGCTGCGGCCCTACACGACGCGGTTCGAGTTCGTCGTCGCCCTCTTCATGATGCTGTCCGCCTTCCTCATCTACCGACCGTACGCGCGCTCGCATCTCGACGCCACGCCGCCGCCGTCGCTGAAGCGCTACGCACGCAATCGCTTCCTGCGGGTGGTGCCGCCGTACTGGGTGGCGCTGACGATCACCGGGCTCTGGATCACCACGGCCGGGGTCGGGATATTCACCGCGCGGGGCATCCCCACCTACTACCTGTTCGGGCAGGTCTACTCGCCCGAGACGGCTCTCGGTGGGATCGCGATCGCCTGGTTCTTGTGCATCCTCATGGTCTTCTACGCCTTCGTGCCGCTCTACGGCGCGGTCGTACGGCGCTTCGGCGCGGACCGTGCCGGGCGTTTCAACGCGGAGCTCTGGGGTTGCGCGGCGCTGCTGGCGTTCGGCGTCGTCTACCGGATCGTCGTGGACCTCGCCGGGCTGCGGGACGACTACGTGGTCAGCTACTTCCTGCCGGCGTACTTCGACTGGCTCGCGCCCGGCATGGCGCTCGCGGTGCTGAGCCTGTGGTTCGGGAAGCGCTGGACCGGGGCGCAGCCCGAGCCGGGGGAGAGCCCGCTGCCTGGGGCCTTCCGGGTGTTCGCGCGAGTACCGTCGCTCGGCTTGGTCATCGCCCTGGTGTGCTTCTGGTTCGTGAGCACGCAGATCGGGCTGACCGGCCCCTACCCCGATCCGGGCGACCACCTCCAGTACTTCGCGGAGCACACCCTGAACCTCCTGGTCGCGCTGTTCATCTTCCTGCCGTTCGCCATCGGCGATCCGGGCCAGGGGCTCACGCGCCGCCTTCTGAACAACAGGGTGCTGCTGTTCCTCGCGCTGATCTCGTACGGGCTGCTGCTCTACCACCTCGCGGTGATCGAGCAGCTCAAGGATTGGGGCTTCGACCCGGGCGACGGCGTCGTCTCGTACATCGCGTGGCCGGTCGTCACTCTGGCCCTGGCCGTCGTGCTCGGGACTCTCAGCTACCTCTTGGTCGAGCGTCCGCTCCGACGCCTGGAGCCGGGCGGGCGAAGTCGCCAGGCCGCACCCGCGGTCGTCGCGGCAGCCGAGTAGGAGCCATGTGGCGCTCGAAGGATGTGCGCCTGGTGGCGCTGCTCAGCGGGCTCGCGCTCGCCCTCCGCCTCGCGCTCGTGCTCGCCGTCGAACGCGACGAGTTCGTTTTCAACGACACCTTCTTCTACGGCCTCACCGCCAACTCGCTGGCCAACGGCGACGGCTTCGCTTTCGTTCCCGGCGAGCCGACCGCGCAGTGGCCACCGGTGTTCCCGCTGGTGCTCTCGCTGGTGTTTCGCCTCACGGGCTCGCACGAGCAGCTCGCGGGCGAGCTCTTCAACGCGGTGCTGGGGACGCTCACCGTGCCGCTTCTCTACGCGCTGATCCGCAAGGTTTTCAGCCGACGAGAGGCCCTCGTCGGGGCCGCGGTGCTCGCCGTCCTCCCGGGGCAGATCCTGTGGACCGACGTGCTGCTCGCGGAGACTCTCTACACGTTTCTGCTCGTCGGGTTTTTTCTTCTGCTCGCGCTGCTGCCGCCGCGCGCTTCGTCCGCGGTGGCGCTCGGGGCGGGCATCGGCCTGCTGGCGCTGACGCGTGGCGAGGGGCTGCTGTTGGTCGTCGTGGTGCTGGCCGCCTGGTGGCCGGCCGCGCCGCGCGGGGCGCTGCTGGTTCGCGCCGCTGTGGTCTTGGGCATGGTCGCGTTGGTTATCGCGCCGTGGACGATCCGCAACGCGATCGTGATGGACGCGTTCATTCCTCTCTCGACGAACTCGAGTACCACGCTCTGGTCCGGCCACAATCCCCGGGCCACCGGCGGGCAGAGCTACGCCGGCCAGGACCTGATCGGACGTCGATCCAGCGAGAATCCCGAGGTCGAGGAGGCCAGGAATCTGCGCAAGGAGGCGCTCGACTTCATGCTGGCCAATCCCCGGCGCGAGCTCGAGCTGATCCCGCTGAAGCTGCTCAACCTCAACCGCGGCGACTCCTGGGCGCTCGAGTGGGTCAACGCCAGCGAGACCGACCAGCGGCCCATCGGCACCGAGATCGGCACCCCGATTCGGGTGGCTGCCGACTTCACCTACTACGGGCTGCTCGCGGCCACCCTCGTGTCGATCCTGCTGTTCTGGCGCGAGCTCTGGCGCAGGCCGGTAACTCGCGGCACCCTCGTGCTGTTCGCGGGCGCGCTGTTCGTGTTCGGCTTCGTCTACTACGGCAACTACCGATACCGGGTCCCGCTTGAGCCGCTCATGATCTTGGTCGCCGCGCCTTTGCTGGTTCGCGCCTGGGATCTGCGCGCGAGGAGCCCCGACACGGCCACGGCGGCCAGCACGACGATGGGGATCTCCGCGGCCTGACGGAAGCGCGGCAGGCCGAAGCCGGCCGCGCTCGAAACGCACACGACCACGAACGGGGCAAGCAGGATCAGCAGCGGCGCGCGCTGCCGGCGCAGCAGCACGACTCCCCAGCACGCGAGCGCCAGGAGCAGGAAGTAGACGGCCACGCCCGCCTGCGTCACGCGCGGCGAGCGGCCCTCCGCGAACCTGGCCTGCCGCCGGGTCTGGTAGAGGTCCCACGTTCGCAGCACGCGCACGGGCACAACCACGGCGACCAGGCGCCCGAAGTGGTCCTCGGCGTAGCCACGGCCCTCCCGCCGCCAGATCTCGGCCTGCTCGGCCTCGTTCAGCCCCCGCTCGCGCTCGGAGATGCAGTCGAGGCGCCAGTAGCCGATGTCCGGCCCGGAGTAGGTCGGGTCGCAGTTCGCGCCGGCGACCAGAGTGCTTTCGTTCGTGGAGATCAGGATCGGGCGGTCGAGCTCGATCCAGTTGCGCACGGTCCAGGGGGCGATCACCAGCGCGGTGGCCGCCACGGTCGTCACGATCCGCAGCGCCCGCCCGCTGCGCCCGCCGCGCCAGGCGATCGGAATCGCCAGCAGCGGGACGAACAGCACCGCCTCGCCGCGGGTCAGTGCGGCGAGCCCGATCACGGCGCCCAGGGCCGCGGCGGGCCCCGCGCCCGGCCGCTCGAGCAACCGGTAGGCCAGCAACAGCGCGACGGCAACCCAAAGCCCGTAGAGCGTCTCGCTCATGAGGGATCCGTCGGCGGCGACCAGCGTGGGGTAAACGGCGGCGATCGCCGCGGCGAGGAGTCCCACCCGCTCGCCCGCCACGCTCCTGCCCAGCATCCCGATCACCGCGACGACCGCCGCCCCGATCAGACAGCCCACGAGGCGATGGGCGAGCAGGGTCGTGGCCCCAAGCTTCGACGCAGCGGCGAGCGCCAGCGGCCAGAGCGGGGGGTGGAGGGCACTCGGATACGGAGCCGCGTCGGTCGACAGAAACGGGTCGACAAAGCCGCGGCCGGCGGCGAGCCCGTTGGCGATGCCGTGGTAATAGAAGAAATCACCGACGCCGGGGGTGTCCTGGCCGATGAGGACCGTGTACAGGACGCGTATCAGCAGCGCGGCCAGGGCGATGACGGCGAGGCGGGCCCAGAAGCCTTGCGGGGACGACGGCACGCGGGCCATTCTTGACGATTTGCGTGGGGCACCGGACCGGCTTCCCGCGGCCTGCCCATCCGGTAGCGTGAACCGGGCTCGATGCGCGCCGCCGCTCTCTCGACGCCGAAGGCCCGCGAGGCGCTGCTCTCCTCCGACCTTCGCCGCGCGGCCGCCCTGGGCGGGCTCGCGTTACTGCTGCGGGTCGCCTTCGTGCTCCTGGTGGAACGCCCTGCGCTCCCGTCCGGTGGCCTGCTTTCGGACGCGGTCGCCCAGGACCTGATCGCCCGCGGGCTGTTCAATGACGCCCTCTTCTATCACCGCACCGCGGAGCTCCTGGCCGGCGGATACGGCTTCGCATCCAACCCGGGCGTTCCGACCGCCCAGTGGCCGCCGGTGTTCCCCTTCCTGCTGTCGCTCGTCTACCGCATCACCGGGCCGGACCCGCTCGCCGGCGAGCTGGTCAACGCGGTCATCGGCGCGCTCACGGTGGCGCTGCTCTACCTGCTCGCGCGCCGGCTCTTCGACCGCCTCACGGCGACGATCGCGGCAGGCTTTCTCGCGATCCTGCCCGGGTCGATCCTGTGGACCGACGTGCTCCTCTCCGAGACGCTGTACGCGTTCGTGCTGGTCGGGTTCTTCGCCCTGCTTGCGTGGCTGCCGCGCCGGCCCTGGGCGGTTGCCGTGCTGGGCGTTGCGATCGGCCTCGCCATCCTGACGCGCGGGGAGGGGGTGCTGCTGATCGGTGCCGTGCTGGCGGTCTGGTGGCCGGAGCTCCCCCGCTGGCGGTGGCTCGTCAGCGGGCTCGCCCTGGGCGCGGTGGCCATGGTGGTGATCGCGCCCTGGTCGCTCCGCAACACACTGGCGCTGGACACCTTCGTGCCGCTGTCGACCAACGCGAGCACCACGCTCTGGTCGGGCCACAACCCGGAAGCCACCGGCGCGCAGATCTACGCGCCCGAGTCGCTCCTGCGCCAGGTCCCGCGGAGCGGCATCGCGCGCGAGGTCGAGGAGAGCAGGTTGCTGCGCAGCGAGGCGCTCGAATACATGACCAGCCATCCCTGGCGCGAGCTGGAGCTGATCCCGCTGAAGCTGATGAACCTCAACCGCGGCGACTCCTGGGCGCTCGAGTGGGTCAACGCCGGCAGGCCCGGCGAGCGGCCCTTCGAGGCCAAGGAAGCCACCCCGATCCGGGTGATCGCGGACTTCGGGTACTACACGCTGCTGTTGGCGACGCTCGGGTCGCTGGCCATCTTCGGCCACGAGTTGTGGCGCAATCGCGTGATTCGCGGGGTGTTGGTGCTGTTCGTGGGCGCGCTGTTCATGTACGGGTTCGTCTACTACGGCAACTACCGCTACCGGGTCGCTCTCGAGCCGCTGATGATCCTGGTGGCGGCACCGCTGCTCGCCCGCCTCTGGCGGCTCCGGCAGGAGGGCCTCGCATCGTGACCTCAGTGCGCCGGCTCGCCGACTCCTCGACGGCCTTTTCCGCGAAGCTCCTCGCCCTGGCCGGCGTCGGGTTCACGGTGCGCGTGGTCTACGGCCTCTCGGTCGGAGAGCCCTTCGGCGACGCAACCTTTTACCACGAGGTGGCGAATCGGCTGGCGGACGGGGAGGGCTACCAGCATCCCTTCGGGGTGCCGACGGCTGCACATCCACCGCTGTTTCCATTGCTGCTCTCGGTCGTGTCCTTCGTCGGGATGACCAGCAAGGACGCGCACCAGATGGCGGGGTGTGCGTTGGGCGGGATGACTGTCGTCCTGATCGGGCTGGCGGGGAGGCGCCTCGCTGGGTCGCGGGTCGGCCTGGTGGCGGCCACGGTGGCGGCCGTCTACCTGCCGCTGATCGTGAACGACTCCCTGCTCTACAGCGAGTCCGCGTACGGCGCCGCCATCGCTCTGGTCATGCTCATCGCGCTCTGGGCCTGGGAACGGCCGACCGGCAGGCGCGCGCTCGCGCTGGGGGCCGCAACGGGGCTGGCCGCGCTCGGCCGCGGCGAGGCACTGTTGCTGGTCCCGCTTCTCGCCGTGCCACTCGCGCTGCGTAGACCCGACCGGAGCTGGCAGCGCGCCGCGCTCGTATGCCTCGGTGCCGCTCTGGTGGTGCTGCCCTGGACCGCGCGCAACTGGATCGCCTTCGACCGGCCCGTGCTCATATCGACCAACGACGCCTCCGTGCTGGGCGGGGCCAACTGCGACAGCACCTATGGCCGGTTGCTCGGCCAGTGGGACATCGGCTGCCTGCACGGGAGGGTGGGGCCGCATACCAACGAGGCCGTGGTGGCGGAGCGCTGGCGCGAGGACGGACTGCGCTACGCGGGCGACCACGCCGCCGAGGTGCCGAAGGTCGTCGCCGCCCGTATCGGGCGCACGTGGAGCATCTACGGGGTGCGCGAGCAGGTGGACATGAACAACTTCCTGCGCGGCTCCCCGAGGTGGCTGGAGTGGCTGACCGTGGCGAGCTTCGCGGCGGCTGCCGTGCTCGCCATCGTGGGCGCGGCGCTGATCGCCCGCCGTCCCGGCGCGCTATGGATCCTGCTCGCCCCCATTGTCATGGTGACCATCACGAGCGCGATCGGGTACGGCACCCCGCGGTTCCGGCAGGCCGCCGAGGTTCCGATCGTGCTGCTCGCGGCGGTGGCGCTGAGCGCAGGCGTGGATGCCCTGGGGAGGCGTCGGGGTCGCCCGTCCACGCGCGCGAGGGACATCATGCTGACGGGGTCGCCGTGAACGAGCGCGCCGTGCGCTTCCCGTTGTTCGACTCGCTGCGGGCGATTGCCGTGCTGCTGGTGCTCGCCTACCACGCGCTCGGCACCGTCCTCCCGACCGCCGGGGACGCGGCTATCCGGCCCTACGCGGCCCAGATGAGCGTGGGGGTCTCGATCTTCTTCGTGATCTCCGGCTTCCTGCTCTACCGGCCGTTCGTGGCGGCCCGCATCCACGGGCGGCGCTGGATTCCGCTGCGGGTGTACGCCTGGCGGCGCTTCCTGCGGATCGTGCCCGGCTACTGGGTGGCCCTCACGGTGATCACGCTGTGGCTCGGCCTGCCGGGAGTGTTCAGCGGCTCCGGGATCTTCCGCTACTACCTGTTCGGGCAGATCTACGAGCGGGAGGCCCTCTTCGGCGGACTGCCGCAGGCCTGGTCCCTGTGCGTCGAGGTCGGCTTCTACATCATGCTCCCGCTGTACGCCTTTGCCATGCGGCGGGTGCCCGGCCGCGACCGCCGCGCACGCCTGCGGTCCGAGTGGCTCGCGGTCATCGGCGTGCTCGCCGGTGGGGTGGTCTACAACGCGATCGTCCTCTCACAGGTCGAGTCGGGCACCTACACGCCGCTGCTTCGCGCGTTGCCGACGTTCATGGACCACTTCGGCGCCGGGATGGCGCTCGCCGTGGCGAGCGTCGCGACCGAGGGTGCGCGCCCGCCGCTCCCGTTCCGACCGCTCGACCGCTTCCCTGGCCTGGCCTGGGCCGGGGCGCTGATGGCCTTCTGGGTCGTGAGCACGCAAATCGGGCTGGGCTCAGCGCCCGCCGAAGGCATCAGCGACGGCCAGCTGCTCGGCCGCCGGGCACTCTACGTCGTGGTAGCCGTGTGCGTGGTGTTACCGGCGATCTTCGGCGATCAGACCAGGGGGCTCGTGCGCCGGCTGCTGGCGACCCGGCCCTTGCTCTACATCGGCCTGGTCTCGTACGGGGTCTTTCTCTACCACGTGGCCGTGCTGGAGCAGATCGACCGCTGGGGGCTCGAGCTGCTGACGACGGTCCATCCGTATTTGAAGGTCCTGGAGGTGCTGTTCTTCTCGCTCATCCTCGCCTCCCTCAGCTACTACCTCGTGGAGCGCCCCGCCCTGCGCCTGAAGCGGCTTGTCGCGCCGCCGGGCGAGCCCGCGCCGGGTGAGGCGACCGCGGAGCCGGCACCGTCCGCGCCGCTCGTCCCGCCGCGCGCGGCCGGCTGAGGCAACCGGCAGGGTTCTCTTCGGCGGAACGTATGCTTCCGCGCCGTGCTGTCGGTGCTCATGCCCGTCTACAACGAGGCCGCAACCGTTGAGCGTGCGATCCACGACGTCGTCGCCGCCGATGTGGGGATGGACCTCGAGCTGATCGTCGTGGACGACGGCTCGACCGATGGGACGACTGAAATCCTGGCCGACGGCGCGTGGCCCGCGAACGTGCAGATCCTCCGACACGACCGCAACGAGGGTAAGGGCGCCGCCGTTCGATCCGCGCTGGCACGGGCGCGCGGGGAATACAGCGCGATCTTCGATGCCGACCTCGAGTACGAGCCTCGTGATCTCCGCGACCTGCTGGCGCCATTGCAGGATGGCCGGACGAACGCGGTCTTCGGGGTGCGCGCGTTCGACGGTTACACCAGCCACTCGTTTCTCTTCGTCATGGGGAACCGCGTCGTCACCCTCATCGCCAACATCATCTTCAACGTCTACCTGCGAGATCTGATGACCTGCCACAAGATGATCCGCACGGATGTGTTCCAGAGCCTTCCGCTAGAGGCGTCGGGCTTCACGATCGAGCCCGAGATCACCGCGCGCCTGCTGCAGCACGGCGAGCGGATTTTCGAGGTTCCCGTGCATTACAAGGCCCGCACGAGCGACGAGGGGAAAAAGCTCACCGCGGCCGACGGCCTGCGGGTCGTGGCCACCCTCGTCCGCTGCCGGCTCCATTCCGCCTCGCCCTAGACCGGCGCTGGGACGATGACCGCCGTTCAGAGCCGGGCCGGAGCGTCGCGGGCCCGCCACTGGGCGGCCAGCTGACGCCGCTCGCGCCAGGTCGACCGGCCGGTGAGGGCCTTCAACAGGATGCGATCGAGGAACGTCAGCAGCCAGATTGCGTGGTCGCGCCGGGCGACTCTCGGGCCGCGACGCTCGCCCACCACCGCACGACGCTGGCGGGCAAGAAGGTCGAAGGCCTCGCCGCCGAAAGCAGGCCCGGTCGAGTGGGCATCGAGATGCAAAACGCGGGCGTCGGGGCGAAACCAGGTCTCGACGCCTTGCTCAGCGGCTCGCATCCCGAGCTCGGTGTCCTCGCCGAAGAGGAAGATCCGCTCGTCGAACGGGCCGAGGCGCCGAAGGGTGGCGGTCCGCGCCACGAGGCAGCACGCCGCGGCCCAGGCCACCCGGCGAGGGCGGCGAGATCGCCAAGGGTCCAGACGCCGCCGGAGCGGTCCGGGCGCCGCCGTGGGCGGCAGGAGCGCCTTTAGCAGCAGCAGCGTCGAGCCCGGCTCGAGCTGCGCCGTATCCTGCACCGAGCCGTCAGGGCGTAGCGCGAGCGGTCCCAGGATGCGCTCGCGTGTGCGCGCGCGGGACACGTCCCTGGCCAGAGCGGCCAACGAGTCGTCCACGAGCTCGATGTCGGGATTGAGCAGGACGCAGACGGGCTCTCGAGCGAGCGCGACGCCGGCGTTCGAGGCTCGCCCGAACCCCACGTTCTCCTCCAGCTCGACAACCTCGGCGCCGGGAACCGAGCCGCGCGCGGCGGACGCGCTGCCGTCAGAGGAGCCGGAGTCGATCACCACCACTTGCGCGCCGGGCAAGTGCCGCTCGACCGATCGCAGCAGACGGACGACCTCCGGGCCGGAGTTGTGGGTGACCGTCACGATCGCCAGTCCCCTCCCGGCAGGCGCCGGCCTCGCTTTTCGCCCCGCGCCGGCGGCGTCCCGATCCGCGACCGCCCTCGAAGCTTCGCTGGCAAAGCGGCGCCGGGCGTCGTCGGCGTCATAGCGCTTGGCCCTCTGCGGCCCGCCCGCCCCAAGCGTACGTGCCCGCTCAGGCGACGCCAGCACGTCCACCAGCGCCGCCGCTGCGGCCGCCGCGTTGCCCGGTGGGTATAACCGGCCACAGCTTCCGTCCACGATCTCCGCCGGACCGCCGTCCGCAGGCGCCACCACCGGCCGCCCACTCGCCAGGGCTTCCAGCACCACGCGGCCGAAGGGCTCCCGCTCGGCGCAGTGGAGGAGGCACCACGCCGAACGCAACGCGACCCGCGGATCGGCAAGCTCGCCCGCGAACCGCACCCGTCCCGCCAGGTCATCGCGCTCGGCGCGCCGGCGAAGGGTCGCGAGCAGCCGGTCGCCGGCCGTGCCCATCGGCGCGCCTGCCAACGTCAGGCGCAGGTCCGGTAGCTCACGGGCGGCAAGCGCGACGGACTCCAGCGCGAGCTCGGGACGCTTCCAGTCAACGAGCGCCCCGAGGAGAAGCACCTCTCGGTGCGCACCCGCCGCCCACGTGGGGTCGTACGCCGCGAGGTCGACGCCCGGCGGTATGACGGACATGCGCTCGCCCAGCTGGTCCTCGGGGTAGAGGTCCCGCGCCACGGCACGCGAGTTGACGCACACCCGGTCCGCCCTCGCGGTGGCCGCGCGCATCGCGCGGCCGACAACCGGGCCGGGCAGGAAGTCGACATGGCGCGCCAGCAGGGCGGGGCGCGGTCTGATCCGGGCCAGCGCCGCCGGCGCCGCGATCGTGCTGCGCATCCCCCATGTCAGCACCAGATCGGGTGCAAGAGAGCGGGCGAGGCGCTCGACGTCCCGGGCGTGGCGCGCCAGGTCATATCCGGCGCGGGCCTGCGTCACCGCACTCCCGCGAAGCTCGAGCGACCGTCCGGGAAGGGTGAACACCGTGAACTGCTCGGCGCGAGCGCGCTCGGCCAGGGGACCGTCCGGACAGGCCAGCACAACCTCGCCCGGCAGCCCCTGCGCGAAATCGACCAGCGACCGCTCGGCGCCGCCGAGCAGGGCGGCGTAGGTGACGGCGAGGGTCAGCACGGGTTTCGGGAGACTAGGCGCTGTGACGCCTTCGACACGACGGCGGGTGGCCTCGAACACGGCCGTCCAAGTGGCTGGAAAGGGCGTCGTCCTCGCGCTCGGGCTCGTCTCGATCGCGGTGCTCACGCGATACCTCGGGCCCGACGATTACGGGCGTTACACCCTCGCGCTGATGTACATGCAGCTGTTCGGCGTGCTTGCGGACGTGGGGCTGTTCACGACCGTCGTGCGTGAGATCAGCAAGGACCCGTCGAGGACCGAGGCGCTCGTTGGCAACACGCTGACCCTGCGCCTGCTGCTGTCGATTGGGGTGATCGTCCTGGCGGCCGCAGTCAGCCTGGTACTTCCGTATGACCGCGAGGTGCGCGTGGCGATCGTCCTCGCCGGGGGGCCGCTTCTCTTCGGCATGATCGCCACCACCTTCGGGGCCGTGCTCCAGTCGCGCCTGCGGATGAGCCGTGCGGTGATCGCGGACGTTGCCGGCCGGGCGGTCGCGCTGGGGCTCGCGGTGCTCGTGGCCGTCCTTGACCTCGGCTTCTACCCGGTTCTCGGTGCGGCGGCCGGGGGCGCCCTGACGACGCTCGTCGTGATCTGGCTGCTGACGCGGCGAATTGTGTCGGTTCGCTTCCGGGTGGAGCCCGTGGTGTGGCGCGGGCTCCTCGCGAGCGCCCTGCCGCTTGGGCTTGCGCTCGCGATCAACGCGGTCTACTTCCGCGCCGACACCCTGATCATCTCGCTCTACGAGCCCTTCGGCCAGGTGGGCCTTTACACCCTGGCGTACAGAGTCCTCGAACTGACCCTGGTGCTGGGCACGATCTTGCTCAACACGACCTTTCCGCTGCTGAGCGAGGCGGTCGCACGCGACGAGTCGCGTGCGCGGCGCATGATCGAGATGTCAACCGAGGTGTTCGTGATCCTCGGCGTGCCGTTGGTCGCGGGGGGCCTCGTCCTGGCGCCCGAGATCATCGAGTTGGCCGGCGGGGAGGAGTTCGAGGGCGCCGCAGAGCCGCTGCGCATTCTGCTCGCGGCGGGGGCGCTGGCGTGGTTCAACGGCGTTCTCGGATACGCGTTGATCGCCAAGGAGCGGCAGGCCAGCGCGCTATGGCTCAACCTCTCCGCGTTGACGTTCAACGTCGGACTGAACTTTCTGCTGGTCCCTCGATACGGGATCGTCGCGGCCGCCGTGGTGACCGTGGCCTCCGAGCTGCTCATCCTGGCCGGCTCGTACCCGCTCATGAAGCGCTACTTCGGCTTCTTCCCCGCGCCGCGGACGGTGCTCGCCGCGGTAGCGGCCGCGGTCGGCATGGGCGGCGTCCTGTGGCTCCTCCGACGCGTTCCGCTGCCGGCGCTGGTCCCGCTCGGGGCGGCGGTCTACGGTGGGCTGCTGTGGGCGATCAGCCCGGCGAGCCGTGAGGTGGTCACGGGCGTCCGCCGGTAGCGGCGCCGGTTCACGAGACCTCACATAGCGTTAGCGCGCTGCGAAGGGGGACGGGATCGAACAGGGCGTAATCAGAGACGGAGCGCCGGCAGTCGCTGCCGGGCGCACCCGCGAGCCCGCGCGCCGCCTGGTGATGGACGGCGTTCACATCGTGGTCCTGTGCACGTTCGCATTTGCCCAGCCACTCTTCGACCTGTTGTCTCAGAGTGCCGCGTTCTTTGCGATCCGTGGCTCGGAGCCCGTCGACATCGTCCTGCTGGCGGTGGGCCTGGTGGTGGTCCCTCCGCTGCCGCTACTGGCCGTAGAGGGCGTGGCCGCACTGATCGACGCGCGCCTGCGGCGGGGGGTGCACCTCGTTTTCGTGGCGCTGTTGATCGCAGCCTTCGTGCTGCAGGTGATCAAGCGAGTGGGTGGGCCCAGTGAGGTCCTGATTCCGGCTGCGCTGCTGGTGGGGGCGGGCGCGGCGTTCCTCTACGCCCGAGCACACGCGGTCCGGTCCTTTCTCAGCATCCTGGCGCCAGTGCCGCTGGTCTTCTTGGTGCTGTTCCTCTTCTTCTCGCCGATCACCCGGCTGCTGGGCCGCGACGAAGGTGCGGCACTCGCGCGTGTGGAAGGCGATACGCCGGTCGTGATGGTGGTGTTCGACGAGTTCCCCCTCAGCGCCCTGCTGGGCCCGGACGGGCGCATCGACCGTGTCCGTTATCCCAACTTCGCCCGCTTGGCCCGAGGCTCGTACTGGCTCCGCAACGCGGGCACGGTGCACGAGCTGACCGAGCACGCGGTGCCCGCCCTGCTCACTGGCCGGCGGCCGAGCCGAGCCAACCTCCCGATCGTCGCCGACCATCCGCGCAACCTGTTCACCCTGCTCGGACGGACCTACGCGATCGACGCTGAGGAGCCGATCACCCACCTCTGCCCGCAGCAGCTCTGCCCCGTCGACCCGGACCCGCTGAAGGAGCGCATGCGTTCCCTGCTCTCGGACATGAAGATCGTGGCTCCACACGAGCTGCTGCCGAGCGATCTCCGAGAGCACCTCCCCCCGGTCACCCAGTCCTGGATGGGCTTTGCGCCCTCGGGTCAGGCGGGCGCGGGGGACCTGGTCGCCGCCCGCAACTTCGGGCGCCAGGCGACGGAGGCGGTGGGTGCCCGCGCGGCCGCCTTCGAGCGCTTCCTGCGCGGCATCCGCCCCGAATCCCGGCCCACGCTCGACTTCCTTCACGTCCTGCTCCCACACGTTCCCCTCGAGTACCTGCCCAGCGGCCGCTCATACGCAGGCGTCGATATCGGCCGCTGGCTCTTCCTCGAGCGCTGGAGCGACGATCGGCCGGCAATCGAGCGTGCCTTTCAGCGCTACCTGCTCCAGGTGCGCTACGTCGACCGCCTGCTCGGGAGGCTCCTTTCGCGGTTGCGGGCCACCGGGCTCTACGACCGGGCACTCCTGGTGGTCACGGCCGATCACGGCGTGAGCTTCCGGCCGGCTCAGAGTCGCCGCGAGGTTACGCGGACCACCGTCGCAGACATCGGACCCGTCCCCCTGTTCATCAAGGCGCCGCTCCAGCGGAGTGGCGAGACCGTGCTCGCGCCGGTGTCCTCGCTCGACGTGCTGCCCACCATGACCGATCTCATGGACGTGCGGCTACCGTGGAAGGTGGACGGGCATTCGGCCTTCGGTCGCGACGCTGACCGGAGCAAGCAAGTCGTATACACGCGCCACGGCGAGAAGAAGGTCTTCGGCTGGTCCTGGCTCGAGGGTGCCGTCCACCGGGCCGTTCGCCGCCAGGAGGCGCTGTTCGGGTGGGGCGCCGAACGCCCGGGCCTGTTCGGAATCGGCCCCCAGGCCGAGCTCGTCGGGAGGCGTGTGGCGGCGCTCGGGCCGGTCGCGACGTCCGCGAGGGAGCGAGTACACCTGCGGGAGGCCGATGCGCTGCAATCGATCGACCGTCGCGCCGCAGTGGTCCCTGCGCAGCTGTCCGGCTGGATCGAGGGGGCCGACACGGGGACCGCTCAGAGCCTCGCGATCGCGCTGAACGGACGGATCCACGCCGTAACGTCGACCTACGACGACGGCGGTCGAGCCGCCTTTGACGCGATGGTTCCGGAGTCCGCACTCCGGCACCGCACCAACCGGGTTGAGATCTTCGACGTGAAGGAGAGCGGCGGGCGGCTGTGGCTCACATCGCTGGCCGGTGCCTAGCTCCGTTCAGCCGGAGCGGGGTGCCGAGAGCGCTGTCATAGTGCCCGCGGTGGACACAGCCGCCATGCCGCGCGGCCCGCGCGACACGCGCACCTGGTACCTCGGGGCGGACGCGATGGAGCAGGTCGACGGGGCGCTCGTCGACTATGTGGAGCAGCACGCGGGCGCGAATCTGCTCGATCTCGGCTGCGGCCTCGGCGGCTACAGCAAGGCACTCGCCGAGCGGGGCTTTCAGGTCAGCGCCCTCGACGTGGTGCCCGACTATGTCGATCGCGCCCGTTCCCTTGGGGTGCCGGCCGAGCTCTACGACGGCCGGCGACTGCCCCTGGACGACGACGCCGTCGACACGGTCGTGCTCCTGGAGGTGATCGAACACCTCGAGGACCCCGAGGATCTCCTGCGTGAGGCCCGCCGGGTGGCACGCTCGGGCGTCGTGTTGTCCACCCCGAACTGCACCCAGAGCTTCGACCCCGTGCCGGTCGAGTTCAGCCACATGCTGGACGTCGACCACAAGCAGTTCTTCACCGTCGATTCGCTCCGAGACCTGCTGGACGGAGTATTCGGCAGCTGCGTGGTGGAGCAGGCGGCGCCCCTCGACCGGAATCTCTCCGGCCTCGTTCTGCCGAGGCCGCTACGACCGCTCTACCGCTGGCTCGACCGGGCCGGCCGGGTCAAGCCCCGGTACTTCTTCAGGCTCCTCGCGCGCGCGCCCGCCCGGTGACGCGCGTTCTGTTCATCTCGGCGGAACCGCTCGGTTCAGCGATGGCAGGGCCGGCCATCCGGGTCCTCGAGCTGGCGCGGGTGCTGGCCGAGCGGTGCGAGGTGACGGTGGCCGCCCCCGGCCCGAGCGACCTGGGCGACGCTCCCGTGGCGCTTCTCGAGGCCCGGCTCAGCGACTTCGACCGCCTGCTCGCCGCGATCCGGCAGCACGACGTAGTGGTGGCCCAGCGACTGCCGCCACAGCTGCTGCGCTATGTCGCGCGGCTGCCGGTGCGCTTCGTCGCCGACCTCTACAACCCGCAGATGATCGAAGTTCTCGAGGCCGTCGGGAATGGTCGGAGCTCGTCTCCGCGGCGTGCGTGGCGCTCGATGCTGGGTCAGTGCGCGGTGGCGGACCTCGTGATCTGCGCCAGTGAGAAGCAGCGCGACCTATGGCTGGGCGGTATGGGACTGGCGGGCCTGATCGATGCCGAGCGCTACCGGGCAGACCCCACCTTTCGCTCGTTCGTGGACGTCGTCCCGTTCGGGCTGTCCGACCGCCCGCCGCGCCGCTCACGGCCTGTAGTGAAGGGGGTGTGGCCTGGGATCGAGGAGGATGACCGGGTGCTTCTGTGGGCCGGCGGAGTCTGGCGCTGGCTCGACGCTCTAACCCCGATCAGGGCCGTCGAGCGCCTTCGGGAGGACGGCAGGCGCGTGCACCTGGTCTTCCTGGGCACGGGCCGGCCGGCGCTCGACCCGGCACAGGTCCCGACGAGCGCGGAGGCTGCGATCGCCTTCGCCCGCGAACGCGGACTCATGGGCACTGGCGTGCACTTCAACGAGGGCTGGGTGCCCTATACCGAGCGCGATGCCTACCTGCTCGAGGCCGACCTCGGCGTCTGTGCGCACCACGACCATCTCGAGGCGCGCTTCTCATTCCGCACGCGGGTGCTCGACCACCTCTGGGCAGGAATCCCCTCGGTCGTCTCCGACGGTGACGCGATTGGGGACCTCGTCAAGCGGAACGGTCTGGGACGCGCCGTCGCTCCCGACGACGACGAGGCGTTCGCAGCGGCCTGCGCCTCGCTCCTCGACGAACCCGACGCCTACGCGGCGGCAGCGGATCGGGTGAGCCACTCGGCGGCGTCCTTCCGCTGGAGCGAGGTGGCTCGCCCGTTGGTGCGCTTCTGCGTGGAACACGCCTCCCGCCCGCCCCGGCGCCCGGCCTCGGGCGCACTGGCCCGGGCCACTTACGGGCAATACCCGGACATCCTGGCTGACGCTCGCGATCGAGGCGGGCTCACTGAGGCCGCCAAGCGCGTGCCCCGGCACCTCGCGCGGGTGCTCCGGCACCGCGCGTAGCCGCGGGTCGTGGACCTCGTTCCGGTGCGCTGGTGAATTCGCGCGTCCGCTACGTCCTCCTCTTCGTACTTGCCGCCCTGCTCTCCGGTGTCACCATCCGCTGGGGGATCAATCCCCACGACGAGGGGCTCGTGCTCCAAGCGGGCGCCCGCGTGGCCGACGGTCAGCTCCCATATCGCGATTTCTACGCGAACTACGGGCCCGGGCAGTACGAGCTGATTGGCGCCCTCGACCTTCTGTTCGGACCGTCACTGCTCGTGTGGCGCATATTGCGTGTGGGGCTCGACGCGACGGTCGCTCTGCTGGCGTACGCCCTTGCCCGGCGCGATGCCCCCGAGCCGCTCGCGCTCGGGGCCTGGCTGGCCGTAGCCGCCGCGATGGCCTTTCCGAGCATTCCGCATCCGAACCCGACCGCCCTGGCGCTCGCGTTCGGAGCGCTGCTGCTCGCGCGCCGCGCGCCCGTCTCGGCCGGAGCGCTTGCCGGCCTGGCGGTCGTCTTCCGCTTCGATCTCGGCCTGGCCGCCGTGGCGGGCACGGTCCTTGCCGGCCTCGCAGATGGCGGACGACGCCCTGCGGCCAGGGTCGCCGCCGCGGCGGGTGTGGTGGCCGCCGTGCTGCTCGCGCCCTTCGTGCTCGCAGCCCCGGCGGATTTCTGGCAGCAGACCTTTGGCTTTGCCCTCGACCAGCAGGCGCTCCAGCGCTTGCCGCTGGCCGGGGACTACGAAGGTGGGTTCGAGCCAAACAAGCTGCTCCAGCACTACTTCGCCTACCTGCTGCTGGCCGGCGCGGCGCTCTGGCTGGTGGTCGCGGTGCGTGGCCGGGCTCCGTTACGGCTATGGGCGCCGGCCCCCCTGGCCGCGGCGGGCGCTGCCTACCTGATCGCGCGCGCCGACGTCTTCCATTTCGTCCCGCTGGCCGCAGTGCTGCCGGTGCTGTTGGCCACTGCGGCCGCGCGCGAGCGGCGCGCCGGCCGCGCGGCCTGGGCGCTCGGCCTGGTCCTCGTGCTTGTGCTGATCGCGCTTCATGGGCTCGATCGCAAACGAATCGAGCTGCTTGACCCGCCACCGCTGGCCGCCCTCGACGTCGACGTGGCCGACGGGGTGAAGGCACGCCGGGCCGAAGCGCGGGCGCTCTCGTCGCTGGTCCGCTACGTTCGCGCCGAGGTTCCGGCGGGGCGGCCGCTCTACGTTGCCAACCCCCGCCACGACCTCGTCCGGGTCGGCAATCCGCTTGTCTACACACTGGCCGGCCGGGCCAATCCGACGCGCTACGACGTGATGCAGCCCGGGGTGGTCACCACCGTCCCGGTGCAGGGTGAAATCATCGACGACCTCGAGCGAGCGCGACCCGAGCTTGTCGTCCGCTGGCTGAGTCCGGTGGCCGACGAGGTGGAGCCCAACGGCGCGGGGCGCTCGAGCGGAGTCCGTCTGCTCGACCGCTATCTCACCGACCGTTACGTGCAGGTCGAGAGGTTTGGCGACTACGCCGTGCTGCGTCGCCGGCTCGGAGCAGACGGTGGTTGAGTCCTCGGAGCCGATCGGCGACGACGGCCGTCGCCGCTGCCCGTGGGCTTCGTCGACTCCCGAGTACGAGCGCTACCACGACGAGGAGTGGGGCCGGCCCGTGACCGATGACCGCGGGCTCTACGAGCGGCTGGTCCTCGAGGGGTTCCAGTCCGGCCTGTCCTGGCTGACCATTCTGCGCAAGCGCGAGAGCTTCCGGGCCGCCTTCGCGGGCTTCGAGGTGGAGGCGGTGGCGCGCTTCGGCGAGCGCGAGCTGAATCACCTGCTGGCCGACGCGGGCATCGTCCGCCACCGGGGCAAGATCGAGGCCGCCATCCTGAACGCGAGGGCCGTGTCCGCGCTCGACCGTCCGCTGAGCGAGTTGGTCTGGTCCTTCGCGCCGCGCGGGCGCAGGCGAGCACTGCGGGCGCTGGAGGACGTGCCCGCCCTGACGCCCGAGTCCACCGCGCTGGCCAAGGAGCTCAAGCGCCGCGGCTTCCGCTTCGTGGGCCCCACCACGGCCTACGCGATGATGCAGGCCTGCGGGCTGGTGAACGACCACCTGGCCGGTTGCTGGGTGCGCGCTGAGGTCGAGCGCGCCCGCCGCGAGGCGGAAGCGGCGATGCCCGACCGCTCGTGAGCGCCTGGGCGGACGTGCAACACGGGCGCTTGGTAGTTCACGCGCTGCGCTAACGGTCACGCACTATCCTCCGGCCGCGGGATGGATGAACGCGCTCTAACCGAGCGCCTGATCACTTACGACACGTCGACGCTGGACGGCATGCAGGCCGCCGCCGGCTTCGTGAAGGGCTGGCTCGAGGCCCGCGAGGTGGAGGTGACGGGCACTATGCACAACGGCCGGCCGGTGCTCGCCGCCACCGTTGGCCCGCGCAGCGGTCCCACCATCGTGCTCCATGGCCACCTCGACGTGGTGCCGGGACGCCCCGAGCAGTTCACCGCGCGCAGCGACGGCGACCGCCTCTACGGGCGCGGGGCCTACGACATGAAGGGCGGCCTGGCGGCGATGATGGCGGCGCTCCACGAGCTGGGGGACCAGAGCGCGGTGCGGGTCCACTTCGTCTGCGTGGCCGACGAGGAGTCCGAGGAGGTCGAGCAGCGCGCCTCCGACTACCTGGTCGAGCAGGGCTACCTGGGCGACTTCGCCATCACGGGCGAGCCGACGAACCTGCACATCGGCATTCAGGCCAAGGGGGTGCTGGCCATGCGGGTGGAGGTCACCGGCACCGCCGCCCACGGCTCGACGCCCTGGGTGGGCGACAACGCCGTGCTGAAGGCCGTGGACGTTTTCCGTCGGATCGAGTCCCTGCCCTTCGCGCGTGAATCCTCCGATCTGTTCGACCGGCCCTCCATCAACCTGGGCCGGATCGTAGGCGGCGACGCCATGAACAAGGTGCCGGACCTCTGCGTCATCGACATCGACGTGCGCTACCTGCCGGGACAGGATCCGCAGTCCATCCGGGACGCGATCGGGGCCATGGAGGACGTACGGGTGGTCAAGACCTTCATGCGCCGGCCGGCGATCGTCAGGCGCGACGATCCCTACGTCCAGGCCCTCGGCGCGGCGATAGAGAGGGTCGCGGCGCCCGAGAGCGAACGCTTGGGGGTGGGCCGCGACGGCGCATCGGACGTGATCTCCTTTTTGGACGCGGGCATACCCGCCGTGGAGTGCGGCCCGGTGGGCGACGGCCATCACGGCCCCATGGAGTGGGTTTCGATCCGGTCGCTGGCCCAGTATCGGCAGGCGCTGGTGGAGTTCGTGAAGCTGCTCCCGGCCCGGCTCGCGGGCGAGGAGCGTGACGACGACGACCGTCGCCTGCGAATCGCCTGATGTTCGAGGACATACCCCGCCCCGGACTGTGGAAGCGCCTTCTGGTGGGCGCGGTGCTGGTGATCTTCGCCGCGGCGGGCGCCACCGCCGTGGCCGCGTTCCGCGAGATCGACAAGGTCGTTGAGGCGCTCGAGCTGGGGCCGGAGCTGAAGCTGGGCAAGGAGCTCGCGAAGACCGACCCGGGCAAGCCCCAGACGCTGATGATCCTGGGCTCCGACCGGCGGCCCAACAAGAACCTGGAGGGGGCCGGCGGCCGCGGCGACGCCCGCTCGGACACGATCATGCTGGTGCGCCTCGATCCCGACAAGGAGGCGATCGCGCTGATGTCGCTGCCCCGCGACCTGAAGGTCGAGATCCCCGGGGTGGGCACCGACAAGATCAACGCGGCCTACGACTACGGCGGTCCGAAGCGCACGCTCCAGACGGTGAAGCGGCTCACCGGGCTCTCGATCAACCACGTGATCAACGTGGACTTCGGAGGCTTCTGGCGGGCCGTGAACGCCATCGGCTGCGTCTACGCCGACATCGACCGGCGCTACTACAACGACAGCGCGGAGTACACGTACATCGACGTCCAGGCCGGCTACCAGCGTCTGTGCGGGCGCAAGGCCCTGCAGTATGTGCGCTTCCGCCACGAGGACAACGACCTCGTGCGCTCCGCCCGGCAGCAGGACTTCCTGCGGCTGGCCAAGCAGCAGGTGGCCACGTCGGAGCTGATCGACAAGCGCGACCGCCTGGTGCGCATCTTCGGCCGCAACACCACCACCGACAGCGACCTGCGGACGCGCTCCGAGGTCCTCCGCCTGCTCAAGCTGGCCCTGGGCACCGCCGGCCTGCCGGTCCGCGAGGTGCATTTCGAGGGCCAAGTTGGGCCCAGCTACGTGGAGGCCAGCAACGAGCAGGTGCAGGAGCTGGTTCAGGAGTTCCTACAGGTGGAGGACACGCCTGGCCCGCGGGGCAAGATCAAGCAGCAGCGCGAGCCGCGGCGCGCGCGCAGGAAGAAGCGCAAGCGCCCGAACCCGGTCGAGCTGGGCCTGGAGGAGGCACAGGTGTTCGGGGAGGAGCAGGCGCTGGCGGCGGTCCAGGCCGGAGCCGGAGGCTCGCTGCCGGTGCTCTACCCGAGCCTGCGGCTTCAGGGCTCGGTGTACATCGATACTCCGCGCGTGTACAAGCTCCGCGGCCTCGACGGCCGGCGCTACGGCGCCTACCGGATGGTCCTGCGCCGCAGCCTGGCCGCGATAGGCGAGTACTACGGCGTCCAGGGTCTCACCTGGCAGAACCCGCCGATCCTGGAGGACCCCACCGAGGTGCGCCGCATCGGGCGCCGCGAGTACGAGCTGCACTACGACGGGGACCGCCTGCGCCTCATCGCGTGGCGCACGCCCAAGGCCGTCTACTGGATCTCCAACACCCTGCTGCTCAGCCTCAGCGAGCGCCAGATGATCGCGATCGCCCGCTCCACCCGTCCGCTCTGAGCCCTCTCAGGGTCGATAGCCTGCCCCAACTCGCATGCCCGAGAAGGAACCGATAGGCGTCATCGGCGTCGGCTGGGTGGGGCTGGTCACCGCCGCCTGCTTCGCCGAGCTCGGACACCAGGTGTGGGCGCGCGACATCCTCGCCGACAAGGTGGCCGGCCTCTCCCGCGGCGACGTGCCGATCCACGAGCCCGGATTGCCGGAGCTCGTGACCAAGAACGCCTCCCGGCTGCACTTCACCACCGACATGCCGGAGGTGCTCGAGCACGTCCGGCTGCTGTTCGTGGCCGTGGACACTCCCCCCACCTACTCGGGTGACGCAGACCTCTCGCGGGTGGACGCGGTCATCGCCGAGCTGGGCGAGTCGAGCGAGCACGCCCTGGTGATGAAGAGCACGGTGCCCGTGGGCACCGGACGCTCGATCCAGCGGCGCAAGGAAGGGCTGGGCTACGTCTCCAACCCCGAGTTCCTTCAAGAGGGCAGCGCGGTCGAGGACTTCATGCACCCGGACCGTGTGGTGATCGGCGCCGACCCGAGCTCGGAGGGCTTCGCCGATCGCGTGGAGCAGCTCTACGCACCGCTGGACGCGCCCTCGGTACGCACCGACGTCGCCTCGGCGGAGATGATCAAGCTCGCCTCCAACGCCTTCCTGGCCACCAAGATCAGCTTCATCAACGAGATCGCGAACGTGTCGGAGGAACTGGGGGCCGACGTGTCCGAGGTGGCTCGCGGGATGGGCCTCGACGACCGCATCGGCCCGAAGTTCCTGCGGGCGGGCATTGGCTATGGGGGCAGCTGTTTTCCCAAGGATGTCCAGGCCCTCAAGCAGCTGGCCGGGAACAGCGGCTACCACTTCCAGCTTCTGACCTCGGTCATCGAGGTCAACGAGCTGCAGAAGCGGCGAACGATCGGCAAGCTGCAGAAGCACCTGGGGTCGCTGGTGGGAAAGACCATCGCGCTGCTGGGAGTGGCCTTCAAGCCGAACACCGACGACATCCGCGAGGCCACGAGCCTGGTCCTGTCGGGACGCCTGGCCGGCGAGGGCGCGGCCGTGCGGGTGTACGACCCGGTGGCGGCCGTGAAGGCCGACTCGATGCTGACAGGGGCGCAGGTCGCCCAGTCGCCCCTGGAAGCCCTGGAGGGCGCCGACGGCGCGGTGCTGGTCACCGAGTGGCCCGAGTTCCAGGAGATCGACTGGGACGAGGCGGCCCGGCTCATGCGGGTTCCGCTCGTGATCGACGGCCGTAACTTCCTGGACCGCGACACGCTCGTGGCGGCCGGCTTCGCCTACGAGGGAATCGGGCGCTGATGCAGGCGCTGGTGCTCGCCGGCGGGGAGGGCACGCGACTTCGCCCGCTCACCTACACCACGCCCAAGCCCGTGATGCCGCTGGCCGGCCGGCCGTTTCTCTCCTTCATGCTCGACTGGGCCCGCAGCCATGGCGTGGACGAGGTGATCCTCTCCTGCGGCTTCATGTCGAACGACGTCCGGCGGGTCCTGGGCGACATCTACGACGGCATGCGCCTGCGCTACGTGGTGGAGGAGGAGCCCCTCGGAACGGCCGGCCCGGTGCGGCTGGCCTACGAATCCGGACTGCTGGAGGAGCGCCTGCTGGTGCTCAACGGCGACGTGCTCACCGACATCGACCTGACCGGTGAGCTCCAGGCCCACACGCGCACCGGGGCGCGGGTCACGCTCGCCCTCTACCCCGTGGAGGACACCTCGAGCTATGGCGTGGTCCCCACCGACGACGAGGGGCGTGTGGAGGCCTTTCTCGAGAAGAGCGCGGGCCCGGCGCCCACGAACCGGATCAACGCCGGCGCCTACGTGGTCGAACGCGAGGTGGTGGAGGGCATCGCGTCCGGGCGCGCGGTCTCCTTCGAGCGCGAGGTCTTCCCCGCTCTGGTGGGCGACGGCCTGTACGGGCACGATGCCGAGGGCTACTGGATCGACATCGGCACCCCCGCGCGCTACCTGGAGGCCACCTGGGACCTGCTAGCGGGCCGCGTGCACTCCGAGCTGCCGCCCCGCGACGAGACCGGATCGCTGATCTACGAGGGCTGCCTGATCTCCGGCGCCCACATCGGGCCCCAGAGTGTGCTGGGCCGAAGCTGCTCGGTGGGCACCGACGCCCGCGTGGAGCGCTCGGTGCTGCACGACCGGGTCCTGGTGGCGGCCGACGCCGCGTTGAGCGAGGCCGTGCTCGCGGGCGGTGCCCGCGTCGGAGAGCGGGCCCGGGTGGAGCCGGGCGCGGTCGTCGGCGCCGGCGCGTTCATAGGTGACGAGGCTGTCGTGGGGGCGGAGGCCCGCCTCGATCCCGGCGCCCGGGTCGACCGCGGCGAGCTGGTGGAGGAGGGCTCGCTCGTAACGGCCACGGAGGGAGTGCGCTGAGCGATCCGCTGAGCCGCGCAGCCGTTGAGGCCGCCGATCCCGGGCGCATGCTCGAGGACGTCCTCGCCCAGCCGATCCAGCTGGGAGATGCGCTCTGGCGAGCCCAGTCGGCGGGCATCCCGTCGCGCGACCTGCCCGGCGGTCTCGTGGTGTGCGGCATGGGCGGTTCGGCCATCGGCGCCGATCTGGCCGCAGCCGGCTTGGGCGACCGGGCCACCCGGCAGATCGTCACCGTTCGGGGCTACGCCCTCGAGTCGTGGACCTCGCCGGACACGCTGGTGCTCTGCTCGAGCTACTCGGGGAACACCGAGGAGACGCTCGCCTGCTTCGACGCGGCCGGCGCGGTGGGTGCAGCAAGGGCGGCGCTCACCACCGGCGGGCGGCTGGCCGAGGTGGCACGTGAGGAGGGCGCCCCGGTGATCGGGGTGCCGGCCGGGATGCAGCCCCGGGCGGCGGTGCTCTACATGACGGTCGGCGCCCTGGAGTGCGCCGCCGTGGCCGGTGCGGCGCCCGCGATCCACTCGGAGATCGACGCCGCCGCCGCGCTGCTCGGCGATCTGGTGGCGGAATGGGGCCCCGACGCTCCGGAGGACAACCTGGCCAAGCGGCTCGCCCACGAGCTTCACGGAACCGTCCCGGTGGTACACGGCGCGGGGCCCACGGTCGCGCCGGCCCTGCGCTGGAAGACCCAGATCAACGAGAACGCCGAGACGGCCGCCTTCGTCTCGCAGCTGCCGGAGGCTGACCACAACGAGATCTGCGGCTGGGAGCGGGGGCGGACGGCCGCTCCGTTCGCCGCCGTTTTCCTGGAGGACCCCGATCATCACCCGCGCGTGCGCCGGCGCATCGAGCTGACGGCCGCCGAGGCCGAGCGTGCGGGCGCCCCGGCGATCCGGGTGGCCGCCCGCGGCGACAGCCGCCTCGAGCGGGTGCTCTCGCTCGTGCTGCTGGGCGACCTGGTGAGCGTCTACCTGGCCGTGCTGGACGGGGTCGACCCCCTCGCTGTGGAGGCGATCGACCGCCTCAAGGGCGCCCTGGACTGACCTCGGCAGCGGCAAACCTTGACACGATCGTGGTAAGGTTGCCCCTGTCGCATGGAGGGGCTCACCATCAACGAGGCCGCGGAGACGACCGGCTGGTCGCCGCGCATGCTGCGCTACATCGAGAGCGCCGGCCTGATCGAGCCGCCCCGGAGCCCTTCCGGGTACCGCATCTTCGGCCCGGGTGAGCTGCAGCGCCTACGGACGCTGCGTCAGCTGCTCGCCCGCTTCGACTGCGCCCTGTCCGACGTGGCCTTCACCAAGCGCTACGCCGGGGACCCGGAGCTGCGCACCGCCCTCGACCGCTGGTTCGAGGAGCGCCCAGAGCGGCCCGCCGGCGTCTCGTCCGGGGACTGGCTCAGCTGGGAGCAGCAAAAGCACGAGCGGCTGCTCGACATGGACATGGAAAGCGATCGATCCGGCGCGGGCCAGCCCGCGCCCTCTCGCGAAAGCGAACGATCCGGCGCGGGCCAGCCCGCGCCCTCTCGCACGACGCCCCCGAACCTCACGGAGACCACCGCCGCATGACGATCACCGAGACCACCACCACGCCCGACTACAAGGTCGCCGACCTCTCCCTGGCCGGCTTCGGGCGCAAGGAGATCACCCTGGCCGAGCACGAGATGCCCGGCCTCACGGCCATGCGCCGCGAGTACGGTCCCGAGCAGCCGCTCAAGGGCGCGCGGGTCACCGGTTCGCTGCACATGACCGTCCAAACGGCCGTCCTGATCGAGACCCTCACCGCCCTCGGAGCGGAGGTGCGCTGGGCCAGCTGCAACATCTTCTCCACCCAGGACCACGCCGCTGCGGCGATCGCCGAGGCCGGAATCCCGGTGTTCGCCTGGAAGGGCGAGACCCTGGAGGAGTACTGGTGGTGCACCGAGCAGGCGCTCACCTGGCCCGGCCAGGACGGCCCGAACATGATCCTGGACGACGGCGGCGACGCCACCCTGCTGGTCCACAGGGGCGCCGAGTTCGAGCGCGCGGGCGCGGTGCCGGATCCCGCCACCGCCGACTCCGAGGAGTTCCAGGTCGTGCTCTCGCTGCTTCAGCGCACGCTGACCGATGACCCGCAGAAGTGGACCCGCATGGGCGACGGCATCAAGGGCGTCACCGAGGAGACCACCACCGGGGTGCACCGCCTGTACGAGATGCAGGCCGCGGGCACGCTCCTGTTCCCCGCGATCAACGTCAACGACTCGGTCACCAAGTCGAAGTTCGACAACCTCTACGGCTGTCGCCACTCGCTGATCGACGGCATCAACCGCGGCACCGACGTGATGATCGCCGGCAAGACCGCGCTGATCTGCGGCTACGGAGACGTCGGCAAGGGGTGTGCGCAGTCCCTGCGCGGCCAGGGAGCGCGCGTGCTGATCGCCGAGATCGACCCGATCTGCGCCCTTCAGGCCTCCATGGACGGCTACCAGGTGGCGCGCCTCGAGGACGTGGTCGAGAGCGTCGACATCTTCGTCACCGCCACCGGAAACAAGGACATCATCACCGCCGCCCACATGGCCCGGATGAAGCACCAGGCGATCGTGGGCAACATCGGCCACTTCGACAACGAGATCGACATCGCCGGCCTCACGCGCGTCGACGGGATCGAGCGGGTGACGGTCAAGCCGCAGGTCGACGAGTGGCGCTTCTCCGACGGCCACTCGATCATCGTGCTCTCCGAGGGCCGGCTGCTGAACCTGGGCAACGCGACCGGGCACCCGAGTTTCGTGATGTCCAACTCGTTCACCAACCAGACGATCGCCCAGGTGGAGCTGTTCTCGAAGAACGACGAGTACGAGAAGCAGGTCTACGTGCTGCCCAAGCGCCTGGACGAGAAGGTGGCGCGACTGCACCTCGACTCGCTCGGCGCCCGGCTCACCGAGCTGACCGCCGAGCAGGCGGCCTACATCGGCGTGCCGGTGGACGGCCCGTATAAGTCCGACCACTATCGCTACTAGCAAGGCGCTCCGCCCAGACATAGCCGATCCGGGACTCGCCGCTCACGGGCGGGCCCGGATCGACTGGGCCGAGGGGCAGATGCCGGTGCTGCGCTCCATCCGGGAGCGCTTCGCCGAGAGCCGGCCGCTCGACGGCGTGCGCGTGGCGGCGTGCCTGCACGTGACGGCGGAGACGGCGAACCTGATGCGCTCGCTGGTGGCCGGCGGCGCCGAAGCCGCGCTCTGTTCGGCCAACCCGCTCACCACCCAGGACGAGGTGGCCGCCGCCCTGTCGGAGGACAGCGTGCCGGTGCAGGCGGTCCGAGGGGAGGATCTGGACACCTACGCGATGCACGTGCGCGCGCTCGCGGACTGGGGCCCGGACGTGACCCTCGACGACGGCGCGGACCTGCTGGTCCTGCTCCATCAGCGCGGCGAGGCCGACGGGCTCCGGGGTGGGGCCGAGGAGACGACCACGGGGCTGCTGAGGCTGCGGAGGCTGGAGAAGGAGGGCCGCCTCGCGTGTCCTGTGATCGCGGTCAACGAGTCGCGAACGGAGCGCACCTTCAACGACCGCTACGGCACTGGGCAATCGGCGCTCGACGGCATCCTGCGGGCGACGAACCTGCTGCTGGCCGGGCGTACCCTCGTGCTGCTCGGCTACGGGGCCACCGGCCGCGGGATCGCTCAGCGGGCTCGGGGCGCCGGCGCCGCGATGATCGTCTGCGAGGTCGACCCGTTGCGCGCTCTGGAGGCGCGGATGGACGGCTACGACGTGATGCCCGCGATCGACGCCTCGGAGCGCGGCGACCTCTTCGTGACCGTCACTGGGTCGCGCTCGGTGCTGCGGCGTGAGCACTTCGAGCGCATGCGTGACGGCGCGGTGCTGGCCAACGCCGGTCACTTCGACGTGGAGATCGACCTCGGGGAACTGCGCGAGCTCTCAGAGGGCCGCGTCCGCCAGGTGCTGCCGCTGGTCGAGCAGTACGACCTGGGCGACCGCCGGCTCAACCTCCTGACGAGCGGCCGCGTGGTCAACCTGGCGGCGGGCGAGGGTCACCCGGCGGCGGTGATGGACATGAGCTTTGCCAACCTGGCCCTGGCGGTCGAGCACCTCGCGGTCTCCGCCGGGCGACTGGAGGCGCGGGTGCTCGACGTGCCCCAGGAGCTCGACGAGGAGATCGCCCGCCTGAAGCTGCAGTCCCTGGGGGTGCAGATCGACGAGCTCACTCCCGAACAGCGGGACTATCTGAGCTCCTGGGGCTCGTCCTAGGCCGCGCGCGGAACGAGACGCAGCTTGCGAGAAGACCGGCGGCTCGCCCGCTCGGTCCGGAGGCGCAGTAGGTCGACGATGTCGCCGGAGGGGCGGAACGGGTCGGCGATCGCCCGGTCGCCGTCGAGCTCCACGGCGGCCCAGATCTCGTTGCCCACCTCGGCGAGCAGCAAGTCGCCCGGCGGGGCGGAGGTGCTGTCGAGTGCAGCAAGGCGCTCGATCGCCTCGGCGTCGGAGGCGGTTGCGTGGCGAATGGTGAGGGCGGTGTTCATGGCAAGTCCTTTCCGTTGAAGGTTCGATCTATCCCGAATAATTCTCGCGGACCGGGTCCATAAGTACAAATTCAGACTTCTATCGGCTGCGATAAGGTGTGGTTATGTTCGACGTGAAGCAGCTGCGGGTGCTGCAGGCGGTGTCCGAGCACGGCTCGTTCTCCGCTGCCGCCGAGGCTCTCTCCTACACCCAGCCGGCGGTCTCGCAGCAGATCGCCGCGCTCGAGAAGAGGGCCGGTGCCCGCCTCGTGGACCGCGGGAGCCGGGGCGTTCGCCTCACCGACGCAGGCACCGCGCTGGTGGAGCACGCCGAGGCCGTACTGGCCCGGCTGGCGGCGGCCGAGGCCGAGCTGGAAGCGATGGCGGACGTGCGGGGAGGCCGAGTGCGGCTGTCCTCATTTCCGACCGCCGGCGCCTCGATCGTCCCGCCGGCGATCGCGCTGTTCACCGAACGCCACCCCGGCGTGGAGCTCTCCATGGTCGAGGCCGAACCCGATCAGGCGGTGCGGATGCTGCGGGCGGCGGAGCTGGACGTGGCGCTGGTGTTCGAGTACAGCGAGCTATGGCCGGCCGAGTTCGAGCGCCTCTTCGAGGGCATTGAGCTCCACGAGCTTCTCGAGGATCCCATGCACCTCGCGCTCCCGCGCGACCACCCCTTCGCCGGCCGCCGCCGTCTGCGGATCGAGGACCTTGCCGACGAGACCTGGATCCAGGAGAACTCCTCGGGCGGTCCCTGGTGCAGGCTGCATGCGGCGGCCTGCTCGGCGGCCGGCTTCGAGCCTCAGATCGGCTTCCAGTCCGACGACTACAACGTGGTGCAGGGACTCATCGCGGCCGGGGTCGGCATCTCGCTGCTTCCGGCCCTGGCCCTCACCGCCGTGCGCGAGGACATCGTGGTTCGCTCCCTCGGTCCGGGCGCGCCCTCGAGGCGGGTCGCCGCCGCCACCCTGGCCGGCCGCTACCGCTCACCGGCCACACAGGCAATGCTGGACATCCTCGACGAGGTCGCCGGCGGCTTCGAGCTGCCCACCGGCGCCGCGATCGCCGCCTGAGATGGCCGAGCTGATTCAGCTGCCGGGCACGGGCGCCGCCCAGGTGAAGATCCGCTCGCCCCTCGCGGTGGTCTTCTTCACGATCATCACGATCGGGATCTACATGATCTTCTGGTGGTACTTCATCAACCGCGAGATGGCCGATCTCGGACGGGCCAAGGGCATCCCGGACATGGGCGAGGAGCCGATCTGGTCGGTGGTCGCCATCACCGTCGGCTCGCTGGTGATCATCCCGCCCTTCGTCAGCCTCTGGCGGACCTTGCGGCGGATCGAGCGGGCCCAGAATCACGTGCTCGACTCGAACAACTTCAGCCCCATCCTTAACTTCATCCTGGCCCTGATCCCGCTCGTGCAGTTCGTCGTGCCCTTCCTGATGCAGAGCAACCTGAATCAGGTCTGGCGGCGGGTCTAGCTCGCGACCCCGAGCTGCCCGAAAACGCGCTCGGGCCGGAAGCGGACGAGCAGCTCACCCGGAACGGCGTTGCGGCGGCCGAACTCCTCCGCCCGCTCCGCGCCCATGTAGCGGCGGCCGATGAGGGTCGCCACCCGCAGGGACTCCTCCAGGTCGTCGATGATTTCGGCACGCCCCTCGGCCTTCAGGAACGCGTAGGGCGCCCGCTCCTCGTCGACCAGCATGCAGCCGCGGCCGTCCCGCCTGAGCGAGCGGCCGCGGACGGTGTCGGCGCCGGTGTTGAACAGGAAGTCGTCCCCCTCCAGCACGAACCAGACCGGGAGCACGTGAGGGCTTGCGTCCCTGCGCGTGACGGCGAACTTGCCCGTTCGGGTGCCCTCCATGGCGAACGCGCGCCACTGATCTCTCGTCATCCGATCCGCGATGGACGCCAGGCTACTGCTGGGCGTGACGCGCGATGCGCCCGGCGGCGCTGTCGAGCGCCCCTGCGGACAGAAGCGCAGCGGCGGCGCGTCCCACCAGCCGGCCGGTGAGGCTGCCGCCTCGCCGGAGCCGAACCGAGACCGACATCTCGGCTCCCTCGGGGGCGGGAGCCAGCCCGTAGCGCACGTCGAGTCCGATCGGACCGTCGGCCGTGAGCTCGAGGCCGCGCTCGTCGGCGCTGGTTACCTCGACGTCGAAGCTGACGCTCACGCCGGCCACCGTGCCCGACACCCTGGTGCGGGTGCCGGCCTCCAGGCGGCGGCCGCGGAGGTCCTCGAGCTCGAACTCCACGGGCGACCATCCCCGGATCTCGTCGGGATGGGTGAGCACGGTGAGCAGCCGGCAGGGCGATGCGTTCGCCGTGGTGGTGGCGGTCCAATGGGCCATACGTCCAGAGACGACGCCGAAACGCGCTCGAATATGCCCGAGTAGGATCGCGCCGATGAGCGCCGCCGAGGAGAAGATGCGCCGGGAGGGGCTGCCCGACACCGCCGTGGAGACCTTCGTCTACTACGAGAAGCGCCTGCGGGAGGGCGAGCAGGGGATGCTCCCCGAGGCCGAGATCGAGCCGCTCGAAGAGGTGCCTGATGCCACCGAGCTCCCCTCGGGTGACGGCGAGGCTCTCGACCGCGTCGTGGTGCTCAAGCTCAACGGCGGCCTCGGCACGAGCATGGGAATGACCCGGGCCAAGTCCCTGATCGAGGTCAAGGACGGCCTCTCCTTCCTCGACGTCATCGTCCGGCAGGTGCTCCGGCTGCGAGAGCGCTCCGACGCGAGGATCCCGCTTCTGCTGATGAACAGCTTCGCCACGCGCGACGACACGCTGGCGGCCCTCGAACGCCATCCGGAGCTGCCCGTGGACCTCCCGCTCGACTTCGTCCAGGGAAAGGTGCCGAAGCTTCTCGCCGACGGGTTCGAGCCGGCCGAGTGGCCCGACGACCCGTCACTCGAGTGGGCGCCGCCGGGGCATGGCGACGTCTACACCTCGCTGGTCGCCTCCGGCATGCTCGACCAGCTTCTCGAGCAGGGGTACGAGTACCTCTTTCTCTCGAACTCGGACAACCTCGGCGCCGTGCTCGAGCCCGGCATCCTCGACTGGTTCGCGCGCGAGGAGCTGCCGTTCGTGTCCGAGGTGACCGCTCGCACCGAGAGCGACAAGAAGGGCGGCCACCTCGCCCGACGCCGCGACGGAGGGCTGGTCCTGCGCGAGACCGCCCAGACGCCCGACGAGGACATGGACTCCTTCCAGGACACGTCGCGCCACCGCTTCTTCAACTGCAACACCATCTGGGTGAACCTGCGCGCGCTCGAGCGAAACCTGTCCGGGCGCGACGGTGTGCTCGGACTGCCGATGATCGTCAACCGCAAGACCGTCGACCCGACGGACTCCTCCTCGCCGGAGGTGATTCAGCTGGAGACCGCGATGGGCGCGGCGATCGACGTCTTCGAGGACGCCGGCGCCCTGCTCGTGCCCCGCTCGCGCTTCGTGCCGGTGAAGACCACCAACGACCTGCTGGTGCTCCGCTCGGACGCCTACGAGCTGGCCTCCGACGGCAGCGTGCGCCTGGCCCGCGACGGTGAGCCTCCCGTCGTCGACCTCGACTCCGACCACTACAAGCTGCTCAGCGACTTCGAGGAGCGCTTTGCCGCCGGTCCTCCGTCGCTGGTGGACTGCGAGCGGCTCGAGGTGGAGGGCGACGTGTCCTTCGGCCGCGACGTGGTCGTGCGGGGCACGGTGCGGCTCGAGGGGCCGCGCGAGGTCGAGGACGGGGCGGTGCTGGAGGGCTGAGGGCGGGCACCGGCGCCGTACGCGCGGCCGGCGCCGTCCTGCATTTGGCACCTATACGGGGGCAAAGTCAGGACAGCGGCGTTGGTCTGGGCGCCCGGACGTCCGGGCGCGGTGCCTCAGGCCCCCGCCGCCGATCGCGCCTTCGCCTCCTCCAGCCGCTCGCGGCGGAGCTCCTCCTCCTCTGAGCGGGTCAGCATCCCCACGAACAGCACCACCATCACGACCACCAGCGTGAAGGACTGCTCGACCATCATGATCACGCCGCCGATGTTCTGGTCCTCCACCGGCGTGAGTCCCCAGATCCGCGGGGTCTGCTCGTAGTAGGGGTAGAGCGCGGTGGTGCTCCAGGCCAGGTACAGGCCGAGCGCGGCGAGGCCCGCCTTGGCGCCGGCGACGTAGGCCAGCGGCTGCATGCCGGTGAGCCGGCGGCGCATGGGCACCGGTTGGATCAGCGGCCACCAGAGCGCGATCCCGGCACCGAAGAACGAGGCGTGCTCGACCAGGTGGACGAATGGGTACTCCGCGGCGGCGTCGTACAGGGCCGGCACGTGCCAGACGTACATGACGACCAGCCACAGGATGAGGCCGGTGAGCGGGCTGGCGAGAGGGCCGAGCGCGCGCTCCAGGCGCATGAGGCGGCGGGTGGCCGGCCGCATCATCACGCGCGTGAGGCTGAGCAGGAGCAGCAGCGGGGCGATGTCGCCCAGCAGCAGGTGCTGGACCATGTGGGCGGAGAACAGGTAGTCCTCGCCCAGCAGGTCCAGAGGTGACACCAGCGCCGCCAGCAGCGCGAGCATCGCCCCGGCGAAGGCGATCGCCTGCACCGGGCCTGCCCCGCGATTGCCCGCTTCGGCGCGGGCCGCCCGGAAGCGCCAGATCCAGACGCCCGCGAGGAGCGCCAGCGGCGCCAGCACGGCCGGGTCCGGGAGCCACTGGAGCTGCGGGTCGTTCACCGCGCCGCCGCAGTTGCGCCGCCGGGAACACGCACGGAGTTTTCACCGAACACGCACGGAATTGTCGCAGTGGCGTACCCACGCGTAACACGCATCGCGCCATCCTCGATGCATGCTCACTCGCCTCCTCGCCCCGCCTCTCTGCTGGAGCTGCACCGCCGCCGTCCGGGCGGGCGACCAGCTCTGCAGCGCGTGCCGGCGTAGGCTCCGCCATCTCGGCTCCTCGATGGCCTGGCTCGCAGGGGTGGCGGTCTGGTCGCCGGTGGCCTATGAGGGACCGGGTCGCGATCTGGTTCGCGCGCTCAAGTTCAAGGGCGCGCTCGGCGCGGCGGACACGATGGCGGCCTTGATGGCGGCGGGCGCACCGGTCGGCCTGCTCCCTCGGCCCGGCACGGCCGGCCTGCCCTCCCAGCCCGTCGAGGCCGGCTCGCCCCCTCGGTCCAGCGTGGCCGGCCTGCCTCAGCCCGGCCCGGCCCGGCGCGCCCCTCCACCCGCCGAGAGGACGCTTGTGCCGGTTCCCCTGCACCCCGCGCGGCGCCGGCGTCGCGGGTACAACCAGGCCGAGATCCTCGCTCGCGCGCTCGCTCAGCGCACCGGCCTCGCGGTGGCCGACTGCCTTGCGCGGGCCGGGCCGGGGGGCACCCAGGTGGGACGCCCGCGAGCCTCCCGGCTGGCCGCGCCCCCGGGTCGCATCACGGCCCGGGCGCCGCCTCCGAGCGAGGCGCTGCTGGTCGACGACGTCGCCACCACCGGCGCGACGCTCGCCGCGTGTGCCGAGGCGCTTCGAAGCGCCGGGGCGGTCGAGGTGCGAGCGCTTGCCTTCGCCCGCACGCTGGGGCGCTGACCGCGCCGCCGCGCGCGCCGTGAGGGGAACACGCCGAGCCCGCCGAGGCCCGAACCGGGCGGCTTTGGGCTCTGGCGCGGGCTGGACGCGCCCACTACTCTTGCTTGACCAGCAAGCCCAGCGCCGCCGAACAGGAGAGGGCAGATGCGCATTCAGCTGAAGGGCCGCAACGGAGCGATTGTGGACGACGAGCTGAGGGCCCGGGTCGAGAAAAAGTTCGCCAAGGTGGGCCGCCAGGTGTCGCCGCTGGCGGAGCTCGAGATCGAGCTACGGGAGGAGAAGAACCCGGCCATCGCGGACTCGCAGGTGGCCGAGGCCACACTCCACCTCAAGGGGGTCGTGCTGCGGGCGAGCAATCGCTCGAGCGATATGGGACGCTCGGTCAACCTGGTGGCCGACGAGCTCTCCCGGCAGGTCAAGAAGCACCGGGACAAGCGCCGCAAACGCCGGGAATCGGCGCGAGCGCACGAGGCTCCGACCGCCTGAGCGAGGGCGACCGGCCGGCCCCCGGGGCCTTGCTACCGTAGCTTCGATGTCCATTCTCGACCGCGCGCTGCGGGTCGGCGAGTCTAAGAAGTTCAAGCAGTTCGAGAAGACCGTCGCCCGCATCAATGCCTTCGAGCCGGAACTCGAGCTCGAGTCAGACGACGAGCTGCGCCGGCGATACGAGGGCCTGCGCGACCGCCATCACGCGGGCGAGCCGCTCGACGATCTGCTGTACGAGTGCTTCGCGCTGACGCGCGAGGCGGGCAAGCGCACCCTGGGGCAGCGCCACTTCGACGTGCAGCTGATTGGCGGGATGGTGCTGCACGACGGCTCGATCGCCGAGATGAAGACCGGCGAGGGGAAGACGCTCACGGCCACCCTGCCGATCGCGCTGAACGCACTCGCGGCCCGCGACGAGGACGGCGACCCGGTGTCCGGACAGGGCATCCACCTGGTCACGGTCAACGACTACCTCGCTCGCCGCGACGCCAATTGGATGAAGCCGATCTTCGATCTGCTGGGTGTGACGGTGGGAACCATCCAGTCCGGCCAGGTGGACACCGACAAGCGCGCGGCCTACGCCTGCGATGTCGTGTACGGCACCAACTCGGAGTTCGGCTTCGACTATCTGCGCGACAACCTCGCCGTTGAGATGGAGCAGAAGGTCCAGCGCGGCCATGGCTACGGGATCGTCGACGAGGTGGACAACATCCTGATCGACGAGGCCCGGACACCGCTGATCATCAGCGGCCAGCCCGAGCAGGCCGCCGACCGCTACTACGAGTTCGCCAAGCTCGCGCGGATCATGGAGGCGGGCAAGAAGCCCGAGACCTTCGAGGCCAAGTCGAAGGAATGGGTCGCGGACTTCGACTTCGAGCCCGAGGAGAAGCACAAGACGGTCTCGGTAACCGAGCGCGGCGTGGAGAAGGCGGAGCGCTTCCTGCGCATCGACAACCTCTACAAGGCCGAGTACGGCAACCTCGTCAACCATCTGCAGCAGGCGCTCAAGGCCGAGTCGCTCTACAAGCGGGACGTCGACTACGCGGTGATCGACGGCGAGGTGAAGATCATCGACGAGTTCACCGGCCGGATCCTCGAGGGGCGGCGCTGGTCCGAGGGCCTGCACCAGGCCGTCGAGGCCAAGGAGGGGGTGGCGATCCAGGAGGAGAGCCAGACCGTCGCCACCATCACCTACCAGAACTACTTCCGCCGCTACGACAAGCTCTCCGGCATGACCGGCACGGCCATCACCGAGGCCACCGAGTTCATGAAGATCTACGACCTACAGGTCGTCGAGATCCCCACGAACAAGCCGATGGTCCGGGACGACGAGAACGACCAGATCTACAAGACCAAGGACGGCAAGTGGGCCGCCGTGGCCACGGAGATCCAGGCCCGCAACGAGACCGGCCAGCCCGTCCTCGTGGGAACCATCTCGGTGGAGGTCTCCCAGCTGCTCTCGGGCGAGCTCGAGCGTCGCGGCATCAAGCACGCCGTGCTGAACGCCAAGCCCGAGCATGCCGAGCGCGAGGGCGAGACCATCGCCGAGGCCGGGCGGCCCTACGCGGTGACCATCGCCACCAACATGGCCGGCCGCGGGGTGGACATCAAGCTCGGCGGCAACGAGGAGCACCTCACCCAGGTCGAGCTGCGCCGCCGGGGCCTGGAGCCGGGCGCGGACGGCTGGGACGAGGCATGGGATGAGCTCTTCCCGCAGAAGGAGGCCCAGGTGGAGGAGGATCGGGAGAAGGTCAAGCAGTCCGGTGGCCTGTTCATCTGCGGCACCGAGCGGCACGAGTCGCGGCGGATCGACAATCAGCTCCGCGGCCGCTCGGGCCGCCAGGGCGATCCCGGAGACTCCCGCTTCTACCTGTCGGCCGAGGACGACCTGGTGCGCCTGTTCGCCGGCGACCGCATCTACAAGATCCTCGACAACAAGTTCCTCGCCCAGAACGACGAGGAGGGCAACGAGATGCCGATCGAGCACAAGATGCTCTCGAAGCAGATCGAGAACGCCCAGAAGAAGGTCGAGGAGCAGAACTTCCTCATCCGCAAGCGCGTGCTCGAGTACGACGACGTGATGAACCAGCAGCGCGAGATCGTCTACGAGTACCGCGACCGGATCCTCGAGGGCCAGGACATGTCGGAGATTGCCCGGACACAGATCGCCGACGCCATCGAGCGGGTCTGCCACGAGTACATGCAGGGCGACTACCAGGAGGAATGGGAGCTCGACGAGCTGTTCACGCAGCTCGAGGACATCTATCCGGTTTCGTACGAGGTGGACGACATCAGGGAGGGCGCCGACCGCGAGTCGCTTGTCGACAGGCTGCGCACGGATGTCGTCACCGCCTATGACGACCGCGAGGAGGAGCTCGGCGCCGAGCTCATGCGGGCGCTGGAGCGCTTCATGCTCCTCCAGATCATCGACGAGCGCTGGCGCGAGCACCTGCACGACATGGACTACCTGCGCGAGGGCATCCACCTGCGCGGGTTCGCGCAGATCGACCCGCTCGTGGCCTACAAGAACGAGGGCTTCGAGATGTTCACGCAGCTCATGAACAACATCTGGGACGAGTTCGCGCGGTACGTGTTCAACGTCGAGATCGAGGTCGAGCAGCCGCAGCAGGCCGCAGGTCCGCAGTGGGGACCCGGCCCGAACGCCTCCTCCACCGGCAGCTACAGCTACGCCGGGGGGCATTCGGCCGCGGGCCGCGACGCGATCACCGCGGCCGCCGGCACCGCCGTGCCCGCCGGGATGGCCGAGGCGGCGGAGCTGGCGGCGGCCGAGGTCGAGGAGCTCCCCGTGCCGGTGGAGACCGTCCGACTGGACGAGAACGAGAAGCTCGGCCGCAACGATCCCTGCTGGTGCGGCAGCGGGAAAAAGTTCAAGAAGTGCCATGGCGCCGCCTAGCTCGGACGCCCTCCGCGACCGGCTGAAGCTGCTCGCGGACTATCTTTGACCCCGCTTCACTGAAGCAGCGCTGCGAAGCGCTGGAGGAGCAGATGCAGGCGCCCGGTTTTTGGGACGACCAGGAGCGCGCCGCGTCGGTGTCCGCCGAGCACGCGACCCTGAGCCGGCGGCTTCAGACCTTCCGCTCGCTCGAGAGCGACGTCGACGACCTGCACCCGCTCGAGGAGATGGCGGCCGAGGACGAGTCGATCGTGGCCGAGCTGGAGGAGCAGCGCGGCTCGATCGAGGCGCGGCTCGCCGAGCTTGAGGAGGCGCGCCTGTTCCCAGGCGAGTACGACGCGGGAGACTCGGTCGTCACGGTCAACGCCGGCGCCGGTGGCACCGACTCCCAGGATTGGGCCGAGATGCTCCTGCGGATGCTGATGCGCTGGGCCGAGCGCCGCGGGATGAAGGTCGAGCTGAAGGAGCTGTCGCCCGGGGAGGAGGCCGGGCTCAAGTCGGCGTCGTTCATCGCCCGCGGGGAGAACGCCTATGGCTTGTTCTCGGCGGAGAAGGGCGTGCACCGGCTGGTACGCATCTCCCCATACGACGCCCAGTCGAGGCGCCACACGGCCTTCGCCGGCGTCGAGGTCGCGCCGCTCGTGGAGGATGCCGTCCAGATCGAGATCGAGCCCGACGACATCCAGATCGACACCTACCGCGCCTCTGGCGCCGGCGGCCAGCACGTGAACAAGACCGACTCCGCGGTCCGCGTGACGCACCGGCCGACCGGCATCGTCGTCCAGTGCCAGAACGAGCGCTCCCAGTCCGCCAACAAGGACACCGCGATGCGGATGCTGCGGGCCAAGCTGATCGAGCGGGAGGAGCGGAACCGCCAGGAGGCGATCGCCAAGGAGCGCGGTGAGGCCCAGGACGTCGGCTGGGGATCCCAGATCCGCTCGTACGTGCTGCACCCGTACACGATGGTGAAAGACCACCGCACGAACGTGGAGGCCGGGAACGCGCAGGGAGTGCTCGACGGCGACCTGGACGAGTTCGTTCGTGCGGAGCTGCTGCGCCGCGCCGGGGACGGCGCGGCGAACGGGTAGATCGTTGCGTTTGACGCAAGTGTGAGATCCGTCTCACTCCGGCCCCCGGTTCACCCCGCGGGCGCACAATGGGGCTGTCCGGGAACGGCGGAAGTCCCGGCGACTCGCTCCGAAGGACAGCCTCATGACGGGACGGATCCCGGACCACGACGAGCTAAAGCTGCGCATCGAGCGAGGAAGTGGCGACGCCTACGACTCGAGGCAGAGGCTCACCCACGCGGTGTTCGACTCGGCCATCCATGAGAGTGGGCTGAGCGCAGCAACTACCCCCAACTCGAAGGGAGCATCAAAATGAAGCGTTTGGTCTCCACACTCATCGCTGTAGTGGCCCTCTCGCTGCTCGTTCCCGTAACGGCGAGCGCGCTGGTCCAGATCAACCGCGGAATCGCGGGGGCCCGTCTGGGCAACACCAAGGCCCAGGTTCGGACCGCGCTCGGCAACCCGAACCGCATCGTTGCCGGAACGAACGACTTCGGACCGTTCACCCAGTTCCTCTACCGGGGGAAGATCACGGTCACGTTCCAGAGCGGCAACCGGGTGACCGCAGTGACGACCCGCGGCCTCGGTGACCGCACGATCCGCGGCGTGGGCGTGCGCTCCACCCTGGCGGCGGTGCAGAACCGCGTGCCGGGCGTGGCCTGCCAGACCTTCCCGGGGCTCCGGCTGTGTCAGGTCGGCGAGGGCCTCCCGGGTCAGCGGGTGACGGACTTCTTCGTCCGCAACGGGCGGGTGACGCGGGTGTCCGTGGCGTTCGTGATCGACTGAGCCGGAGCGCGCGCGGCCCGCTCCTAGGAGTCCTCTTCCTCCAGGGCGGGCAGCGCGCCCCCGCTTCGGTCCTCCACCTCCTCCAGCACCCCCAGCAGCTGACCCACTCTGCATACCAGCAGGCGCTCCTCCTCCACCTCGACCCAGACGCCGGCGGGGCCCGGGAAGACCACATGGTCGCCGGGCTTCACCGGCATCTTTACGCCCACGCTGGCCCACCAGTCGAGACCGGGTCCCACCGCCAGCACGATGCCGTGCTGGGGCGGGGTCTCGTGCTCGCCGGGTGGGAGGACAAGCCCCGAGCGCCTCACCCGGTCGGGGTCGAGCTCCTTGATCACCACCTGGTCGAAGAGCGGTCGTAGCTGCTGCCGCATCACCCCGAACGATAAACGGGCATGGCTACGATCAGTCGGGGATGGCCGATTCCACCCGCGCCCCGGACCCGCGCACCGCGCCCCCGCCGCCCGACCCCAAGCGGGGCAACCTTCGCGTGAGCGGAGCTCCGTCGAAGCCGCCGATGCTTCCCTGGAGCACCGGGCGCTTCCTGGTGATCCTGGCGCTGCTGTTCGTGGCCAACTGGGCGATCGTGGCGATCTTCGCGCCCGCCGAGGAGCGGATCCGAGTTCCCTACACGCCCACCTTCCTCGCGCAGGTGGAGGACGGCAACGTCAAGGAGATCTCCTCCACGGCCGAGACGGTCCAGGGCGAGTTCAAGCGCAACGTGACCTACCAGAGCGACAAGGCGACGAAGTTCGAGACCGAGGTGCCTACGTTCGCCAACGAGGAGCAGCTGTCGAACCTGCTGGAGCGCGAAGACGTGGTGGTGAACGCCAATCCGCCCGGCGACCGCTCGCTCCTGGAGACGCTGCTGTTCAGCTTCGGGCCCACGATCCTGCTGGTTGCGCTGTTCGTCTTCCTGTTCCGCCGGGCAGCGTCCGCCGGTGCCGGCGGTGGGATGCTGGGCCAGTTCGGGCGCAGCCGGGCACGGCGCGTGGAGCCCTCGACCCAGACCGTGACCTTCGAGGACGTCGCTGGCATCGAGGAGGCCGAGCAGGAGCTGGTCGAGGTCGTGGACTTCCTGCGCAACCCCGACCGCTACCGCCGGTTGGGCGCCCGTATCCCACGCGGCGTGCTGCTCTCGGGGCCGCCCGGCACGGGCAAGACGCTCCTGGCCCGGGCCGTTGCCGGCGAGGCCAACGTGCCCTTCTTCTCCTCCTCGGCGTCCGAGTTCATCGAGGCGATCGTCGGCATCGGCGCGTCGCGCGTCCGCGACCTGTTCGTGCAGGCCAAGGAGTCCGCGCCGGCGATCGTGTTCATCGACGAGCTCGATTCGATCGGACGGGCGCGCGGAGGCGGGGCGGGTGGGTTCGGCGGCCACGACGAGCGCGAGCAGACTCTGAATCAGATCCTCACCGAGATGGACGGCTTCGACTCGAACGCTGACGTGATCGTGCTCGGCGCCACCAACCGGCCTGACGTGCTGGACCCGGCCCTCCTCCGTCCGGGCCGCTTCGATCGCCGCGTGGCGGTGCAGGCGCCGGACAGCCGGGGCCGAGAGGAGATCCTCCGCGTGCATACCCGCTCAGTTCCCCTCGCCGCGGACGTGGACCTCCAGCAGCTGGCCCAGAGCACGCCCGGGATGGTGGGCGCCGACCTGGCCAACCTGGTCAACGAGGCCGCCCTGCTCGCCGCCCGGCGCGGCCACGCGCGCGTGCAGCGCGCGGACTTCACCGACGCCCTCGAGCGGCTGGTGCTGGGGGCGGAGCGAAAGATCGTGCTCAGCGAGGAGGACCGGCGCAGGATCGCCCATCACGAGGGCGGGCACGCGATTGTGGGGATGCTCACCCCGCACGCCGACCCGGTCCGCAAGGTCTCGATCATCCCCCGTGGCCAGGCGCTGGGTGTCACGCTCTCGACGCCGGACGACGATCGCCTGAACTACTCCCAGGAGCAGCTGCGGGCCCGGATCCGCGTTGCGCTCGGCGGCCGCGTGGCGGAGGAGATCACGTACGGCGACGCCACTACCGGGGCCGAGTCGGACATCCAGCAGGCCACGGCGATCGCTCGGGGGATGGTCGAGCGCTGGGGAATGAGCGACGAGGTGGGGTTCGTCGCGGTGGCGCCGCGGGAGGGCCAGAACATGCTGCTGCCGGGCGCCGAGCCCGTCTCCCAGGCCACCCAGGAGCTCGTGGACGCGGAGGTGCGCCGCATCATCGAGGGTGAGCACGACGCGGTGCTCAGCCTGCTCACCGAGAACCGCGACCGTCTCGAGTCCCTTGCGGAAGCGCTGCTGGAGCGCGAGACGCTCGATCAGGCCGACGCCTACGCTGCTGCCGGGCTCCCGCGCGAGCGCGAGTTCGCCGACGCCCCGCGGTAGGCGCGGATCAGCCGGGCGCGGGGCGTGTGCGCCGCCGCGCCAGGGCGAACACACCGATCGCGAGCAGCACGGCCGCGGCGAGGACTCCCACCATCGCCGGCCCTGGCCGCCCGGCGTCGGGCTCAAGTGCGTTCACGGCCCCGACGGAGGCGGGGGCAGCCTTGCCCTGACCGATCTCCACGGGCCCGAAGCGGTGGCGGGCGGAGAAGTCGTCGTCCACCACATATCGCCACGAGCCGGCGGACGGGAAGACCACGCGGGCCCGGTACACGCCGGGCTTCGAGGTGGGCACCGCACGGAAGCTGCGCGTCGCGCCGCCGGCCTCGCGGACGGCGAGCGTCGGATGTACGCCCTCGAGCGGGGTCCGGGCGTGCTGGAGCACGGTGATGGCGGCCACCCAGGGCTCGCCGGACCGGAGCCCTTCGGGCGGTCGCTCGAGCCCCACGGTCGCCCACCCGCCGGCGGTCGCGGCGGCCGGCGCGCCACACGCCACGGCCAGCATCGGGATCAGCGCACGCACGAGAGCCTTCACCTCGTCCTCCTTCGCTCGGTGTCTCCGAGCGGGTACAAGTCCTGAGGCGAACCGGTTCCCGGCTCAGCGGCGCTTCTCGGTCTTGCGCTCCAGCAATGCGACGTCCGCCGCGGTCAGCACCTCCTCCGGGCCGGCTCCCACCGCCAGCTCGGCGGTGGCCCAGGTGAGCTCCACGGCGTTGCCGTCAGGCGTCTCGCAGCTGGCGGTCACGTTGGCGGTCATGCGGCGCAGCACCTCCTCCGCTCGCGGGCGATCGGTGGCCGGCAGCATCACCACGAACTCGTCTCCGCCCCAGCGGAAGCAGCGGTCGCTGCTGCGGACCGAGCTCTCGGCGGCGCGGGCGATGTCACGCAGGCAGCGGTCGCCCTCCAGGTGGCCGAAGCGGTCGTTGATGCGCTTGAGGCCGTCCACGTCCAGGAGGCCGATGCTCAGCGGGCTTCCCGAGCGTGCCGAGCGCGCCGCCTCGGCGGTCAGGGCCTCATCGAAAGCGCGCCGGTTGCCCAGCCCGGTCAGGGCGTCCACCCCGGCGAGACGACGGGCCACCTCGGCGCCGGACTGCAGGCCGGCGCGCTCGCGGCGCACGAACTGCAGATAGGTGATGAGCATCAGGCCCACCACGACCAGGAGAAGGCCTTCACCCACCAGGTCGCCGACCACCCCGGCGTCGGTCCCCTCGTAGGCCAGAGGCAGGGCGAGGAGGACGAGCATCCCCACCAGCACCGTGAACGCGCGGCGCGGGGGCTGCACGGCGGCCGCACCGAGCCAGAGGACGTACAGGTCCTCGTAGGCGGAGGAGCCGCCGCCCGCCAGCCAGTTCAGCAGCGCGATCGCGGCGATCCCGGCCCAGGCCACCCCCAGCAGGTCGTCGAATGACGGTTCGGCCCGGAGCAGGAGGAAGGTGCCCGCGCTACCGGCACCCACCAGGGCGCCGGCGATCGGCCAGCCGGCCCAGCCGATCTGCTCGTTCACCGGCTCGAGCGGAAGGAACACGAGCGTGAGCAGCGAGGTCAGGCCCAGCACGGCCGCAACGCCGCGGCGGGAAGCCTCGAGCGAGGCTCCCTCGTAGGGGTCCGGGCGGCTTCGGAACAGCTCGCGGATGACCTGGTGCGGCCTTCGCGCACCGCTCATTCGCCCACCATCGCAGCTACGCGGCCCTCGCGTAGCCTCCCGGGCCATGATCGACCTGATCGAGCGCGCGCTCGCGGAGGACATCGGCGAGGGCGATGTCACGACCATGGCGGTCGTCCCGGCCGGCGCCCGCGCGCACGCGCGGATCGAGCAAAGAGAGCCCGGCGTCCCGGCCGGCCTGGCGCTGGCCGCGGCGGTCTTCCTGCGCACCGGTCCCGACCTCGGATGGACACAGCACGCCGCCGAGGGGGAGTGGCGTGAGCCCGGTCTGCTGGCGGAGGTCGCGGGCGACGCCGGCGCGATCCTGCGCGCCGAGCGGGTGGCGCTCAACTTCCTGGGGCGGCTGTCCGGGGTCGCCACGCTCACGGCGCGCTACGTGCAGGCGGTCGCGGGCACGGGCGTGGGCATTCTCGACACGCGCAAGACCACGCCCGGCCTGCGGGCTCTGGAGAAGGAGGCGGTGCGGGCCGGCGGCGGCATAAGCCACCGCGCCGGTCTCCACGACGCCATCCTCGTCAAGGAGAACCACTCGGCGCTGGCCGGCGGGGTGGGGGAGGCCTCACGGCGGGCGCTGGCGAGCGCCCCCGAGGGCGTGCCGGTCGAGGTGGAATGCGCGACCTTGGCGGAGGTCGGGGAGGCGCTCGCGGTCGGCGTGCCGCGCCTGCTCCTCGACAACATGTCCCCGGCCGGGCTGCGAGAGGCGGTCGAGCTGGTGGCCGGCCGCGCCTCACTCGAGGCGTCCGGAGGGATCACCCTCGCCACGGTGCGCGCCGTTGCGGAGAGCGGGGTGGATTTCATCAGCGTAGGCGCGCTCACCCACTCCGCAGCGGCGCTCGACGTGAGCCTTCTCCTCGAGCCCGCCTGACGCTTACGTCCGGGCCCCGCCGGGCGGTCGCAGGACCGCGAACGGATCGGTCACCTGCAGGTCGAGGGAGCTGAACCGGTACAGCGCCGCCGGGCGGCCTCCGCCGGGACCCGAGGCGCGGCGCTCGCCCGTGGCCTCGAGCACTCCGCGGCGCTCGAGCACGCGGCGCAGGTTGGTGGGGTCGACGGCGTACCCCAGGGCGGCGGTGTAGATGGAGCACAGCTCGGAGACCGAGAAGCGCTCCGGCGCGAGCGCGAAGCCGATGTTGGTGTAGGAGAGCTTGGCCTGCAGCCGCTCGCGTCCGTCCAGGACGATCGGCCCGTGGTCGAAGGCCATCCGCTCAGGCAGGCGGTCCACCGGGTGCCAGGCCGTGTCCTCCGGCAGCCCCGGGTCAAGGCCCTGCGGGACCAGGCCCAGGTAGGCCGTGGCCAGCTGCCACTCCTCGGGATGCCGGTCCGGGCCGCTGCGGGTGCCGAGCTGCTCCAGCCACGACAGCTCGGCCACGTCGACCTTCCGGGCCAGCTGGGCGCGGATCGACTGCTCGAGCGTGCGTCCCCGGTCCAGGTAGCCGCCGGGCAAGGACCAGGCGCCCGAGTAGGGCTCCCTGCCGCGCTGCCACAGAAGGACGGACAGCGAGCCGTCCCGGATCTGGAGCACCACGGCGAGCGTGACGTGCGTGGGCAGGGCCCGCTGCGGAGTGGTTTCCGACTGGTAGTCGGAGACTTTGGTATCCTGCCTACTCATAGTTTTCGATCATAAGGCATAAACTTACCTGGATCGACCATGAAGCCTCTCGAGCTCCCCACTCTCTCACCCGCGGCGGCGAACGCTCTGAGCCCCGAGGAGGCTGAACGCCTCGCGGGCGAGGTGCGCGCCCTGGCCCAGGAGCGCAACGCGGTCATCCTGGCTCACAACTACCAGGTGCCGGAGGTGCAGAACGTCGCCGACTTCGTGGGCGACTCGCTGGGCCTCTCGCGCCGTGCGGCGGCCACGGATGCTGAGGTGATCGCGTTCTGCGGCGTCCATTTCATGGCCGAGACCGCCTCGGTCCTCTCCCCGGACAAGACCGTCCTGCTGCCCGACCTGGACGCCGGCTGTTCGCTCGCCGACTCGATCGACGCCGCGTCGCTGCGTGCCTGGAAGGCGCGCCACCCGGGCGCGGTCGTCGTCATGTACGTGAACACCACCGCAGAGGTGAAGGCCGAGACCGACTACTGCTGCACGTCCTCCAACGCGGTCGGTGTGGTGGAGCACATCTACCGCGAGCACGGCGAGGACACCGAGATCCTGTTCGGTCCCGACATGTGGCTCGGCGCCTACGTCGAGCGCGTGACCGGCAGGCGCATGCACGTCTGGGACGGCGAATGCCACGTGCACGCGGGCATCCGGCCGGCCGACATCACCGGCGTCCGTGCCAGGCATCCGGACGCCGAGTTCCTGATCCACCCCGAGTGCGGCTGCACGACCCAGGTCATGGAGTACGTGGCCTCGGGCGATGTCGACAGCGAGCGGACGCACATGCTGTCCACCGGGGGCATGCTCGGGTTCGCCCGCGACTCGCAGGCGGAGGAGTTCATCGTGGCCACCGAGACGGGCATGCTTCACCCGCTCCGCGAGGAGAATCCCGGCAAGCGCTTCATCCCGGCCAACCGGGCTGCGGTGTGCCGCTACATGAAGATGATCACGCTGCCGAAGCTGCGCGACGCGCTGCGTGACCTCGCGCCGGCGGTCAGCGTCGATCCGGCGCTGGCCGAGCGGGCCCGGGTGCCTATCGAGCGGATGGTGGCCATCTCGCCGTAGGGCGCGCCGTGATTTCCGCCCCGCGCTCGTGTTTGCAGGACGAGGTGGCGGTGGCGACCGAGACACGATCATGGGGTTTTGCGGAGGGGCACGAGATCGCCCCGGGGCGCACTGTGCTCAAACCGATTGGCGGGGGCCACCGGTACGAGGTCTGCCTGGTATGGGACGAGCGTTTGTTCGCGATCATGGTCGCGAAGCTCGTCCGGCCGGATCTCGTTGGGGACGAGGACGTGCTGCGGGGCCTCCAGCGGGAGGCCGAGGCGCTGACCGCACTCGCCCATCCGGTCCTCCTGCGCGGCTTCGGAAGCCACCTCGAAGGTGCCCACCCGCACGTGCTGGTGGAGCACCTCGAGGGACCGACGGTGCGGCGCCTGATCAAGCGGGGCGGCCCGCTTCCACTCCAGCAGATCCTGCCCCTGGGCCTGCACGTGGCTTCTGCTCTGCACCACATGCACCTCGAGGGGTGGGTCCACCTCGACCTCAAGCCGGACAACCTGATCATGGGGCTGCCGCCGAGGGTGATCGACCTGTCGCTCGCGCGGACAATCGAGCGGGCCAAGCGGCTGCGCGACTACATCGGCACGAACGCCTACATGCCTCCGGAGCAGTGCAGGCCACGCGAGGACGTGGGTCCGGCCGCCGACGTGTGGGGACTCGGCGCCACGCTCTACCACGCGGTCGCGGGGCAGCGGCCCTTCAGCAAGCCGTTGTCCAGGGACGACGATGATCCCCTGGAGGACCGCTTCCCGCAGCTCACCGAACAGCCGCGGTCGTGGCCGCGGCGAGTGCCGGCGGAACTCTCCAGCGCCATTCTCGCCTGCCTCGAGAAGAACCCCGCCGACCGGCCCACCGCGCGCGAGCTCGCCCTGGCGCTGCAGCCGCTGGTGGCGGGGCTTCCCAGCAAGATGCTGCTGGGCCGCCGCGGCCTGAAGGTCGCGTGAGTCTCGCTCGCGCTCGGTGTTCCAAGGGAAAGCGAGCGAGGAGGCTTCCATGCATCCACAACTGCCAGACCACCCCGCCAGCGGCTACCTGCGGCTGGCCGAAGGGCCCGAGGATCTGCTCGACAGCGGGCCGTCGCCGACCCGGCGGCTGCTCACGCTGGGCGCGGCGGTGCTGTTTCTGAGCGGAACGTCGCTGTTCGGCGCGGCGGCCACCGACCTGGACAGCAAGCTGCTGGCCGACAAGGCCGTGGCGGCTTCGGGGCCAGGGAAGGACGGTCACGACGACGACGACAGCTCGGGTCCCGGAAGTGGCGACGATGACGACGCCACCGACGACAGCCGGTCCAAGACGGGAACGCAGACCCGGACGCGCGGCGGCGACGATGACGACGCGACCGACGACAGCCGGTCCAAGACGGGTACGAAGTCCAGGACCCGCGGCGACAGCTCGGATTCCAAGTCGGATGAGCGTCGCGACGGAGACACCGACTCGAGCCGCGGGCGGGACGCGACCGACTCCGGGTCTCGTGACGACCGCACCGGCAAGACCGACTCAAGCCGCGGCGGTGCGTCCGACGATTCGCACTCGGACGACAGCCGCACCGGCGACTCCGATTCGAGCCGTGGCGGGTCGCGCAGCCACAAGTCGCAGGGCACCGACGACTCTCGTGGGCATCACACGCGGGGCTAGTACCGCGCATGCCGCTCGATCGGCGGGCGGCGGGCCGGGCCAGCGGGCCCGGCCCGCCGCCTAGCGGGCGTCGTCCGGCTCGCCGGAAGCCGAATCGTCGGAGCCCGAGCTGCCGCCACCGGAGTCGGAGCGTCCGGATCCCGACTCGGGGCTCGCGGGACTCTGGGGACTCTGAGTACCTGAGCTCCCGGATCCTGAGCTCCCGGACCCGGATCCGGAGCTCCCGGACCCGGACCCCGAACTGCCGGACCCGGACCCCGCGCTACCGGCCCCCGAGCTCCCGGATCCTGAGCTCCCGGATCCCGAACCGCCGGACCCCGAGCTTCCGGATCTCACGCTCCCTGCGCCCGGTCCCGGGCCCTCCGAACTCGCCTCCGCGGGACCGTCGTCCGCGCTTCGGTGACCGGACGAGCTGTGGTCCGACTCATCGGAGCCGCCGCCCCCCGGACCGGAGCGGTCCGGTCGATCGTCGCCGTCCCCGTCGCCCGGGCCCGAGCGGTCCGACCGCTCCTCGCGCGCGGAATCGTCATCGCCCCGGCCGGCGTCCCCCGGGCCGCCGCGGCCCGCGTCACCCTGTCCGTTCCCGCGATCGCTCACTCCCGCGGGTCCTGGCGCGGTGGCCGGCGGCGCGGCATCGGCACCGCGCTGCGGGTCCGCCGCCGCCGTGCCGGGTTCGGCCGCGCGCTCATCGCGGCCGTCCGGTGCGACCGCGGCACCGCCCACGATCGCGCCGGTGACCAGGGCGGTGGCGCAGACCTTCGTCGCGATTGCACCGGCGCCGGCCAGGGCCGACCATTCGGCCACGCGTGCGGCCACCGGCTCCGAGGAGGCCGTCCAGGGCAGGCGGCTGAGGAGCCCGATCGGCACCAGGGAGGTCATTCCCGCGCGAAGCGTGTTTCGCGCGCGGTTGAGGAGCTGGCGGACCGCCCCGCCGCTCACCCCCAGCGAGGTGGCGATCTCGTCGTACGAGCGGCCCTCGAGCTCGCGCAGCAGAAGGGCGTCGCGCTGGCGCGACGGCAGCGTCGAGACGGCGCCCAGGACCTCGCGCAGGTTCTGGGTCCGCTCGAGGGCCTGGTCGGGCTGCTCCACTCCGTCGATGTCCTCTGAGAGCTCGCCGTGCGACAGAGCACGGTCGCGCAGCGAATTCAGCGCCGTGTTGTGGACGATGCGGTAGAGCCAGGGCCGCAGGTTCAGCTCGGCGTCGTCGCGGAGCATCGCGTCGTACGCGCGCACGAAGGCCTGCTGGACGGCGTCCTCGGCGCGGTCGTGCGGGAGGAACCGTTCGGCATAGCGCAGCAGGGGGGCGCGGTAACGGGCGACAAGGCTTTCGAAGGCGGATTCATGACCCGCACGCACCAGGTCCACGAGCCGCTCGTCGGACTGCGTGGCCAGGACCGGCGCGCGGGCGAGTCGGGCTGGTGCGATCAGCGATCTCGGTGTCATGACGGAAAGGCGCTAACCCTTCAACACTCACAACGTCGAGAGATCACGCCCTCGCACGGAGGGTAGGGACCCTCCGGGGGCGACGGGACCGCCTGCCACGCTTCGTGGCCTCGTGCCCCGCGTGCTCCTGACCATCGCTCTGGTGGTGCTCGTCGTCCCGCCCTCGGCGGAGCGGCGGCGCCCGATCCCGTCGACCGCACCCGCCCGGCGGCTCCGGACGGCACCCCTATGTGCGCTCAATGGGTGCACGACCGGCATGTCGTGAACCGGGGCGGCCGGATCTGGCCCACCTGGCACCCACCCCGCGATCCCCTCTATCGCTGTGCGTTCGGTCACGAGCACGGCTCCAATCCGCGCGCCTTCGCACACTTCCGTCGCACCGGTCTTCCCGCCCTCGGCCCGGTGAGCGCGTCCGCCGGGAGCGAGGAGGCGCATGCCGGCTTCAAGGTCTTCGTGGTCAACCGCGACCGCAAGGGGCTCGCCTGGATGCTCATCCTGCACCAGGGCTCCGGCTCCCCGAAGCGGGGGAGCGTCCGCTTCCACTCGCTGGAGACCTGGCTCTTCCGCCGCCGCGGGGCGCGCCTGCTCGCCCACACCCGGCAGATGGCGGATTTCGGTCCGGTTGTCCCCAACTGCCCCACCTCCAAGCTCCGCGCCCGCATGCGCCTCCTACCCAACCCGGACTGCCGCTCGGTCTACGAGGAGTGGGCCACCGCGTTCGACGTGGGCGGCGTGTTCAGCGGCCGCCCGGGGTTCGGCATCGACAACGCCATCACGCAGTTCGACGCCCGGCGGCCGGAGGACGTGATCTTCAACAAGCGCTTCGCGTGCGGCCCTCACGACCCGGCCGGCTGGAATTCCTACTGCAAGGGGGACAGGCGCACGGTGCTTCACCCTCGCTGGGAGCTCCGCAACCGCGGACCCTCCCGTTTCCGCACCGACGCCTACGGGCGGCGCGCGGAGACCGGGCTGCTCCAGGTGGTCTCCCGCCTCCATCGTGTCGATCAATCCGACGAGTGCTGCGGGGTGGAGAACGCCTTCGTCATGGAGCAGCCGAGCGACGGCGGCATCTACCGCGCCGGCCGCGGGCTGAACTCGAAGAGCTTCGAGTTCCCGGGCTACTGCGTTCTGCGCTCGAATTGACTAGTACACCCGGCCTCAAGTTCTGACGGTTTCGTCGGCGCCTGGACGCGCCTGGCTGCGTCCGGCGGACTCGCCGATGCTCTGGCATCGACTCCGTCCACCGGACTGGCCAGCCACGCCCAGTCGCTCGCCGATTCCCGCCAGAACTGTCGGCCGGATGTACTAGGCGGCCGAGGCCCGGAACTCCAGCTCGCCGTCCTCCAGAGCTCCTCGCCTGAGCAGAAGGACATCGCGCGGATAGTTCTGGTACAGCCGCCACGGCGCCCGGTCGCCCTGCTTGGGGAACGATTCGATCGACCGCATCACGTACCCGGCCGTCAGGTCGATCATCGGTCGCCTGCCCACCGCCGGGCTCGGGGTGGGCGCCACGCACTGCGTGTACCCGTGCTGGTCCATGTGGTTGAGGACCCGGCAGACCCACTGGCAGGTGAGATCGCCCTTGAGCGTCCACGACGCGTTCGTGTAGCCGATCACGGCAGCCAGGTTGGGCACGCCGCTGAACATGATCCCCTTGTAGCCGACGGTCTCGGGGAGGACGACCTCGCGGCCGTCCACGCGGAGCTCCATCCCTCCCAGCGCCAGCAGGTTGAGCCCCGTCGCCGTGATCACGAGGTCGGCCTCCAGCTCCCTTCCCGACGCGAGCATCAGGCCCTTTTCGGTGTAGCCCTCGATGCGATCCGTCACGACCGAGGCATCGCCGGCGGCGATCGCCGTGAAGAGGTCGCCGTCGGGCACGAGGCACATGCGCTGGTCCCAGGGGTCGTACACGGGATTGAAGTGCGTGTCGACGTCGTAGCCCGGCGGCAGCCGCCGCTCGACGCCTTTGCGGATCGCGCCCCGCATGAACTTCGGCGCACGGCGGCACAGCTGGTAGGTGAGCGACATCAGCAGCACGTTCTTCCAGCGGACGATGGGGTACGCCACGCGGGCAGGCAGCCTGCGGCGCGAGAAGGTCGGCGATCGGATCCTTGCCCGGGAGCGAGACGATGTAGCTCGGCGAGCGCTGGAGCATGGTCACGTGTGCCGCCGTCTCGGCCATCGCCGGGACCAGCGTGACCGCGGTGGCTCCGCTTCCGATCACCACCACGCGCTTGCCGGCGTAGTCCAGGTCCTCCGGCCAGTGCTGGGGGTGGACGATCTGGCCCCGGAAGCGCTCGCTGCCCTCGATGTGAGGCGCGTAGCCCTCGTCGTAGCGGTAGTACCCGGTACAGGTGAGCAGGAAGCCGCAGGTCAGGCGCACGCTCTCGCCGGTGTCGACTCGCTCGGCCTCCACGGTCCAGCGCGCGTCGGCCGAAGACCACTCGGCCCGGATGACGCGATGGTGGAACCGGATTCTCCGCTCGACGTCGTGGTCGCGCGCCGCCTCGCGGATGTACTCGAGGATGGAGGGCCCGTCGGCGAGCGCCTTGGCCTCAAGCCAGGGCCGAAACGAGTAGCCGAGCGTGAACATGTCCGAGTCCGACCGGATCCCCGGATAGCGAAACAGGTCCCACGTGCCTCCGATCGAGTTGCGCGCTTCCAGGATCGCGAAGCTCTTCGAGGGACACTCGCGCCGCAGATGGCAGCCCGCGCCGACGCCGGACAGGCCGGCGCCGACGATGAGCACGTCGAGATGGTCGGACGGCGGCATCAGCCCATTCTGACTCACCGCGCCCATAGGCTGCGGCAGGTGGAGCTGCTCTATCCGAACCGCCGCCAGACGTCGCCCGAAGACCTGGCCGCCGGGCTGCGGCTGGGGGAGCGGGCCCCCGAGTACCGTCCCTACCTGGTGCTCAACATGGTCTCGACGCTCGACGGAAAGGCCACGATCGACTGGCGCACCAAGGGCCTGTCCACCGAGCTCGACCGGCGCCTGTTCCACCTCTTGCGCACCCAGGTCGACGCCGTGATGGTCGGGGCGGGCACGCTGCGGATCGAGCGCTACGGGCGCATGGCCAAGTCCGACGAGCTGCGCGACAGGCGTGAGGCGGAGGGCCTGGCGCGCGACCCGCTCGCGGTGGTGGTCTCGGGGCGCCTGGACCTGCCCGCCGACCTGCCCCTTCTCCAGGCACCGGACCAGCAGGTGGTGATCGCCACCGGCTCGGATGCCAGCCTGCCCGGACTGGGCGCCCAGGTCACCTATCTGCGGACTGGGGACGACCTTCCGCTGCTGATGGCCCGCCTTCGCGAAGACCACGGGGTCCGGTCGGTGCTGTGCGAGGGAGGGCCCACGCTGAACTCGTTCCTGTTGGCCGCCGGCCTCGTGGACGAGCTCTTCCTGACCCTGAACCCGAAGCTCTCCGGCGGCGCGGCCGCCCTGACCATCGTGGCCGGGCGTGACCTCGTGGAGCCGGCCGAGCTCGGGCTGGTCTCGCTGGCCGAGGGCGGAGGCGACCTCTTCACCCGCTGGCGCATCACGCAGCGCTGACCGGCCTGCAGAAACCGTTGCAGCCATCGTGCCTGTGCAGGGCTTTCGCTATCAATGCGAGCCCGCATGGCGACCACGATCATCCGCCCGGAGCAGGCGCAGCCCGCCGCCCGACCAGAGCCGCCTCCCGGCGTGCCCGTCGCCGAGTTCGAAGAAGTCACCAAGGTCTACGACGGCGGCTCGGTGGGCCTCGAGGGGGCCTCGATCACGATCGGACGGGGCGAGTTCGTCTTCCTCGTCGGGCCCACCGGCTGCGGCAAGTCCACCTGCATCCGCCTGCTCCAGAAGGAGCTCGAGCCCAGCAAGGGTGAGGTGCGTATCGCCGGCCGGTCGCTGGGTGAGATGCCGCGCGGGCGCGTGCCCCACCTGCGCCGCAACATCGGCGTCGTCTTTCAGGACTACAAGCTCCTGCCGAACCGCACGGTCTACGACAACGTCGCCTACTCGCTCCTGGTGATCGGCGAGCCGCGGCAGGCGATCCGCCGCAAGGTGCCGGACATCCTGCGCCTGGTCGGGCTGTCCACCAAGCTGCACAACTTCCCCAACGAGCTGTCGGGCGGTGAGCAGCAGCGGGTGTCGATCGCGCGTGCTTTCGTGAACCACCCGCCCCTGCTGCTGGCCGACGAGCCCACCGGCAACCTCGACCCCGAGACCTCGATCGGGATCATGCAGCTGATCTACCGCATCAACCGCACGGGCACCACGGTCGTCGTGGCCACCCACGACAAGGAGATGGTGGACAAGATGCGGCGGCGTGTGATCGAGCTGCGCGAGGGACGCATCATTCGCGACCAGCGCTCGGGCCTCTACCGCCCCGACGAGTCGACCACCGAGTTCGCGGTCCGGCTGCGGGGCGAGATGGGCGTGGGCCCCGAGGGCCACCCCAACTGACGCAACCATGCGCTGGGGCTTCTTCATTCGCGAAGCGCTGCGCGGCCTGCGCCGCAGCTCGGCTCCCGCGCTGGCCGCCCTGCTGACCGTCCTTCTCACCGCGCTGGTGCTCGGCGTGTTCATCCCGATCGTCCAGGCCACCACGGGTACGGCCAACGAGGTGCGCAGCCGCGTGGTGGTGGATGTCTACGTCGACCCGTCGGCGACCTCGCAGGAGACGGACGAGCTGCGCGCGGCGCTGCTGCGCACCGAGGGGGTGAAGTCGGTCGAGTTCATCTCGAAGGCCGAGGCGCTCGCCCGGGCCGAAGCGAAGAACCCGAGGGCGTTCCGCGAGGGCGCGGAGCTGCTCGGCGCCAACCCGCTGCCGGCGTCCTTCCGCGTGGCGCCCGACGATCCCGACGAGATCCGGCAGCTCGCCGCCCGGCTCGAGCCCGGCGCGGAGCCTGAGCTCGCCGCCATCGACGAGGTGCGCAACCGCGAGGAGGAGACCGACAAGATCCTGTCGGCCACCGGGCTGGTCAAGGCGCTGACCGCCGGGCTGGCGGTCCTGCTGCTGTTCGCGTCGGTCGCCCTGATAGCGAACACCATCCGGCTTTCGATCTTCTCCCGCCGGCGCGAGGTGGAGGTGATGAAGCTGGTGGGGGCCACCAACTGGTTCATCCGCTGGCCGTTCGTGATCGAGGGAGTGATCGTCGGCTTCTTCGGCGGCCTGCTCGCGGTGTTGCTGCTCACGGTCGCCAAGGAGACCTTCATCGACCCGCTCTCCGAGCGCTTCGAGCTGCTGGCGGCGCCGGAGACGATCGACTTCCCGCTGCTCGTCGCCGTGCTCATGGCGGCCTGCGTGATGGTGTCGGCGCTGGGCAGCGGCATCACACTGCGGCGCTTCCTGCGCGTTTGAGCGAGCCGATTTAGGCGGCGTTCAGGCGCTCGCCACTACCCTCAGAGGGTCCGATGAACTCGCCCCGCTCCGCCGTCGTGGCCTTCCTCTGCGCCCTGCTCGCCCTCGTGGTGGGCGTCTGGCTGGGCGGTCATCCGGAGTCGCTGCCCGGCCCGGTCCGCGACAGCCTGGTGGAGGACGATCGCGCGCTGCGCGCGGAGGTCGTGGACATGATCGAGGACAACTTCTACAAGCCTGTGAACGAGAAGCGGCTGGACGACGGCTCGCTCAAGGGGCTGGTCGACTCCCTGGGTGACCAGTATTCGCATTACCTGACGCCGGGCGAGGCCAGCCAGTTCCGCGAGTCGGTGAGCGGCGAGTTCGAGGGCGTCGGCATGAACGTGGAGGAGGATCGCCGCGGCCTCAAGGTGCTGCGGGTGTTCGAGGGCTCTCCGGCCAGCAAGGCCGGCATCCGCGAGGGCGACGTCATCGTCGCCGTGGACGGTCGCTCCATCGCAGGCCTGAACAGCGAGGTGGCCACCGGGCGCATCAAGGGACCGTCGGGCACCAGCGTGAGGCTCGTGGTGTTCAGCCCCGAGGCCGAGAGCACTCGCGCCGTGCGAGTCAAGCGCGAGCGCATCGAGGTGCCCGTGGCCACGGGCCGGATCGTGGAGCGCGATGGCAAGAAGCTCGGCGTGGTCGAGCTGGCCAGCTTCAGCTCGGGCGCCCACGGGCTGGTCAAGCGCGAGGTCGAGGAGGTTCTCGACCAGGGCGCGGAGGGCATCGTGCTGGACTTGCGCGGCAACGGCGGCGGCCTTCTCTCCGAGGCCGTGCTCGTATCCAGCATCTTCATCGAGGACGGCGAGATCGTGGCGGTGCGCGGCCGGGCTCGGCCCGAGCGCAGCGAGGGGGCTCAGGGCGACGCCATCGACGAGGACGTTCCGGTGGCCGTGCTGGTCAACGGCGGCAGCGCCAGCGCGTCGGAGATCGTCACCGGCGCCCTGCGGGACCGCAAGCGGGCCACGGTGGTCGGCACCCGGACCTTCGGCAAGGGGCTCGTCCAGGAGGTCGAGCAGCTGTCCAACGGCGGCGTGCTGGACATCACCGTCGCCAACTACTACCTGCCCGGAGGCCGGACCATCGGCACCGACGGCCTCAAGCCGCAGGTGCGGGCCCGCGACGACGCGAGCACCGACCGCGACGAGGCGCTTCCCGTCGCGCTCGACGTCCTGCTCGAAAAGCAACGGTGAGCGCGGCGGTCAGGGGCCGGCCGGCCCGCCGTCTGGACGCACCGTACGTCGCGGTCCTGGAGAAGCGCGGGCGCTTTCTCGTGGGCGAGCCGTTGTTCGGTCACGGGCCGCGCACCGCGGTCGAGCCGCATGGCGCCGGGCCTGGAGAGCTGGTGCTGGTTGGTCCGGGCAAGCGCGGCGCCCGCGTCGTGCGCCGCCTGGGCCGGCCCGACCGGGCGCGGGACGTGCTGGAGGGGCTCATGCTCGACCGCGGGCTGTACCGCAACTACCCACGAGCTGCGACCGGCGAGGCTGAGGCGGCCGTCGACGAGCCGTTCGCGGCCGCCGCCCGGGTGGATCTCACGGCCCTGCCGACCTTCACCATCGATCCCGACGACGCGCGCGACTTCGACGACGCGGTCTCGGCCCGGCGCGAGGACGGTCACGTACGCCTGTGGGTGCACATCGCCGACGTGACGGCCTACCTGCGCCCGGGCGGGGCGCTCGAGCGCGAGGCGCTGCGGCGCGCCACCAGCGTCTACGTGCCGGGCGCCATGGAGCCGATGCTCCCCGAGGCGTTGTCGGCCGAAGCCTGCTCGTTGCGCCCGGGGGAGGAGAGGCTGGCGCTGACCGTGGAGATGGAGCTCCACGGTGCGGAGGTGCGCAACACGGTGTTCCACCGGTCGCGGGTGCGCAGCGACCGGCGCTTGACCTACGCCGAGGTCGACGCGGTCTTCGCCGGGCGGGCCCGCGCCGAGGAGCCCTGGGCAGCTCCGCTCGAGGTCGCCCGGGAGGCGGCCGCGGCTCTCCGCGACCGGCGGGAGGCGCTCGAGCTGGGCTCGCCCGAGCCGGCCTTCGAGTTCGACGCCGACGGCTACGTGACCGCGGTGCGCTACGAGGACCAGACCGAGTCGCACCAGCTGATCGAGCAGCTGATGGTGCTGGCCAACGAGCGCGTGGCGAGCTACCTCGCCGACGGCAGGCGGCCCACCCTCTATCGCGTGCACGAGCGTCCGGAGCCCGCCCGGGTCGAGCTGCTCGTCGAGCAGCTGGCCTCCCTGGACGTGCCCACGCCCCCGCTCCCCGCGCACATGACTCCCCAGCAGGCGTCCGACCTGGCCACCGAGCTGTCGCGCGTCGTGGCCCGCGAGGCGAGCGACCGGCGGGCACTGGGCGTGCTCGTCCTGCGAACGCTCAAGCAGGCCTTCTACTCGCCGAAGAACCTGGGACACGCGGGCCTCGGCAGCCCTCGTTACTGCCATTTCACATCGCCCATCCGCCGATATCCGGACGTGGTGGCCCACCGTGCGCTGCTGGGCGGCCTCGGCATCGACCACACCGCGGCCCCGGCGCATGAGCTCGCGGACATCGCTCTTCAGTGCTCGGCCACCGAGCGCGAGGCGATGCAGATCGAGCGGGCGGCGGACGACGTGTGCCTCGCCTTCCTGCTCGAGCGCACCCTGGCCGAGTTCGACCCCGCGCTGCCGCCGGTGTTCGGCGGCGAGGTGGTGGGCCTGATCGAGAAGGGGGCCTTCGTGCGCTTCGGGGACGAGGGCTTCGAGGGTCTTCTTCCCGCCCGCCGGCTGCGGGGATGGTGGGTGCTGAACGAGCTGGGCACCGCCTTGGAGATGGAGGGCTCGGGCCGCCGGCTCCGCCTGGGTGACCCCATCGACGTGGTGGTTGACCGGGTCGAGGCCCCGCGCGGCCGGGCCGACCTCTCACCGGCTTCCTCATACTCAGGCTGATGGCGAGAAAGAAGCGCAAGGCGGCGCCCGGCGACGTGGCCACCAACCGGCAGGCCGGTTTTCGCTACGAGCTGCTCGAAAGGCTCGAGGCCGGGATCGTGCTGCAGGGCTCGGAGGTCAAGTCGCTGCGGGCCGGCGGCGTCCAACTGAAGGACTCCTACGCCGAGGTGCGCGACGGGGAGGTCTGGCTGCGCAACATGCACATCGCGCCCTACAAGGCCGCCGCGCGCGAGAACCACGATCCGGAGCGTCCGCGCAAGCTCCTGCTCCACCGGCGCGAGATCGAACGGCTGGTGGGCAAGACCGCGGAGCGCGGGCTCACGCTGGTGCCCACCCGCATCTACTTCAGCGGCCCGCGGGCCAAGGTGGAGCTGGCGCTGGCGCGGGGCAAGGACGTGCGCGACAAGCGCCGCTCGATCAAGGAGCGCGAGACCCGGCGCGAGATCGATCGGGCGATGTCCGAGCGCTAAGCCCCAGCGTGCCGGTTGCTTGCAGTCTGAGCACCGGTATCTGACGCGTGCCGGCCCACCGGGGGTACTGAATGAAGGGGGGAAAGATCTCCTCCGCATGGGCGTAGCAGCGCTCTCGATCGGCGCCGCTGAGCTGGTGGGCGACGAACTCGCGGCTGACGCCGGCGGTGACGATCGTCGCGTGCGGGTCGGCGCGCAGGTTGTGATACCAGGACGGGTGGTGTGGACGGCCGAAGTTCGAGGCGATCAGGATCTTGTCTTCACCGTCGGGCAGCGCGAGCACCGGCAGCGTGCGCGGCCTGCCGGTCCTGGCGCCGGTGGTGGTCAGCATGCTGATCTCGATCCCTGACAGCCATGACGAAACGGTGGCCCGCCCGCCGGTCAAGCGGTAGACGATCCGGTCCAGCGGCTGCTGGATCCGCCCGTAGAGCTTGGCCATCGGACGGGTGCCCGCCGACCGTCGCACCAGCCGGCGGAGGAAAGGCGCTTGCCGATAGGGCCTCATTTCACGAGCCTAGCATAAAAGCAAGAAAACTTTGCTTTTACTCACGAAGCTGATCATACTGGGGGACGGATGAGCACGCGCGATCCGAGCCAGGCGCCGGTAGAACCCACACGCCGCCCCGGCGGACGCAGCAGGCGCGTGCGCGCGGCGGCGATCGCGGCGACGCTGGCCGAGCTCGCCGAGCGCGGCTACGCGGCGCTCAGCCTCGAGCGCATCGCCCGCCGGGCGGACGTGAACCCCACCAGCCTCTACAGGCGCTGGGGCAGCCGCGAGCGACTTGTACTGGAAGTCATGCTCGAACAGGTTGCCGAGCACGTCTCGGTTCCCGACACCGGCTCGCTGCGCGAGGACCTGCTCGGGCTCGCCTGGACCGCCGCCGCCAACGCCGCTCGCCCGGAGGTCGCAGCCATGGCCCGCGCCGTGGCGGCCCAGGCCCCGCACGACGCCGAACTCGCTGCCGCCAACGAGGCGTTCTGGGCGGAACGGCTCGCGCTCGACGGCGCCATCGTCGAACGCGCGATCGCACGCGGCGAGGTCGACCCGGAGACCGACCCGACGCAGGTCATCGAGGCCATCATCGGTCCCATCCACCTGCGCCTGCTGCTCACCGGCCGGCCCATCGACGACGCCTTCCTCGAGCGGACCGTGGGCACCGTCGTCGACGGCGTCCTCCAGCCGCCACAGCAGCGCTAGACACCGTGCGCGGCGAGCCTCATTCCACCAGCCGGCGCTCGGCCGCCCAGCGACTGAGCTCGTGCCGGCTGGAGAGCTGCAGCTTGCGCAGCACCGATGAGACGTGTGCCTCGACCGTCTTCGGCGAGATGTCCAGCCGCAGCCCGATCTCCTTGTACATGTAGCCGCGGGCGATGTGCTGGAGTACCTCGCGCTCGCGCGGCGTGAGGGCATCGAGGTCCGACTCGGGCTGTGGCCTCGGCCCGGCGAACGCGTCGAGAACGAAGCCGGCCAGCCGCGGCGAGAACACAGCGTCGCCGTCGTTGACCCGCCGGACCGCCGCGGCCAGGTCCTCGCCCGAGATGTTCTTGGTCACGTACCCCCGCGCGCCGGCGCGGATCACCGCGATCACGTCCTCGGCCGCGTCGGACACCGACAGCGCGAGGAAGCAGGGCAGCTGCCCCGCGCCGGCCACCCGCTGGATCACGGCGACACCGCCGCCGTCGGGCATGTGCACGTCCAGCAGCACCACGTCCGGTTGCGTCCGCTCGATCGCGCTCACCGCCTCGGCCACCGTGCCGGCCTCGCCGGCCACCGGAAGGTGCGGCTCGAGCTCGGCTCGGACGCCCGCCCGGAAGAGGGAGTGGTCGTCCACGATCAGCACCCTCGGCTCGGTCATCCGGCCTCCCGCTCCAGCAGCAGCTCCACCTCGGTGCCTCCCGTCGGCGAGCTGGTGATCACGGCACTTCCGCCGTGGCGAGCCATGCGCCCGACCACCGACTCGCGGACCCCGCGACGGTCGGCGGGCACCGCGTCGGGGTCGAACCCCGGCCCGCGATCACGCACGAAGACGTGGACCCTCCGCGGGTCCGCCTCGGCGTAGACGTCGACCGGCGAGTCGCCGCCGAACTTCGCGGCGTTGGTCATCGCCTCGCGGGCGGCGGCCACCACGACCAGGACATCCTCGTCGAGGGTCCGGTCGCCCACGGTCACCACCTCCACCGGGACGCCGTGGTGCTCCTCCACCTCGGCCGCGGCCGCCTCGAGCGCCGGGCCCAGGCGGGCCACCGTGCCGGGGGCAGGGCGGCCGGCGAGCCAGGCCCGCAGCTCGCGCTCCTGACGCCGGGCGAGCGCCGCCACCTCCTGCGGGTCGGCCGCGCGGCGCTGGACCAGGGCGAGGGTCTGCAGCACGGAGTCGTGGAGGTGTGCGGCCACCTCGGCCCGCTCCTGGGAGCGGATGCGCTCGGCGCGCTCGGCCGTCAGCGAGCGGACCAGGCGCAGGATCCAGGGCGCGAAGATCACCCCGAGCACGACGGCCACGGCGATTGCGGCGAGCAGCACGTCCCGCGCGGCGCCGAGCGCGCCGGTGGCCAGCAGGAAGGCGATGCCGGCCGCCACCACCAGGGCCGCCCCCGCCACCGTGCGCCACGCGCCGACGCCGCCCACGCCTGCGCCCGCCAGCGCCGTCCGTGCCCGCTCGGCCGTCGCCGCCAGATTTCTCGGCGGCGCGGCCGCGGCCGGCGGCGAGTCGGACAGCGCTACGGCCGGCGGACGCTCGCTCGGCTGCGGCTCGTTCTCCTGCGAGGCGCGCCAGATGAGGGCACCACCACTCGCCACCAGCACCAGAGGCCAGACGAGCGCGTCCGAGAACCAGATGCCGAGCGCCCGGAAGGTCAGCAGAACGCTCAGCAGGAGCAGGCCGGTGCCCAGCGCGACCTGGACGGCACCGCGGCCGGCGGGCGCGCGCCGGCGCACGCCCGTCTCCGCCTCCCCGGCCGGGACGACGAGCCAGCCGAGGCCGTAGGCGACGATGCCCAGTCCGCCGGCTGCCACGGCCACCACGAAGGCCAGCCTCACCAGGGCGACGTCGAAGCCGTAGCGACGGGCGATTCCGGCGCACAGTCCGGCCAGCCAGCGCCGCTGGGTGTCGCGCCTCAGGAGGCGGGGCTGAATGCCGCCGTAGGAGGTCGTCATGGCCTGGTCCATGATCTCAGCGCACGCGGGTCATTCGGTGCGGCCGAGGCCTAAGGCCACGAGGATCGCCCCCACCGCCGCGCAGGCGATGGGGGCGAAGAGCGCGAAGCTCAGCTCGAGGACGTCGAGCGCATCGAGCAGCAGCGTCGAGCCGAGAGCGAGAACGGCGATGCCCGCGACCAGGGAGGGGATGTCGATCGCGCCCGGCCGCACGGGTCAGTCGGTCACCCGTTCGCCGGTCTCGAGGCAGGCCTCGTTGCCCGCCCGGAGGAAGTCGTTGTCGTAGTAGCCGCCGCGATCGAACTCGTCGTGGGCAACGTCGCGGTGGCTCACCAGCAGATGCCCGATGCCGATGTCGGCGTCGAGCACGAGCCGGGTGGTGCCCGGAGGCGCGTCGCGCCCGTCCTCGAAGTCGAGGTCGATGCCGCCGTGGCCACGCTCGAACGCGTCCACCTGGCCCATCCCGATCTCGGCGCTGGTGGCCACGCACACGTCCTCGGGCACCACGACGCGGGCCTCACCCACGCCGACGTCCACCCGCAGGGGAACGTCGCCGGACGGGAGCGACGTGTCGCGCAGGTCTACCACCAGCTCGCCGAGGCCGATCTCGTAGCTCTCCCTGAGGTCGGCCGAGGAGCCGGGTCGGTACTCGCGCGAGCCGGTGCCGCCGCTGGTGTCGATGCCCGCGGCCTGCACGCTGCCCGCCGAGAGCGCAAGGATCACGGCCGGCAGCACGAGCCACCGCACCGGCTTTAGAAACGCGCCCGCGACAATGGCGGCGCCGGCGGCGAGAACGAGGCCCGCGACCAGACCATCCGGGCCTCCGGCGGCGGCCCAGGCGCCGAAGAAGGCAATGACGAGGCAAATGATGAGAACACCCACTCCGAGCGCCGCTCTGCGGGCGATGTCGCCGGGCTCACCGCTCGGTCCCTGTCCGGAGACCGCCCACCATGCGAGTACGCCGGCGGCGACCAGAACGGCGACGGGGATGAGAAGTCCCGCCACGATAAGCCCGCCGCCGAGCAGAAAGGGCCAGGCGACGAGCAGGCCGATCACGACGGCAACGATCAGAAGGGCACGGCTACGCCCCGCGCTGGGCGGCCCTGCCGCTTGTCCGGCCTCGGGCTCGCTGGGGATGAGCAGCAGCGCGGCCAGGTAGAGGAGAACGCCGGCGCCGCCAACGAAGGCGAGCCCGATCACGCCGATCCGAAAGAGCAGCGGGTCGACGTTGAAGTAGCGGCCGAGGCCCGCGCAGACGCCTCCGATCACGCGTTCGGAGCGCGAGCGGAGAAGGCGGCGAGGGCCGTGGCCGGTGGGGCCGTCGCCGCCCGTGCCGCTCCCCTCGCCGAGCCGCAACGTCTCCTCGCCGGCGGGCGCCTGGGGACCGGGGTCGGCCTCGGAAGCCGGCTCCTGCGGGGGCTGCTCGGCCGGCTCGTCGGGCCCGTTTTCCTGCCTGTCGTCCATGGTCATCTCGATCCTCCGATGGCTCTCGTGTGGTCGCCATCGAGAGTGCCGCCGAAGCGGAAGCCTGCCAATTGGGAATGGTCCCTAGGGGTGACCCCTAGGCCCTAGACGTCGCTGAAGTCCCGCTCCAGGAAGGTGGCGTCCATGCCCACCGCGAGCGCGGCCGCCAGGCCCAGGTACACGGCGGCCACCGCGACCCGCGTGGCCGGGCGAACCTTCCCGTAGGCCCGGGCCTCGGGCGTGTTGCGCTCCTTCCAGCGCCGCCAGGTCTCGAGGCCGCCGAACAGCAGGATGAGCAGCATGATCGGGTTGGGGTAGAGAATCGTGGCGCCCACCAGCAGCCCGTAGCCCACGAACCACATCCAGGGCGAAAGTGCCGCCATGGCCCGCCCGCCGTCGAGCGGCAGCACGGGGAGCAGGTTGAACAGGTTGAGGAAGAAGCCCACGAACGCCAGCGCCTGGAAGAGCTCGTCCCCGGTGAGAGCCCACAGCCCCAGCGGCACCAGCGCGCCGAGCGTGCCCAGCACCGGCCCGGCCAAGCCCACACGAGCTTCGGCCGCGGCGTCCTTCGGCAGCTCCTTCATCGCGACCAGCGCGCCCAGGAACGGGATGAACATCGGCGCGCTGGCCTTGATGCCCTCGCGGCGCAGCTGGATGACGTGGCCCATCTCATGGACCAGCAGCAGGATCACGAAGCCCACGGCGAAGCGCCAGCCCCAGATCAGCGCGTAGGCCGCCACCGAGACCAGCATGGTGGCCGAGGTGGTGAAGATCTTCAGCTTCGGCAGCAGCAGGAGGAGCCCCTTCAGCTTGGCGCCGAACTTGAAGATCAGGAGCCCGAGCGCCGCCAGCACGCCAAGGGCGCGCCGCCAGGCGGGCCGCTGCTCGTCGCCGCGGGCGGGTGGCGCCGGCGGCGTTTCGGGGAGGGGAAGGGAGCGCAGCTCCATACCCCTATTCTGGCAGCCGGCCGCCGCTAAACTATGGGTCTGAACAAGGGGGCGAACCAGCTTCGACGTGGAGCAGATCGTTCCCGATGTGGCGAGTCGAGGACTCCGGGTTGGCCTCGTTAAATGATCCCGGAAACCAACACGTGCGGACTCTCATCGAGTTCAGCCCCTCGCCGCTTAGGTAGGTGAGGGAGTCGCACCGGACAGCCCGCGGTCCGGACCGGCGGCTTCATATAGCGGGCTCACCGCGGCGGCTCGACTCTCGGCCGCCAAGGGACAACTCAGAGGGTGTGGCGCCGGGGACGTGCCCCTCGGATAGACCGAACCGGACGCCGAGAACAAGACTCCGACGGGAACACTCGTAGCAAGCATCGGGAAGGTGCTCCGCGGACGCCGGGGCAGTGCCGGCCGCCTCCACTCACCATCATCATCCCGGCTGGCCGCCGGGCAATCCGACGCGGTAGCAGACTCGGACCCGTTAGCCGATCCGCTCCGCCAGCTCGATGATGATTCCCTCCGGGCCGCGCACGTAGCAGAGCCGATAGATGTCTTCGTAGCGCTCCACCTCGCCGACGAGCTCCGCGCCGCGGGCTCGCAGGCGAGCGACGATGTCGTCGATGTCGTCGACTGCGAAGGTGATGTGGCGGATGCCCGGGGTGTTCGCCGGCGCGTGCCGGTCGCCGCCCCGGCCGGACGGGGCGTGGAACTTCACCAGCTCGAGCCGTCCGTGGCCATCCGGGGTCTCCATCATCGCGAGCTCCGCCCGGACGCCCTTGAGCCCCACCACGCGGTCCACCCAACCGCCCTCGACCGGCCCCCTGCCCTCCAGCTTGAGTCCGAGCTCGAGAAAGAACTCGGTCGCGGCCGCGAGGTCGTCGACCACGATGCCCACGTGGTCCATCCGTTGGACAGTCATGTGTTCGAGGGTAAGGATCCCTAAACTCCTAAAACTTGATCGACTTTAGGGAGATAGCTTGACTACGTCCGATGAATTCACCCGCAACGCCGAGCGCTACTCGGAGAGCTTCGAGAAGGGTGACCTGCCCCTGCCCCCGGCCGCCAAGGTGGCCGTGGTGGCCTGCATGGACGCGCGCCTCGATCCCCAGGCCGTCCTGGGCCTCGAGCTGGGCGACGCCCACGTGATCCGCAACGCCGGTGGCGTGGTCAGCGAAGACGCGATTCGCTCGCTGGCCATCTCACAGCGGCTGCTGGGGACGGAGGAGATCGTGCTCATCCACCACACCGAGTGCGGGATGCTGACCTTCTCCGACGACGACTTCCGGCGCCAGGTTCAGGAGGACACCGGCGTCCGTCCGCCCTGGGCGGCCGAGGCGTTCCCTGATCTGGACGAGGACGTCCGCCAGTCAATCGCCCGGATCAAGGCCAGCCCGTTCGTGCCGCGCAAGGACCGCATCACGGGCTTCGTCTACGACGTGCACGACGGGTCGCTGCGCGAAGTCGCCGCCTAGCCGGACTCCGGCCCGACCCGGCCCGCCAGCCGGTCCATGCCCCGCGCGCGGGCGGCGCGGGCGGCGCCCTCCGCGTCCAGGGACCGGTCGGCGGGCAGCTCGACGTCCACGTCCTGCAGGGTCGCGATCTCCTTGAAGCGCAGGAGCTCTTCACCTTGCCCGGTCAGCGCGGCCCGCACGGTCTTCTTGGTCTCGCGCACCCCCTGGTCGAGGGCCGCCTCCAGTGAGCCGTGGCGCTGCAGCAGCTCCGCGGCGGTCTTCTCCCCGATTCCCTTCGCGCCGGGGATGCCGTCGGAGGGGTCCCCGCGGAGGGCGATGAAGTCAGGCACCAAGGCGGGCGCCACGCCGTACCGCTTTTTCACCTCCTTGGGACCGACCAGCTCCGCCCCGCGGGCGCCGGTACGGACGTAGAGCACGCTCACGCGCTCACCGGCGCACTGGAACATGTCGCGGTCACCGGTCATCACCAGGACTTGGCCGCCCGCCTCGGCCTCGCGGCTGGCGTAGGAGCCCAGGAGGTCGTCGGCCTCGAACGTCTCCGACACCGCCACCGTCCAGCCGAAGGCCTCGAAGAAATCGTGCGCGTCCGCGAACTGGTGCACCAGGCCCTCCGGCACCTCGGGCCGATCGGCGTGGTAACCGTCGAACAGCTCCACTCGGTAGTCGGCGGCGTCGGGGCCGAAGCACAGCACCACCGCGCGCGGGTCGTGCTCGGTGACCTCGCGCAGTATGAGGTTGGCCGTACCCAACAGCGCGTTGACGGGACGGCCCTCGCCGTCCTGGATCGAGTCCGGCAGGGCATAGAAGGCGCGGAAGAGCATGGAGGGCGCGTCGACCACGAGGAGAGGACCGGGCATGAGGGGCAATTGTGTCGATTTCGGGGTAGTCAGGGAGGGTGGACCAGGAGCCCAACGACGCCACCCCGTTCCTGCCGGAGCGAAGGGCGCTCTCGGCGCTTCGCGAGGCGGCCGCCGTCTGTCAGGGCTGTCACCTGTACCGGCCCGCCACCCAGACCGTGTTCGGAGAGGGCCTCAAGCGGTCGCGCATCATGTTCGTGGGCGAGCAGCCCGGGGACGTGGAGGACCGCCAGGGGCGCCCCTTCGTCGGCCCGGCCGGCAAGGAGCTCGATCGCGGGCTGGAGTCCGCGGGGATCGCCCGCGACCAGGCGTACGTGACCAACGTGGTCAAGCACTTCAAGTTCGAGGAGCGGGGCCGGCGGCGCATTCACCAGACGCCCAAGCGCTTCGAGATCGAGGCCTGCCGGCCCTGGCTCACCGAGGAGTTGCGCGTGGTCGAGCCTGAGGCCCTCGTGCTGCTCGGAGCGACCGCGGCCAAGGCGCTGCTGGGCAGCGCGTTCCGCCTGACTCGCCACCGGGGCGAGTTCCTGGACAGCGAGCTGGCCCCGCTCGTGACCGCCACCATTCACCCGTCGGCCATCCTGCGCGCGCCCGACGACGAGGCCCGGATAGAGCAGCGGCGCTTGTTTGCGGCCGACCTCGGAGTGGTCGCCGGTGCGCTGAGGGACTGAGCGCGTGTTACCTGATGCAGGGAGCGGTGTACCTCTTGTTGACCGATGGTCAGCAACGAGGAGAACACGATGCCCGAGAAGAGCGACGCCCCCCGTGACAAGCAGTTCCTGCTCGCCCGCCAGGAGACGCGGGTGCTCGAGTGGATCGCCCGGCGCCTGCCGCGCTGGGTCACCCCCGACCATCTGACCGGCCTGGGCGTGCTGGCGGCCGTGGGCATCGCCGCCGCCTACCTGCTCTCCAACGGGGACAAGACCTGGCTCTGGGCCGCGAGCGCGCTGCTCGTCGTGCACTGGCTCGGTGACTCCCTGGACGGCACGCTGGCGCGGGTGCGCCGGACCGAGCGGCCCACCTACGGCTACTACCTCGACCATCTCGTCGACGCGCTGGCCACCGCGGTGATCGGACTGGGCCTCGGGCTGTCGCCCTACATGCTGCTGTCGGTCGGCCTGGTGATCGTGATCGTCTACCTAATGCTCTCGATCAACACCTACCTCGAGACCTACGCCTTCGGTGTGTTCACTCTCGGTTACGGCCGTCTCGGGCCCACTGAGGCGCGGCTCGGCCTGATCGCTCTGAACACGCTGCTCGCGCTCGGGGTGGGCCTCGGCCTCGGTGTCGGCGGCCTCGGCCTCACCCTGCTCGACCTGATCGCGCTGGGCATCGCCGGCCTCATGGTCGTCACGCTCGTGGCCCGCGCGGCGCGCAACCTGCGAGTGCTGGCTGAGCGGGAGCCGGTCGGAGGGGGCGCTGCCGCGGGTGCTTAGGGCGGCCTAACTCCACCTGCTACGGTGCCGCCTTCGTGGCCGCCGAGCGAGTCGTGAAAACCAAGAAGCGCTGCTGCAAGTCGGGCCCGCGCTGCAAGCGCTGCCCGGTGGTGATGAAGCGTCTCGCCCGGGCCGGCCACGCCGAGCTCCGCGAAGGGCGGATCTGGGTGGTCAACGCTCCCAAGAAGAAGCTGCGGGCCGCCCGCAAGCGGTAATCGGTCCGCGCGCACTCGGCCGAGCCGAGTGCTTGCGGCTAGTCCGGCTAGTCGCTCTGCAGCGCCCGCGAGCGCTCGGCCACCGGCTGGAGGAAATCCGGCAGCGGCCGCACCAGGCCGCGCCCGGTCTCCCGCTCCCAGATCTGCTCGAGCTGGGCCAGGTGCTCGTCCATCACCTCGTCGATGCGGGCGAAGTTGGCCGAGCGCACCGCAGCGAGGGTTCGCTCGTGGATGTCGATGGTCCAGTCGGGCACCAACGGCGCGTGCATCGCCATGTCGCGCGCGATCTCGAGGTGGCCGAGCAGGGAGCGCATGAGCGAGACGATCGTCGAGTTCCGGGTGGCCCGGGCCAAGGCCAGATGGAACTTCAGGTCGAGTTGAAGAAAAAGGTCCTCGTGGCGCAGGAAGTCGTCGCTCGCGGCGAGGTCGCGCTGCCGCTCGATGGTCCGAGCCATGGTCGCGAAGTCGTCGTCGTTGGCGTGGACGGCGGCCAGCTGGGCCACCCGCGGCTCGAGCAGCCGGCGGGCCTCCAACACCCCGGCCACCTCCCCGAAGCGGATCTCTTGGCGGCTGTGCAGCAGCTCCCGTGGCACCACCTCGGCGGCCACGAAGATCCCGCCGGCCTGGCCCCGGCGCACCTCGAGCACGCCGGCCTCGGCGAGGGCCTTCACCGCCTCGCGCAACGTGGGGCGGCTGATCCGCATCTGGGCGGCCAGGTCGCGCTCGGAGGGGAGGCGGTCGCCCACGTGCAGGTCGCCGGACTTGACCTTCTCGGCGATCTGCTCGACGGCCTCCTCGAACGTCCGCCGCGTGGCCACGGGCTCGAACGCGCGCTCCACGCCGCGGCGCGCGTACGGCCGTTCCTCGGCTACCGGCTGAGAGCTCATCCCCGTGCCGCCGCGATGCGCTCGAGCGCCTGCCGCTCGGCGACCTCGATCGGAGTCGAACCCTCGGTCGATGCGCTCGCGAGGGCGCGCTCGAGGCGCTCCATCGCGCGGTCGATGTGGGCCGTGGCGGCGTCGAGCGGCCGCCGGTGCCATTCCAGCGACACGTGGACCAAACCGCCACAGTTGGCGAGGAAGTCAGGCACGTACACGATGCCGCGCCGGGCGAGCACCCTGGCGACCTCGCGGCTGGTGAGGGGGTTGTTGGCCGCGCCGGCCACCACCCGGCAGTCGATCGAGCGCCCGAGGGCCTCGTCGATCAGGCCTCCGGCGGCGCAGGGGGCTAGCACGTCCAGCTCGAGCGCCATAACGGCCTCGGCCGAGGGGGCGATCTGGCCGCCGTGCTCGGCCGCGAAGCGCTCGGCCCGTGTCGGGTCGAGGTCACAGCCGACCACCGCGGCGCCCGCGGCGGCCAGCCGGGCCGCCAGCGCGAACCCCACCTTGCCCAGGCCGATCACACCCACCCTGCGGCCCTCCAGCTCGTCGCTTCCGGTGGCCGCGGCGAGGCCACGCCGCAGCGCACGAAACACCGAGTCGGCCGTGGCCGGCGAGGGATCGCCGACTCCACCGCGCTCTGTGGAACGCCCCACGACGTACGGGGTGAAGCGGGCGAGGTGGTCCATGTCAGCCGCGGTAGTGCCTATGTCCTCCGCGGTGATGTAGGCGCCGCCGAGCCCGTCGATCACACCGGCCGCCGCCTCCAGCCGGGCCTCACGCTCCTCGCCGCGGCCGTCGTCGATCAACACCGACTTGCCACCGCCCAGATCGAGTCCCGCCGCCGACGCCTTGAGGGTCATGGTGCGGGCGAGGGCCATCACATCATCGAGCGCCTCGCGCAGGCCGCCCGGATAGCGCTTGACCCGCATTCCCCCGAGCGCCGGCCCGAGCACGGTGGAGTGAACGGCGACCGCGAAGCGCAGGCCGGTCGCGGGATCCTGACGCACCACGAGCCGCTCATGGTCGCCGTGGCCGAGGGCGATTGAGCTCGCGGCTGCCCGGGTAGCAATGGTCATGTACGTTGACCTTATACCCCGCCGCGGCTGGCTTCAAGCGGGGTCGCGGCTTGCGTTCCGTCGACCGCTAATGGTAAATTGAGTTTCCCAAAGTCGGCCAGGGAGCCAAGGAGAGCTGCATGACGTCCAGCGCCGTACGCCAGCGCCCCGCCCGCCGCGGCTCCCCGCGCGGCGTGCGTGCGCGCGGCGACCGCTCCGGGCGCCGTCAGGGCCCAGGCCGCGAGATCAGCCTCGAGGACAAGTACCTGCTCGAGGAGGGGCTGGTGCTTCTCACCGGCCTGCAGGGCCTGGTTCGGCTGCCGCTCGACCAGCACCGCGCCGACCGCCGCCGCGGTCTCAACACCGCCACGATGATCTCGGGCTATCAGGGCTCACCGCTCGGCGGCCTCGACCGAGAGATCCAGCGCAACAGTGAGATCTGCGAGGAGCACCACGTTCGCCACGTGCCCGGCTTGAACGAGGAGCTCGGTGCCACCTCGGCCTGGGGAAGCCAGCTCGCCACCCAGCTGCCCGGGGCGGCCTACGACGGCGTGCTGGCCATGTGGTACGGGAAGGCTCCCGGCCTCGACCGGGCCGCCGACTCCCTGCGGCACGGCAACTTCGTCGGCGTTCCGCGCACCGGTGGCGCGCTGGCCGTGGTGGGGGACGACCCGAGCTGCAAGTCGTCCACCATCCCCAGTGCCTCCGAGTCGCTGCTCGCGAGCCTGCACATGCCGGTGTTCTTTCCCGGGAGCGTGCAGGAGGTGCTCGACCTGGGCCTGCACGCCTTCGCCTGCTCGCGCGCCTCGGGGCTGTGGTCGGGCTTCAAGATCGTCACCAACGTCGCCGACGGGGTGGGTACCGCCGCCGTCGCGCCCAACCGGGTCGCCCCCCGCCTTCCCGACCTCGGCTACGAGCACACGCCCAACGGTCACCTGCTGGCGCCGGCCTCGCTGGAGATGGAGCACACGATGCTGGGCGTGCGCACGGAACTGGCGCTGGCCTACGCCCGCGACAACGACGTGAACCGCATCGAGGGCGCGAGCGACGCCTGGCTCGGGTTGGTCGCGGCCGGCAAGTCCTACCACGACCTGCGGCACGCGCTGCGCAGCCTGGGGCTCGAGGAAGGGGCTCTGGAGCGGGCCGGCGTACGAATCCTCAGGCTGGGAATGATCTCGCCGCTCGAGCCGGAGATCGCGCGCCGCTTCGCCCGCGGGCTGGACGAGATCGTCGTGATCGAGGAGAAGGGCCCGTTCCTCGAGAGCCGGCTCAAGGAGGTGCTCTACGGCCTGGCCGGGGCGCCCCGGATCGTGGGCAAGACCGACGAACGCGGCGAGCCGCTCCTGGCCACCCACGGAGACCTCGACGCCGACCAGATCGCCCGCGCCGTGGCCACCCGCCTGGGTGCGCGGGTGCAGCTCGAGTCCGTCGAGGCACGGCTGCGCGAGCTGGCGGCGATCGAGAGCCGGCCGTCGACGCTGCCGATGGCGCAGCGCACACCGTTCTTCTGCTCGGGCTGCCCTCACAACAGCTCGCTCAAGGCCCCCGAGGGAACCCTCGTGGGCGGGGGGATCGGCTGCCACACCATGGTCCTGCTCAACCCCGAGGGCAAGGGCGAGATCACCGGCATCACCCAGATGGGAGGCGAGGGCGCGCAGTGGATCGGCATGGCGCCCTTCACCAGCGACAACCACCTGGTGCAGAACCTGGGCGACGGCACCTTCCACCATTCCGGCTCGCTCGCCCTTCGGGCCGCCGTGGCCGCGGGGGTGAACATCACCTACAAGCTGCTCTACAACGAGCACGTCGCGATGACCGGTGGCCAGGCGATCGAGGGCCAGCTGAGCGTCCCGGACCTCACCCGCTGGCTCGAGCTGGAGGGGGTGCGCCGGATCATCGTCACGGCGGAGGATGTGAGCCGCTACCGCGGGGTGGAGCTGGCATCGATCGCCGAGGTGCGCGACCGCAGCCGGCTGCTGGCCGCCCAGCAGGAGCTGGCCCAGGTCGAGGGCGTCACCGTGCTGATCCACGATCAGGAATGCGCGGCCGAGCTGCGCCGCAAGCGCAAGCGAGGCAAGGCGCCGGAGCCGGCCGAGCGGATCTGGATCAACGAGCGGGTCTGCGAGGGCTGCGGGGACTGCGGGAAGAAGTCGAGCTGCCTGTCGGTCATTCCCGTGGAGACCGAGTTCGGGCGCAAGACCCACATCCACCAGGCCTCGTGCAACAAGGACTACTCCTGTCTCGAGGGCGACTGCCCCTCGTTTCTCACCGTGGTGCCGGGCCAGCGAGGCGAGCACCGCACGCCGGCGCTCGCAGTCGAGCTGCCCGAGCCGCGCCGGCTGGTGGAGGCCGACGACTTCGCGGTGCGCATGATGGGCATCGGCGGCACCGGTGTGGTCACGGTGAACCAGGTGCTGGGAATGGCCGCGCTGATCGAGGGCCTGCACGTCGCCGGACTGGACCAGACCGGCCTCTCGCAGAAGGGCGGACCGGTCACCTCCGACCTGCGCCTCTCGCGCCGGCCGCTCCCGGCGGCCGGCAAGGCGCCCGCCGGGAGCGTGGACCTCTACCTCGGCTTTGACCTGCTCGGCGCCGCGTCCGAGGCAAGCCTCGTGACCGCGAAGCCGGACCGGACCGTGGCCGTGGTGTCCACCCACGCCATCCCCACCGGCCGTATGGTGGTCGACACCGAGGAGCGTTTCCCCGAGCTGGCGTTCCAGCTCGACCGGATCGACGCCGCCACACGCCGCGAGCACAACCTCTACTTGGACGCGCAGCGGCTTTCGGAGCGCCTGTTCGGCGACCACATGATGGCCAACACCGTGGCCCTGGGGGCGGCGTTCCAGCGCGGGATGGTGCCGGTGTCCGCCGAGGCGCTCGAGCGCGCGATCCGGCTGAACGGCGCCGCCGTGGAGAAGAATCTGTCGGCATTCGCCTGGGGCCGGGCCGTGGTGGCCGCGCCGGACGCCGTGGAGGACGCCACCCGCCCACCGGAGGCGGTCGAGCCGGCGCGCGAGCTGAGTGACTCCGAGCGGGCCCTGGTGGACCTCGCCGCCGACGGCGACCAGGGTGACCTGCGCCGCCTGGCCGAGATACGGGTCCCCGAGCTCGTGGCCTACCAGGACGAGGCCTACGCCCGCCGCTGGGCCGAGGCGGTTCGCCGGACCCATGCGGTCGAGCAGGAGCGCACGCCGGGGCACTCCGAGGTGGCGCAGGCGGTGGCCCGGCAGCTGTTCAAGCTGATGGCCTACAAGGACGAGTACGAGGTGGCTCGCCTGCACCTCGATGCCGTCGAGCAGGCCAAGCTGCACGCCGAGTTCGGCGACGAGGTGAAGGTCTTCTTCAACCTCCACCCACCGCTCCTGCGGGCCCTCGGTCTCGAGCGCAAGCTGAAGCTGGGACCCTGGTTCGTGCCGGCCTTCCGGTCGCTGCGGCGCATGCGGCGCCTGCGCGGCACGCGGCTCGATCCCTTCGGGCGGGCCGAGGTGCGGCGAGTCGAGCGGGAGCTGATCGGCGAGTACCAGGAGATGGTCGCGGAGGCTCTCTCGCTGCTCGAGCCGGATACGCACGCCACCGCGCTGGAGCTGCTCGAGCTTCCCGACGTGATCCGCGGCTACGAGGACATCAAGCTGCGCAACGTGGTCCTCTTCCGCAAGCGCGCCGAAGCGACGCTCAAGCGCCTGCGAGCGGGCAAGGCGGCGCCGGCCGGCATCCGGTAGAAAGCCGCGCATGCGCTACCGGGACGCACTGCCCCAGCTCGACCAGGGCCCATTCGTAACCGACGGCGGGATCGAGACCACGCTCATCTTCCACCGCGGCCTCGACCTGCCGCTGTTCGCCGCCTTCGACCTGCTGAAGGACGAGGTTGGGACCGAAGAGCTGCGCCGCTACTTCGAGCCCTATCTCGCGGTGGCCCGCGAGCACGAGCTGGGGTTCGTGCTCGAAAGCCCCACCTGGCGGGCAAGTCCGCGCTGGGCCGCGGAGATCGGTTACACCGCTGAGGAGCTGGACGGATTCAACCGCAGGGCGATAGCACTGATGGAGGAGATCCGCTCCGTCTACGAGGGCGACGTGTCACCGATAGTGATCAGCGGTTGCATCGGGCCGCAGGACGACGGGTACAACCCCTCGGAGCTCCTCTCCGCCGACGAGGCGGCCGGTTATCACGCCACGCAGATCGGCACGTTCGCCGACACCGCCGCGGACATGGTCACGGCGATCACGATGACCTACGCCGACGAGGCGATCGGCATCGTGCGCGCGGCGCAGGCCGCGGGACTGCCCGCGGCGATCTCGTTCACGGTCGAGACCGACGGCCGCCTGCCCAGCGGTCAGCCGCTTGGCGAGGCCGTTGAGCAGACGGACGCCGAGACCGACGGCGGCGCGGCCTACTTCATGATCAACTGCGCGCACCCCACCCACTTCGAGGAGGTGCTCGAGGGGGACGGACGCTGGCGTGAGCGCATCATGGGCCTGCGCGCGAACGCGTCGACCATGAGCCATGCCGAGCTGGACGAGGCCACCGAGCTCGACGACGGCGATCCGCCCGACCTCGGGCGGCGCTACGCCGGCCTGAAGGAGCGCCTTCCGCGCCTGACCGTGCTGGGCGGGTGCTGCGGCACCGACCACCGTCACGTGACGGAGATCTGCGCGGCCTGGAAGACCGCCCCGGAATAGATCCTGCGTTCGCGGCGTCCCAGCGGGGCCCTGTCCCGCGTGTCCGGCTAGCGCCGGGAGACCGTCTTGCGCTCCGCCGGCGCGGGCGCGTGGCCGTTGCTCCCGTTGGCGCCCGAGGCTCCCGGCGCCGGAGCCGGACTGGGCGGTGGCGCCTGCCGCCGCCCCCGCGTGCGCATGCGCTCGGCCAGCAGGTAGCTGCCGATCACGAACACGACGGAGGCCACCTGCGCCACCAAGGTCTCGACCGTGGGGAACACGCCGAGCCAGAGCCCCATCCAGTAGGGCACGTCGATGTCCACCGGCGTGATCGGCAGCCAGCCCACGCCCTGCAGGGTCCGCGCCGTCTTGCCGACCATGATCGCCAGGACGATCGTGAGCAGCACGCCGGTCACGATCAGCATCTTCTTGTAGGGCAGCTTGCGCTCGAGCTTGAAGGTCAACACCGCCACGGCGGCCACTGCGAGGCCTCCGAGGGCCACGCCCTCCAGCACCACCATCAGGCCGGAGCTGAGCTCGAGCGCCTGCAGGAAGAGGACGGTCTCGAAGCCCTCGCGGTACACGGTGGAGAAGCCCAGCAGGACAAAGCCCGCCGCCTGAGCGGAGATGAATCCGCTCTCGGTCAGCCCCAGCAATCGTCGCCGCCGCTGGTGGAAGCGCGAGATGTGCCCGGTCCAGTAGACCTTGTGGAAGAACCAGTTCAGCACGAGCAGCAGCACGCCGATGGCGATCAGCCCGACCACCGCCTCGAGCTTCTCGCCGTACTGGGCCAGCGACGTGAGCACGGTCTGGGCCAGCACGAAGGTGATCATGCTTGCCACCAGCGCCACGGCGGCTCCGATCAGCATCGGCCGTCGCTGCCGCCGGGCGGCGCCCAGCAGGCTGGCCATCACGGCGGCCAGGATCAGCACTGCCTCGAGTCCCTCGCGGAAGACGATGACGGCGGCATTGGTGACCACCGTGGCCGTGCTCGCGCCCTCGCCGAGCGTGCCGGCGCCCTCCTCGAGCGCTTCGTCGAGCGCCAGGCGGGTCTCGCGCACGTCGCGTGCCGGCCGCTTTTCGGCGATCAGCTTGGCCAGGCCGTCGTGGCCCCCGGCCCCGAACCACACCAGCGCCTCGACCTCGGCCACCACATCCGGCGCTATCGAGCGCAGCGAGAGCTCAGGCCCAAACTCGAAGAAGGCGTAGGCCTCGAGCCGGGCCTGCTCGGCCTGCTTGAACTCGCCGGCCGCCACGGCGGCCTCCATGCGGTCGAGTGTGAGGTCGATCAGGTCGAAGTCGGATTGGGAGTCCGATTCCTTCCACTCCTCGGGGAACAGCTCGTCGAACTGCTCGGAGGCGCGCTCGCGGGCGTCCTCGACATCGCCCTCGCTCGCCACCGCCCGGCCGCTGCCGGCGTCCTCGACGTAGCGCTCCAGCCGCTCGAGCTCGCGCTCGGCCACCGCCGTGGCCCTCGGGTCGGTCCGCTCGAGCGTCGCCTCGAGGTCGCCGAAGGCGGCCTCGGTCCCGTCGCGGAAGGCGATCGCCTCCTGGATCTCGAACGGCACGGTGACCCTGCCGTCGTCGGTGCCGTCGCGGTACTCCTTCGGCACCAAATCGAGGAAGCGCGTCAGCTGCTGGGCTCGCCGGGCCTGCTCGGCGGGGGTGAACGGAGCGGCCGTGAAGCCGTCGAGCACGCCGCGAACCTCGCCGATCGCGTCACCGAAGGCGGCGCGGCTGCCGTCCGTGGCCGCGGTCCGCTCCAGTTCGGCGAAGGCCTCACGGGCTTCGGCGAGCTCCGCGGCACCGCGCTGATCGGCGTACTCGGGGGCCAGGATCTCGAAGTAACCGGCGGCGATCGCGGCCGCCTCGGCCCGCCGCGTGGTGAAGCCCCGCTCGTCCGCCACCGTCGCCTCCTCGAGCTCGTCGAGCAGGCGGGCCTGGTAGGCATCGAGCAGATCCTTCTTCACCGCCAGCGCAGTCCGGCGAGTGGAGCCCTGGCCGCGGGCCAGGCGCCGGACCGCGGTGGTGGCGTCCACTCCCGGGCGGGTGAACCGGGTGGCCTTGCGGAAGTCGCGCAGCAGAAGCCATTGCCCTGCGGTCCGCGCGTCATCGCGGCGCACGGCCGCGAGCGTGACCGCGTAGGAACCACGCAGCAGCGCCGCCCGCAGCCGGCCGCGAGCGGCGGCGAGGCCCACGGCGTCGCCCGCCGCCGCCGCGCGCGCCGCCTGGCGGAGGGACGCCCGCGCCGTCCGGTAGGCCGCGGGCGCGTCGCGGCGGATTCCGGTCCGCAGGGGACCCCGGAAAGCACGGGCGGCGGCCAGGGACGGAGCGGCGGGAGCACGCCCGTCGAGCAGCAGGGCGGTTTGGGCGTCGAAGAGCGAAGCCTGGATCCGCTCCGCTGATTGCCAGGGAGGCGCGGCTGCGGCCGTGGCCGGTGCCAGCGCCAGGAGAAGCGCCGTCAGCAGGACTGCGCGCAGCGCCACCCGGGCTAGCCCTCCTGCACCTCGATGTTCAGCTTGGCCGCCGCCTGGGTGATCTGCCCGGCGATCGCCTCGGCCTGCTCCTGCGCACGAGCCCCGAGGACGTCGGCCTCCTCCGGGGTGAACTGCTTCCCGGCGGCCTCACGGGCGCGCAGGTCGGCCGCGTACTTCCGCAGCTCCGTGAGGCTCTGCCCGGTTTGGCGTGCCTGCTGGGGGTCGGCCTTCGCCACGAGCGGCCGGACGTTGCCGTACACGGTCTCCAGGCCGCTGAGGATGTCTTCGATGTCCTCCAGCCGCGAGGCCGCCACGAACGCCGTCTCGCTGGCCTGATCGCCGGCGATGAAGCGCGAGTTCTTCCAGGCCTCGAAGTACTCCGACATCGTGGGAGTCATGACCACGAGAGAAGTGAGGGCATCGCTGGGGGTGGGCTTCCACTCCCGCGCGGCGCCGTCCAGCTCGTTTGCGTAGCGCTCGAATTCGCGCGCGGCCGCCAGGTAGAAGCCCGCGTCTGGCACGGACTCGCCGAACTCCACCTTGCCGTCACCGTCGAGGTCGGCCTTCACGCCCTTGGCCTGGAACTTCTTCTCGGTCCCGAAGGCGGATGTCTCGATCAGGTAGTTGAAGTTCCCGGGCTGCTTGAAGGTCCGCCCGTCGGGAGTCTTGAGGTCGAAGGGAACTGCGTTCTCGGGGTCGCTGGCGTCGCTGCCGGCGTCGATGATCACGTCATAGTCGGCGAGCGACGGCACGCCCGCCACCACGCCCTCCATCTCCTCGTAGCTCGGGTTCGCCTTGCGGAAGGCGGCCTGGGCCTCGGTTACGAACGAGCGCACCTCGGCGCGGTTCTCGCGCAGGAGCCGCTCGTAGTCGAAGTCGGCCTCCTTGGCGAGCTGGTAGTAGTCCTCGGCGCCGCTCCTGATGGCCGCGGTGTCTCCGTTGAGGCGCTCGGTGTGCTCCAGGAGGTAGCCCTTGATCGCGTCGAGGTCGGCTGCCTGCGCGGCGCTCTCGGTCTTCGTGGCTTCCTGGTCCGAGCCCGAGTCGTCATCGCCGCAGGCAACGAGCGCCAGCGCAAATGTCAAGGCGCCGAGAAGCGCGGTACGGGTGGGGCGGCGCAGCGACATGGGCATGGTTTCAGGCATCCTCCGACAGTTAGGGTTCCCTAAAAGGGCACCCTAACAAACTCCGACTGGGAGGGTCAGGTATGGCCGGCGGTGGTTCTCCCAGCCCATGCGTAGTCTCGGGAGCCACATGACCACCACAGTCAGCGACAGCTTCACCATCGGCGGAGACCTCGAGGTGCGCCGGCTCGGCTTCGGCGCCATGCGCATCACGGGCGACGGGATCTGGGGCCCACCGGACGACCCCGATCAGGCGCGGGCGGTGCTGCGCCGCACCCTCGAGCTGGGGGTGAACCTGATCGACACTGCGGATTCCTACGGCCCCGACGTGAGCGAGGAGCTGATCGCCGAGACGCTCGCTCCCTACCCGGACGATCTGGTGATCGCCACCAAGGGAGGGCTGCGCCGCACCGGCCCGGGCGAGTGGCCGCGCGACGCACGGCCGGAGCGTCTCAAGGAGTGCTGCGAGGGCAGCCTGCGCCGGTTGAAGCTCGACCGGATCGACCTCTACCAGCTGCATGCACCCGATGACAACGTGCCGTACGAGGACTCGGTAGGCGCCCTCAAGGAGCTGCAGGAGGAGGGAAAGATCCGCCACATCGGGATCTCCAACGTCTCGCTCGAGCAGCTCGAGCAGGCCCGTTCGCTGGTCGAGGTGGTCACGGTGCAGAACCGCTACAACCTCAGCGCCCGCGATTCCGAGGACGTGCTCGAAGCCTGCGAGCGCGACGGCATTGGCTTCATCCCCTGGTTCCCGCTGGCCACGGGCGACCTGGCGACGCCCGGAGGTCCGCTGGACGAGATCGCCGGCAAGCATGGCGCCACCGCCTCACAGGTCGCGCTGGCCTGGCTGCTGGCGCGCTCGCCGGTGATGCTGCCCATCCCCGGCACCTCGTCGGTGGAGCACCTGGAGGAGAACACGGCAGCGCTGGAGCTCCGGCTCTCCGGCGAGGAGCTGCGGCAGATTGCCGACGCGGCCGGCGGGTAAGCGAGCGCCAGTGGACACACGGCCTTCCAGCCTCGACCACGTCGCCCTGTGGGTGGCCGACCGCGGCCCGCTGACGCGCTTTTTGTGCGACCACCTCGGCATGCACGTGATCGAGGAGACCGATTCGTTCACGCTCGTCGGCATCGACGCCAAGCTCGGCAAGCTCACCCTCTTTGCTGCCGAGGGACCGCGGTCGGCGGGCGCACTCGAGCGTGTGGTGCTGCGCGTGGCCGACCTCGAGGAGGCGGCCGGGCGCCTTCCGGTGGAGTACGAGCGCGATGCCGGTGTCCTGCACTTCGACGGTCCCGAGGGCCTCCGCCTCGGGCTCGTGCAGGCCGACGGGGAGGAATACGACCTGGACCACGTCGTTCTGCGGGTGCCCGATCCCCAGCGGGCCGCCGACGAGCTGTCGGCCCTGGGCTTCGACCGCACAGACGGCCGGCTGGAGGTGGCCGGCCGCCACCTGCAGCTCCTGCCCGGTGAGCCCGCCGACGAGGGGCGCCCGCTCCTGAACCACCTTGCGCTGCTGGTGGATTCGGCCCGCGCGGTCCAGCAGGAGGCCGAGCAGCTGGGGCTGGAAATCGACGACATCAAGGACGCCCCCAACACCTTCGCGGTGTTCGTGCGCGGCCCGGCGGGCATCCGGGTCGAGTACGTCGAGCACAAGCCCGGGTTCGCGCTGGTCTAGTCCGGTGCCCGATCTGGTGGTGGCCGGCGCCGGGATGGCCGGCCTGGTGGCGGCGGCCGAGGCGCGCCGGATGGGCGCGGAGGCCGTGGTGCACGAGAAGCTCGACCGCCCCGGCGGCGCGATGCGCCTGTCCAGCGGGGTGGTGTGGCGCCACCGGGAGTTCGGGCGCTTCAGAGCCGAGTGCCCGGCGGGCGACGGGCGGCTACAGCGGCTGCTGTTCGAGCGCCTCGACGAGGATCTGCGCTGGCTCGAGGAGCTGGGCGCCCCCGTGCGCGCGCGAGAAACGAGAAATCCGCTCACATGCGGCGTGCGCTTCGATCCGGCCGGGCTGACCGACGCGCTCGCCGGCGCCGCCGGGACCGGCCTGCGCCTGGGCTCGCCGCTCACCGAGGCGCCGGACGGCGTGCCGCTGGTGCTGGCCACCGGAGGCTTTGCTGCCAGTCGCGATCTGCTGCGCCGCCACGTGACCCCGGAAGCCGGCCACGTGCTCCTGCGCACCGCCCCGGGGAGCATCGGCGATGGCCTGCGGCTCGGGCTGGCCGCGGGAGGGGCCACCGGCACCGGCCTCGACCAGGTGTACGCCCGTCTGATGCCGGCTGCCCCCGCCTGCGTCCCGCCCGAGGACTTCGTACGGCTGTCGCAGCTCTACGCCCGCCACGCCGAGGTACGCAATGAGCGCGGAGAGCGGTTCCGCGCGCGGAGCTGGTCCGAGGTGGACGTGGCGCAGTGGGCCGCACGCCAGCCCGGCGCGCGGGTGTGGCTGCGCGTGCCGGCTGCCCGGCTCGGCGAGCTGGTGCGGGAGCGCAGCGTGGGGGAGATGGTGGAGGCGGCGGCCGCTGCCGGCGCGCCCGTCCGGCGCGGCACCGAGGATGTGACGGTGGAGACGGTGGCCGGCGTGACCACGACCCTCGGAGGGCTGAGGGTGGACGAGCAGGCCCGCGTGGCGACGGGCGTGTTCGCCTGCGGCGCCGACGCCGGCGGGATCGCCACCGGCGGTTACGCGAGCGGGCTGGCGGCGGCGCTCGTACTTGGGCGGATCGCGGCCCGCGCGGCGCTCGGGGTGACCCCCTGACACCGGAGCGGCCCGGCGCCCACGCGTTCGGGGAGGGGGAGCCGTTCAGCGTGGGGCTGGAGGAGGAGCTGCTGCTGGTCGACTCCGACAGCCTTCAGCTGGCCCACGTGGCCGACCGCATCCTGCCCGCGGTCGAGCTGCCGCCCGGCCGGGCCGATCACGAGGCCTTCCTGGCGGAGATCGAGCTTCGCTCCGCGCCCTGTGCGTCCGCCGGTGAGGCTGTCGGCCAGCTGTCGGAGGGGCGGCGTGCCGCCCGGACCGCCGGCGCCACGCTGATGGCCGCCGGGATCCACCCCGACGCCGAGTACGGCGACGTCCGCATGGTGCGCACACCGCGCTACGAGCGCGTGGAGGAGCAGATGCGCGGCCTGATCAAGCGCACACCCGAATGTGCGCTGCACGTGCACGTGGGGGTGCCCGACACGGACACGGCGGTCGCGGCCATGAACGGATTGCGCGAGGCGCTGCCGCTCCTGCACGGCCTCGGGGCCAACTCGCCCTACTGGTTCGGAATCGACTCCGGCATGGCCAGCGCCCGGGCGGCCGTCATCCGGGCTTATCCGGGGCGGGGCGTGCCGCCCTTCCTGAGCTCCTGGGACGACTACCTCGAGGCCCTCGACGCGGTGCGCGCGGGCGGCGGCCCGACCAAATCCACCATGGTGTGGTGGGACGCGCGGCCGCAGCCCCGGCTGGGAACGGTGGAGCTGCGGGAGATCGACGTGCAAGCCGGCCTGGACTCGGCCGCCGGGATCGTGGGCCTGGCCCGGGCTCTCGTGCAGCGGGCCGCTGAGGCACCGGTGCGCCGTCCAACGCCGGAACAGGCCCTGCACTGGTCGAGCTTCAGGGCCGCGCGCGACGGCCTTGCGGCGCGGATCATCCACCGGGGCAGCCTCACTCCGCTGCCCCAGGTCGCACGAGCGGTCCTCGACGAGCTGAACCCCGGCGACCCGGCCCGGGACGGCGTCCGCGGCATCCTGGCCGACGGCACCGGCGCCGACCGCCAGCGCGCCGCGCACGCGCGCGGCGGCATGGCGGGCCTGCTGCGGTTCGTGGTCGAGGAGACCGCGCGGCCATACGGCTAGCCGAGGCCGCTGTCCTGCTTTTGCCCGCTATACGCGGGCAAAGTCAAGACAGCGGTGGCCGAACGCTCTAAGCGGCTTCCCGCAGCGCGGCCACGGCCTCTTCCCGCGCCAGCCGCTGCAGGGCGCGGTCCTCGAGCTGGCGCACGCGCTCGCTCGAGATGCCAAGCCGGCGGCCGGTCTCACGGAGGGCCTGCGGCTCCTCGCGATCGAGGCCGAAGCGCAGCGTGATCACGTTGCGCTCCACCTCGGGCAGCGAGCCGACGACCTCACGCAGCAGCTCGCCGTCGAGGTCGCTTGCGACCTCCTCCGCGACCGAGGTCTCGTCGCCCGAGATCAGGTCGCCGAGGGCGGTCTCGCCGTCCTCGCCGACGCCCTGGTCGAGGCTGGTCGGCCCACGGTCGGCGCGGCGGATATCCGCCACCTCGTCGAGTGGAAGCTCAACCGCGGCGGCGATCTCCTCCTCGCTGGGCTGGCGGCCCAGCTCGACGGCCAGCTTGCGCTCCGCGTCCTGGATCTTGCGAGCCCGGGCCACGATGTGCACGGGCAGTCGGACGGTGCGGCCCGAGTTGGCGAGCCCGCGCCCGATCGCCTGGCGGATCCAGAGCGTTCCGTAGGTTGAGAACTTGAAGCCCTTGCGCCAGTCGAACTTCTCGACCGCCCGAATCAGGCCGAGGATGCCCTCCTGGATGAGGTCGCCCAGGGGAAGGCCCTGGCCCTGGTACTTGCGGGCCACCGAGATGACGAGGCGCAGGTTGGAATTGATCATCCGCTCCTTCGCCGCGAGATCGCCGCGCTCAATGCGCTTCGCGAGCTCGACCTCCTCAGCGGCGGTGAGCAGGGGATGCCGGCGCGCCTCGTTGAAGAACAGCTGGAGGGAATCCTCGAGCTCGGGCGCGCTGGCTGTGCGGGTTTCCGGCGTAGGTGCCGGACGAATCAGGGTGTCCTGGACCGTGATCGCTCCTTCGTGCTAGATAGTTCGACGTCTATCGAAAGTATACACTATGCGGCTTAGCCGGTTACGCTCGCCGCGCCGTCGAACTCGCCCCCACCCGGGGGCCGTTTTGCTTACGTTTCGTAAGAGAAATTGTACAACTGTCGCCCTTCCGGTGCGGTCCGGGTCGATCCGGCCATCAGCCTCTTGGAGGAGTACGAACGCGAGGCTGGACTCGGTTTAGTCGGACGCCGTGGCGTACCCTTCCGTTACGACCGCTTAGGTGATGTTCCGGGCGAAGGAGGGCAGGCCATGCAGGTGACCGCTCCCGGCCGCGACCAGCTGCGCCGGCTCGCCGAGCTGCGGCTCGACCGGCCACTGGTGCTCAGCCTCTACCTGGACCTCGATCCGAGCCGGTTCGCCACGCCTCCCGCCCGGGCCACGGCCGTGCGATCGCTTCTGGACGAGGCCGACCGCAAGCTGCGCGAGAAGGACGCGCTGTCCCACGACGACCGTTCCGCGCTCCAGGCCGCTCTCGAGCGAGCCCGGAACTTTCTCGAGCGCGAGCTGCCCACCGAGGGGGCGCACGGGGTGGCCCTGTTCTCGAGCCCTCCCGCGGACCTCTTCGAGGCGGTCAAGCTGCCCCGGTCGGTGCCCAACCGGGTGGCGGTCGGCCGCTCGCCGCTCGTCGGTCCGCTGGCGCGGCTGTCCCGGCGCGAGCGCTGGTGCGTCGCCCTGGTCAGCCGGCGTGACGCGCGCATCTTCCGGGGCTCTCCCGACGGCCTGCGCGAGATCGAGCAGATCCATGACACGGTCTTCGGCCAGCACGATCAGGGCGGCTGGTCTCAGGCCAACTACCGGCGCGGGATAGAGAAGGAGAAGGACGATCACTGGAAGCACACGGCCGACGCCCTGATGCGCCACTTCAAGCGCCGCCCCTTTCAGCGTCTGATCACCGGCGGGCCGCGGGAGGTGTCAGCGGACTTCGAATCGAAGCTCCACGGCTACCTGCGCGAGCGGTTGGCCGGGCGAATCGAGGTGGACGTCGAGCGGGCCAGCGCGGACCAGGTCCTCGCGGCCGCCCAGCCTCTGTTCACCGAGCTCGAGCGCCGGCGTGAGGCGTCGGCGCTGGAACGCCTGGGCGAGCGCGGTGCCCAGGGGCTCGAGCCGGTCCTGCGCGCGCTGAACGAGCGCCGGGTGGAGACGCTCCTGCTCGACGTGAGCTTCGCGAGCCCCGGGGTGCAGTGTCCCGAGTGCGGTTGGCTCGGCCCCGCCGGCGGGAGTCAGTGCCCAGCCGACGGCACCGAGCTCCTCCAGCACGAAGATCTCATCGACCCCGCCATCGAGCTCGCCCTCCAGCAGGCGGCCGAGGTGCTGGGCATCCAGCACGATCCGGACGCGCTGGCCGAATCCGGTGGGATTGGCGCCCTATTGCGGTTTTGACCGCGCGTTCCGGGAAGGGATGAAACAGAAGCGCACACGACCCAATAGGAGCGACCCGATGTTCAAGCTGATTCTTGGTGCCGCCGCCGGCTTTGCGGCCGCCTGGTTTCTGGACCCCGACCGGGGTGCAGGCCGCCGCAACCAGGCTCGCGACCAGGCCATGAGCTACGCGAAGAGCCAGAAAGACGCCGCAACCGCACAGGCGACCCGCGCCGCGGAGCAGGTAAAGGGCGCCGCGTCGAAGGCCAGCCCCGTAGGCGGTCGCGAGTCGGCGGAGGAGCGGCTCAACGATCCTGCTCTGCAGGCAAAGATCGAGAGCGAGGCCTTCCGCGCTGCCGAGATCCCGGCAGACCGGGTGTCGGTCAACGTCGAGGACGGCGTGGCCTACCTGCGCGGTGAGCTGGACGACCGGGACGCGATCGACCGACTGGTGGAGGCCGTCCGCCAGGTCGACAGCGTGAGCGACGTCCAGAGCCTGCTGCACGAGCCGGGCGAGCCCGCCCCGGCCAAGGACGAGCAGGGGGCAGGCGCCTCGAAGGCCTGACTCAGCCGCCCGCGGCGGGGGCCACGGGCTCGGTCTGCTCGAGTGCCGCCCGCAGGGCGTCGCGCAACGCACGCTGGTGCTCGAGCGGCAGCGCGGCGATCGCCGGCGGCGGCTGCGACATCTGCCGCGTGGCCGCCTCGCGCACGCGTACTCCCTCGTCGGTGAGGGCCAGGAGCTTCACGCGCCGGTCCTGGGGGGCGGGGCGACGCTCGATGAGGCCGCGGGCCTCCAGCCGGTCCACGATCCCGGTGACGTTGGAGGCGTCGCAGAAGAGCAGGCCGGCGAGTGAGCTCATCGGCAGCTCGGCGCCGGGCTCGATCAGGCGCAGGGCGTGGAGCTGCATCGGAGCCAGGCCGAGCTCCTGCGCCAGGGCCATGAAGCGGGGCTTGTTCGCCTGCATGATGCGCCACAAGAGGCCCCAGGCCTCCTGAGCCGGATTGTCATTTCCCGCCATGATCGAAGTGCATAATAGTCGACGGTCTCGATAGTTAGCAACCTCAACTGTTTTGCTAGTGTGCGCGGAATGAGCGAACCGGCAATCCAGGCCAGCGAGCTGGTCCGGGACTTCAAGAAGGGCCCGCGCGCCGTCGACGGGATCGACCTGCGGGTGGAGGCCGGCGAGGTCTACGGGTTCCTGGGGCCCAACGGCGCCGGCAAGTCCACCACCGTGCACATGCTCACCACGCTGCTGCCGCCGAGCGCAGGGAGCGCGCGCGTCGGGGGCTTCGACGTGGTCACCGAGGGCACCAAGGTGCGGGCCGTGATCGGCGCGGCGCTCCAGGAGGCCGCCCTCGATCCCTTCCTCACCGGCCGCGAGCACATGAAGCTTCAGACCGCCCTCCAGGGGATGCGTGGGCGCGAGGGCGCCGAGCGCGGCACCACGCTCCTGGAGCGGGTAGGCCTGACCGAGGCCGCGGACCGCAAGGTGCGCGGCTACTCCGGAGGCATGAAGCGCCGTCTGGACCTGGCGCTCGCGCTCGTGCACCGGCCGCGGATCCTGTTCCTCGACGAGCCCACCACCGGGCTTGACCCGCAGAGCCGCAGCGCGCTCTGGGACGAGGTGCGGCGCCTGGCCGCCGACCGCGGCGTCACGGTCTTCCTCACCACTCAGTACCTCGAGGAAGCCGACGTGCTCGCCGATCGCGTGGGCATCATCGACCACGGGCGGATCGTGGCCGAAGGCACCCCGGGGGCCCTCAAGGCCGAGATCGGGCGCCCGAGCGTCGAGATGGTGCCCGCGGAGGACACCGACCTGCCTCGCGCAAGAGAGGTGTTGAGCCGCTTCGGCGAGGCGGTCGCCTCCTCGTCCGAGGGCGCCGCCGTGCGCCTGTCGGGCGGTGACGCCCAGCTGGCCGAGGTGGTCCGGGCTCTGGATGCCGAGCATGTGGCGGTGGAACACCTCCAGCTGCACGCGCCGACCCTCGACGACGTCTTCCTGGCCAAGACCGGACGCTCGCTCGAGGGCGCCGGCGACGAGGGACGGGACAACGAGGAGCAGCCGGAGGAGGCGCTCGTCGCGTGAGCCGCTCCACCCTGCCGCTGCAGGTCGGCATGCTGGCCCGCCGCTCGATCGTCCGCACGCTGCGACAGCCGGCCATGGTCGTGCCCAGCCTGGTGTTCCCGATGATGCTGCTGGCGATCAACAGCAGCGGGCTGGACTCGGCCACCCAGCTGCCCGGCTTCCCCACCGACTCCTACCTCGAGTTCGCGCTGGCGATCACGTTCGTTCAGGGTGCGCTCTTCTCGGCCAACAGCGCGGGCACGAATGTCTCCAACGATGTGGAGACCGGCTTCCTCAACCGCCTCTCGCTCACTCCTCTCCGGCGAGTGGCGCTGCTCATGGGACAGCTGGCGGGCATTCTCGCGCTGGGTCTGATCCAGGCCGTGACCTTTCTGGGCGTGGGGCTGCTGTTCGGCGCAGGGATCGACACCGGCGTGGCCGGGGCGCTGGTGATCGTCGCCCTCTCGCTGCTGATCTCGCTCGCCTTCGGCTGCATCGGGGCGTTCGTAGCGCTGCGCACGGGGTCCGGAGAGGCGGTGCAGGGCGTGTTCCCGCTGTTCTTCGCGGTGCTGTTCCTGTCCTCGATGGCTCTTCCGCGCAACCTGATCGAGACCGACTGGTTCCGCACCATCGCCGACTGGAACCCCGTCTCCTACATGCTCGAGGCCTTTCGCTCGCTCATCTTCACGGGCTGGGACGGCGAGGCGCTTCTGCTCGGCTTCGCCTGCGCCGGCGGCCTGGCCCTGGTGACGCTGCTGGCCACCTCGTCGGCGCTCCGCACGAGGATGACGCGCACGTGACGCGCGGCGGCTTCGTCACGGTCGCGCTGGCGGTCGGCTGGCGCCAGGCCCACAACTACTTCACCAACCCGGCGATGATCGTGCCCGGGCTGCTGTTCCCGATGTTCTTCTTCGTCGCCTTCGCCGGCGGCCTGTCGCGGGTCGAGTCGATCCCCGGCTTCGACTACGGCGCCGGCTACACCGCCTTCGTCTACGGCTTCGTCCTGCTGCAGGCGTCGGCGTTCGGCGGCATGTTCACCGGGTTCTCGATCGCCCGCGACTTCGAGTCGGGCTTTGCCCGCCGGATGCTCCTGGCCGCACCCCGGCACAGCGGGATCATCGCGGGGTACTGGCTCGGAGCGCTGGTCCGGGCCGCGTTCACCGTCCTGGTGGTCACGGTCGTCGCCCTGCTGGCGGGCATGGAGATCCACGCCGGAGGCCTGGACCTGCTCGGCCTCTACACGCTGGCCCTGCTCGTCAACGCCGCGTCGACGCTGTTCGCCTGTGGCGTGGCGATGCGCCTGCGGAGCATGCAGGCCGGCCCGGCCATGCAGGTGCCGGTCTTTCTCATCATGTTCCTGGCGCCGGTCTGGGTGCCCTACGAGCTGCTCGTGGGCTGGGTGCAGGCGGCCGCCGCCGTGAACCCCGTGACGATCTTCCTCGAGGCCGGCCGCGGGCTGATCGCCGGGTCCCCGGAGAGGCTCTTGACCGCCTTTGCCGTGGCGCTCGCGCTGGTGGCGGTCATGGCGCTCTGGGCGCGCGGAGGCCTGCGCAGCGCCGAGCGCGCGGCCTGAGCTCCGGCGGTACGCTGCGGGCCATGGCGGACGAGGCACACGAGGTGCGGGAGGGCGAGGGCTACGCGGTCGCCAACCTGGACGGGTTGGGCGAGGGCTTCGGCTTCCGCAAGGTCCGCCGCGAGCTGGGGGTCACAGCCTTCGGCGTCAACGGCCTCGTGCTTCCCGCGGGCTATGAGACGGGTCGTCACTACCACGACGAGCAGGAGGAGCTCTACTTCGTCCACGAGGGGCAGGTGCACATCACCCTCGGTGACGACAGCGTGCACGAGCTGGGTCCCGGAGGCCTGGCCCGGGTCGACGCGGCCACGGTCCGGCGCATCAAGAACGTGGGCGACGGGCCGGCCGTCCTACTGGTGGTGGGCGGCAAGGACGGGTACGTCGGGCGGGACGGCAAGCTCCCGGAGGAAGAGACCAGTCGTTTCGGATCGGGGGGCCCACCCGGCGCCTGAAGCACTCCGGGGGGCTCGTTTGGCGCGCGGACGCGCGGGTATTCGCTCGACATGTCACCTGTTTCCATCGTCGTTGTGGCGTTCGCGCTGGCGATGGTCGTGCTCTCGTTCGCGGTCGGAGGAGGGCAGATCTTCTTGATCCCGATTGCCCTCATCCTCCTGGCTGCGGCGGGTCTCCTCGACCTCAGGCGCCGCCGGCAGGCGACGCGCCGCATGCAGGACCACCGCGACCAGGCCAAGACCCAGGGGGTCGACTTCACCGATCGGGACCAGCAGACGCTCGTGGGCGACTGACCCCTCGATGCAGCCTGTGCGCATCGGCTGCTCGGGCTGGAACTACGACGACTGGCGCGGCCGGCTCTACCCGGAGGGCCTGGGCAAGCCGCGCTGGCTGAGTCGCTACGCCGAGCTCTTCGACACGGTCGAGGTCAACTCGACCTTCTACCGGCTGGCCTCGCGGGACGCCGTCGCGCGCTGGGTCGAGCAGACGCCGGCGGGATTCCTCTTCGCGGCCAAGGCGAGTCGCTATCTCACCCACATCCGCCGACTCAAGTCCATCGGCGAAGGGGTGGAGCGCTACTACGAGCGCATCGAGCCGCTCGTAAGCGCAAACAAGCTCGGCCCGGTGGTCTGGCAGCTGCCGGCCAACTTCAAGCGCGACGACGAGGTCCTGGCGAACGTTCTCGACGGCCTGCCCGCCGGCCGCCACTGCTTCGAGTTCCGCCACGAGAGCTGGTTCACGGCGCCGGTGTACCGGCTGCTGAGCGAACACGACGCCGCCCTGGTCATCGGCGATCACCCCCGCTGGCCCTTTCAGGCCCGCGAGCTGACCACCGCGTGGACCCTGATACGCCTGCATCACGGCCACCGGGGCCGGCGAGGCAACTATTCGGAACGCGAGATTGAGGAGTGGGCCCGCCGCATCGGCCAATGGCGGCGCCGCGCCGAGGTGTTCGTCTACTTCAACAACGACTGGGAGGGCTTTGCCGTCGCCAACGCTCGTTCCCTGCAGCGGCGGTTGGGTAGCCAGTCCTAGGCCGCCGCCGCGGTCTCCAGGCTCGCCAGGGCACGGCGCAGCAGGCGCGACACGTGCATCTGCGAATACCCGATCCGCTCCCCGATCTCGCGCTGGGTGAGGTTGTCCATGAAGCGGAGAGCCAGCACGCGCCGCTCGATCTCGGGCAGCGACTTCCACGTGCTCGCGATCGCATCCCGGCTCTCGACCAGCCCGTAGGAGGGGTCGTCGTCGCCCAGCAGCTCGACGAGCGAGGCTGACTCCTCGTCGCCACGCGCCGCCGGCGCATCCAGGGACGAGGCCTCGTAGCTGGCGGCCGCCTCGCTGGCCTCCAGTACGGACTCAACCGAGCAGCCGATTGCCCAGGCCACCTCGCGTACGTTGGGCGAGCGGCCGAGCTTCTTGGCCAGGATCTCGGTATGGCGGCTGACGGCGAGTGCCCGCTCCTGCAGGTCGCGCGGCACGCGCAGGGCCCAGCCCTTGTCGCGGAAGTGGCGCTTGAGCTCTCCCAGGATGGTGGGGGCCGCGTAGCTCGTGAAGCGCGTGCCGCGGTCGGGCTCGAAGCGGTCGATGGCCTTGATGAGCCCCAGGCTCGCGACCTGCATAAGGTCGTCGAAGGGCTCGTCCGTGTAGGTGTAGCGCAGCGCCAGATCGCGGGCGAGGGGAAGGAAGCGCTCTACCAGCTCCGCGCGTGCGCGCAGGTCGCCGTCACGGTGATAGCGAATCAGTAGCGCACGCTCGGTGCGGTCTCTTTCCTCGCGGTCACGAGGAGCACGCCCCCGGAGGAGGGCGGTGGGGGGAGCCGCGACACTCGCAGCGGACATTCGCGTTGACCTCCGTCGTTCGGTGACGCGAGGTCCGCTGTGAAACCGCCTGAGGCGATTGCGCGTCGTCCCCCAAACTTTCTGGAGCCGGGCGCCGGCGAAGCCATGAAACTCCCCCGACTACCCGCAGGGTTTTGCCCCTGGGCACATACTTTTAAACCATCCGGGCGCGAACGTCCATGATCGGGCGCTTTGCCGCTCAACTCACGGGGTACAACAGCAGCGATGGAACGCGACCCACATCATCCGCTGAACAATCCGATCGACGAGCCGGACGAGACGGAGTGGCCTGACCCCTACGACAAGCGTGAGGACCCGCGCGAGTCAGGCCATCCGCCGACCGGAAGCCAGAGCACGAGCGAGCCACACCCCTCGCAGGACCCGGAGGCCGACCGCTGGGAGGCCCCTGAGCGGGACCGGTTGGACGACTGACGCCGCGTTCGGCGGCTTGACATGTGACCAAAAGGTCACATATACTCCTCCGGTGTGGACGAGGTGTTCAAGGCCCTGGCCGACCCGACACGCCGGAGCCTGCTCGATGAGCTGTTCGAGCGGGACGGGCAGACGCTCAGCGCGCTCGAAGGGCGCCTGCCGATGACGCGTTACGGCGTGATGAAGCACCTCCGGGTGCTTGAGCAGGCGGGGCTGGTGACCACCAAGCGGCGCGGCCGCGAGAAGTTGCACTTCCTGAACCCCGTCCCGATCCGGCTCATCCACGACCGCTGGGTGAGCAAGTACGCCGAGCCCTTTGCAGCCACGCTCAGCGGGCTCAAGCACACCCTGGAGGAAGACGATGGAAAAGGTGTTTGAGATCTACATCAAGACGACCCCGGAGCGCCTCTGGGAGGCGATCACCGATCCCGACATGCGGGCCAAGTACAGCTTCGGCGTCGAGACCCATTCCGACTGGACACCCGGCTCGACGTACAAGGCCGCCGTCCCCGGAGTCGTCGACATTGCCTCCGGCGAAAACCTCGAGGTCGATCCTCCGCGCCGGCTCGTGCAGAGCTTCACCGCCCTGTGGAGCGATGACGTCAAGAACGAGGGGTCCTCACGGGTCACGTGGGAGATCGAGCCGGTCGGAGATTCGTGCCGGCTGACCGTGACCCATGACGAGCTGCGCGAGGAGGCCCACGACGAGCTCTACGGCGGCTGGCCGCAGATCCTGTCCGGTCTGAAGACGCTGTTGGAGACCGGCGAGACACTGACCACGCCGGGTTCGCTGATGTACTCAGGGGCCGCGCAGGGCTAAGGCCCCCCGCTCAGACGCGGGCCCCGCGGAGCGCCGGCAGCACCTGCTCGCCGTAGACCCGTAGGGCGCCCTCGGGGTCCGCGCCCGAGCCGTTCTGCACGCAGACGACGGTGGCCCCCATCCGCTCCACCTCGCGCAGCCGCTCGGCGTGGTGCTCGGGGTCGGAGCTGATGATGTACGACTCGCGGAACTCGTCGTCCGAGACCTCGCGCTCGGCCCGCTCGTACATCGTCCTGGGGTCGTGCCAGTCGTCGGTGAAGTACTCGGGGGGCTGAGTGGCCTTCCAGACTCGCGCGCCCTCGAGGGCAGCGTCGTCGTCCTCGGCCCATGACATGCCGGTCTGGAGCACGATCTCGCCGGGGTCCTTTCTCGCCTCCTCGCATGCCTCCCGGTAGGCCTCGATGAGGGCCGGCGCCTGCTCGGGGTCGGCAAGCGTCCACAGGCCGTCACCGAGGCGGGCGGCGACCCCGGCCGCATCCTCGCCGAAGGCGGATACATAGAGCGGCGGGCGCGTGGCCCCGCGCGTGTGCAGGTATGCGCCCCGAGTGCGAAAGAAACGCCCCTCGTGGTCCAGCCGCTGTCCCGACAGGAGCGCGCCGATGATCTCCAGCGCTTCCTCCATCCGCCGGACCTGCTCGCCGGTGCCGGGCCAGTCCATCCCGCAGGGGGCCTCGTTGAGCGACTCCCCCGAGCCGATCCCGAGGAAGGCGCGACCGGGGAAGAGCTCCTCCAGGGTGGCCGCGAACTGGGCCACCACGGCCGGGTTGTAGCGGTACACCGGCGCGGTCACCCCGGTACCCACCGGGATCGTGTCGGTGGCCTGCCCGATCGCGCCGAGCAGCGTCCAGGCCTGGCCGGAGTGCCCCGGCTCCCACCACGGCTGATAGTGATCGCTCACGTTGAGGCCGTCGAAGCTCGCCCGCTCGGCTTCGATCGCCTGCCCGACGAGGGCGCTCGGCGGAAACTGCTCGGTGGCCAGCTGAACCCAATAGCGCATGTACGGCTTCTACCCGGCGCCGTGCCGCCAACCCGCGTATGGGCGCCAAGCCGGGGTTTGAGCCGCCTGCAGGCGGACAGAAGGACCGCATGCCCGCAAAGAAGGAAGACACACCGAGCACGATCGAGCGCTCACCCGAGAAGGTGCAGAAGACCTACGAGAAGACCCTCGACAGCGCACACGAGCAGTACGACAGCGAGGAGCGCGCCCATCGCACCGCGTGGTCGGCCGTCAAGCATGTGGCCGAGAAGCAGGGCGACCACTGGGAGCTCAAGGACGAGAAGGGTCCCTCGGACGAGCAGTCGGCCCTGAGCGGCCGCGCGGCCCGCGAGGGCCGCGGCGAGAGCCACGGCGGAATCAACGCGTCGAAGTCCAAATCGGACCTGTACGAGGACGCCACGCGGGCGGGCATCGGGGGGCGCTCGAAGATGTCCAAGGATGAGCTGATCCGGGCGTTGGAGCGGCACAGCGACCGCGAGACGGCGCGGGCCCGCGGCTAGTGGAGCCACCGGGCCGTCTGGCCTCGCTCTGGCTGGAGGGCTCCGACCGCGAGCCCCGCCCCCGCCTGGCCGAGGACCTGCGCGTGGACGTGGCCGTCCTGGGCGCCGGGCTCACGGGGCTGACGGCCGCTCGGCTGCTCGCTGAGCGCGGCGCTCGTGTGGCCGTTCTCGAGGCCCGGACCGTGGGGGCGGGAGCCACCGGCTACACGACGGCCAAGCTCAGCTCGCTCCACGGGCTGGTCTACACGATGCTGGAGAGCCGCTTCGGGGCCGAACGGGCTCGCCTCTACGCGGAGGCCAACGAGGCCGGAATCGCACTGGTCCGCCGGCTCAGCGCCGAGCTGAGCATCGACTGCGATCTGGCCACCAAGCCCAACCTCACCTACACCGAGTCGCCGGACGAGCGCGGCCAGATTGAGCAGGAGGTGGAGGCCGCCCGCCGGGCCGGGCTGCCGGCCTCGTTCGTCGAGGAGACCGACCTGCCCTATCCGATCGCCGCCGCCGTCCGGGTGGAGGAGCAAGCCGAGTTCCACCCGGTGAAGTACCTCCACGGCCTCGCGCAGGCGGCGGGCGAGAACCTGTACGAGCGCACGCGCGCCGTGTCGGTCAAGGCCGGTTCTCCCTGCCGCGTGCGCACCGAGGAGGGGGTCCTGGTGACCGCCGACCACGTGATCGTGGCCACCGGCATGCCGATACTCGACCGCGGCCTGTACTTCGCCCGCACGCACCCCGAGCGCTCGTACGTCGTAGCCGCGCGCAGCGAGGCGCCGCCGCAGGCCATGTACATCAGCACCGAACAGCCCTCGCATTCGATTCGGGCGCACGGGGACTGGCTGCTCGTGCTGGGCGGCAGCCACAAGACCGGCCAGGCCGACGGCGCCGAGCGCTACCGGAGCGTGGCCGGCTGGATGCGGGAGCGCTTCGGGCTCGAGGCGGAGCTGCGTTGGGCCACGCAGGACTACATGCCGATGGACGGCGTGCCCTACATCGGTCGCTTCGATCCGCTGTCCAAGAACCTCTGGGTGGCAACCGGATACCGCAAGTGGGGCCTGGCGATGGGAGGCGCGGCTGCGGTGCTCCTGGCGGAGCTGATCGACGGCCGCGACCACCCCTGGAAGGCCCTCTTCGATCCCCACCGCCGCCCGCCGGTCGCCGGGCTTCCGCCGCTGCTCAAGGAGGGCGCCGACGACGCCTTCCGGCAGCTGGCCGACCGCGTGATCCGCCGCGCGGACGTGGACGACATTCCGCCGGGGGAGGGGCGCGTGGTCGGCGCGGGCCTCGGTCAGCGCGCGGTCCACCGCGACGCGGACGGCGTGCTCCACGTCCTCTCCGCCCGCTGCACCCATCTCGGCTGCATCGTGCGCTGGAACACGGGCGAGGGCACGTGGGACTGTCCCTGCCACGGCTCGCGCTACGCGGCCGGAGGGGAAGTGCTGCAGGGGCCGGCGGTACGGCCGCTGCAGCGCCGGCCCCTGGACCGGAGCTAGGCGGCCACGGGCGCGCGCCGGCGCGCCAGCAGGGCCCCGGCCGCGATCAGCGCGGCCCCGAAGAGCAGGAAGCCGATGTCGAGGGCGATCACCGGATCGCCGGCGGCGTCGGTCTTGACGTGATGGATGCCGAGCAGCTGATGATCGATCAAGCCCTCGATCACGTTGAAGAGCCCCCATCCGGCCAGCAGCTGGCCCAACAGCGCCCGCGCCGGCGGCACCTCATCGCGGCGCCCGGCCCGCCACAGCAGGGCCAGCCCGACCACGCACGCGACCCAGGTACTGAGGTGAAACAGCCCGTCCCAGAGCGTGTTCGTCTCCAAGCCGGCCACCGTGGTCGCCGGGTGGTCGCCCTGGCTGGTGAGCATGTGATGCCACTGGAGGATTTGGTGCAGGACGATCCCGTCCACGAAGCCGCCCAGCCCAATGCCGAGCAGGATGCCGGGGAGCAGGGGCTTTTCCGCGCGGCTCCACATCTGTCGGCCTTCCCGTGCCCGGCGCCGGCGGGGCCAAACGACCGCCTCCAGCGCCGGTGTACGACACTACGCGGCATCGCGGCGCCTAGCTCCGAAGACGATCTCTACGGGCTGCCCCTGGGCGAGTTCACCACCGCCCGCAACGAGCTCGAGAAGCGGCTGCGCCGCGAAGGAGAGCGTGAGCGGGCGAAGGAGGTCAAGGCGCTGCGCAAGCCCACCGCGCCCGCGTGGGCGCTCAATCAGCTCGCCCGGCAGCGCGGCAAGGAGGTCAAGCGCCTGGTGGCGGCGGGCGAGCGGCTGCGAAAGGCGCAGGAGCAGCTGATCAAGGGCGGCGACAGGGAGGAGCTGGCCGAGGCGGCCGCCGAGGAGCGAGAGCTGGTGGGCGAGCTGGCCCGGTCCGCTGCGGCCATCGCCGGTGAGGGAGGGGTGGCGACCGGCACGGCGCTCGACGAAAAGCTGCGCGCCACCCTGCACGCCGCGGCCACCGACGAGGACACCGCTCGCGAGCTGCTGGCCGGCCGGCTGACCCGGGAGCGGGAGGCGGTGGGCCTGTTCGGCCTGGTCGAGGCGCCCGCGCCGGGCGCGAAGTCACCAGCGAAGACCAGGCAGAAGGCCTCCGAGTCTCCGAAAACGGCCGCCGAGGACGACGAGGCCAAGGCTCGGCAGCAGAAGGCGCGCGAGCTGGAGCGCGAGCTGAAGGCGGCGACGAGCGCGGAGAAGAAGGCGCAGCGCAGCGTTCACAGCGCCAGCCGCGGCGCCGCGACCGCCCTTGAGCGAGCCGAGGCGGCCGCGGAGCGTCTCGAGGCCGCGGAAGCGGAGCAGCGGGAGGCCGAGGCGGCCCTCGAAGAGGTCTCGGACGAGGTGCGGCGGCTGGAGGAGGAGCTGAGCCGGCTCCGAGACTAGGGGTCCAACACGTGCTGCCATGATGGTGGCGTGGAGGCGACGCCCAGCGCCGGGATGGAACGGCGGCAAGGCGAGGATCTGGCCCGGGTCACCAACGGGATCGTGAGCCTGTTCCGCAAGTACTACGGGCGCGGCCCCACGAGCGCGAAGGCCTATCTCCTGGGGGACCGCTACGTGGTCTGCGTGCTCAAGGGCACGATGACCGTGGTGGAGCAGACCCTGGTCAACAACGGACATGCCGACATGGTGCGCCGCGTGCGCCTCCGGTTTCAGGAGGCCATGCAGCAGTCCTTCATCGGTGTGGTCGAGGAGGGGCTGGGCCGAAAGGTCGAGACCTACCACAGCCAGGCCACGCTGGAGCCCGACATCGGCTTCGAGTTCTTCGCCCTCGAGCCTTAGTTGGCCTGGCTTAGCGCCCGTCGAACCCCTGGTGGTCCACCGCCCGGTATGCGGCCTGGAGGAAGTCGGAGATCGTCAGCGCGGACAGCACCGAGGCCGCGAAACGGGTGCTTCGCGGGGCAAACAGCAGCCCCGCGTGGAAGCCGCCCGACACCCACAGCCCGAGACAGTGTGGGCATACCAGCAGCTCGCCGACCGCACGCCGCAGGCCTCGCCCGCGTGGGCGCTCCTCTACCTCCGCGGGACCGCCCTTGCCCTGGAGCTCGGTGAAAGGAGCACGGGCGAAAGCCGTGACCCTGTTCTTGGCCAGGAGCCGGCTCAGCTTGTGGCTCGCGGTGCCGATGAGCACCAGATCGCCGGGGTCCACACGGTCGGGCAGCTCACGGCCCGAGCGCCGCGCCGCCACCACGGCACCCGCCAGGGCGGCGTTGAAGGTGACGGCGAAAGCGGCGTAGGAGGCGAAGGGCGGGCGCGTCTCGGGCGGCGTGTAGCCGGCCAGGACCCTCCCGCCGTCCCTAGGGCTTGTCGTCGTCATCCATCTTCCTGGTGTCGCGGGGCTCCACGAACGGCTCCTTGTCCTCGGGCCGCATGCCGCGCTCGATCGCCCGGCCGCGCTCGAGCTCCGCGTTGAACTCCGCTCCGAGCAGCACCATGATGTTGGAGATCCACAGCCACAGCAGGAATATGATCACACCGCCCAGCGCGCCGTAGGTCTTGTTGTAGCTGCCGAAGTTGGCCACGTAGAAGGCGAAGACCAGCGAACCGATGATCCACCCGATCACCGCCAGGACTCCGCCGGGGCTGATCCAGCGGAAGCCCGATTGCTTCACGTTGGGCGCCGCCCAGTAGAGCAGCGCGAACAGGAAGCTCATGATCAGCAGCAGCACCGGCCACTTGGCGTAGCCCCACACGTCGACCGCGGTGCCGCCCACGCCCACCACGTCGCCGGCCTTCTGTGCGAGGCCGCCGGTCAGCACCACTCCGATGGCGCTGATGGCGAGGAGCACCAGCAGGGCGAGGGTGAGGCCGACGCGGACCGGAAGCGTCTTGGTGATCGGGCGCCCCTCCTCGATGTCGTAGATCGAGTTGGAGGCCCGCATGAAGGCGGCGACATAGCCCGACGCCGACCAGATTGCTGCAGCCAACCCGATGATGAACAGGACGCCCGCCGAGCCCTGCGAACGCTGGAGGTTGCGGATCGCGTCGGTGAAGATCTGCTTCGCCGCCCCCGGCGCGACCGTGGCCACGTTGTCGATCAGCGGCTGAGTCGCGGACTGGCCCACCAGGCCCAGGATCGAGACCAGCACGAGCAGCGCCGGGAAGATCGACAGGATCGCGTAGTAGGTGAGAGCCGCGGCCCAGTCGGTGAGATTGTCGTCCTGGAACTCGGTGACCGTGCGCTTGAGCACGCCCCACCAGGAGCGCTTGGGCAGGTCCGTCGGGGCGTCGAGGTCGCGCGCGCCGGTGGCGCTCATGGCCGCCGTCTTCTCCTGAGCACCCAGAGCGCCAGCACGCCCACGGCAATGGCAGCGCCGGCCGCGAACGGGGCGGGCCGCTCGGAGACATCCTTGCGGACCGCTTCCTGGCGATCGCGCAGCTGGACCTTGCCGACCTCGACCTTCTCCTTGACCTGGCTCTTGACGTCGGCCTTTCGCGAGAGCGCCTCGACCGTCGACCCCAGCTCCGAGCGGGTCTGCTCGATGTCGCGTCGCAGGGTCTCCGGGTCGGAGGGCGGCGGAGCTGCCGCGGGCTGCGGGGTGGTCTCGCTATCGGTCATTGCGGGCCCTCGCCTTCACTTCGTCGATGTCGCGCTGCACGCTCTCCAACGCCTGCTCGGGTTTGGCCGGCGTCGCCTGGTTGACCTTCCGCCGCCCGACGAGCGCGAGAATGCCGCCGACGACGAGCAGCGCCACGCCGACGATCACCGCCGCCAGCCAGGGCTCGAGCGCCGTACCCAGAAGCATGATCGCCGCCGCGATGAGCGCGCCCACGCCGTAGAGCGCCACTATCCCCGCGCCGCCGAACATCCCGGCGCCGATGCCGGCGCGTTTTCCCTTCTCCTGCAGCTCGGCCTGCGCGAGGCGCATCTCTTGACGGATCAGCGTCGACGTCTGGCGCGAGAGCTGCTGGACCAGCTCGCCCACCGGGCGCTCGTCGTCGGTGGACCGATTTCGCGTCGTGCTTTCCATGGGGCCATGGATACCCGCGCGGGTGGTCGATATGCGCCGGCGACGATCAATTCGACGCCAAAGCGGCGCCTCGCTTGCGTCAGCCTTGCCGGCGAGCGCGAGCCGTCTCGTCCCGCAGCTGCTGTGCCCGGCGCCGCGCCTGACGGCCCTGGGCCCAGAGGGCGGCGGAGTCGGAGACCTCGAGCTGCGCGCGCTCGACCGCCGTCGCGGCCTCCGTGGGCGGCTCGGCGAGCGTGGGGGCGGCGGGAGGCTGCTGCCGCACGCGGCCCTCGGTGGCGAAGTCGAGCGCGTGCTCGAAGTCGAGGTCGCCGCGGCGGGCCGCGGCGTAGGCGAGCCGTGCCAAGGCCGCCTCACGCAGATACTGCGCAACGCTGACCCCGAGTGAGGCGCACTCCTCCTCCAGCGCCTCCCAGAGGTCGGCACCGAAGCGAACGGTGGTCTGATGCATGCTGCGAGTGGGCATCTCAAAGCGGGTGAGTCGAGCTAGATATCGTAAACGATATCGGCTTGGATACCGGTATAATGCGAGCGAAATCGGATCCGCTCTCGCTGCCGATGCAAACCCTTGTAGCTCCGCCAACGTCTCCAGACACTCTGGGCGATCTCACCCGTCGCCTCACTCAGGTGATGCGGCGAAGCGCCGGACGTGGTCCGGGCGTCGCGCGGTGTCACTGGGCCGGGCCCGATGTGCTGCTCGCCCTGTTCGCGGACGGGTCCACCAAGGTCGAGGAAACGCTGCTGCGCCACGGCGAGGACCAGGTCGCCCTGAACTACCGCAGGGCCCTCCAGGAGGCGCTCGAGAACGAGATGAAGGCCGAAGTCGAAAGGGCCACCGGACGGTCGGTGATCACCGTGATGAGCTGTGCCCGCTTCGAGCCCGACCTGGTCGCAGAGATCTTCCTCCTAAAGCCGGGGGGACCCGGCGCTGCGGAGGCAGGACCCAGGGGCGCCGGCAATACGCCGGCGCCCCGCCCCGTTTTCGACGGCAACGGCGACGGCACCGCTCTCCTGGACGGTGCCGGTCCCTCCGAGCGCGCGGACTAGCGGTACGCTCCAACCAGTGGGTGCTCGACCACCGGAGCCCAGCGCCTCGGAGGCGGGGCGCATGCGGCGGGAAGCCGCCGAGCAGCGTGCGAGCCGGGCTCTTGACCGCGTCGCGAGGGCTCGGGCGCGGGTGGCCGAGGCCACCGATCCCGAATCGGTGCTACGTCACCAAGAGGAGCTGGCCGCACACGAGCGAGCGCTGAAGCTCCACAGCCAGGCGGCCGAGCTTCAGCGGCAGCATCAGATCGAGCATGAGTCCGATGAGTGATCGGGCCGGCGAGCCACCCGGTCACGTCGCGACGGATCGGGGCGCCCACGATGCCGACCTGGAACCCCGCTTCCGCGGAGCGGAGCCGCGCGACGTGGCGCTGCGTCCCGCAGACGGGCGCGTCCATCGCGACATCGTGGTTGTCGGTGCCTCGGCGGGAGGCGTCGAGGCTCTTCAGCAGCTCGTGGCCGGCCTCCCGCCCGAGTTGCCGGCCGCCGTGCTCGTCGTGCTGCATTTGCCTGCAAGCGGGCGGAGCCTGCTTCCCGCGATCCTCACGAGGGCGGGGCCGTTGCCCGCGGTCGTACCGGAGAACGGTGAGGAACCCCAGCACGGACACGTGTACGTGGCGCCGCCCGACCGCCACCTCCTGGTGACCGACGGGCGAATGCGGCTCACCGCCGGCCCGCGCGAGAACGGGCACCGTCCGGCGATCGACCCGCTGTTCCGGAGCGTTGCGCGAGCCTACGGACCGCGTGTCGTCGGCGTGGTGCTGTCGGGAAACCTCGACGACGGGGCCGGGGGTGCGCGGCTCGTGAAGGCCCGCGGAGGAGCCGTTCTCGTTCAGGACCCGGACGACACTCTCTACCCGGAGATGCCCGTGAGCACCTCGGCGGTCATCGACGTCGACGCCTGCTTGCCCGCGCGCGAGCTGGCGGCGAAGATATGCGAGGTCTTGGAGGAGTCAGTGGAGCTGCCGGCCGAAGAGGACCTGGGAGCCCGCGAGGAACGCGAGGCGGAAGACCTGGCCGACGCCGAGTTCGCAGTCAACGGGCGTGCCACGGAGCTCGCCTGTCCCGAGTGCGGTGGCCCGCTCCTGGAGCGCGACGAGGGGCGCCTGGTGCGCTTTGCCTGCAGGGTGGGACACGTGTTCTCCCCCGACAGCCTGATAGCCGAGCACGGCAAGAAGCTCGAGCGGGCACTCTGGTCGGCTCTGCGCAGCCTCGAGGAGCGCGCCGACCTGTACCGGCGCATGTCCCGGCGTGCCAAGCATGGATCGGCGGTCGAGCGCAGGTTCGGCGACCGCGCGGACGCGGCTGACGAGCACGCGGGCGCACTGCGTGACGCGATCGCCAAGCTCACCGCGACCGGGCCGGTCGAGAAGGCGTCGTGACCGCGGCCGCTCGCGGCGACCGTTCCGCGGGGGCCGCCTTGGACCCCGGACTGTCGTCGCTGCTGGAGTATTTGAAGCGCAACCGGGGCTTCGACTTCACGGGATACAAGCGCTCCAGCCTTCAACGTCGCATTCGCAAGCGGATGCAGATGGTGGGTGTTGGCGGCTACGAGGAGTACCAGGACTACCTGGAGGTCACGCCCGACGAGTACACCGAGCTGTTCAACACGATCCTCATCAACGTCACGGGCTTCTTCCGCGACAAGCCGGCCTGGGACTACGTCGCCGAGGAGATCGTGCCGCCGCTCCTCGAGGAGATCCCGCCCCAGGAGCAGATTCGGGTGTGGTCGGCCGCCTGCGCCACCGGGGAAGAGGCCTATACGATCGCCATCATCCTGGCCGAGGCCCTCGGCGAGAAGGCGTTCAGGCGGAGGGTGAAGGTATACGCGACGGACGTGGACGAGGACGCCCTGTCTCGCGCGCGCCAGGCGGTCTACCCCAGCGCGGCCCTCAAGCCTGTGCCCGACGACCTGGCCGAGAAGTACTTCGAGAAGCGTCCCACCGGATGGACGTTTCGCACCGATCTTCGTCGCTCGGTGATCTTCGGCCGCAACGACCTGGTGGAGGATGCACCGATCTCGCGAATCGACCTGCTCGTGTCTCGCAACGCGCTGATGTACTTCACCCCCGAGACCCAGGCGAGCGTTCTTCGCCACTTCAACTTCGCCCTCAAGGACACCGGCTTTCTGTTCTTGGGGAAGTCGGAGATGCTCATCACACACAAGGACCTCTTCACCCCGCACGACCTCAAGTGGCGGGTGTTCCGAAAGGTGCCGGGCGCAGGCCTCCGCGACCGGCTGGCCTTTGTGACCGACCAGTCGGATCTCGACTCGGGCCGTTACAGCGAGCTGCTGCTCGGGGCCTTCGACATCGCCGATGCTGCGAGCGTGGTGGTCGATCGCGGGGGCTTCTTGACCCGGATCAACCAGGCGGCGCGCGTGATGTTCGGTCTGGGGCCGTCGGAGATCGGGCGGCCGTTTCATGACCTCGACCTCTCGTACCGTCCTGTCGATCTTCGCTCCGCGCTCGAGCAGGCCTACCTAAACGGCAGCGGCGTGCAGGTGGGGCGCGTGCCGTGGACCACGGCGGCGGGCGGTATGCGCACGCTCGACATCAGCGTCACGCCGGTGATCGGGCCCGGCGGCCGGCCGCTGGGCGCCACCATCTCCTTCGCCGACGCCACGCGCTCGGCCCAGGTCGACGAGGAGTACGAGCGCTCCAAGGTCCAGCTGGAGACGGCCTACGAAGAGCTGCAGTCGACGGTCGAGGAGCTCGAGACCACCAACGAGGAGCTTCACTCCACGAACGAGGAGCTCGAGACCACCAACGAGGAGCTCCAGTCCAGCAACGAGGAGCTCGAGACGATGAACGAAGAGCTCCAGTCCACCAACGACGAGCTCGAGACCATGAACGACGAGCAGGTGCAGCGCAGCACCGAGCTCGACAGGGTGAACCTCTTCCTCGAAGGCATTCTCAGCAGCATCGGAGTGGGGGTCGCCGTCGTCGACAACGATCAGCGCGTGCAGGTCTGGAACGGGAACGCGGAGGAGCAATGGGGGCTCCGCGCCGACGAGGTGGAGGGTCAGCACTTCCTCGGATTGGACATCGGCCTGCCGGTGGAGCGCCTTAAGAACTCCCTGCGCAAGGTCCTTTCCGACGGTGAGGAGGTGCAGGATCAGGTCCCGGCCGTCACGCGCCGCGGCAGGAGCGTGGAGTGCCTCGTGCGTACGATGCCGCTGCGCAGGCCGAAGGGCGAGATCTATGGTGCCCTCGTACTGATGGCGGTCGACGGCGACCGCCCGCTGGGCGGCGACTAACCCAGCGCCTTCAGCCTGCGACGCGGCTCCGACAGCCCTCGGGCGTGTGACTGGATCTCTGCCCAGGGGTCGCCCTTGGCGCCCAGGCGGCGGAGCACGGTCTTGACCGTCCAGCGGTCCGGTTTCAGCCGCGAGTCGGAGAGCTCGTCCCAGTCGAGCGGCGTAGCCACGGGCGCGCCGGCCCGCGGGCGCGCCGCGTAGGGCGGAACGGCCGTCTGCGCGTAGCCGTTGCGGAAGACATCGATCAGGATGCGTCCCTCGCGCTTGGCCTTGCGGAACTCGGTGGTGAGCTCGTCCGGGTGGCGGGCGGCGAGCACCGCCGCCGCCTCGCGCGCGAAGGCCTTGACCTCGTCGAAGTCGGCATGGCGCCGCAACGGCGCCCACACGTGGATTCCCTTCGACCCGGTCACCTGGGCGAACGGGTCGAGGCCGATCTCCCGCAGCAGGTCGCCGGTCCGGCGGGCGGCGCGGCGAACGGCGGCGAAGTCGCCCCCTGGCGGGTCGAGGTCGAACACGAGCCGGTCCGGCTGGTCCAGGCGGTCGGCGCGCGAGAGCCACACGTGGGGGGTGATCGTGTTCTGGCCCACCAGGTAGACCAGGCTGCGGGCGTCGTTGGCCAGGGCGTGGGTGATCGTGCCGCCCTCCCTTTTCGGCAGCTCCACGCGCCGGACGAAGGCCGGGAAGTAGTCGGGCACGTCCTTGTGGAAGAAGCCCTTGCCCTCGATCCCGTCGGGAAAGCGCTGCAGGCTCAGAGGCCGGTTCTTGATGTGGGGCAGCATCCACTCCGACACGCGCTCGTAGTACGAGGCGAGGTCGGCCTTGGTCACGCCGGCGGCCGGGAACAGAAGCTTCTCGGGGTGGGTGATCTCGACGCTCATGACGGGCGCTCGCGCACCACCTCGCGGGCGGGCTTGTCGTCGCGCAGGCCCAGAAAGCGCGGATGACGAAGGCGGCCGTCGCGGGTCCACTCGCCGAAGCCGATCTGGGCCACCAGCTCCGGACGCACCCAGCGCGTCCCGCGGGGCACGGGGTGCATGTCGACGAAGGACGGCTCGTCCTGCTCGAGCGCCCGCATCCGCCGGCCGAGGTCCGTCAGGGTGGCGCGCCCGAACCCGGTGCCGACCTTGCCCGCGTAGCGCAGGTCGCCGTCGTCGTAGTGGCCCACCAGCAGGGCACCGAACTCCGTCCGCGACCCCTTCGGAGCGGTGAAGCCGCCGATCACCAGCTCCTGCTCGGCGTGGCACTTGAGTTTCAGCCAGTCGCGTGACCGGCCGCCGCTCTTGTAGGGGCTGTCCGCGCGCTTGGCGATCACGCCCTCCAGCCCCTTGGCACAGGCCTCACGGAAGAGCTCCTCACCCTTCTCGTTGCGGTGCGGCGTGAAGCGGACCGGACCGTGGAAGGAGAGACTGCGTCGCAGGCGGGCCTTGCGCTCGCGCAGCGGCAGCCGGCGCAGGTCCTCGCCCTCGAGGCGCAGGAGGTCGAACAGGTACAGGAACACGGGCACGCCGCTGCGCCGGGCGGCGTCCGGGCTGCTCACCTGCATGCGGCCCTGAAGCCGGGAGAAGCTGGTGACGGCTCCGCGGAAGGCGACGATCTCTCCGTCGGCGACCACGTCCGGGCAGCGCTCGCGCTCCAGCGCCTCGACCAGCTCGGGGTAGGAGCCGTTCATCAAGCGGCCCGTGCGGGAGACCAGGCGCACCTGCCGGTCCTGCTTCTGGGCCACGCAGCGGACCCCGTCCAGCTTGCGCTCGAAGATCCAGTCGGGGTCGGAGAAGGGCTCGTCGCTGAGAACGGCCTTCATCGGCTCGAAAGCGGCCACCCTCGTCTTGTATCGGAAAAGCCGAAGCTCAGCGCGAGAAGGCCCGGCCCGCCACCAGGTCGAGCACCCACTTGGGGGAGAGCTTGGCGAGCAGCTCGGGGCCCCCTGGGTTCAGCGTCTCCGTGTCGTCCTCGATGGCATCGGCCACCTGCTCTGCCCACTCGGCGGGCTGGACGTGGTCCCACCCGGAGGTGTCGCTCACGTGTGAGTCGTAGATCTCCTGCACCGTGTCCATCATGTCCGTGTCCACGCCGGGCGTGATCAGCTCGAGCACAGTCAGCTCGGTGTCCTCCAGCTCCCGGCGCAGCGCCTGCGTGAAGGCCGAAACTCCGGCCTTGCTCGCGGCGTAGCTGGTGGAGCCCGGGAAGGGAGCGTGGGCCACGATGCTCGCGTTGTTGACGATCTTGCCCCGCTGCTGCGCACGCATGTGTGGGAGCAGACGCTGGGTGAGCTGAGTGAGCCCGATCAGGTTCGCCTGGTACATCTCGTAGTAGGCCGCCGGATCCTGGCTATCGAGCAGCCCGCCCACGAAGCGGCCGGCGTTATTGACCAGAACGCCGACGCGATCCAGCTCGGAGCCAAGCTCGTCGCAGCAGGCGTCGATCGACTCGCGCGAGCTCAGGTCCATGCGGACCGCCCTGACCGGCACGGCGGTGGTCTCATCGAGTGGCTGCCAGCGGCCGATGTCGCGCACGCCCGCCAGGACCCGGGCCTCGCGCCGCGCCAGCTCGGTGGCGATCGCGCGCCCGATGCCGCGGTTGGCCCCGGTCACGAGGCAGGTTTCGCCGGAGAGGTTCATGGCAGACCGGTTTCCTGCCCGCGCCCTCGCAAACGGCTGCAGGCGCGCCATCTATCCGTCGCGCTGCAGATCCTCGATCGTGCGTCCGCTCAGCACCGATTCGGGCTGGGTGCTCACCGGGTTGCGGCGGGCGTCCGCCTCCTCGTCGCGCCGCTTGACCAGCAGCCAGCGCCGGTCACCGGTGCGGCGCAGAGACCATCCGCCGCGCAGCTTCTCTCCCTCGAGCCAGAAGGAGATGTGACCTCGCTCGAGGCCCTCGGAGACCGTCTCGTCGCGGAGATTGCGGAAGGAGCCCCGGTCCCACACGATCACCTGGCCGGCTCCGTAGCCCTCGCCGATCACGCCCTCGAAGTCGCCCCAGGACAGCTCGTGATCGTCCACGGCCATGGCCAGGCGCTTCTCGCGCGGGTCGGTGGAGGGTCCCTTGGGCACCGCCCACGACTTGAACGTTCCCTCCACCTCCAGCCGGAAGTCGAAATGCAGGCTGGTCGCCGCGTGCTGCTGGATGACGAAACGGGGCACTACCTGCGCAGCGGCTCGATGGTCAGCGGGCCCTCGTGGCGCTCCTCGACCTGAAGCGTGCTGTGCTCGATCCCGAAGCGCTCGGCGAGCAACGCGGCCAGGCTCCGGCGATGCGACTGGGTATCGCAGCCCGAGCGCACCGTCACGTGAGCGGACAGCGCGGGGAAGCCCGAGGTCACCTCCCATACGTGGAGGTCGTGAACCTCCACCACATGGTCCTGGGCGGCCAACGTGGTGCCGATCTCCTCGGGGTCGAGGTCGCGCGGGGCGGCCTCGAGCAGGACCCGGCCCGAGTCTCTCAGCAGGCGGTAGCCCGAACGCAGCATCAGGGCGGCCACGAACAGGGCGGCGATCCCGTCCGCGCGAGAGAAGCCGGTGGTGATGACCACCACCGCGGCGATGGCCGTGGCGATGAAGGCGAACAGGTCGGTGAGCACGTGCTGGAAGGCGCCCTCCACGTTCAGGCTTCGCCGCTCGGCGCCCGAGAGGATCGCCGTGGCCGCCAGGTTCACCGCCACGCCGGCCAGGGCGACGACCAGCACCGGCACCCCTTCGACGTCGGGCGGCTCCACCAGGCGGCGGATGGCCTCGTACAAGATCACCACCGCGAGCGCGACGAGCGTCGCCCCATTCAGCTGAGCGGAGAGGATCTCGGCGCGGCGTAGGCCGAAGGTGAAGCCCCCGCCGGCGGGCCGCCGGGCGAGCCGGGCGGCCAGCAGCGCCAGGGCGATCGCCCCCGCGTCGGTGAGCATGTGCGCGGCGTCCGACAGCAGGGCGAGTGAGGAGGCGATCAGCCCGACCACCACCTCCACGGCCATGAAGCCGAGGATCAGGACCAGCGCGAGCAGCAACCGGCGGGCGTCGCCGGCGGCGGACGGGTAGTGATGGTGGTGCGCGTGCGCCATGCGCATCTGATGGTCGCACGCCGCTTTTCGCCTGTCCCGGCACGGGTACGCCGAGGTCATGAGAGTGGTGGTGGTGGGCGCCAGCGGGAACGTCGGGACGAGCGTGCTCCGCTCGCTGGCGGCCGACCCCGGGGTGGACTCGGTGCTGGCCTTGGCGCGGCGCATGCCGGGCGCCGGCTTCCCCAAGGCGGAGTGGCGTTCAGCGGACGTGACCCGAGATTCGCTTCGTCCGCACTTCGAGGGCGCCGACGCCGTGGTCCACCTGGCCTGGCTCATCCAGCCGGCGCGTGACCGGCGGCTGACCCGGGCCGTGAACGTCGACGGGAGCGAGCGCGTGTTCCGGGCGACGGCCGACGCCGGGGTCAAGAGCCTCGTGTACGCCTCCTCGGTGGGCGCCTACGCCCGCGGGCCCAAGAATCGATCCGTGGACGAGAGCTGGCCCACCCTCGGAATCCCGACCTCGTTCTATTCACGTGACAAGGCCGAGGTGGAGCGGCTGCTCGACCGCTTTGAGCGCGAGCGCCCCGAGGTGCGGGTGGTACGGCTGCGCCCGGGCCTGGTGTTCAAGCGGGAGGCGGCCTCGGGCATCCGGCGTCTGTTCGCCGGACCGCTTCTGCCGGGCTTCCTGGTCCGGCCCGAGCTGATCCCCATCGTGCCGGCTCCCGACCGGCTGGCGTTCCAGGCGGTGCATTCCTACGACGCGGGAGAGGCCTATCGGCTGGCCGTGACCGGAGAGGCAGCAGGGGCGTTCAACATCGCCGCCGAGCCCGTGCTCGACCCCCGGGAGCTGGGTCGCATCCTGCGGGCGCGCCCCGTGCCCGCGCCGGCGGGCCTTCTGCGCGGGGCCGCCGCGCTCAGCTACCGGCTGAGGCTCCAGCCCACCGAGGCCGGCTGGCTCGACATGGGCCTCGGAGTGCCGCTGATGGACACCACCCGGGCGCGCGAGGAGCTCGGCTGGACCCCCCGCCACGGCGCCGACGAGGCGCTCTTGGACCTCCTCGCCGGCCTGCGCGACGGGGCGGGAATGGACACTCCGCCGCTCGAGCCCGGAAACGCCGGCCCCGGTCGCCTGCGCGAGCTCGCGAGCGGGGTGGGCGCGCGGACCGGCTGAGCTCAGGCGCCCACGCGGTCCGTTGCGCCCTCGACCCCCGCCTGCTGGGCGCAGTGGGCGCAGCAGTACATCGCCGCGTCGGCCTCGATCCCGTGGCCGACGATCTTGCAGCCGCAGTAGTCGCACGCCGGCGCGATGGCGTGGATCGCGCACTCGAAGCTGTCGAAGACGTGCGTCTCGCCGCCCTTCGTGATCTCCGAGGAGTACCCGGGGGCGCGGCGGGCGACGCAGCTAGGCCAGCGGACTCGGATGCCGCGGCTCGTAGAGGCCGAGCTCGCCTCCGCCGGGCAGGCGGATCTGCGTGACCAGGCCGAAGCCCTCGTCGCTGATCGGGCCGCTGAGCTCACCGCCCTTCGCCTCGAGCTCGGCCACGGTCCGCTGCACGTCGTCGCACATCAGGTAGAGCTGATGGTGATCGCCCTCGACAGTGGGGTGGACCGCCAGCTCGGCGGGCGGCAGGGCGAAGATGAGCCAGCCGTCGCCGGCGTCCACCCACGAGAACCCGAGGACGTCGCGCAGGAAGGCCCGGTCGGCCTCGGCATCCGCGCTGAAGATGATGGCGTGCGCCCCGTTGATCATCGTCAGGGCGTGGCCTGCGGCTCGCCGGCGGGTGGCGCGCTGCGCGGGGCCGGCTCCTCCGGCGTGGTCTGCTGCTCGGTCGTGGTCTCCTCCGGAGTCGTCTGCTGTGTGGTGGTTTCGTCGGGTGTGGTCGGCTGCGTCCGATCCGGATCCTGCTCCTGGTCGCGCTCGGGAGTGGTCCGCTCGCTGGTGTCGGTCGGCGTCTGCTTCTCGCTTTCGCTGTCGGGGTTCTTGTTCGACTTGCCGCCCACCAGCGTGGTCCGGCTGTCGCTCTTCCCGATCGACTCACCCGCGATCAGCTCGGTGGTCGTGAGCACAACCACGCCGATCACGAAGGCGAGACCGGCCGTGGCCAGCACGGCTCCCCAGGCGATGTGCCTTCGTGAGGGGCGGCGCGGGGGCTGGCGATAGACCCGCACTGGTCCGGCCGGGGCGCCGGGGCCGGGCTCGGACGGCGTGGGCTCGCGCGGCTCGGGGCGGGTCGGCTGCTTCGGCTTCGGGCTCTCGGGCTCGCCGGCGCCCCGCCGCACGGGCAGCTTCGGGGTGTCGCTGGTCATCACCTTCGCGATCTTCTCGGTCGGCCGGTTGAGCAGCTCGCTCAGGATGGCCACGAACACAGGGGTGGCCGCCGCGGCGATCCAGGTGCCGCGGATCCAGAGCTGCGAGGTGATGGCGGCCGCCGAAGCGGAGGCAGCGCTCGCGATCACGAGCGTGCGCATGTTCAGGCCGCGTTCCTCCTCGCGCTCAACTGTGCGCGGGGACGGAGCCACCGGCCTCACCATAGCGAGGCCTGGGGGCTCGGGCGGCGCCCCTCCCCGCTCGCTCACGAAGAGGCTGCGAGCATGCCGATGACCACGCCCGAGTGCGCGGTCCAAGCGATGGTGCGAGGCCGGTTGCGGGCCACCAGGGAAGGCACCCCGGCGGGGCCCAGCGCCCGGTGCTGCACGAACCAGCCGACGCCGGTCATGAACAGCGTGGCAGCCGCGTTGGCCAAGAGGATCGCCATCGACTGGGGTACGGATAGGGTGGCGCCGATGGCGGACCTGCGGGCCACGGAGGCCGATGTGGTGGTGGTGGGCGCCGGTCTGGCGGGGCTTGCCGCGGCGCGGGAGGTGGTCGCCGCGGGCGCGTCGGTCGTTGTGCTCGAGGCCCGCTCGCGGGTCGGTGGGCGAGTGCTGAACGAGGACATCGGCGGCGGCCAGGTGGTCGAGGTGGGTGCCCAGTGGATCGGGCCCACTCAGCATCGCCTGGCCGCGCTGGCCAGGACATTGGGGGTGGAGGTCTTCCCGACCCACGGCGAGGGCGACAACCTCATCGAGCACGCCGGGCGCGTGCGCCGCTATCGGGGGACCATCCCGCGTCTGAACCCCCTCGTGCTGCTGGACGTGGAGCGGGCTCAGCGCCGGCTGAACGCTCTGGCCCGCCGGGTCCCGCTCGATGCGCCCTGGGAGGCGCCGAACGCCGGGCGGCTCGACTCCCAGACCATGTCCTCCTGGATGCGCCGCAACCTGGCCACCCGGCCGGGCCGCATGCTCCTGGAGCTGGGGGTGGAGGCGGTGTGGGCGGCGCAGCCCGAGGACATCTCGCTGCTGCACGTGCTCTTCTACATCCACTCCGCGGGCGGCCTCCAGATGCTCTTCGACACCGAGGGCGGCGCGCAGCAGGACCGCTTCGTGGGCGGTTCCCAGCGCGTGCCGATCCGCATGGCCGAGGAGCTGGGCGCCGAGCGCCTGATGCTGGGCGCGCCCGTGAGGCGGGTCGAGTACGGACGCGACGGTGTGACCGTCCACGCCGACGACGTCCGCGCGCACGGCCGCCGGGCGATCCTCGCTCTTGCGCCTGCCCTCGCGGGGCGCCTGGCCTACGACCCTCCGCTGCCCGGCTTCCGCGACCAGCTCACCCAGCGAATGCCGCTGGGCACCGTGGCCAAGTGCATGGCCGTCTACGAGGAGCCCTTCTGGCGCGCAGAGGGGCTCTCGGGTCAGGGGACGAGTGATGTCGGTCCGGTCAAGCTCACCTACGACAACTCCCCGCCGGACGGCTCACCGGGTGTGCTGCTGGGCTTCCTCGAGGGCCGGCATGCGCGGCAGCTCGGTCGCCGGCCGGCGGCCGAGCGCCGGACCGCCGTTGTCGACTGCTTCGCCCGGTTGTACGGCCCGCGCGCGGCGAGGCCCATCGCCTACGTCGAGCGGCAGTGGGCCGAGGAGGAGTGGTCGCGGGGATGTTACGGCTGCCACATGCCCACCGGCGCCTGGACCGGCTATGGCCCCGCCCTGCGCGAGCCGATCGGCCCGCTGCACTGGGCCGGGGCGGAGTACGCGACGGTGTGGAACGGCTACATGGACGGGGCGGTCCGGTCGGGCGAGGAGGCCGCCCGGGCGGTCCTGCAGCGCATCTAGGAAGTCTCGGCCTCGCCCCGCCGCAGGCGCGAGTGGCGATAGCCGTAGACGAGGTAGACGACCATCCCGAGCGCCATCCAGGCGCCGAACCGCAGCCAGGTGGCCGTGTCGAGGTAGGTCATCAGGAAGATGCACAGCCCGGCGCCGATGATCGGGAAGACCGGGACGAACGGCACCTTGAAGCCCCGCTCGAGGTCAGGGCTCGTGCGGCGCAGGACGATCACGCCGATGTTCACCAGCAGGAAGGCGAACAGGGTCCCGATGTTCACCAGCTTGGCGATCTCGGCCAGCGGCACGAACGCGGCCAGCGTGGCGATGGCCACCCCGAACAGGGCGGTCAGGAGCACCGGCGTGTGGGTGCGCTCGTTCACCTTGCACAGCGCGGCGGGCAGCAGCCCGTCCCGGGCCATCGAGAACGACACCCGGGTCTGCCCGAACAGGATCGTGAGCACCACGCTCGTGATCGCGACCAGCGCGCCGAAGGTGACGATGTCCGCGGCCCAGCTGATGCCCGCGCCCTCGGACAGCGCAGTGGCCAGCGGGGCGTCGTCCCCGGCCAGCTGATCGGCGGGCAGCAATCCCACGGCCACGGTCGAGACGGCGATGTAGATGAGCGTGCAGATCACCAGCGAGCCCACGATGGCGATCGGGAGGTCGCGCCCGGGCCGGCTGCACTCCTCGCTGGCCGTCGACACAGCGTCGAAGCCGATGTAGGCGAAGAAGATGAGCGCGGCGCCGTCGATCACGCCGTTGAAGCCGTTGGGGGCGAAGTCGCTGAAGTGGTCGGCGGTGAAGGCCGTCACCCCTACCGCGATGAAGAAGGCCAGCACGGTCAGCTTGACGATCACCATCACGGTGTTGGTGCGCGCGCTCTCGCGCACGCCGAAGATCAGCAGCGCGGTCACGGCCAGCACGAGGACGGCAGCCGGAACGTTTACCGTTCCGCCATCGCCCGGCGGGAGCGCGATGGAGTCCGAGAGCGTGACGCCGAACAGGCTGTCCAGGAGCTCGGTGAAGTAGGCGCCCCATCCCACCGCCACGGCGGCGACGGCGACCCCGTACTCGAGCACCAGGTCCCAGCCGATGATCCAGGCGACGATCTCGCCCATCGTGGCGTAGGCGTAGGTGTAGGCGCTTCCCGATACCGGGATGGCCGAAGCCAGCTCGGCGTACGCCAGCGCGGAGAAGATGCAGGTGATCCCGGCAAAGACGAAGGACAGGACGATCGCGGGACCGGAGTCGCCGATCGCCTCGCCGATGATCACGAAGATCCCGGTGCCGATGATCGCCCCGATGCCGAAGGCGGTCAGGTCGAGGGCGCCCACGGACCGGCTCAGCTGCGTGCCCTCGGCCGCCTCCAGCAACTGGTCCGTCGGCTTCGTCGCGAAGGGGCCAGGGCGGGCGGCGGTCGCCATTGGGCGCGCATACCCAAGAAGCTCTTCGTTTAGGCACAAACGGTCCCGGTATCCCAAAAGCAGGGTTCCGACTACCAAGGAGAGACCACATATGGCAAGCAGGCTCGACGGCAAGAAGGTCGCTTTCCTCGCCACCGACGGTGTCGAGCAGGTTGAGCTCACCGAGCCCTGGAAGACCGTCGAGGACGAGGGTGGACAGCCAGAGCTGATCTCGCTGGAGAGCGGCGAGATCCAGGGCTTCGACCATCTCGACAAGGGCGACACCTTTCCGGTAGACAAGGCGGTCGCCGACGCGGACGCGGGCGACTACGACGGCCTGGTGCTCCCGGGCGGCGTGGCCAACCCGGACTTCCTGCGGGCCGACGAGAACGCGGTCGCGTTCGTGCGGGCCTTCTTCGAGGCCGGCAAGCCGGTGGCCGCGATCTGCCACGGCCCGTGGACGCTGGTGGAGGCCGGCGTGGTGCAGGGACGCACGCTCACCTCCTGGCCCAGCATCAAGACCGACATCGAGAACGCCGGCGGCACGTGGGTGGACGAGGAGGTGCACGTCGACAGCGGGCTGGTCACCAGCCGCAAGCCCGACGACCTCCCGGCCTTCAACGACAAGCTCGCCGAGGAGATCTGCGAGGGCCGGCACGAAGAGCAGGCCCTGCAGACCGCGGGTGCCGACGCCTCCGGCTAGGAGGCGCCCACCCGCGTCCCCCCGACCCGCGCCGGGGCGCCTTGTGCGCCCCGGCGTCGTTGTGGGCGCGGCCGGCCGTGCCGGCGACGGCGTCCAATAGCCTCGATCGCCGCATGCCACTCGAGAACGGCGTCGTCTACCAGATCTACCCGCGCTCGTTCCAGGACTCCGACGGCGACGGAATCGGCGACCTGGCCGGGATACGCTCGCGCCTCGACCATCTGGCCTGGCTGGGGGTCGACGCGCTCTGGATGTCGCCGATCTATCCCTCGCCGATGGCCGACTTCGGCTACGACGTGTCCGACTACACCGGCATCGATCCGGTCTTCGGGAGCTTCGATGACTACGACGCGCTGGTGGCAGCGGCGCGCGAGCGGGGCCTCGAGGTGCTGATGGACATCGTGCCCTGCCACACCTCGATCGAGCATCCCTGGTTCTCGCGAGCACCCCGACTGGTACATCTGGGCCGACGCTCCCAACAACTGGTCGTCGGCCTTCGGGGGTTCGGCCTGGAGTGCGCTGAACAGCCGCTACTACCTCCACTCCTTCTACCCCGAGCAGCCCGACCTCGACTGGCGCAACCCCGAGGTGATCGCCGCGATGCAGGACGTGGTTCGCTTCTGGCTCGAGCGCGGCGCCGCCGGCTACCGCGTGGATGCGATCGACCGGCTGCTCAAGGACCCCAAGCTGCGGGACGATCCGCCCGCCACCGAGCCCTACGGCCTGCCGCTGCGCGAGGACGAGGCAAAGCTCGCGCTCACCCACTCGCGCAACGCGCCCGACACCGGCGCCGCGCTGGCCAGGATCCGCGAGGCGGCGGGCGACGCCTTTCTGGTGGGCGAGGTCTACCTGCCCAGCGCGAGGTGGCAGCCCTACAGCGACCACTTCGACGCCGTGTTCGCCTTCGAGCTGCTGCACGCGTCGTGGGACGCGGAGGAGCTGCGCCGCGCGATCGAGGCCACCACCCGCCAGGCGGGCGCCGCCTGGGCGCTGTCCAACCACGACTTCGGCCGGCTGCCCACGCGCTTCGGCCGCGAGAACGCCCGCGCGGCGGCGATGCTCCTGCTCACGCTGCCGGGGACCGCCTTCCTCTACCAGGGCGACGAGATCGGCCAGGCCGACGGGCCCGGCGGCGAGCGCGAGTTCGACCGGGCGGGCCGCGATCGCTTCCGTCACCCGATGCAGTGGGACGCGAGCCCTGGCGGGGGCTTCAGCGACGGCGAGCCCTGGCTCCCGCTGGTCGAGCCGGAACGTCACAACGTCGAGGCCGAGCGGGACGACCCGGACTCGATGCTGACGCTCGTTCGGCGGCTGATACGGCGTGCGCGCGCGAGCTGGAGCCGGGGTTGGTCCTCCTCGACGGCGCGCCCGGTGTGGTCGCCTTCGCGCGCGGCCGGCACACGGTGGCCCTCAACACGACGCCGGAGCCCCGTCCGGCGCCCAGCGACGGCGAGCTCGTATTGGAGACCCGTGCCGGCTCGCTCCGCGGCGGGACGCTGGCGCCCCACGCGGGCGTGCTGACCCGCACCTAGCGCGCGGCGATCTCGACGGAAAGATGGGCCTTCCGGACCGGTCGAGCTTGAACCGGGTCCCGAATGGGTACTTCTCGGTCAAGTGACGGCGGAGGAGGGACCGAGGGGACGCAGGATGCGAAAGGCCGCGGTGCTGGCGGCCGTCCTCGCCTGTGGCCTGGCCACCGCTTGCGGAGTGGGCGGTGACGAGGGTGGCACCGGCGCCCGCACCATCAACTGGTACGCGTTCAACGAGCCCGGTGGTTCGTATGACCAGGCGGTCGCCAACTGCAACAAGCAGGCGAACGGCAAGTACAAGATCAACTACGAGAAGCTGCCGAACATCGCCGACCAGCAGCGTGAGCTGCTCGTCCGCCGCCTGGCCGCCGAGGACGACAGCATCGACCTGGCGTCGCTCGACGTGATCTGGACCGCCGAGTTCGCCGAGGCCGAGTGGATCCTGCCCTGGGAGGGCGAGCGCCGGGAGGCCGCCACCGAAGGCAAGCTCGATGGCCCGGTTGAGACCGTCGACTACCAGGGCAAGATCTGGGCGATCCCGCACACCAGCAACACCCAGCTGCTCTGGTACCGCAAGGACCGCGTGGACGCGCCGCCCGACGACTTCACCTGGGACGAGATGATCGACGACGCGATCGACAAGGGCACCGTTGTCGAGGTGCAGAGCGCCCAGTACGAAGGGCTGGTCGTCTGGATCAACGCGATGATCGCCAGCGCCGGGGGGCAGATCGTCAACGAGGACGGCGAGGTGCTCGTGAACGACACGGCCAAGACGGCGGCGGAGATCGAGAAGACGCTCGCGACTTCGGCCGCGGCGCCGCCGGGCATGTCCACCAACAACGAGGACGCGGCTCGCTTCGGCTTCTATGACGGCCGCTCGGACTACATGGTCAACTACCCGTACATCTACCCGGGCGCGGCCGAGGTGAGCGAGGAGCTCCAGAAGAACATCGGCTGGGCACGCTACCCCCGCAGCGACAAGGACAAGCCGAGCGCACCGCCGCTCGGAGGCTTCAACATCGCCGTATCCGCGTACTCGAACAACCCGGACCTCGCCTTTGAGGCGGCCGAGTGCCTCGCCAGCCCGGAGAACCAGGCGCTCAGCGCCGAGCTGGGCGGCCTGCCGCCGACCAGCGAGTCGGTGTACGACGATCCGAAGGTGCAGAAGTCGTATCCCTTCGCCGATGAGCTGCGCGAGTCGATCGACAACGCCGGGCCGCGGCCGGTCACGCCCGCCTACAGCGACATCTCGCTGGCGATCCAAAAGACCTATCACCCGCCGGAATCTGTGGACCCGGACACGATCGTGGAACAGCTGCGTGACCGGATCGAGAAGGCCGTTGACGGGAAGATCTTCTGATGGAGGCCGCCACGACCTCAGCCCCCGCCGCCGCACCGCCCAAGAAGGAAGGGCACACCGAACGGTACAAAGCGGAGCGCAAGCTCGCCTGGCTGCTGTGCGCGCCCGCCGTGATCGCGATGTTGATCGTGACCGGCTATCCGATCGTGTACGCCTTCTACCTGTCGCTGCAGAAGTTCGACCTGCGCTTCCCGGACGACAAAGAGTTCGTCGGCCTGGCGAACTACGGCGACGTCCTCACGTCGACCACGTGGTGGTCGGACGTCGCCACGACGCTGCTCATCACGGTCGTATCAGTGGCCATCGAGCTCGTACTGGGCATGCTGATCGCCCTGGTCATGCACCGCGCCATCTTCGGGCGCGGCCCGGTCCGCGCGTCGATCCTGATCCCGTATGGCATGGTCACGGTGGTTGCGGCCTTCGCGTGGAGGTACGCCTTCGACCCGACCAGCGGCTTTGTGTTCGGCTTGCCGCTTGTACCGGACGACTGGCTGCCGCTGACCACGCGGGAAGGATCGCTCTTCGTAATCATCCTGGCGGAGGTCTGGAAGACGACGCCCTTCATGGCGCTGCTGCTCCTGGCGGGCCTCGCGCTCGTCCCGGACGAGCTGCACGAGGCGGCGAAGGTCGACGGCGCGAGCACCCTGCAGCGCTTCTTCCGAATCACCATCCCGCTGATGAGGCCGGCCATCCTGGTGGCGCTGCTGTTCCGGACGCTCGACGCGTTCCGAATATTCGACAACATCTTCATCATCCAGCCGGGAGGCGCCCTGGGCACCGAGAGCGTCTCGATCCTGGGCTACAACGTCCTGATCAACCGGGTGAACCTGGGGCTCGGCTCGGCGATCTCGATCCTGATCTTCGTCTGCGTGATCCTGATCGCCGTGCTCTTCGTGAAGGGGCTTGGCACGAGCACGGCGCAAGCGCGAGGGGAGACCTGACATGCAGCACACGGGCCGGGAGAAGCTGCAGTGGGCGATCGGGATCCTGGTGGTCCTGCTCTACGCCCTGATTCCGGTGGCGTGGATCGTTTCGCTGTCGTTCAAGACACCCGAGGAGGTCAGCGACAAGAAGTTCTGGTCGGGCTTCTCGACCGAGAACTACGAGGTCGTCTTCTCCGACGACACCTTCATCGCCGCGCTGATCAACTCGATCGGCATCGCCTCCATCGCCACTCTTATCTCGATCGTGCTCGCGGCGATGGCCGCCTACGCGACGTCCCGGCTCGACTTCACGGGCAAGACGCTGATCCTCTCGGGAGCTCTGGCGGTGGCCATGTTCCCGCCGATCTCGATCGTCGGCTCGCTGTTCGAGATGTGGCGGTCGCTCGGCATCTACGACACCTGGATCGGGCTGATCATCCCCTACATGACCTTCACGCTGCCGCTCGCGATCTACACGCTGTCGGCGTTCTTCCGCGAGATCCCCTGGGAGCTCGAACAGGCCGCGCAGGTGGACGGCGCCACTCCCTTCCAGGCCTTCCGCAAGATCATCGTGCCGCTTGCCGCGCCCGGGGTGTTCACGGCTGCGATCCTGGTCTTCATTTTCGCCTGGAACGACTTCATCTTCGCGAACACGCTGACCTCGACCGACGCGGCGCGGACGGTACCCGCGGCGCTTGCGTTCTTCACCGGTGCGTCGCAGTTCGAGCAGCCGATCGGGGCGATCTCCGCCGCCTCGGTCGTCGTAACCGTCCCGATCATCATCATGGTCCTGATCTTCCAGCGCCGTATCGTTGCGGGCCTCACCGCCGGCGCGGTGAAGGGATAACGGAGGTACCGAATGGCCGGCATCACCCTCAACGGCTTGACCAAGCGCTACCCGGACGGCTACGAGGCCGTGCGGGACATGGACCTTGAGATCGCGGACGGCGAGTTCGTGATCCTGGTGGGCCCCTCGGGCTGCGGCAAGTCGACCGCGCTCCGCATGATCGCCGGTCTGGAGGACATCACCGAGGGCGAGCTCAGGATCGGCGACGACGTGGTGAACGATCGTGCGCCCAAGGACCGCGACATCGCCATGGTGTTCCAGAACTACGCGCTCTATCCGCACATGAGCGTGCGCGACAACATGGGCTTCGCGCTCAAGCTCCGCGGCACCGACAAGTCGGAGATCGACGAGAAGGTGGGCGAGGCCGCGCGGGTGCTCGACCTCGAGCAGCACCTCGACCGCAAGCCCTCGCAGCTCTCGGGCGGCCAGCGGCAGCGCGTGGCCATGGGCCGCGCCATCGTGCGCGATCCGGCGGCCTTCCTCATGGACGAGCCGCTCTCGAACCTCGACGCCAAGCTGCGCGTGGCCATGCGCACTGAGGTGGCCCGCCTGCAGAAGGACCTCGGCACCACCACCGTGTACGTGACGCACGACCAGACCGAGGCCATGACGCTGGGCGACCGCGTGGCGGTCATGCGCGCCGGGGAGTTGCAGCAGGTGGGCAGCCCAATGGAGCTCTACAACGAGCCCGTGAACCTGTTCGTGGCTGGTTTCATCGGCTCACCGGCGATGAACTTCATGCCGGCCTCCGTCGAGGGCGACACGGTGAAGCTGCCGATCGGCGACGTGAAGCTGCCCGACGACAAGCGCGAGGCCGTCTCGGGGTCCGAGTCCAAGACCTTGATCGCCGGGATCCGCCCCGAGCACTTCGAGGACGCCGCGCTGGTGGGCGAGGCGCGCGACAAGGGCGCGACCTTCACGGCCAAGATCGAGGTGCTCGAGTCGATGGGCTCCGAGCTGTACGCCCACTTTTCGGTGGCCCACGACGAGCAGATCGAGTCCGAGGAGCTGCGCGAGCTGGCCCAGGACGCCGGCGGCGGCGAGATCCCCAAGGAGGGCGAGGAGGGCCAGATCGTGGCCCGGCTCGACCCGCAGAGTGGGGTCACCGTGGGCGAGGAGGCCGAGCTCTGGGTGGACGCCACCCGGCTGCAGCTCTTCGACCCCTCGGACGGCCGCAACCTGACGAGCTCACAGGAGGGACCGCCTGCCACCGGCGGGAACGGCGACGGCCAGAGCCCGGTTGGGCGCGACCCCGATCCGGCGGTCGAGGAGCGCGGCGAGGGTCAGGCCGCGCAGGAGGACGACCGGCCCTCCGAACAGCGGTAGCGCTCAGCTTCTAGGACGCCACTGGTTGGCCCGCTCGCCCCGTGCGGCGAGCCGGGCCGTCTCCTCCACTCGTTTCGCGCGGGTGGGCTCCCGCTTGGCCTGCACGATCCACTCGAGAATGGCGCGGCGGGCCGAGCGCGGAAAGCCGTCCCACTGTTCGCGGGATCCGGGCTGCCTGTCGAAGGCCGCGGCCAGGTCGCCGGGCACGGTGAGCTTTTCCACCTCGTCCAGGCGGCTCCAACTGCCGTCGGCCTTGGCCGCCTCGACCATGCGTTCCCCGGCGGGCGCCATTCGGTCCTCGCGCTCGAGCCGCGCGATCCGCTTCTTGTTCGGCCCGGACCAGGCGCTGCCCCGGCGCCGCGGTGAGAACCACAGCATCGAACGGTCGTCGTCGAGAGCCGACCCCTTGCTGTCGATCCAGCCGAAGCGGAGCGCTTCGGTCACGGCGTCCTCGTAGGAAAGGTCCGCCTTCCCTGTGTGCTTCTTCCACGAGATCAGCCAGACGCCGGCCTCGCGCTCGTGGTTGTCCTCGAGCCACTCGCCCCAGGCGGCGGCGGTCTCGGGCTGAATTCGCTCGCCGTCGTCCTGCGCGCCCGCCACTAACGCAGCTCTTTGCGCAGGCGACGCACCATCGTGTCCTGGTCGCCGCTCGGGTCCTCGAGGTCGTGCCGCACGGCCTCGATCACGTCGTCGGTCCAGTCGTGGGTGCGCAGGAGGAGGTAGCGCAGGTGAGACACGCGCATGTAGGCCTCGGTCTGGGTGCCGTGACGTATGAGCTCGGCCTCCTCGAGCATCTCGACCACCGGCTCGTACTCCTCCTCGAACCAGGCCTCGGCCACCTCGCCGCGCGTCATAAGCTCGCCGCGGTTCTGGGCGGCCCGGAAGCCCCACGCCTCCACGGCCTCCGCCAGCGCGGCGTAGCGCCACTCGTCCGAGAGCTCGATCCGGGCGCGGGCCTTGGCGGGCAGCGGCACCCGCTCGTGAAAGAGACGCTGATGGCTCTTCAGGGGCAGGTCGCGCAACGTGATCGCGCGCTCGGCGCCCACCTCGGTCACGATCTCGGTGACGTACGCGTTGATGTCGGCGTGACCGAGCGCCCGCGCGACCGACACGCGGTGATGGCCGTCCTTGACGAAATGGACCTCGCCGATGCGGTAGACGTCGATCGGAGGCATGGGCTCGCCTCGCCGCTGCGCGGCCGCGATCCGCTCCCAGCGGGTCCGCACGCGGGTGGAGGTGGGACGGAAGCGACGGTCGAACTCCCGCTGGCGGTCCACCGTGCCGACGATCGAGTCGAGGTCGATGGCCTGTTGTCCCAGACGACGCTCGCCCCGCCGGCCCAGGGCGGCCACGACCTCCTCGAACGGGAGGATCACGTTCACGTCGCCGGGGTCCCCGCGCATGCGGGTGGCCAGACGCGAGAAGGCCCGGGCGCGGCGGGCGCGCCCGAAGTCGAACTGTGCGTCGGCGGAGGGAAGTCCGGTGTCGCGCGCCATCTCAGCCGAGAGTACTAAGGCTGGGTCCCCCGGAACTGGCATGCGTTTCCGCGCCGGAGCGAAGGCATTCCGGCGCGGAAACGCCGTCAGGATCGGGTGGATCCAGGCTAAGGCAGCGCCCGCACCCTTCTGTCGAGACCCGCGACGTTCGCCGCGGCGTCCACGGCGAGCGCCCGAAGGGTCACGCGCAGCGCTCGGTGACGGGCCAGCAGCCGGCGGGCGGACCGCGGGAGCCGGGCGCGGAGCATGGCCGCACCCCCCGCGGGCGGCTCGGCGGGCCGGGCGCGGAACGCCCGTGGCCGGCCATCCACGGTGACCGAGCCGATCAGACCGGCCAGGCAGGGCTCGACCGGGCAGCGCACCCTCGCCGTAAGCGAGCCGGAGGCGCGGAGCGGGCGCTGGCGGCGCGCGATTCGGACGGCGAGAGCGGGCGGCTGGCTGTCGCTGACCAGCGGCGGCGGGCAGACCTGCCCGAGCAGCGCCCGGGCGTCGTCCAGATACTGCTGGTAACGGGAGCGGTTCTCCGGGGCGGGACGCTCCACGTCCGCGATCCACATCCCGAACTCCTCCGGATCGGCGGCGGGGTCGGGCAGCCCGCCGGCCAGCCGCCGCTGCCGCACCTCCGCCGCCGTGTCGAGGAACCAGGTCAGCTGCAGCGACGGGTCGTCCGGGAAGCCCTCGTATTCGCCCTCGCCGATGCTCAGGTGCATGCCGAAGAAGCCCGCGTAGCTGCCGCCACTGAGGTTGCGCATGCCGCTCTCGCCGATACCCGCCATCACGGGCAGCTCATGAGGCAGGCCACGGCCGGCTGCTCCACGGGCCATCCAACGCGCGATCCGATCCTTGCTGGCGGCGTCGCCCGGATAGGTCACCGGGCAGGGATCGCTCAGGTCGGGCCCGGCCGCGCCGCCCTGCGCGCCGGCCCCGGCGGGGGCGAGCAGGGCGCCCGCCAGGACCAGCCAGAGCACGAGGACGGTCCGGCTCATCCCGTCACCAGGCAGAACGCGCCGCCCTGCGCGGCGAAGCGGGCGGAGCCCACCTCGAGCACCTCACCGTCCACGTTGAACTCGGTCCCCGCCGGCACGCGCACCTCCGCCGCGGCACAGCGGGCGTGCCGGGCCCGGCCGTGGCGCGTGAGACGCCCGCTGCGCAGGCGGTAGGCCAGCGCCACCAGCCCGGGCCGCGGACCGCGGGCCACGGCAACCACCTCCAGCTCGCCGTCGAGCGGGTCGGCCTCCTCGATGCCGGATCCGGCGCCGAAGGCGCCCGACGCCGCCAGCGTCACCTGCCACGCGTCGCCTGCGAACAGCGCCTGCTCGCCGCAGTCGACCTGGCAGGGCACCGGCCGCTCCGTCACCCCGGCCACGAGGGCTCCGGCCGCGTAGCCGATCGGGCCCAGGAGGCGCTTCCAGGCGCTCGCCTGTCGAGCCGCCGGGGCCGGCAGGCCCGCGCTGGCCACGTTCACGAACGGCCGCCGCTCCCCGTCCAAGGGCTCCATCCAGCCCAGCTCGAGGTCTTTCGTCCGGGTCCCGTGGACCGCCAGCCGGCAGGCCTCGGGCACGTCGAGCGGCAGCCCCAGCCGGCGAGCGAAGTCATTGGCGGTGCCAGCGGGCACCAGCGCCAGCGTCACGCCCGTCTGCCCCGCGGCCGCGGCCGTCGGGGCGATGCTGCCGTCGCCGCCGGCGATCACCACCCGGTCGGCTCCCGAGCCCACGGCCCGTTCGATCTCCTCGATCCCGAAGCACTCCAGCTCGGCGCCGAACGAGCGCAGCCGGGCCGCGATCTCGTCCGGATCGCACGTGCCCGAGGCCGGGTTCGCGATCAGGGCCAGCGTCGTCGCCGGCGGCCCGCTCTCCCGCACCGTTTTCTGCGCCCGTGCCATGCTCCTCGCCCATGCCTCCCCGGCCGGCAGCGTATCTGCGGTGAAGGTCTTCGTCGCCCGTCGGCTTCCCGGGAGCGGCCTGGAGCGCTTGGCGGACGAGCACGAGGTGGAGGTCTGGGAGGAGCGGCTGCCGCCCTCGGCGGAGGAGCTGCGAGCCAGGGTGCCGTCACTCGACGGGCTGCTCACGCTGCTCACCGATCAGGTGGACCGAGAGCTGCTGGAGGCCGGCCCCGAGCTGCGCGCGGTCTCCAACTGCGCGGTGGGGGTGGACAACGTCGACCTCGACGCAGCCACCGAGCGGGGCATCCCGGTGGGAAACACACCCGGCGTGCTCACCGAATCGACCGCCGACCTGACCCTGGCCCTGATGCTCGGCATCGGCCGGCGGATCGCGGAGGGCGACGCGTTCGTGCGCCGCGGCGAGTGGCACACCTGGGAGCCCGACCTGCTGCTCGGGCGTGACCTGCACGGCGCGACCGTGGGCATCGTCGGCCTCGGGCGCATCGGGAAGGCCGTGGCGCGCCGCTGCGAGGGATTCGGCTGTGAGGTGATCCATAGCGGCGGCGAGGGCGGGATCGACCTCCACGAGCTGCTCCGGCGCTCCGACTTCGTCACCCTGCACGCGCCCCTGAAACCCGCCACCCGCGGGCTGATCGGCGCCCAGGCGCTGGCCGCGATGAAGCCCGGCGCCTACCTGGTGAACACCGCGCGCGGACCGCTGGTCGACACCGCGGCGCTGGCCCGTGCGTTGCATGACGGTGAGATCGCCGGCGCGGCCCTCGACGTGACCGATCCCGAGCCCCTTCCGGGCGACCATCCGCTGCTGGAGGCCCCGAACCTCCTCGTGGTCCCGCACATCGGGTCGGCCGACCGGGCCACCCGCGAGCGCATGGCGGACATGGCCGTGGACAACCTGCTCGCCGCGCTGGCCGGCGAGCCGATGCCCAATTGCGCGAACCCCGAGGTCTACGAGAGCGCTCGCCCCGCTACTCCCCCAGAACCTTGATGATCATCTTCTTCGGCCGCCGGCCGTCGAACTCGGTGTAGAAGACCTGCTGCCAGGGGCCGAGGTCCAGCTGCCCCTCGGTGACCGGGACGATCACCTGGTGGTGCACCAGCAGGTTCTTCAGGTGCGCGTCGCCGTTGTCCTCTCCGCCCCGGTGGTGGCGGTAGTCGCCCGGGTCGGGCAGCAGCTCGCGGGCCACGTCGTTGGCCGGCTCCTTCCAGCTGGGAGGGGCCACCTTGTCGAGCCACTCCAGCGTGTCCTCGTGGAGGCCGGGCTCGTCGTCGTTGATCCACACCGCCGCGGTGATGTGCATCGCCGCCACGAGAGCGAGGCCCTCGGCGATGCCCGCGTCGTCGACGGCCGCCTGCACATCCTGGGTGATGCGGATGAACTCGCGGCGCTCTGGCGTCTCGAAGGTGCGGTAGACCGTGTGCGACTTCATTTCGCGATCATCTCTCCTCGCTCATGGATCTGGGACTGAAGGGCAAACTCTGCGTCGTCACAGGCGCCTCGCGCGGCATCGGCGCCGCCACGGCGGGCATGCTCGCGCAGGAGGGGGCGCGCGTGCTGTCCGTGGCCCGCAGCGACGGAGACCTCAAGCTGGACGTGACCGATCCCGACGCCGGTGAGCGGCTGCTCGCCGCCTGCGACGGGCCGCCCTGGGCGCTGGTCAACAACGCGGGCGCCAGCCGGGCGCGCCCACCCGAGGAGCTCACCGACGCCGACTGGCAGGAGCAGTGGGAGCTGCATGTGATGGGGCCCATGCGCCTCATGACGGCGCTGGCTCCGGCGATGGCCGAGGCCGGGGGCGGCCGCATCGTGAACGTGAGCTCGTCCTCGGGGAAGCGCCCCTCCGGCACGCTGGACGCCTGCTATTCGGTCACCAAGGCGGCCCAGCTCTCGCTCAGCCGCGTCTTCGCCGATAACTGGGCCGGCCGTGGCGTGCTCGTCAACGCGGTGGCTCCCGGCGCGGTGGAGGACGAGCTCTGGACGGGGGACGGCGGGCTGGCCGACCAGATCGCGAAGCGCAGCGGCAAGAGTCGGGAGGAGGTGCTGGAGGCCACGCGCTCCCGGCCGCCGCTCGGCCGGATGGGCGCCGCCGGCGAGATCGCTGCGGTGATCACCTTCCTCTGCTCGACGGCCGCCTCGGATGTGGCCGGCGCCGCGTGGTCGGTGGACGGCGGGGCCGTCGGAACCATCGTCTGACACCGGTAGCGTCTCGCACCGTGAGACGCGTGGTGATGGGCCTGATGTTCTTCCCCCGCGGGGGCTCCGCGCAGGTGGTGCGCTACCTGGCCGGGTCGCTGCCGGACGCCGGCTGGCAGCCCACCATCGCCTGCGGATCGCTTGGCCCGCCGGGCGAGCAGTCGAACGCCGACACCTTCTTCGCCGGTCTCGACGTGCGGGCGCTGGACTACACCGCGGCCCTGAAGGCGACCGACCCGCTGGCGGCGGACCCGCCCCTTCACCCGTCCTACGAGGACCGTCCCGGCGCTCCCGACCGGGTCTTTGCCAAGGTGGACGACGCGGCCTACGAGCGCCTGGTGGCCGCCTGGACCGAGCATCTGAACCGCGCCGGGGCGGGGGAGGCGGACATTCTCCATCTGCACCATCTGACCCCGCTGAACGAGGCCGCCGAGCGGGCCTTTCCCGGAGTTCCGCGCGTGGGGCACGTGCACGGCACCGAGGTGCTGATGCTGCGTGAGATCGACGAGGGGCCGCCCCCCGGCTGGGACCACGCTGCCGCCTGGGCCGAGCGCCTGCGCCGCTGGGCTCAGTCGTGCGAGCGCGTGCTGGTGCTCTCGCCCGACGCGGTGCGGCGGGTGCCGGAACGGCTCGGTGTGGAGCCGGAGCGGGTGGTCTGGGCCCCCAACGGCTTCGACCCCAAGGGCTTCGACCGCCGGCCGGCGGGCCCCGACGAGCGGCTCGCCCACTGGCGCCGCTGGCTGGTGGAGGAGCCGCGCGGGTGGGACGAGTCGGGCGTGCAGGGAAGCGTGACCTATCGCGAGGACCAGCTCGAGCCGTTTCGGGCGGGCGGACCGGTGCTCCTGTACGTGGGCCGCTACACCGAGGTGAAGCGGATCCCGCTGTTGATACGCGCGCACACCCGTGCGCGTGAACGCTTCGCCCGGCCCGCTCCGCTCGTGCTGCTCGGCGGCTTCCCGGGCGAATGGGAGGGTGAGCACCCGCTGGAGGTGGTGCGCGAGACGGGCAACCCCGACGTCTTCCTCGCGGGCTGGAGGGGTCACGAGGACCTGCCCGACGGTCTGAACGCAGCCGACCTGCTGGTGCTGCCGTCGGTGCGTGAGCAGTTCGGCGCGGTGATCGTGGAGGCGATGGCCTGCGGGCTCCCGGCACTGGCCGTGAACGCCTTCGGCCCGGCGGAGATCGTCGACGCCGGGGACACGGGCTGGCTGGTCCCGCCCGACGACGAGACCGCCCTCGCCGACGCGCTGGTGGAGGCCGTGAACGACGACGCGGAGCGGCGCCGGCGTGGTGAGCGCGCCTACGAGGTCGCGCGCGGCCGCTACGCCTGGCCGGCCCTGGCCGCCGGCCTCGGTCATGTGTACGACGAGGTCGTGGCGGGAACGCCGCCGTCCGCGGGCGCCGGCACCCTGATCGAGTCCCAATGACCGCGATCCCCTACCGCGTGCGCCGCTCCCCCCGTGCGCGCCATGCCCGCATCCAGATCGACGGCCAGGGGGTCGAGGTGGTCGTGCCGCGCGGCTTTCCCCGGCGGCAGGTCGAGCCGCTTGTGCAGGAGAAACGGGCGTGGATCGAGCGGACGCTGCGGCGGATGGAGTCCGCCCGCGCCGAGTTCCCGCCGCCGCGACTGGAGGACGGAGGCTCGTTGCCCTACCTGGGCGAGCGGCTGGAGCTGCGGGTCCGGGTCGAGCGTGACCGACAGCGCTCCCATGTGGCCCGCCGGAACGGCACGCTGCACGTGGCTCTCGGCCGCCAGCCGCTCCGCGATGCGCTCGAGGTCTGGTACAGACGCCAGGCCCGCGTCGAGGTGGCACGGCGGCTGGACGCGGCGGCCGCGCGGGCGGGCGTCACCTACACACGGCTGTCGATCCGCGGCCAGCGCACGCGCTGGGCCTCGTGCTCCAGCAACGGGGCGATGAGCTTCAACTACAGCCTGCTGCTGGCCCCGCACGAGATCCTCGACTACGTGGTCGAGCACGAGGTGGCCCACCTCGAGGTGCCCGACCACTCGCCGCGCTTCTGGGCGCTCCTGGAGTCGCGCTCGCCGGAGTGGCGCGCGCGAGAGGAGTGGTTGCGCCGCCACGGACAGTCGCTGCGCCTGTGATCTAGTTGGACGCGGCGTGGCGGCTCTCGGGATGGCGAGGCAGCCCGTCATCGGGGATCGGCTCCCAGGGCGGGGCATAGGACACGAACTGGCGGACGCTGGGCCGGATCCCCGGATCGTCGTCGAACGTGCCCATGCGGATGCCGATCGGGTCGGCATGGCTCGGATTGCGGCCGAACAGCGACGAGCCGCAGTCGCCACAGAACCATTTCTCGCCGCCGCCATCGGGCTGCCACATCCGCAGCCGGTCATTGCCCGCGACGATCCGGAACGCGCCCGGTGCGGGGTGCGCGTTGGCCGCGGCCCCCGCTCCGCTGCGGCGCTGGCAGCGCTTGCAGTGGCAATAGCTGGCCGCCACCAGCGGCTCTGTCACCTCGAACCGCACGGCCCCGCAGTTGCAGCCCCCCGTGAGCGGCAAATCGGCCATCCCGGACCCACCTTTCCTGCGCCTGTGCCGGACACCGCCAGACACGCTACGCGGGCTGGAGGGTCGGTGGCCTCCTCGCGGATCTATGCCGGCCGGTCGCCTTCCAGGACCTCGATCAGCCGCCGCATGGTGTCGAGCGCCGCCCGCAGCTGCTCGGCCCCGACCGCCTCACCGATGCGCTCCGCCCAGGGGTGCTGGGCGAGCGAGATGCGCCGTACCGCCCAGTAGCCGGCTTCGGTGCAGGCCAGCAGCTTCGCGCGCCGGTGCGCGGGGTTGGGGCGGTACTCGGCGAGCCCGCGGTCGACCAGCACATCGGCGATTCGTTGCACACCCTGGCGCGTCATCCCCATCCGCCGCGCGACCTCGGCGACCGGCCGTGGCTCATCGAGGACGCCGCCGATCACCTGCCAGCGGGCAGCGGTCAGATCGCCCTCGGCCGCCAGGCCCTGGGCGACCTCCTGAAGCCGGCCGTGCAGGCGGAAGGTGGTCAGGATGACCTCGGTGAGGGCGGTTCCGGCCTCGGTGGCGGGCTCGGGTTGCGGCCAGGCCTGGCGAGGTGGAATCGCCTCCACGGGCGCGCTCATCCGCGCCCGGCCGGGGTCTGCTGCGTGGCGGCCATGAGCGCGGGGTAGGAGGTGGCGTCGCCGCGGTCGAACACGCCCTCGTAGGCGTCCAGCGCCGGCCGGGGGAGGAGCCCGAGCAGCTCGAGCGTGGTCCGCGCGAACGGGACCGGCGCGTCCGGTCCCGCCGTGACGAGGCCGTCGGCGGCCACGGCCCGCGCGTCGACGTACAGCGGCGCGCCCGCGTAGCCCGTGGCCGCCAGGTACTCCGCCGCCGCGCTCGTGTGTCGCCTCTGATCGAGCAAGCCATGACGGGCGAGGCCGGCCGTGGCGCCGCAGATCGCCGCCACCGGCACGCCGGACTCGAGGAAGCGCTCCGCGGCTTCGGCGAAGGCGCCGTGGCCCCCGGCGTCCCACTGCTCGGCCCCGGGCAGGATCAGCAGGTCGCTGCCGGCGGGGTCGAGATCGTCGAGCAGCATGTCGGGCAGAAGCCGCAGCCCGCCCATGGTCGTGACCGGCCGGAGGCTCTCGGCGACGGACGAGATCTCATAGGTCACGCCGGTGAAGCGGCCGCTGCGCAGCTCGGCCAGCAGGTGCCCCGGCTCCCAGTCGGCGAGCGTGTCGTAGACGGCGATGTGCGCGGTCGGTGTCATAGACAACATACTGTCAAATCGACAACGCGTTGTCAAGGCCGGACCGCGCGCTCCGAACTACGCTCCGCCTCATGAGCGACGCCGACATCCGCGCCAAGCTCGATCGCCATTGGCAGACCGGCGGTCTGATAGACCAGGAAGCCGCGCACGAGATCTACCACGACGATTGCGTCGTCGAGTGGCCGCAGTCCGGCGAGCGGATCCGGGGCAAGGCCAACCTGCAGGCGCTGAGGACGGCCTACCCCGCGCAACTCGAGTTCAACGTCCGGCGGATCCTCGGGGGCGGCGATCTGTGGGTGACCGAGTACGTGATCGCCTACGACGGAGACCCGGTGCACGTCGTGAGCATCATGGAGTTCCGGGACGGGCTGGTGGCGCGAGAGACTCACTACTTCGGCGACCCGTTCGAGCCCCCCGCGTGGCGCGCGGAGTGGGTCGAGCGCATGTAGTAGGCCGCTACTCCCAGCGAAAGAAGCGCACCGCGAGAAACAGTCCCGCCAGCGCCCAAGCGCCCACCACCGCTGCCGCGCCGGCGGGATCGCCGGAGCCGCCCACGATCGCCACCGACATGCCGTCGATCAGGTGCTTGAGGGGCAGCGCCTCGGCGATCACCTTGAGCACGGTCGGCAGGTCGTCGGCCGAGTAAAAGACTCCGGAGATGAACATCAGGGGCAGAAAGACCGCGTTGGTATAGGCGGGGGCGGAGTCCTCGTTGGGAATGAGGTGCGAGAAAGCCACGCCGAGCGCGGCGAAGCAGACCACGCCGAGCAGGGTGAACCCGGCAAGCATCGCCGGGTCGTCGGGCCAGTCGACACCGTAGGCCAGGTTCCCGATCACCACCACCAGCGCGACCTGGAGAACGGCGTTGAGCGTGGCCGATCCGATGTAGCCGGAGAGAAAGGCCGCAGCCGGCATCGGCGTGCCCCTGATGCGCTTGAGGATGCCCTCCTCGCGCCGGTAGGTGAGGCTGAAGGCGAGGGCCGTGAAGGTCGTGGCCACCACGCCGAGCCCGGCGATACCGGGTACGAGCACCTCCAGCAGGTCCTCGTCCCCTCCGAAGGCGCTTGCGGTCAGCACCAGCAACAGCAGCGGCAGAAGGAAGTTGAAGAAGGCCGCGCTCGGGTTGCGCCAGAAGAGCTTTCGCTCGAAGCGGAACTGCTGCCAGGCGAGGGCCGACGCGCTCATTCCGCCGCCTCCTTCGTCAGCTCGAGGTAGACCTCCTCGAGCGTCGGGCGGGTCACCTCGAGGCCATCGAGACGCTCGCCGCGGGCGAGGGCGTCGCGGGTCAGCCGGTGCAGCAGCTCGGTGGGGTCGTCGGTCTGATGCTCGACCCGGCGGTCCTGCGACAGATACGAAACGCGGTAGCTCTTGCTCTTCGGCCCCAGACGGTCGGGCGGACCCTCGGCCACCATCCGGCCGTCCTTGACGATTGCCACCCGGTCGGCCAGCGCCTGGGCCTCGTCGAGGTAGTGGGTGGTGAGCACGACTGTCTTGTCGAGCTCCTTGAGCCGGCGAACGACGCCCCACGCGGTGCGGCGGGCGGCCGGGTCGAATCCGGTGGTCGGCTCGTCGAGGAACACGAGCTCCGGGTCGCCCACCAGGGCCAGGGCGAGGTCGAGCCGGCGCCTTTGCCCGCCCGACAGGTCCTTGGTCAGGGCACGGGCCTTCTCCTCGAGCCCGACGAGGGCGATCGTCTCCGCCGGGTCGCGCGGGCGCGTGTAGGACTTGGCGAAGTGCTCGACCGCCTCGCGGACGGTCACGCGCGGGTAGAAGCCGCAGCTCTGGAGGACGATGCCCACTCGCTCCTGCAGTTGGCGGTCACGCCGCTCGGGGTCCACGCCGAGCACCGACACCTGGCCGCCGGAGCGCCGCCGGTAGCCCTCCAGGATCTCGACCGTGGTGGTCTTGCCGGCCCCGTTGGGTCCCAGCAGGCCGTACACCTCGCCGCGACGGACGTCGAAGGTCAGACCGCGCACGGCTTCCACCGAGCCGTACGTCTTGCGCAGGTCGGAGACCTCGATCGCGAGCGTGCTCACAGCCGCTGACTATGCCAAGTCAGCCCAGGCTCAGCCAGGCTCAGACGCCGGCACCCGCGCCGCCCCTGCCCTCGCCGCCGGCGAAGCGAGCGGCGCCGCGCCAGGCCGTCTCCAGAGTGGGCCGGCCGTTGCGCGCCTCCAGCGCGAAGCCCTCCTCGAGAGAGAGCGCGAGGCCGTGGAGCGCCGCCCGGCGGTCGGCCAGCATGGTGTCCTGGGGAAAGCCCGCCAGCCCGTCGGCGATCTCCAGCGCCCGCTCCAGGTGCCCGTCCTCCGGCACCACCTCCGTGACGAGGCCCATCGCCAGCGCCTCCTCCGAATCGATGATGCGGCCGGTCAGGATCAGGTCGAGCGCCCGGCCGAGGCCGACGATCCGGGGGAGCCGCTGGGTTCCCCCGTCGATGAGCGGCACCCCCCAGCGCCGCTCCGGGAAGCCCAGGCGTGACTCCTCGGTCACGATCCGCAGGTCGCACCACAGCGCCAGCTCCAGCCCGCCCGCGAGGCACCAGCCGGAGATCGCGGCGATCGTAGGCTTGGAGGAGATCACCCGGCTGAAGCCCAGCGGTCCACGCGGATCGTCCAGGCGGGGGGCGAAGCTCTCGATGGCCTTGAGGTCGGCTCCCGCCGAGAACGCCACCCCGCCCGCTCCGGTGAGCACCATAATCCGGGCCTCGTCCTCGGATTCGAAGCGGTCGTAAGCCGCCGCCAGCAGCTCGGCGGTGGGGCCGTCGATGGCGTTGCGTCGTTCCTGACGGTCGATCGTGACGATCGCCACCGGGCCGCGGCGCTCGTAGGTCACGGCCTCCACAAACCGAACTCTGCCAGTTCTCAGACTGTTCACACCCGAGCCCGGGCGAGCCGCCAGCATCGTCGATGCAGATCCCTCCTCGCGCGCATGGCCCCGGCCCCCGGGGCCATGCGCCTTTCTGAGGGCCTGGGCCGCCTACCAGCCGACGCGGCGACGCAGCTCCGCCGCCTTGCGCTGCTCCTTGCGCTTCTCCAGCCGGGACTGAATGGCCGAGCCGGTCATCGCCACCAGCACGAAGAACACGATCACACCCAGCGAGTAGAAGGTGATGATCCGGTCGTCGGTCTCGCCCACGATCCCCTCGCCGTTGTCGTGGGCCAGGACCGGTGCCGCCAGGACCAGCCAGGCGACAAGGGTGAGGGCGCCCGTCAGGAGTCGCATCGACCCTGAACGATACTTGCTGTCCCTCCCTCTAGTCTCCCGGCGTCGTGTCGCTACTCGAGGCCATCGTTCTCGGAATCGTGCAGGGCCTGACCGAGTTCCTGCCGGTCTCGAGCACCGCGCACCTGCGCATCGTTCCCGCGTTCGCCGGCTGGGAGGACCCGGGCGCGGCATTCACCGCCGTCACCCAGCTGGGCACCATGGCGGCGGTTCTCCTGTACTTCCGCGACGACCTGCGCCGGATCGCCCTGGCGTGGCTGCGTTCTCTGCGAGCGCCGGAGCTGCGCAAAGAGCAGGACGCCCGGCTGGGCTGGTACATCCTCCTGGGCACCGTTCCGATCGGCATCTTCGGCCTCGTTTTCAAGGACCAGATCGAGACCGGCGCACGGGACCTGTACCTGATCGGCAGCATGCTGATCCTGCTCGGCCTCCTGCTTGCGCTGGCCGAGAAGGTGGGTACCCGTACCCGCGGAATCGAGCAGATCAAGAGAAGGGACGGCATCGCCATCGGCCTGGCGCAGGCCGTCGCCCTGATACCGGGGGTCTCGCGCTCCGGCGCGACGATCACCGCCGGGCTCTTCCTGGGATTGGAGCGGCAGGCAGCGGCGCGCTTTTCCTTCCTCTTGTCGGTCCCGGCCGTCGTGCTCAGCGGGGTCCTGGAGCTGGGCTCGATCCTCAGCGGGGAGGAGGGGGAGACCACCTCGTTGTTCGGTCTCCTGGTGGCCACCGTTCTGGCCTTCGTGACCGGCTACGTCTCGATCGCCTTCCTGCTGCGCTACCTGGCGAACCACTCGACCGTCATCTTCGTCGTCTACCGCGTGGTGCTGGGAACGGTTGTGCTCGTGTGCGTCAGCGCCGGTGTGATCGAGTAGGGCGCGTGGCCGACTACCAACCGACACGACGGCGCCTGCTGCGCGACGCGACCGGCGCGGGCGTAACTCTCGCCGGGCTGGGGGTCGCCGGCTGCGATGCAGCCGGTGAGGAGGCCAGCGCGCCGGCCGGCGCCGGCGCCTCAGGCGCGGCGAGGCCGTCGTGCACGCTGGCGGCCGAGCTGACCGAGGGTCCCTTCTATCTCGACCTCGACAAGCTCCGCCGCGACGTCACAGAGGACAGGCGCGGGCTGCGACTGGACCTGCGCATGAGGGTCGTGAACGCCGGCACCTGCAGGCCCATGGAGGATGCGGCCGTGGAGATCTGGCACGCGGATGCCGGCGGCAGCTACTCGGGCTTCAGCCAGGAGGGAACGGAGGGGGAGGCCTACCTGCGCGGCGTTCAGTTGACCGACGCCCGCGGCGTGGCCAGGTTCATCACGGTCTACCCGGGCTGGTATCCGGGCCGCGCCATCCACATCCACACGAAGGTGCACGTCGGCGGCCGCGCGGCCGGGCGCACCTACAGGGGCGGCCGGACCGCACACACCGGCCAGCTCTTCTTCAACGACAGCGTGAGCGACAGGGTGATCCGGCTGTCGCCCTACAGCGGGCGCGGCGGCATGCGGGTGCGAAACCGAGAGGACGGGATCTACGGGGAGGCGGGCTCTGGAGCTCTTCTCCGCTTGCGCCGGCGAAGGGCCAGCTCGTTTCGCACCGGCCTGATCGGGACGATCACGGTGGGCATCGAGCCGGTCTAGCGCGGCTGGGCCCGGCCGGGGTGCCCTGGGTGAGTACGAGGGCGGCTAAGCGGGGGACGCCACACCCACGACCGAGCGGGCTAACGCCGGCCCGTCCGCCCGCCCCCCGCTCCCAACCGCCCACGCCCGGGCGCCCCGCGGTGATCTAGCCTTGGTGGGGATGCAGTTCGCCTGGAAGTTCGGCGTCATAGCCCTCATCGCGCTGGGGCTCGTGGTGCTGCCGGGAGGCGGAAGCGCCCTCGACGTGGTGCTCACCCTGCTGACGGTCGCGTTCTTCGCGGCGATCGCGGGGCTCGGCTACCGGATGTACCACCAGTACCAGGTCGACCTGCAGACGCTCGAGCCCTCGACCCGCTTCGGGCTCTATGGCTCGCTGGGGCTCGCCCTGCTGACCTTCACGGCCACCGACCGCCTCTTCCAGGCCGGCGGCGCCGGCATCCTGGTCTGGTTCGCGCTGCTCGCCCTGGCCTCGTACGGGCTGTTCTGGGTCTGGAACCGCTACCGCCGCTACGAGTAACCGGCGAGAGATGACAGCCCACGAGATCCTTAAGGCCGCGAAGGCTGTCGGCGAGGAAGGCGGCTGGTACCGAGGCCGTGGACGCCCGAACGGAAGCGTCTGCATCATGGTCGCGCTGAAGATCGTGGCGGGCAGCCCCCGCAGACCAGCTACGGACTCTGGCGAGCACATGAAAGCGATGCAGGCAATCGCGAAGTGCGCCGGTGCGCGTGACTCCACGTTCATCTCATGGTGGTGGGACGTGGCTTCGCCTGAGGAACGCGAACGTGTCTTGGATCTCGCTATCGAAATGACCGCACCGGCAGTAGCGGCAGGGCGCTAAGGCGCGCGCGGCGCTTGTAGCGACTCTGGAACCGCTACCGTCGCTACGAGTAACCGGCGGGTCGCCGGCTTTTCACTCTCCTGTAGCGAAGCTGTAGCCCTCGCGCGTTGTCCCGTCACGCGCGACGCGGGACCGTATGGGCATGGCCCCCTCCGGCTGCCGATCAAGGGTCGCGCGAGCACTCGCCTCCGAGCGCGGTCAGGCCTCCGTCGAGCTGGTGGCCGTGCTTCCGTTCGTGTTGCTGACGGGGCTCGTGGCGTGGCAGCTGCTGCTCGCCGGGCACACGCTCTGGCTCTGTGCGGCGGCGGCGCGCACCGCCGCGCGGGCCGAAGCGGTCGACGCCCGCACGGAACGGGCTGCCCGCAGCGCGTTGCCCGAGGCGCTCGAGCGTCACCTGGAGGTCGCGACCGGTGCCGGCGGACGAGTGCGGGTCTCGGTGCGGGTGCCGTTCGTCCTTCAGCGCTGGAGCTCGCCGGTGCGGGTCTCCGCCACCTCGTCGCTGGGCGGGCGCGACTGAGGCGGCAGCGGTGCGGGCACGGTTCGACAGCGAGGAGCGCGGGCAGGCGACCGTCGAGTTGCTCGCCCTGCTTCCCCTGCTGCTGGTGCTGGGGCTGGCGGGCCTTCAGCTCCTGGCGGTCGGCTACGCGAGCGTCCTGGCCGGCGCGGCCGCTGAGACGGGTGCCCTGGCGCTGGCGGCCGGCCGTGACCCCGACTCGGCGGTGCGAGAGGCGCTTCCGGGCTGGTCACGGGCCCACGCGAACGCCCATGTGCGCGGGGGACGCGTCACGGTGCGCCTTCGCCCCCCTTCGCCACTGCGCACGCTGGCGGAGCGGCTGGAGGTCACGGCCCGGGCGGAGGTGGAGGCGCCGTGAGCCATCTCGACTGCGCCCACATGGACGGGTTCGGCCCGCGCCGAGGCGGCGTGCTGGCACGCGCGGTCTCCGCGGCCGGGTCGTGGCTGATCGAACCGGAGCACCCGGAACCCGAGGAGCTCGCGCCTGTGCTGGCGGAGCGACCGGTGGTCGCCGTCTTCGGCCTGGGGAAGGGATGCGGCGCGACCGTGGTCGCGCGGGCGCTCGCGGCGGAGCTGGCGACTCGTGATCCCGCCGGTACGGCTGCGGTGGCGTGCGAGGCGAAGGCCGCGGGCATACCGCTGGCCACGCGGGCGGCCTCGCAGCTCGCTCGCGCTCTGGCGGCCGCGCCCGGGGTGGCCACCCGGGCCGTAGGCCGGCTGTGTCTGGCCGAGAGCCCGGACCAGCTTGCGCTGGCGGATGCCTCCCGCCTGTTGGCGCCGCTCGTGCTGGACGCGGGCTCCCGCTCGCTCGGGGGCGCCCCGGCGTCGCTGGCCGACCGGACGGTCCTGGTGGCCACGCCCGCCGTCCAGCCGGCGCTCACGCAGGTCGCCGCTCACTGTCTTCAGCGCATGGGCGTCGAGCCACTCGTGGCCATCAACCGCATCCCCCGGCTGGAGGCGCAGGAAGGCCCGGGCCCGGCAGCTGAGCCGCCGGACCCGCCGGCGTCGCCTAGCGGGGCGCTCCACCTTCCCGAGGCCCGCCTCGGCGCGCAGCTGGCTCTGGGTGGGCGGGAGGCCCGGGGCGAGCTGGGCCGGGCGATCGCGGAGCTCGCCGACCGGTGCGCGGAGGGGAAGGGGTGAGGTGCCTGCCAGCCTCCGGAGGTCTCGCGGAGATACCTATGCAATGCTTAGGTAGAGATGCAGGTCGAGGAGGGGATGCTGCTGGGTGATGCCGCGCACGCCATCGGCGTGAGCCCTGACACCCTGCGCCGCTGGGAACGGACGGGCAAGCTGAGCACGTCCCGGGACCGGGCCAATCGCCGCCGGGTCTCCCGGTCCGAGGTCGAGCGACTGTCGGGTCGTCCCGTCCGTCACCGCGCGGGCGACGCGCTGTCGGCTCGTAACCGCTTCCCAGGAACGGTGCGCTCGGTGGAGATCGCCGGCGTGATGGCGATTGTCGAAATAGAGGCTGGCCCACATCTGGTCACGGCCGCGGTCACGCGTGACGCGGTCGAGGAGCTCGGACTGGCGCCGGGGGTACCGGCCACGGCCGCGGTCAAGGCGACATCGGTGATGGTCGAGAGAAGCGACGGGTGAAGAAGCCGGTGGTGCTGCTGGCGACCTGCCTGGCGCTGGCCGTCGGGTGCGGAGACGAGGAGGGCGACGACGGAGGCGGGGGAGGCGGCGGCTCCGGTGAGCCCACGCGGCTGGTGATGTCCGCAGCCGCCTCGATGACCGAGGCGCTGGAGGCGTGTGCACCCGAGTTCGGGGAGGCGGAGAACGCCGACGTGAAGCTGTCGTTCGCCGGATCCGACGAGCTGGCCGCCCAAATCCGTCAGGGGGCGAAGGTGGACGCCTACGCGGCGGCCAACACCAGGCTGCCCGACGAGCTCTACCAAGAGGACCTGCTGAGCAAGCCGGTCGAGTTCGCCACCAACGAGTTCGTGCTGGCGGTGCCCAAGGACTCCCCGATCAAGTCGCTGGACGACCTGACCCAGGAGGGCACGACGTTGGTGGTCGGCTCGGAGTCGGTGCCGATCGGCGAGTACACGCGAGAGACGCTGGCGAAACTGCCGTCGGCTCAGGAGAAGGCCATTCTGGCCAACGTCCGCTCCAACGAGCCGGACGTGAAGGGCATCGTCGGCAAGCTGACCCAGGGCGCCGCCGACGCCGGCTTCGTCTACATCACCGATGTGCAGGCCACCAACGGAGAGCTCAAGGCGATCAAGCTGCCCGCCAACCTCGAGCCGGACGTGACCTACGGCGCGGGGGTGGTCACGGAGGCGCAGCAGCCCGAGCTCGCGCAGCGGTTCGTGGACGGCCTCACCGACGGAGACTGCGCGACCGCGCTGCAGGAGGCGGGCTTCGGCAAGCCGTGAGGCGGTCCGGCTGGTTCGTTGCGCTGTTGGGCGTCTGCCTCGCCGCGGCGCTGGTGTTCCTCACTTTGCCGGTGTTGGCGATCTTCGTCGATTCCAGCCCGGCCGACCTGATCGCCAGCCTGGGGGAGCCCGGGGCGCTCGACGCGCTCTGGCTCAGCCTCCGGACCACCGCCGTTTCGATCACGATCATCCTCCTGGTGGGCACGCCGGCGGCGTACCTGCTGGCCACGCGCTCGTTTCGGGGCAAGGCGGTGATCGTGACGCTCATCGAGCTTCCGCTCGTGCTGCCCCCGGCCGTGGCGGGCATCGCGCTGCTCGCGGCCGTCGGCCCGGCCGGGATCCTGGGCGGCGCGATCGAGACGGCCGGCCTCGAGCTGTCGCTGACGACTGCGGGCGTGGTGGTGGCGCTCACGTTCGTGGCATCGCCCTTCTACGTCCGGCAGGCGATGGCCGCGTTCGCGGCGGTCGAGCGGTCGCTGCTCGACGCCTCCCGCACTCTCGGCGCCTCCGAGGCGCGAGGCTTCCTTCGCGTGATGATCCCGGTCGCGCTCCCGGGCCTCGCCGCCGGAACCGCCCTGGCTCTCGGCCGGGCGCTGGGAGAGTTCGGTGCGACGCTGATGTTCGCCGGGTCGTTCGAGGGGATCACCCAGACCGTGCCGCTTGCCATCTATGACCGTTTCTCCACGGACTTCGACTCGGCGCTCGCCCTCTCGGCCGTGCTGGTGGCGGTCTCCGCCGCCATCCTGCTCAGTGTCAAGCTCGTCGGAGGCGGTGACGCGCTTGGCGGCTGGCAGTCGGAGTGATTCGCGGCGGTGCTGAGCGTCGCCGCCCGCACCGGCCTCGGCGCCCTTCGCCTCGACGTGAAGATCGAGGTCGCGCCGGGACAGTGCCTCGCGCTGGCCGGCCCGTCGGGGGCGGGGAAGACGAGCGTCCTGCGGGTGGCCGCCGGCCTGTTGCACCCGGATGAGGGCCGCGTGCAGGCCAACGGCGAGACCTGGCTCGACACGGAACGGGGCGTCGACGTGCCCGCCGAGCGCCGGCGCTGCGGCTACGTGTTCCAGGACTACGCCCTGTTCCCGCACCTCAGCGCGTGGCAGAACGTGGCCTACCCGATGCGGGAGCGGGGACGGCGCGAGCGGCACACCCGGGCGCTGGAGTTGCTCGAGCGCTTCGGACTGGCGGGACGGGCCGACGCGCGCCCCGGCCGGCTCAGCGGCGGCGAGCGCCAGCGCGTGGCCCTGGCCCGCGCGCTCGCCCGGCGCCCCGAGGTGCTTCTGCTCGACGAGCCGTTGTCCGCGCTGGACGCCCGCACCCGCGCGGGCGCGGCGCGCGAGCTGGCCGGCATCCTGCGCGACAGCGCTGCGCCGGCCCTGTTCGTCACCCACGACTTCTCCGAAGCCGCCCAGCTCGGCGACCGGGTGGCGATCGTCGACGCCGGCCGGGTGGTGCAGGAGGGCACCCCCAGCGAGCTCGCCGCAACGCCCCGCTCGGCGTTCGTCGCCGACTTCACCGGCGCAGTGGTGCTCACCGGCTTCGCCCGCGCGGAGGGCGACGGCCTCACGCACGTCCGGCTCGACGGCGGCGGAGAGGTGGTGAGCCCCGACGCGGCCGAGGGAGAGGTGGCAGTGAGCATCTATCCTTGGGAGATCGCCCTCGAGCCGGTGGGCGAGGAGCCGCACGGCTCGGCCCAGAACCGCCTGACCGCCCAGGTGCTGTCGGTTACTACCATCGGCAACCGCATGCGGGTCGGGCTGGCCGGCCCACAGCCGCTGGCGGCCGAGATCACGATCACCGCCGCCGAGCAGCTGGCCATACGCACGGGCGTCACGGTGACCGCCACCTGGAAGGCGACCGCCACGCGACTCGTGATGACATCGACAGAAGGAATCACCGAATGAGGATCAGCGCACGCAACCAACTCAAGGGCAAGGTCCGCGGCATCCGGCGCGGCGAGGCCATCGCCAACGTCGAGCTCGAGGTCGAAGGGCAGCGGCTGGTGGCCTCGATCACGGTGGAGGCCGTCGAGGAACTCGGCCTGGAAGAGGGAAGCAGCGTCACGGCCGTCATCAAGGCCTCGGACGTCATGCTCGCCACCGACTGACCGGATGGGACACTCCGCCGGTGGCGAGGCAACCCACCGTGACCTTCCGGAACGGCACCTATCTGGGCGACTGCCTGGTGCACTGCGACGAGGAGGTCAGCGTGGTCCCCGAGGCCGTGACGTACTCGCTCACCAGCAGGGTGCCGGACGCGCGGAACCCCGACATCCGGGTGCAGGCCCCGCCTCCGCCGGGAACCTGGGACGCCGTCGAAAGGGCACTCGACCGGGACGCCGTGCGCGCGCTTCCGCCGCGGATCGGACTGCCGGACGCGGCCGACGCAGGCGGTGAGTTCCTGGAGGTGTCGGACGGCGAGGCGACAACACGGGTGGACTTCCCCAAGGGGGCCAGCGTGCCCGAAGTCGCTGCGCTACTGGACGCGCTCAGGGGCCTGCGCGCGCGGCTCGCCTCCGAACACCGCCCCTGACGACCGGCGTCAGGTCACATGGTCGTCGAGGATCTTGGCGGCCCGCGTCTTGTCGGCCTTCTTGAAGCCGCGCTGCTTGGAGATCCGCGCCCGGACTTGCTCGATCAGCGGCGGGTCGGGCTCCACGGGCGACACCACGGCAGCCGCCAGCCGGGCCACCGTGGCGGCGTCGCGGCCGCCGAGCGCCACCTCGAGCGCGCGCGCGGCCAGATCGTCCTCGGCGGCGCGCACCACGGTCGCCGCCCGGACGTCGCGCAGCGGCCGCGCGGCGGAGTTGACGATCACCATCGCGCTCGCGGCGCCGGTAATGCTGTCGCCGAAGTCGTCCATGAGCGTCACCAGCTTGTCGCGGGCCGCCGGGGCGGCGCCATAGTCGCCGAGCGCGAACGCCAGCCCGACGTCGCGGCCGGTGGCGAGGCGCTCGAGCGCCCGCTCCGGTTCGGTTGCGGCGGGCCGCACCAGCACCTCCGCCGGAGCACTGCGGACGATCTCCCCGGGCAGCTCGCTCGCGTCCAGCTCGGCGTGCAGCACGTAGCGGCCGGGTTGATCGAAGGTGACGCCGCTCGAGGTGTAGAGCAGCTCCAGCTGTCCCGATATCGACCCTCCCGCCTCGAGCTCCACCAGGCGGCGGGGGCCGCAGGCGATGACCACGTCCCGAACGTCGACCCGGTCTCCGGCGGGATTCCGTAGCGACAGCCACAGGTCGCCCTCCGCGAGATTCAGTGCGGCGGTCACCCTGCGGGGCTGGTCGCCGGTGTTGGTCAGGGTCACGGTGGCCGCCACGAACTCGCCCCGCTGAACCTGCTCGGGCAGCTCCAGCTCCAGGCTCAGCCCGGGCGGGTCAGCCTCGGCGCCGCGCAGCCCGGCCGCGTCGGTGGGCTCGCCAACACCTCCGAAGGTCGCGCTGTGGCCCCAGCCGAACTCCTTCCATCCCGGCTTGACCTGCGGATCGGGGGAGTGGACGAGCGATGTCTGGTTGTGGTCGTCAAACGCCATCGTCGCCGTGCACGGGTAGGGGTTGGCGCTGGTGGAGAAGCCGATCACGTCGCCGGTCTGGTTCATGATCGTGGTCCCCACCGCGACGGTGTGGACGTCGTGCTTGGGGTGGAAGAGGTTGAAGGCGTGTCCCGCCTCGTGGACCAGCGTCCGCAGGAAGGCCAGCGGCACGTCGCCGAGCGGCTCGCCGCGTGCGGCCGCCTCGATCACCGGGTTGTCGGGGAGCGTCGCATCGGAGAACCCGACCGCGCCCTGCCGGTGAGGAGCGATGTCGTCGAACATGATCCCGAAGGTGTTGTCGGACAACCTCGAGCCGACCATCAGCCAGAGCCGCCAGGACTGGTCGCCGGGGAAGGCGGGCGTCTGGTGGCCGGCCAGGAGGTTGTGCAGCTCGGCCGTCGTCAGCTCGGAGTCCTCCGCGACGTCGAGCTCATTGACGGTGGCGGCGAAGTCCATCCCGGCGCCGCGGTAGACGCTGCTGAAGGTCAGGGTCGGCTGGCCGCCGCACGGTGCCGCGGAGGCCGGCCACTGCCGGTTTCTCATGACGTCCACCTCGACGCGGCAGCCACGGTGATGGGGCGAGGTCTTCGTGGCCGTGACCGTGAAGGGCTTGCCCCCTATGGTGGCGGTGCCGGTCATCCGCAGCGTCGGCTGCGGTGCCCAGGTGGGGGTGAGGACCGTCCGGCGGCAGGTCAGCCGCAGCTGCCCGGTGTCCTCGGCGCTGAACTCCTGCTGGGCCGGGTCCCAGAGGTGGCGGGCGAACGGAAAGCTGAGGATGCCGTCCGTGTAGCCGACACCCTGGCTGCGGAAGTACCAGCGGTACTGGCTCTGCGGGTAGGCGGGATACCAGTTCTTTCCGATCAGCATGCCGGGCGTGATCGGCGACTCGTGCTCGGTGCTGTTCGGAGGCGCGTTGCCGATGCTGCGGACGTAGACGTCGCCCGACACGCGGAAGCGCGCGGCGCTGGCTTCGATGCGCATCGGGCCACGGATCATCTGGAACGGAAAGCCGAACTGCTCGGGAACCAGCTCGAGCAGCCAGCTGCCGTTGAGCGCCTTCAGGCTGCAGGGCACGTACAGACGCCCGCTCTCGCCACCGCGATCCCGCGCCTCGGCCGGAGAGCCGAACTCATCGAAGTGCAGGTCGAGCTCGCCGCCGCAGCCGGCGTCGTCAGGCACGAGCGGCTCGGAGACGCCGATCGGGATGTCGAAATCGGATGAGTGGGAGTTGCCGTCCATTGCGCCTCCTGTCCGGGGTCAGTTGGCCTCCGCTCCGGCCGGAACGGGGGCCGGCCGGGCGTGGTAGGTGTTCATGTAGCTCTCGAGCTCGAACTCGTCGAGGAACTCGCGGGCGGCGCGGCGCCCGTTCTCCCGCAGCAGCTCCTGCCGCTCCGGTGAGATCCGGAAGTCGGTGGTGGCCACATCGGCCGCGTCGACGGTCAGCGTGCGCACCCGGGTCGATTGCGAGACGAAGCGCTCGTCCCAGGCCTCCTGAGCCGTGGCGAAGATGTCGAACGCGAAGCGCACCGACCACGGCGCGAGGCGGCGCAGCACGCGTGCGTTCGCGCCGACGCCGCGCCCGCCGGTCAGGGTGAATCCGAAGGTGGGCCGGGCGGGCGGGCGACCGACCTTGGCCGGATCGACGTCGAACAGCCAGACCGGAAAGTTGGAGAGCGTCCCGCCGTCGATGATGACCGAGTGGCCGCCGTCGCGGTGCTCGAGCTCGACCGGCTCGAAGAAGTAGGGGATGGACATGCTCATCCGCGCGGCGCGGGCGATCCGGAAGCCATCGGGATCGATCGGGCGCGACGTGCCCGGCGCCAGATAGCGGCCCAGGTCGTCCGGCAGCACCAGCAGGTCCCGCCGCGTCACATCAACGGCGATCAGCTTGAGATGCCAGTCCCGCTCCTTGCCGCCCTCCGCCTCCTTTCTGACCTGCGCAAAGGTGGCTCCCTCCAGCACCTCGTCGAACCAGCGCTCGAAGGCGCGACCTCGGGCCAGGCCCCGCCGGTACGCGAGGTTGGCCACGCCCAGCACCGGACTGCCGCGGGGAAAGTCCTGAAAGCGCGAGAAGTCGGTGGCGCGCAGCAGCGCCGACATCTCGGTGGCGCTACGACCGAGCGCGAGGTAGCAGGCGATGATCGCCCCCGCGCTCGCGCCGGCCACGTTCACCCAGCGTCGCACCGGCTTCGTGCGATGGCTTGCGAAGCCCTCGAGGGCGCCCGAGAGGGCGATGCCCTTCACGCCTCCGCCGCGGAAGACGCCGTCCGCCTCATCGATCCACTTCACGAGTCCGCGCGTCACTCTCCCATCGGCGCCGTCGCGAGGCAAGTCTTGACTTCTAGGTGCGGTGGCGCGTTAGGCTCGTCGCACCCGGAGGGAAAGGACTCGCTTCGATGCTCACCGTGCGTCGCTCCGTCCTGCTGCTCGTCGTATCGAGCCTGGCCGCGTGGGGGGTGGTAGCGGGCATCGCGGCGGCCGCGGTGGAGTGCGAGGACATCGCGAACTGCACCTCGGTGCCGAACACGCCCTGGGTGGCGGTGGCTCCCAAGCAGGAGCCGGACGACTACGGGGCGACCTGGACCGTGAACTGCCCGGCGGGGAGCCAAGCAGTGGGCTCCGACTGGAACGCGGCGGGAAATCAGAACAACCTCTCCGTGTACGTCCAGCAGGGATCGGGCGTGTTCGTCTACGGCCAGCTGCCGAGCGAGTACTTCCTCGCGGTCAACCACGCCCCCAGGAAAGTCTCCTTCCAGCCGTTGGTCGGATGCCAGCCGATCAACGCCGCGCGCGCCGGGGCGGCAGGCTTTGGGGGAGTGGTGAGACGCGTCGTCTCCCACAGGCTGCGACCGAGCCGGATCGCCACCTTCACCCACAGCTGCCGGGCCGGCGAGCGCCTGCTGCACTCCGGATCGGGTGTCGGCTTCTTCGAGGAGCGGCCCCCTTCGCGTCGCGAGCTTCGTGATGTGACGCTGTCACGCGAGCAGGGCCGGCGACTGGTGTCCGTGCGGGTGAAGACCGGCCCGCGGGTAGGCGACGACGAGCGCGTCAGGCTCCAGATCCACGCCACCTGCCGCCGCTGAGCGGGGGCCGTGGACGTCCCGGTCCTCATCGCCGGTGCGGGCCCGGTCGGGTTGACCCTGGCCTGCGAACTCGAGCGACAGGGCGTCGAGCACCGGATCGTGGACGCCGCGACCGAGCGGGGGGCGGTGTCACGGGCCACCGACCTGCACGCCCGCAGCCTCGAGCTGTGGGACCACACGGGGGTTGCGGACGCGATTCTCGAGGCCGCGCGGCCGATCACCGGGGTGCCGCTCTTCTCCGGAGGCCGCGAGGTAGCGCGGCTGGACTTCGCCGGTGTCGACAGCCCCTTTCCGGCGGCGGTCAGCTTGCGCCAGCGGGACCTCGAGGCGCTCCTGGAGGGCCACCTCGAGACGGCGGTGGAGCGGGGGAAGGCGATCCGGTTGCTGCGCCAGGACGCGGACGGGGTGGAGCTCGAGGTCGGTTCCGAGACCGTGCGCGCGGGCATCCTGGTGGCCTGCGACGGCGTGCACAGCGGGCTGCGCGAGGCACTCGGGGTCGCGTTCGAGGGCGGTGAATATCCGGGACGCTGGGCCGTGCTCGACGCCCTGGTCGAGGGCTGGCCCTACGAGGCGGGCGAGCTGCCGGTGTTCCTGGACGCCGACGGGTTCTGGGCGATGCCGCTTCCCGACGGCCGCCAGCGCCTGTTCTTCCGCGACGATGCCGCCGGTGAGACGCCGGAGGTCGCCGACGCCCAGGCGGTGATCGACCGCCATGTACCCGGCGCGCCCCGCATCCGTGAAGCGGACAACGCCGCCTGCTTTTCGCTTCATCACCGCGTCGCCGCTCGCTTCCGGACGGGCCGGGTACTTCTGGCCGGCGATGCCGCGCACGTGATGACGCCGGTCAGTGGCCAGGGGATGAACACGGGAGTGCAGGACGCGTTCAACCTGGCCTGGAAGTTGCGGCTGGCGCTGAACGAAGCGCCGCCCGAGCTGCTCGACACCTACGAGGCCGAGCGGCGGCCGGTGGCCGTCGCGGCGATGGAGGCCTCGGGAGCGGTGCACGAGGCCAACGTTCTGACCGGAGCCGCGGCGGCCACGCGAGACCGTTCGCTGGCCGCGGCTCTGGCCACGCCGGCGCAGGTTCTCGCCGCGGTCGAGTCGGGGCACGAGCTGGGTGTGGCCTATCCGGAGAGCCCGGTCGCGGCCGGCCGGGTCCCCCCGCGGGCGCTCGGGGTGCTTCCCGGCCGGCGCGTGCCGGACGCCGGTCCGCTGGTGGCGGGCGACGGCCACGGCACCTCCCTGCGCGCGCTGCTGCGCGACCCGGAGCCGCAGCTCTGGCTGTGTGCCGGAGCCGGCCGGCCGGACGAGACGATCGCGCTGGCCGAGCGCTTCGCCCCCTTCCTCCGGGTCCGCCTGTTCGTCATCTCCGACCGCCCGCCCGCGGTCCCCGAGGGGGTGGAGCCGTTCGCGGATCCGGGGCTGCACGCCCACGGTCGCCTGGGCGCGGTGGCGAACGCGGCCTACGTGGTGCGTCCCGACGGTCACCTCGGCTTCCGCTGCGAGCCGCCCGACGGCGACTGGCTGGCCGGGCGGCTGCGGGCGATCGGCATTCGGGTTTCCGCCGAGCCGGGCGGGCGTTAGGCTCGCCTTTCGGCATCAATACAGGAGGTGGACCGTGGACGCAGTCGAGTTCGTCAAGGACATCACCTACAAGATGTGCGACCGGGACTTCGACCTGGACCTCGTCGAGTCGACCTTCGCGGACGACTTCGTCCATCACGCCAACGGCGCTCGGTCGGACAAGGCCGGCTACCTCGCCCGCGGGCGTGAGTACCGCGAGCAGTACGCCGGCATAGACCGGCCGGAGTTCGACGAGCTGTTGGCCGTCGGTGACCGGGTGGTGGCCGCGTACACCCTCAACCTGCACGGTCAGGACGGCTCCGACGAGCGAATGGCCGTCATGGCGATCTGGACCGTGGCGGACGACAAGGTCACGGCGCTGCGCGAGGTGGACGCGCCGGCGGAGTAGCTCCCTTGACCGGACCGGGGCGCCGTGAGATCGTGCGCCCCAGCCCCCCAAGCAAGCTCGCCTGCGACCATGGACGGTCTCTGTGGCGCGCGGGCCCCAGGCGTGATCAGCGCACTCGTCATCTCCGAGGTCCGCTTCTTCCGGGACGGCATCGTTGCCGCTCTCGCCGACGCGCCGGAGATCGGCTCGGTGGCCGGTGTAGCCCACGTTGCCGAGCTCGCCGGACCGGCGCCGGATGTTGTCGTGGTCGATCTCGCGACCGCCCACTCGGTGGCGGTGATCGCGGCCGTGAGGCGCGCCGCGCCCTCGGCCCGGATCGTCGCGCTCGGGACCGATCGCGAGGATCACGCGCTGGTGTGCGCCCGCGCCGGCGTCCGCGGGTTCGTGACCCGTGACGACGGACTGAGCGACCTGGTCGGGGCGGTCATCGATGTTGCGCAAGGGCACGATCTGTGCCCGCCGGATATTGGGGTGCTTCTGCTGCGGGGAATGACCGGCACGGCGCCCCGGGCCTCAGGCGACGAGGCGGCGCTGACCGATCGCGAGCAGGACGTGCTCGAGCTGCTCGCGCGTGGGTTGTCCAACAAGGAGATCGCGGCCGAGCTGGTGATCCAGCAGGCCACCGCCAAGAACCACGTCCACAACGTCCTGCGCAAGCTGAAGGTGCATCGCCGCGAGCAGGCGGCCGCGCTGGTCCGGGGCCGCTGACGAACGCCGCAATGAACCGTTCGGCCCAGGCGGGGCCGAACGGTCCGGACCCCGGCCTGAGCCAAATAGAGACCGCACGGCCCATCGACGCCCCAGATGGCGGGCGGGAGACTCCGGGCAGTGTCGTTTTCAAGCTACGGACGAAGGCGGCGAGCCCGTGGAGAGTCCTCCCGTTTACGTGGGCCCGATGCCGCGCATGGCCCGCGACATCGCGGTCCGCGCCCTGCAAGAGCTCGGGTCCCCGGTGTCGGACGCGCCGGCGGACCCCGCCGACCTGCCACCGCACGCCCCTGGCGACCCGGCGCCGGTCCTGATCGCGTCGGCTCGGGGCGAGCAGCTCGACGACTACGAGCAGCGGCTGTTCGCCGTCTTGCCCCAGGCGGTGGTGATCGTGTTTGACGAGGACGAGCACGAACTTGCCCGGCATGAGCTGTGGCCGCGGCGGGTCGCGCTCGGCGAGCTGTCCCCGGATGCGATCGCCATGGCGATCCGCACCGCGACGAGCTGGGATGAGCGCTTCCGTGCCTGAAGTACGACCGGAGCAACCAACGCCGCCGAAAGGACGCGCTGCGAGATGACCCAGGTCAGCTATCCAGGTGTCTACGTCCAAGAGGTGCCGAGTGGCGTTCGCACCATCGCCCCGGTTTCGACCTCCACCGCCGCCTTCATCGACTTCTTTCGGGAAGGTCCGATGAACGAGGCCGTCGAGATCGACGGCAAGGCCGGTTTCGACCGCGTGTTCGGCGGTCTGGACTCGCGGAGCGAGGCCAGCTACGCCATCGATCAGTTCTTCACGAACGGCGGCACGAAGGCGTGCGTGGTCCGGGTGGCGAGCGGCGACCCGGCGGTGGCGAACGGCGACCCGGCGGTGGCGAGCGCGACCGTCAAGATGCATCCTCAGCCCAATGGGGGGTCGGCCGACGTCCTGCGCATCCAGGCGCTCAACGAGGGCACCTGGGGCAACACGCTTCGGGCGCGGGTTTCCCACAACGCCGACGGCACCTTCAACCTCGCGGTGGCCCGCCACGAGGGCACGGACGCGGCGGCTCCGGTGGTCGCCGCCGAGCCGCCGTTCCTGAACCTTTCGACCGACCCAGACTCTCCGCGCTACGTGGAGAAGGTCGTCAACGACGCCTCCACCTTGGTGCGGGTCGAGTACCTGGACCTGGAGGAGAAAAGGCTCCCCGCGGCCAACGGGACCCTGGGGAAGCTGATCAACCTCGACGCCGTCGGCATGGCCGCGCTGGACCCGGACGACAAGACTCTCGAGCTCCAGGTGAAGGACCACAGGTTCGAGGAGACCGACGCCGAGTTTCTGGTGAGCACCGTCCACACCGCGACACTCGACTTCGCCACCGCGCCCACCACACCCAAGGGGCTCCGCGGCAAGCTCGAGTCTGCGATCCAGTCATCGCTGGACGCCCAGGACGCCACCCATCCACTGCTCGCCGGCGCCACCGTCGAGCTGATCGAGGGCGTCGCGGGCTTCCGCTTGCTCATCGAGCCGAACCGGCGCGCGCGGGAGTTCGCTCCGCAGCTCGCCGTGGACATCGAGAACGCGACCGGAAGCACGGGCGCCGAACTGCTGGGGTTCACCGAGAACGGAAAGAGCGAGAACGTGCAGGACTACGTCGTCGGGGTTGGGGACGTTGCCGAGTCCCAGACCGGCGCGACGCCCGGCGCGGACGGAGGTCTGCCCGATGCGGCCGCCCTCGAGGGAGCGCCCGGGGAGCCACCCACCGGCATGTACGCGCTGACCAAGGTCGACCTCTTCAACATGCTGTGCATCCCGCGAGCGGCGGACCTCGTGGACGAACAGGCGGACGCGCTGATCGGCGACGCGCTCACCTTCTGCGAGGAGCACCGCGCGATGCTCTTGATCGACATTCCACCGGACAAGAACACGGTGCAGGAGATCAAGGATTGGATCGACGACAACGCCAGCTACCGGCACAAGAACTCGGCGCTCTACTTCCCGCGCCTCAGGGTGGCGGATCCGCTGGACGAGTTCCGCCTGCGATCGATCGGCAGCGCCGGCACGGTCGCCGGGATCTACGCGCGCACCGACGCCACCCGTGGCGTCTGGAAGGCTCCCGCCGGCCTCGAGGCCAAGCTGCGCGGCGTCTCCGAGCTCGACCTGAAGCTCACCGACCCCGAGAACGGCTCGCTCAACCCGATCGCGGTGAACGCGCTCCGGGTGTTTCCGATCCACGGGCAGGTGGTCTGGGGGTCGCGCACGCTGGACGGGGCGGACCAGATCGCGTCGGAGTGGAAGTACATCAACGTCCGCCGCACGGCCCTCATGATCGAGGAGTCGCTCTTCCGGGGCACGAAGTGGATCACCTTCGAGGGCAACGACGAGCCGACCTGGGCGAAGGTGCGGCAGAACGTCGGCGCGTTCATGCTGAGCCTCTTCCGGCAGGGCGCCTTCCAGGGCTCGACGCCGGACAAGGCCTTCTACGTCAAGTGTGACGGCGAGACGACGACGGCCAACGACCGCAACCTCGGCATCGTGAACATCGAGGTGGGGTTCGCGCCCCTCAAGCCGGCCGAGTTCGTCGTGATCAAGATCCAGCAGATCCCCGACGTGTAGTGGTAGGAGGCGCAGAATGGCGAACGGGTTCACGGTCAACGCCCACCGCGTCGACCCCTACAAGAACTTCAAGTTCCGGCTGAAGAACGAGGACGGGCTGACGGTGCTCGGCGTGAGCAAGGTCAGTCCGCTGAAGCGCACGACGGAGGTAGTGCGCCATCGCAGCGGCAACGACAACAGCCACGACAGCCCGTCGCCGGGCCGCTCGAACTACGACGGCATCACGCTCGAGCGCGGTGTGACGCACGACGTCGAGTTCGAGCGCTGGGCCAACATGGTCCATCCCTACGCCGGCGACCCGGCGATGGACCTCGTGAACTACAAGCAGGAGCTCACGCTCGAGGTCATGAACGAGAAGGGCCACGTGGCGCTGCGCTACTTCCTGCACGCCTGTTGGGTGAGCGAATTCACCGCCCTGATGGATTTCGACTCCAACGCGAACGGGACGCTTATCGAGGTGGTCAAGCTCGAGACCGAGGGCTGGGAGCGCGACCTCGCGACGGTCGAGCCCGATGAGTCCACGGCCGTCCCGGTGGGCGGGTAGCCGGAAATGAGCGCCGCCGCGCCCGCCCGCCCGCGCGCGGCACCTGACATCACGCTGCGCGCGTTCGGGGCCGACCCGGGCGATATCGAGGTGGACTTCAGCGGCGGCGACCGCGCCGAGGTGGTCACGGCGATCATCGAACGCTGTGCCGGCGGCGACGACGGCGCACCGCTCGGTCCCGACCACGCCTGGGCCCTGCCGGTCGGCGACCGTCTGCACGCGCTGGTCACGATCTGCCGGCTGTCCGGTCGCCAGGCGCTCGAGTTGTCGCTCGCGTGTCCGGCCCCGGGCTGCGACGAGCAGGTCGAGATCGAGCTGTCGCTGCACGCTCTGGCCGCGGCCGCGCGCGAGGGCGCGGCGGCCGGGTCGGCCGAGGTGAGCTGGGACGGGTCGACGTTCCGGCCACGCCGTCCGACCGGCGAGGACCTGCGGACCTGGCGCGAGCACCCGCCCTCCGACGCGGACATCCTGGCTGCGCTCGGTGGGCCGCGGGTTGCTCCCGGCGCGCCGCCGGACCTGATCGCGTCGGTCGAGGAGGCGCTTGCGGCTGCGGATCCGCTCGTCGACCTCCGGGTGAGCTCGGAGTGCCCGGCGTGCGGCGAGGCCCTCGACATCGCGGTCGACGTCGAGCGGGAGGCGGTCGCGCTGGTGAGCAGGTGGCAGGACGAGCTGCTCCGGGGTGTCGCCGCGCTGGCCGCGGCTCTCGGATGGAGCGAACGCGAGATCCTCGCGCTGCCCGCGTGGCGGCGCCGGCGCTATCTGGCGATGCTCGAGCGAGCCGAGATCTGATGGCCTTCTTCGACCGGCTGCGCGAGCTCGCGGCCGCTCCGGCCGCGCGGGTGGGCGGGGTGGCGCCGCTGGAGGTACACGAGCTGCGCGAGGTGGCTCCCCCGCCGGCGTCGGTCCCGGCGCCGGGGCCGGCGCCGGGACCGAGAGTCACGCGAACCGAGCCGCCGCCAGGGGAGCCCCGCGACGCGCCGGCGCCCGCGCAAGCCGCTTCGGCCGCTGAGCCCAGGGCCCACGGCGCGGTCATGGAGCCGGAGTCCGAGCCCGCTCCGTTCACCCGTCAGGTGGCTGGGCAGCCGCCGGCCATCGATTTCCTGGCTGAGCCTCCGGTCGAGGCCGCGCCCCCGCCCCCGGGTTCGCAGCTCGAAGTGACCGCGCACCTGCCCGCCGAACCGTCCGTCGCGCAGCCGACCGACATACGGCCTCACCCGCTCGCCGCGCCGGAGCAGCCCTCGCCGCCCGCGCGCACCCTGTCCGAAGCACCGAATGGAGACCACTTTCCGGCGGTGCCCCCGCCCGCCCCGACCCGCCCGGGCCCGCCCACGCCGGAGCCGTCCCCGGCGAACCCGTCCCCGGGCCCCCTGGAGGCGCCGGCGCCCCAGGAAGCCGTCCAGCGCACGCACGAGGCTCTCACCGAGGTACGTCGCTGGATGGAGGCGCCGACCCCGGCGGTCGCCGCTGCCCCGGCCGCGCCACATCCCGTAGCCGCAGCGGGCGATCCGGTCGCCGCGCCACTCGCGCCTCAGGTGGTCGAGGAGCACACGGAGCTGTCGATCGGGACGGTCCAGGTCACGGTCGAGGCCCCGCCCCCCCCGGTTGGGCGACGAGCCGAGCGCAGCGGCAACCCGCCGGCACGGCCCCGGCACGAAGCCGTGCCCCGCGACTACCTGCGCGGGTGGTAGCCGATGCCGCTGGCCGACTCGAGCCGCGCGATCGGTGCCGTGACCGGGCTGCTCACCGAGCGCATCGAGGCTCTTACCAGCCACAACGTCACCGTCGGCCGCCCCGAGCCGCCGAGTGCCAACGGCGGACTGTCCAACCCCCGGCTGAACCTCTTCCTGTACGAGGCGCTCTTCGACCCGCACCTGAAAAACACACCGCTCGGCGAGGGGGAGGAACCGCCGCTGTGGCTGGTGCTGCGCTACCTGGTCACGCCCTTCGACGGCACCGGCGAGAGCGACACCGCGGACGCGTTCGGGGTGCTCGGCGACGGCCTCCGCGCGCTCCAGGCGGTCGCCCACCTGCCGGTCACCGGGCTGCAGCCCGAGGACCAGACGGCACTCGAGCCCAACCCCGAGCGCATGAAGGTCACGTTCAACGAGGCCTCGTCCACGCTGCTGTCAGGTCTCATGCAGGGGACCGACGAGAAGTACCGCTTCTCGATGACGTTCGAGGTGGGCCCGGTGATGATCGCCCCGGCCGCCACGCCCTCGTATGCGCTGCTGATCGGGGTCGACTATGCGGCGGCCCTACCCGGCGAGCGTGCCGACGCGGGGGTGGGCCTCTCGGTCGAGCCCACCCTCGGGCCGCTGATCGAGCGAGTCACGCCCCGGAGCTTCGCGCCGGGCGACCCTCCGGTGCGGATCGAGGGCCAGGACCTCAGCTTGGAGGGACTGGAGGTGCAGCTCGGGCCGGTTGTGCTGCCGCTGGAGCGCGATGCCTTCGGAAACACCGTGTTCGATCCCACGACGGCAGCGCTCGACGGCGACGCGGTCTCCGCCGGCAGCCACCCGCTGTCGGTGGCCCGCACTTTGGCCACTGGCCGCCGCCGGGGAAGCAACCTCGCTGTCGCCGGCCTGCTGCCGCGGCTCACGTCGGCGACCCTGGTGGCGGCCGATAACGAGCTGGACATCCAGGGCCTCCTCCTCGGCACCGAGACAGACGACGTAGTGGTCGCCTTGTACCGCGACGGCGCGACCGCGCGCTCCTTCGACGACGTGGTCGACGCCACCGGCTCTCCGCCCGCGCAGACGCACAGGCGCGTACGGCTCGGGGCCGAACCGGTCGCCGCCGGGACCTACCGCGTGCTGCTGCGGGTGGGCGGGCAGCAGGCACGCGAGAGCCCCGAGGTGGTATTCCCGTGACCACCGCGGCCACGATGACCTTCTCACCGGCGTTGGTGCCGGACGACGAGCTTGCGCAGCACTGGTTGCGCCAGGCCACTGTCCGGCTGCGTCGCGAGGTGCTCTGGATGTGGCATCAGCGCGGGCCCGCCCCCCGGGGCCGCCGCGGTGGGCTCCCGACCGGCTCGGATTCGACTGGCGGGGCACTCGACCTGGCTCGCTACACGGAGCAGAAGCTTCGTTTCTTCGAGCGCGACGCGACCGCTCGCTATCTCAGCACGCAGGTCGCTGCGCCCGAGCCGGACGCCCCTCGAGGCGCGCGGCGCGGATCGTTCTCGTGGGTGGCCCGCGAGCTCCGCCTCGAGCCGCCGGAGCGCTTTCTCCTCTCCTGGCGATCCTGACCGGCTTCGACAGCGCCGCGGGCAGCGTTGTGGCTACCTGCCTGAACGACAGCGCCGCGACACAGCCGACACTCGCCCTGGCTCAGCGGCTGTGGGACGAGCCGGTCGAGATCCTGACCGTCGCCGAGTCCGGCCACCGGCTGCTCCTTCACGGCCTGCTGGAGGCCGGCGAGCCCAGGAGCGGGAGGGAGACCGTGGACTGGCGCGCGCCGCTGATGGCGCCCGCACTCGTCGTGCGCCAGCTGCTGTTCCCGGATCTCGGCGCGCCGGCGCCGCTGCGGCCGCTCGACCCGCATGGCGCGGGCGGGAAGGCGCGACTGGCGCCGGCCGGGACGGCCGGGAGCGGCGTCGTGCCGGTCGTGGGGCCGCGCGGCGCCGAGCACGCCGCGGCGGCCGTGACGGCCGCAGCCGGGCGACGCGTGGACACATACGACGGGACGCCTGAAGCGCTGGCCAGGTCGGGTCTGCTGGACGCGCTGGCCTGCAACTGCTGGCTGCGCGGCGTCGATCTCTTCCTCGACCTGGACGCCGCCGCGGCCGTGCTGGCGGCGCGGCCGCGTCCCCTGCCGAGTCCCGCCCTGCCGGTGCGGCTGTTCTGCGCGGTCGAGACCGCTTCGAGCCTGGACGAGGTGGCCCGGGCGCGACGACTGCCGGCGGTCCAGGTGCCGCGGCTCACCTTCGAGGCCCGCCTCGATCTGTGGCGCCGTGAGCTGGGTGAGGAGGGCGACGCGTTCGAGCCGGTCCTGCGCGATGTGGCGCGCCGCTTCCGCTTCGAGGCTGCGCAGATCCGCTCGGTTTCCGGTCGGGTCACCCCGGACCGCGCTCTCGACCGCGAGCGGCTCGTGGACGCCTGCCGCTCGGAGTTCGAGCCCGATCTGGGTGGACTGGCCGAGGAGGTTCGGCCCCGGTTCCGGCGCGAGGAGCTCGTTCTTCCACACAAGCAATCGCTGCAGCTCGACGAGATCGGGCGGGCCATGACCTCGCTCTCGGAGGTCCACTACGAATGGGGCACCGGCCGCGCGTGGGACGAGGCCGGCCTGGCCGTCCTGTTCGCGGGCGCTCCCGGCACCGGCAAGACGATGGCCGCCGAGGTCTTGGCCGGCGAACTCGACCTGCCGCTCTACCGCGTCGATCTCTCGCAGGTGGTGAACAAGTACATCGGCGAGACGGAGAAGAACCTCCGCCACGTCTTCGATGCCTGTGAGGCGAGCGACCTGATCGTCCTGCTTCGACGAGGCGGACTCACTGTTCGGCCGGCGCACGCAGGTGCGCGACGCCCACGACCGCTACGCCAACCTCGAGGTCAGCTACCTGCTCAGCCGGATGGAGCGCGCCAAGGGAATCACGATCCTGGCGACCAACCGCAAGGAGGATCTGGACGGGGCATTCCTGCGGCGGCTGCGCTACGTCGTCGACTTCCCGCTCCCCGGCGTCGACGAGCGACGGGAGATCTGGGTCATCGCGATCCCCGAGGGCGTGGACGCGTCCGGCTCTGGACATCCCCTTCCTGGCGGAGCGGTTCCCGCTCACCGGCGGCCACATCCGGTCGGCCGTGTTCAACGCCTGCCTTCAGAGTGCAGCGACGGACGGGGCGCGGCCCCGGCTGCGAATGGACGAGGTCCTCGTGGCGGTGCGGCGGGAGCTCGACAAGGCGGAGCGGACGATCAGCATCGAGCGCTTCGGCCCCTACGCCGACCTGGTGCGCGGCCTCGAGCAGGCGGAGCGCGGAAGATGAGCGACAGGCTGCGGATCGAGCGTCTGGAGGTACGCGTGCCGGGGGCCTCCCCCCAGGCCGGGCGCGCGCTGGCGCGCGAGCTCCGCACCGCGCTCCGGCCGGTGCTCGAGGCGGAGCTGCGCCGGAGGCCTGCGGGGGCTGAGCGCGTGGCCCGGGTGGAGGCGTCGGTGGCGGCGCCCCGGCGCGGCACGCCGGCGTCGCGGACCGCGGCCGCGGTCGCGCGTGCCGTGGCCGACGGGCTGGCGGAGAGGGCGGACCGGTGAGCCTGCTTCTGAAGGGCGCGCTCATCGAGTACGGCAGCGACTTCCTCGGCCCCCTACCCAACGTCGTGGTGTTCCAGTTCAACCCGGAGGAGGTGACCCGCACCATCGAGGTCCCGGAGCGGCCGACCGGCTCCGGCAGCCGCGAGACCACCCAGGCGGGCGAGGTCCCGATCGAGCGGCTCGAGCTGACCGCGAAGTTCAGCGCGGCGGACATGCTCGCCGCCAACAACCCGCTCGCGCGCGCGACCGGAATCGCGTCGTACCTTGCGGCCCTCGAGCTGATGGCCAACGCCAAGGCGGCCGCGGGCGGGCTGGTCGGCGCGGCCATCGACGCGGTCGGCGACCTCGCTGGGCGGCGGCGGCGGGGACGCCACGCAGCCGATCCCGCGCGAGGCCTACCCGCGGCTGATCTTCATCTGGGGGCTGACGCGGGTGCTGCCGGTGATGGTGACCGCGATGTCGATCACCGAGACGCACTTCGACTTCCTGCTCAACCCGATCGAGGCCGAGGTGCAGATCGGCCTCACCGTGATCCGGCCGGATCCCTGCGCCAAGGACCTGATCGCCCAGGGCGCGAGCATCTACACCGCCACCGCGAAGGAGGCGCTGGCCGTCGCGAACCTCGCGAACGTCGGCGGGCGAGATCGCCGACCTCGTGACCTTCTAGCCCATGGCCTTCCTGAAGACATCGCGCTACCACGGGCTGCCGACGGTGGAGGCCACGGCCCGCGACGGCCGGACGGTGACCGCCGTGACGTCCTGCGCGTTCCGCCGCCGACCCCCGGCGATGCCTACCGCGTCGACGAGGACGACCGGCTCGACCTGATCGCGAACCGGACCTACGGCGACCCGACCCGCTTCTGGCTGATAGCGGACGCCAACACCGAGCTCGAGGCCCGGCGCCTGCTCGAGCCCGGACGAGAGATCGGGGTGCCCGGACGAGGTGAGTCGTGAGCGCGGCCGAGTACAAGATCCTCTTCGACGGCACAGGCCGCCAACGCCGCGAGCTCGACCGTTTCGAATCGATCACCGTCGACCACGAGGCCGACCGCCCGTCGCAGGGCCGACTCGAGCTCTCGATCTGCCTCGACGACCAGGGCAACTGGTCGGGCGACGCCGAGCCGTACATGCAGGTGCTCGAGCGCGTCCGCGTCGAGCTCAAGGTCGGCGAGGGGGGGTTCGTGCCACTGATCGACGGGCCTATCGTGGGCTTCGACAGCGAGCGCCGCGCCGCGCCCGGCCAGAGCACCGTGACCGTCGTCGTGCACGACGACAGCGTGCTGATGCACCGGAACGGCCGGGCCGAGTCGTACGCCCGGGCAGAAGGACTCGGACATCGCGACGCGGATCTTCGGCGAGCACACCGAGATCGGGTCGACCGAGATCGAGGTCACGCCCGACGCCCCCGATCCGCTGCCGCCTGAGCTGCGGCGCCGCGGTACGCCACATGCAGCTGCTGCGCCGCCTCGCCCGGCGAAACGACCTCGTCTGCGCCGTCGTGCCGGGCGCGAGCCCGGGGGCCTCGATCGGCGTCTTTCACCTCGACGCCGGTCTTCACCGAAGAGCCGCCGCCCCTCGTGCTGCTGGGCGCCGGGCGCAACATCGAGAGCTTCGACGTCGAGCTCAACGCGGAGCAGCAGAGCAACGTCGTCGCCTCGACGCTCAGCTTCAGCGACAAGAGCGTCGTCACGCGCCAGTCGCAGGTCCGCAACCTCCAGCTGATCGGGCAGGCCGCCCCCTTGAAGAGCGACGATCAGGTGGGCGAGCAACTGCTGCGGCCGGGCTCGGGGCGAAGGGTGGACCTCCAGCACCGCGTGGACCGCGAGGCCCGGCGCACCAGCCGGGTCTTCAAGGCCACGGGCTCGGTGCGCCAGGCCTGCTACGCGGGCGTGCTCAAGCCCTTCCACCCGGTGAACGTGCAGCTCGGGCACCACGCGCGACCAGCGGGACGTACGTCATCGAGCGCGTCACGCACCGGCTCGGCCGCTCGGACTACCGGCAAGACTTCACGCTCGTCTCCGACTCGCTGTCGGACACGGCCGCCGGCCCGGACCTCGTCCCCGCGGGGCTGTTCTAATGCCCGATCGCGCCGCCGATCTCCCCGTCGCGCTCGCCGAGTACCTGGACGAACGCTGCTTCGGCAAGTACCGCGGGCTTGTCGACACGGTCGGCACGACGACAAGCTCGGCCTGATCACGGCGACGGTCCCCGAGGTCCTTGGGCTCGAGCTCACCCCCTGGGCGCGCCCGGCGGTCCCGTTCGCGGGCCCGAGCCACGGTTTCCTGGCACTGCCCGAGCAGGGCGACGGCGTCTGGATCGAGTTCGAGGCCGGCGACGTCGACAAGCCGATCTGGTCCGGCTTCTGGTGGGCCGACAACGAGATCCCCGCAGCCCGGCGCCGAGAAGGTGCGCGTCTTCGCGACCTCCACCGGCCACAAGCTCGTGTTCGACGAGGACGCCGACGAGGTCACGCTCGAGCACGGCGGCGGCCCGTCGATCAAGCTCACGGCCAACGACATCACGCTGACCGCCGGGGGCAAGGAGATCGTGATCAGCGGGAGCGGGGTGAGCGTCAACGGTGGCGCCCTGGAGGTGAGCTGATGGCGCCGGATCCTGACCACCGGCAGCCAGGTCCTGTGCCCGCACGGCGGGAGCGCGACCCTCACCACCGCGAACTCGAAGGCGAGCGCGGCGAGCGGCAAGGCGCTGCTCGAGAGCGACATCCACACGGTCTCGGGCTGCGCGTTCATGATCGGCACCAAGCCGTCGCCCTGCCTGCAGATCCGCTGGTCGGCCGGCGCCGTCAAGCTGAAGGCGGAGGCACGGCCGTCCTGCTCGAGAGCAGCGTCCGGCACCTGCTACAGCCCCGAGAGCGCCCCGCAGGGCACGGCGATCGTCGTCCAGGCCGAGCCGAAGGTGAGCGCCCAATGACCGGGGCCTACGGGCGCTACCCGGCGTTCCCGTTCCGTGTGGGCGAGGACGGCCGGACGGCGTGCGTGGCCGACCCGGTCCAGCACGTCACGGAGGAGGTCGTCCAGCTGATCCTCACGGCGGTGGGCGAGCGGCTGTTCCAGCCCGACATCGGCACGAACGTGCGCCGCCTGGTGTTCGAGAGCCTCGACGAGGCCACCGCCGGCATCACGAAATCGACGATCAGCCAGGCACTGTCACGCTGGCTGGGCGACCGGGCCGCAGCTCGAGGACCTGGTCGTCGAGACGGTGGAGTCGACGATAACCGTGGACCTGCGCTACCGGCCGGCGGGCAGCTCGGACTCCCGCGTCCTGCGACTCCAGCGCACCGGTGACTAGGCGATGAGCTTCACGGACACCGACGCGCGAGACGCACGCGGCGCTGCGCTCGCCGAGAGCAACCTCAACGGCTTCGACTTCGTGCTGGTCTCGCTGCCGGACGAAGAGCGTCCCCCGGCGGCTCACCTCGAGGTGCACTTCGTCAACTCCACCCGGCTGCCGGCCCTGCTGGCTTCCGGTGCGCCGCCCAAGACCCTGTTCCCGCTGCGCGGCGGTCACCGTGTGCGCGCCGGCGAGGCCAGCGGCGAGGTGCAGGTGACCGGAACGTTCGTCCAGGTCGCGGGCAGCGTGCCGATCGAACCTTCCGGGCTCGCCGCCGCCGAGACACTGACCATCGAGGCAGCGGGCGCGCACCGTCGAGGTCGAGCTGCCGGAGGGGGCCACGCTCAGGCAGGTGGTGGCCGCCGTCGACGCGGAGCTCGGCGCGGGGATGCGGGCGCTGGCCCTCGACGGGCGGCTGACCATCACCTCCGCCCGCAGCTTCGAGCTGGCGGTCCGGTCCGACCGCCCCGACCGCCGCGACGGGCGCGGCAGCGGCTTCGACACCACGCCGGTCTCGCCTCCGCCGGACGTCCTCGTCATGGTCGTCCGCCCGATCGGCGACTACTCCACCTACACGCTCGGGACCGGACCGGCCGTCCGCGGGTTCGACCCGGTGTTCAACGAGGCGGCGTTCAAGTTCCGGCCCGGGCTGCTTCTCCACTGACTGCGCCCCCGACTGGACGCCGGCGCCGCCACCGGTGAGCGACCCGCCGATCGACTACCTGGCCAAGGACTTCGACTCCTTCCGCCACGTGGTCATGAGCTGGATGCAGGCGCGGGTCCCCGGCTGGACGCCCACGAGCGAAGCCGACCTCAGCCAGGTGCTCCTGAGCGAGATCAGCGCAGCCGCCGACGAGCTCAGCGACTACCAGGACCGGGTGGCCGGAGAGGCCTACCTGGCGACCGCACGGAGCCGGGTCTCGCTCGCCCGCCACGCGCGCCTCATGGACTACCACGTGCACCAGGGCAACCAGGCGTCGACCTGGATCGCCCTCGAGCTGACCACCGGCGCCGAGATCGAGCCCGGCGGTGCCGGCGGCGACCCCGACGTCCTCGAAGTGTGGGCCGGCAGGGAGCGGCTGGACGACGCCGCGGTCGTGTTCCGCGGGGCCACGCCGCTCCTGCACCACCTCCTCAGCGTCATGCGGCTCTACACCTGGAGCGGCTCCGTGCCCGGCCTGTCCGCCGGGGCCGTCGGGGCCGACCTGGCGATGCCCTCGCGGGCGGCCGCCGAGCAGGTTCGGGACCTGATCGCCGACGGCTCGGTCGAGCGACTCCTCCTGCAGGAGCACCGCGACCCGCTGAGCGGCAATCCGGCCGGAGCCGACCCGGGCAAGCGCCAGCTGCTGCGCCTCGAGCCGGATGCGGCCGAAGCCCGGCGCGACCCGCTGACCGGCGACTGGATGGTGACCGTCGCGTGGCGCGAGGAGGACCGCCTGACCCACGACTACTGCTTCGCCATCGAGACCCAGGGCGGCTTCCTCGGGGACGTGTCCCGCTTCCACGGCAACCTCGTCGAGGTTCGCCACGGGCGCCTGCGCGAGCTCACCTTCCGGCCGCCGGGCACGCGGATCGTCCCGCCCGGCGAGCGCCACCTGGAGGAGACCACGGCGGGGGAGGACGGTCGCCCGCGCTGGGGCACGCTCGCGCGGCTGCCCGCCGACGCGCCACTTCTCTACCTGAACACACCGCCATCCTCGGAACTGGCGCCGAGCTCCACGCTCACCGTTTCCGAGATCGACGGCGAGCGCTGGAGCGAGGTCATCAGCCTGGTGTTCAGCGAGCCGGACGATCCCCACTTCGCCGTGGAGACCGACGAGCTGACCCGCAGCGTGATCCGGTTCGGAAACGGCCTCCACGGGCAGAACCTGGGCCCGGACGCGTCCGTGCGGGTGACCTACCAGACGGGCCTCGGGCCGGACGGCAACGTGGGGCGCGACCGGATCCGGCGCTTCGACCGCACGGCGAACCCGAAGCTGGTCGCGGTTTGGAACCCCTTCGACGTCACCAGCGGGCGGGCGCCCGAGCCGCGCGAGGAGATCCTTCGCAACCTGCCCGAGGCCTACCGCGCGCGACAGCTGCGGGCGGTGACCCTCGACGACTATGTGGAGCGCGCGCAGGAGGTGCCGGGCGTGGCGCGCGCCGCGGCCGCGTACGCCTGGACCGGCAGCTGGAGGACCGTCCGTGTGACCGTCGACCCGCTGGGCACCGACGTCCTGCGTCCCGAGCTGCGGGCGGCCGTCGCGGCCCACCTGGAGCCCGTGCGGCTGATCGGTGAGGACCTCGAGATCCGTGATCCGATCCTCGTCCCGCTCCGCATCCGCCTGTCCGTCTGCGTCGACGCCGAGGTCTGGCTCGACGACGTACGGGCTCTGCTCGAGCAGGAGCTCTCGGACGGCTTCACCCCCGACGGCCGGCTCGGCTTCTTCAATCCCGACCGCTGGAGCTTCGGGCAGACCCTCCACGCGAGCCAGGTTCTGGGCCGGGTCGAGCAGGTGCCCGGCGTCGCCTTCGCCCGTGCGATCCGGCTGGCCCGCTGGGATGCCCCCACTCCCGGCGTGAGCGACCGGGTCGAGGTCGGCGCGAACGAGATCGTCAGCGTGCACAACGACCCCGACCACATGGAGCGCGGGTCGATCGCACTGCACCTCGAGGGAGGTCGGGGCTGATGGCGGACGCCGAGCTGTGCACACGCCCGCTGGTCTTTCCCGCGCGGCCCGACAACCGCCCGGCGCTGCCCCGAATCGGCTATCGGATCGGAAGTTACTCCGACTTCCGCGAGCACCTCATGCGGCGGCTCGACGCCACGCCGGCGTTGGCGCACTGGACCCACCGCGAGCCGGACGATCCGGGGATCGCGCTGCTGGAGTGCGCGGCGGTCCTGGGCGACATCCTGACCTTCTACCAGGAGCTATACGCCAACGAGGTGTACCTGCGCACGGCCGCCTGGCGCTCGAGCGTGGCCGAGCTGGTGCGGCTGGTCGGCTATCGGCTCGCCCCGGGCCTCGGGGGAAGCGCCACCTTCGCGGTGGAGGTCCGGCCCGGCGCGCCGGTCACCGTCCCGGCGGGCTTCGCGCTGAAGGTGGAGCTCGATGGCGGCGACGAGCCGGCGACCTTTGAGACGCAAGCCGACCTGATTGCGCATTCGGAGTTGAGCCGCTTCAACCTGCACCGGCCCCTCACCGAGCCTCAGGTGCCGGCGGGCGCGACCGAGCTGTGGATCCGGGCCGACGGACCGGTGGACCTCGCCCCCGACGACCGCCTGCTGATCGGCGCCCCGGAGGACGAAGCGCCGGACCGGCTCGCCGACACGCAGATCGTGGTCGTCGAGGAGGTGACGGCCCTGCACGGCGCGACGATCGTGCGCATCGAGGGCTCGCTGCAGCGCGACTACGCGGCCGGGGTGGTCGCCTACCGGCTGGGGCGCTCCTTCGTCACTTCGGCCACAACGCGCCGGCACAGGACGTGCGCGTCACCACCCTCGGGGGCGCCACGGCCACGAACGTCGAGTACTGCCGCAGCCTCGTCGAGCTCACGACCATCGGCTCCGGCACGCTGGCGGCGCGGGACGTGCCGCTCGACGAGGCTGTGGATGACTTGCCGGCGGGCACCGAGGTCATCTGCAGCTACGTCGGCGGCTGTGTTGCCGGGGCCTCCCCGGTGCTGTGGGGAGGCGCGCACTACCTCGTCGGCGAGACCGACAGCACGTCGGTCGCCGGGGCCGGTAGCGCGTCGGTCGCCAAGGCCGTGGGGATGGTGGACGGCTCGCCGTTTCAGAGCGGCCATCCGCTCTTCCCGGATGCGCCGAAGATACCGGAGACCGTCGTGCGCACGGTGACGCAGGTCGACGCCGCCTCGCTGCGCGTCGGCTCGCTCACAGGGTCGTCGACCGTGCTCGGCCTTGACAGCCCCCTCTCGACGGCGAAACAGGCGGGCGCCGACATTCGCACGTTCTCGATTCACGAGCTGACGAGCCCGCGCATGGAGGTCCACGCGCGGCCGGTCGACCGCGACGAGGCCACGGGACGCGAGCTCTACCTGCACGCTCCGGCGGCCGTCGCAGGACTCCTCGAGGGGCGGCGACTGATGCTGGCCCCGCCGGACGGCGACACGGTGGCGACGGTGGCGAGCGTTGTCGAGCTCGACACGCCCGCCGTGGCCGGTATGGCCGACCTGCATCGGGTCACGCTGGCGGCCGACGTGGACTACGCGCGCTTCCCGCAGGAGCTCGACGACGCGACGACCGTCGTGTTCGGCAACCTCGTCGATGCGGATCAGGGAGAGACGTCGCCGGACGTGGCGGTCGGAAGCGGCGACAACCGCAGCGCGTTCCAGACGTTCAAGCTGCCGAAGGCCCCACTCACCTACCACCAGGCGCCGTCGCAGACGCCGCCGCGGGCGCCCGGGCTCGAGGTGGCGGTGGCCGGCCGGACCTGGACCCGCGTGGAGTCCGTGGTCGGGCAGGCACCCGACGCGGAGGTCTACATCGTCCGTGAGGACAACGACGGGAGCTCCTGGGTGCAGTTCGGCGACGGCGCTTCCGGTGCCCGCCTGCCCAGCGGCGTCGACAACGTGACCGCGCGCTTTCGGACCGGGGCGGGAGCTCACGGGCCGCTGAAGCCCGACACCCGCGTGCAGGCGGGCCGGCTCGAGCGGCTGGAGGCGGTTCAGCTTCCCGGCGTCGCCGCAGGGGGCGCCGAGCCCGAGGAGGCCGACGTGGCCCGCGCCGCGGGCCCCGGCCGGGTACAGAGCCTGGACCGGCTGGTCGCCCTCGCCGACTTCGAGCAGGAGGCGCTCGCCACTGCCGGCGTGGCCCTCGCGTCGGCCGCGTGGAGTCTTGCCGACGGAGTCCCGACGGTGACGGTGACGGTGCTGATGGAGGGCGGGCGGGAGGAGGAGCACGCGGCGGTGGCGGCCGGCCTGCGCGCGGCGGCGCGTGAACGCGGGCCTGACCGCTTCGAGGTCGATGTCCTGCAGGGTGAGTTCCTCGACGTCCAGCTCGAGGCCGAGGTGGCGGTGGAGGCCGGCCTCGACCCCGAGGAGATCCTGGCCGCCGTCCGCGACGCTCTCGGCGTCGAGCGTCCGGGCGCCGGACGGCCCGCCGACGGCCTGTTCAGCCTGCGGCGCCGGCGCTTCGGAGAAGGAGAGCACACGGCGCGGGTGACGGGCGTGATCCAGAACATGGCCGGGGTCGCCTGGGTTCGGCTGGTCGGCTTCGGCGCGGAGGAGGCCGCGCTCGTGCGGGCGCTGGCGTGCCCGCCCCGCCGAGTGCTGCGGCTGGTCGAGCCCTCGTGCCTGCTCACGGCGGTGGCACCGGGAGGGAGCAGCTAGATGGCCACCGCCACTCGCGTCCCGCTCTACGACCGGCTTCCGGAGCTCTACCGGCTCGAGGACGCCAGGCAGGGAGAGGAGGAGCCGCTGCGGGCGCTGCTCGCCCTCGTGGAGGAGGCCTTCGGCGCCATCCACGAGAACATCGAGTCGCTCTACCACGACCTCTTCATCGACACGTGCGACCCATGGGCGATTCCGTACATTGCCGACCTGCTGGGGACCAGCCACCTGCAGGGCGACGCGCGGGCGATCCGCCGCGATGTCGCTCTGACGATCGGCTCCCGGCGGCGCAAGGGCACGCTCGGCGCGATCGAGGAGATCACTCGGGCACTCAGCGGCTGGGGCGTGCACGCCGCCGAGCTGTTCAAGGACGTGGTCGTCACGCAGGAGCTCGACCATCAGCGTCCCGATGCCGGCGGCCTGCCGCCCTACGGCCTGGCCACGGTGGACCGCCATACGGTGGTGCGAGGCGGCACGGCCCCCGTGCGCGACCCCGCCACCCTGGCGCTCCTCGATACCCCGTTCGACCCATTTGCGCGCATGCCGGACTTCCGGGTTCCCCGAGGCGACGAGGTGCGTGTGAACCTGCCGAACCTCGCGATCTTTCTCTGGCGGCTCCAGCCCTTCCGGATCGGGCCGCTGCGCCCGCGGCACCGCGGTTTCGTAGAGGCCCAGCTCGAGGGCGGAGTCGCCGGGCGAGTTGTGCGCTTCGACTTCCACCCACTCGGTCGGCCCGTCCGGCTCTTCAGCCCGGGCAGCGCCGACCGTGTGGCTGACTTGGATCTCGCCCCCGGACCGATCCACCCGGCGCGCCTCGACTCCATGCGCCCGCCGCTGCACCGGAGCGCCGGACCGCCGGACGCGCCCGGGATCGGCGACCTCTGGCTCGATACCGACAGCGGCGTGTGGAGCCAGTGGAACGGCGAGGATTGGATCGGCCTCGATGAGCTCATAGTCGCCGGGCTCACCGGTGGGGCCTCCGGGCGCCCGGAGGCATACGTGGCGATCGCCTCCTATGACCCCACGGCGGGCGAGCCGGCGCGGGTGTCGCAGCTGGCACTCGAGATCCACCTTCCGGATGCCCCGTTCAGCCCCTTCGACCCCACGGAGTGGCGCCAGCGCGGTGCGCGACTGGTGGGCTGGGAGAGGGGGTTGCGCCGGCCGCTGGCCGAACGTGAGATCGCCATCGATCCCGAGATCGGCCGGCTGATCGTCGCCGTGCGCACGGCCGAGCAGGCCGCGGAGGTCCGGGACCACCTGAGAGTGGTGTTCGCGTACGGCGCGGCCGGACCGGTCGGCGCCCATCCCGTCGACCGCCCGGGCGAGCCGGCGGCCACCCGCACCGTCGACGCCCAGAGCAGCCTCGAGGACGCGCTCGCGGACCTCCATACGGCGGCGGGGGAGGTGGTTGTCGAGATCGACGATGACGGGGTCCACGAGCTCGACCTCGCCGCGGTCGAGGGGACGGTGGCCGAGCTCGGGGGCCCGACGCTGCGCCTGGCGCACTCGCTCACGCTGCGCGCTGCGGACGGACGTCGCCCGATCGTCGGGCTCGCACAGCCCCTGCGCGTTCGCGCCCGCGACGCGGGGCGCGCGGCGTCGCTGGAGCTGCGGCTCGAGGGGATCCACTTCACGCGGGGAGCGGGCTGGCCTGCAGGCGAGCCGCTGATGGCGCGGGCCGACCTGGGCACGCTGCTCCTCCAGGGCTGCACCCTCGATCCGGGTGGCGGCTTTGGCCCGTGCGAGGCGGCGGGCCGTGCGGCGATCGAGCCCGGGATCCGCCTGCGCGATGCGGACAGCCCCCAGATGGCGGGGGAGACCGAGCTCCATCTCCGGAGCAGCGTCAGCGGGCCGCTGCGGATCGACCGCGGTCACCGCCTGGTCGTCTCGGACTCGATCCTCGACGCGGGCAGCGGCGTGGGCGAGGACCCCGCCACGGCGGGCTATGCGCTGGCCGGCGCCGGCGAGCCCCCCGCCGCGGGCTGGGGGCCGCAGCTCACAGTGGAGCGGGCGACCTTCCTCGGGCGAGTCCGCGTGGAGCGCATTTCCGGCCGGGGCGGCATCTGGGCCCAGCCGCTCGAGGTGCTGCACGACCAGACCGGGTGCATCAAGCACAGCTGGTTCTCGGGGCGGGGCGACCGGCTCCCCCAGTCGCACGCATGCGTCCGCGGCACCGGCGCCGAGCCCGCGGTCGTCCGGTTCGTTAGCGAGGTCTTCGGGCGCCCCGAGTACGGGCAGCTCGCCCGGGACAGCGACTTCCGGGTGCTGGAGCGCGGTCCGGAGGACGACGGGATGGGTGCGTTCGGCTCGTTGCTGACGGCCCACACGTGGCACAACATCGAGATCCGTTACCGGGAGCACCTGCCGCTGGGGATCCGTCCCCTGCTGGTGCCGGTGACCTGAGGGGAGCGACTGCATGTACGGCGACTTCTCGAGCAACGGTTTCGACCAACAGGCGAACGTCGACGGCGTGCTGCAGCAGCAGGGCCGGGTCCTCACCGACAAGGACTGGAACGAGCAGACCTCGATCGGCGACCGCTGGCAGCGAGCGGCCGCGAGCGCGGTCATCGGCGAGCAGGTGGCCGGCATCCCGGCGAGCGATCGGGACGCTCTGCTCGTGGTGCAGGCGACGGTCGCGGATGGCCAGGTCGGTCTCGAGGTCAACCCCGGACAGGTGTGGGCGGGAGGCCTGCTCGCCCACCTGCGCTCCTCGAGCGGCGACCAGGGCACGCCGGAACGGCGGCACGCGACCTACCTGACCGCCCCCGCCGACGGGGCCGCGCCGGGAACCCCGGGCACGCGCGACGCCGTCGTGCTGGAGCTCTGGCGGGAGGCGCTCAACGGCTTTCAGGTCCCCCACCGCCTGCTCGAGCCGGCGCTCGGCGGGGTCGACACGACCGAGCGAATCTGGCACGGACTGGCCTTGCGGCTGCTTCGGCTCGGCCCTGCGCAGGGCTGCGACGATCTCGGCGACCGGCTCCGCGACGATCGCTCCGCCCGCCGGCGACTCTCGGTCTCCCTCGCGCCCACCGAGATCAGCGAGGGTGACTGCCCGGTCGTGGAGGGCGGCGGCTACAGCGGCTTCGAACACGACCTCTACCGCGTCGAGATCGCCGACGTCGGGTCGGGCGGCCCGATGTTCAAGTGGTCGCGGGCGAACGGGGGCCTCACCGGGCGCGGGACGTTCGACGCTGTGACGCGCAAGCTCACGATCCGCGCGAACCGCCAGCCGATACTGCGGTCGGGGCTGCAGAGCTTCTACCTCGAGGCGTTCGAGCCGCTGCCCCAGCGCCCTCCGCAGCCGGCGAGCCCCGACGCGGAGCGCACCGCAGACCTCGCCGAGGACTGGCGACTCGTGTACGGCGGGCGCGCCGTGCTGGCCAGCGACGAGGAGATCGACCTCACCCAGGACCTGTTCGGCGCGATCCCCGGTCCCCCGGGACGCCAGTACTTCTTCCGGCTCTGGGACGACGTCCGCGCGGTGGCCGACTTCGCGGGTGGCGCACCCGTCGAGCTGCGCGACGGCATCCGGCTGCGGTTCGAGAATGCCGGCCCGACGCTCCCCGGCGACTACTGGACGTTCCCCGTTCGCGCCGGCGACGTCGGCAACCCCGAGGTCCTTGTAGACGACCAGCCGCCGGAGGGCCCGGACCGCTTCCGGGTCCCGCTCGGAGTGCTCCGCTGGCGGGCGGGCGGGCGAGTCAGGCACGACGCCCACGAGATCGAGGACTGCCGCCGGGTCTTCCAGCCGCTCACCGACCCGGCACTGGGCTGCTGTGTCGCCCTCGCACCGGGCGAGGACGTGGCGCGGGCCGTCCGGCGGTTGCTGCGGCGAGGCGGCGGCTGCCTCTGCCTGCTGCCCGGTGAGCACGTGTTGCGGGAGCCGCTCGCGCTGAAGGGCACAGCCGACGTCTGCATCGAGGGCTGCGGCCTCTCCAGCCGGCTCGTGGCCGGGGCCGAGCTGCGCGGCGCGTCGATGTTCGATCTGGCCGGCGCCGCCGACGCCACCTTCCGCTCGTTCGCGATCGTGCAGCGGAGCGCGGCGTGCGTTTTCGAGTGCGCGGGCACCCACGGCCTGATGTTGGACGACATGCTCGTCGTGTCCCGCGTCGAGCCCGGGGCGCGCCCGCCCATCGAGCTCCGCGACGCGGACTGTGCCGGTTGGCGGATCCACGGGTGCGTGCTGGTGGGCGCGTCATGCCTGCGCGGGCTGCGGCTGCAGGCCAGCCGGATCACGGGCAGCACCTTCGCGGCCGTGGAACGGGGGATCGACCTCTCGGACCTGCTCGACGTGGCGATCGCGGACAACCGGTTCCTCAGCGTGCCGGCGAGCGCGGGGGAGGAGCTCGAGAAGCTCTTGGGGAGCGCCGCGTCAGCCGGAGCTGTGCGCAGGCTCCTCGACCAGCTCCAGCGCAGCGCGGGGGAGAGCCTTGACTCTCGCTTCGTCGCTCTGCGGGCCTCGGGCATGCTCGACGTCGAGATCGAGGACAACCTGATCACCGGGCGGGCCGGAGTGCTGGGCGAGATCGTCGAGAACGCGGTGGTCGACGGCAACCGCTTCCTCACCTCGGCGATCGGGACGAGCATCGGGCTGGCCGAGGACGTGCGCTTCTCCGACAATCGGGTGGGCCAGGCCCGCAGCGAGGGCGAAGGGCTGTCGCCGCGCGTAGGGCTGCGCGTGCTCGGCGACACCACCGACCTGCGCGTGCTGGACAACCGCTTCCTCGACGTCGGCGACGCCATCGTGTTCGAGAGCGACCAAGACGGTGAGAAGGACCTCCGCCGGCTCGCCGAGGTGGACTTCCGGGCCTTTCCCACCGCGGATCCGGCACGCAGCCGCGAGATCCTCTCTGCCGCGAAGGAAGAGGTCCTCGGGCAGCGCGCGGCGACGCGCGTGATCGGCAGTCCCTTCGTCCGCTTCGGTAGATGCGAGCGCACGCTCATCGAGGGCAACGTCATCCAGGCCGACGGGGTCGGCCTGGAGTGGTCGGGCACCAAGGACGTGCGCGACTTCCGGGTGAGTCGCAACGCCTTCGTGGGCTGCCGGGGAGCCGCGATTCTGATCGAGCCCGACGACCGCGTGCACTACCGCAACCTGACCGAGGCCGTGGACACCCAGGTGCGGCTCGTGGACCGCAACCGGTTCGACATCCTGGGCATCGCGCTGCGATCGACCCTGGGCGCGGTCCGCGTGGAGAAGAACGACGTGCGCGTCCGGCCCGCCCCCACCGCCTTCCTGCCGCTGGACGGGCTCTTCCAGCTGCTCACCGGCGAGGTGTTCAAGCTCCCGACGTTCGTGGCGGCTGCGGACGCCGCCGACATCGGCAATCTGCGGCTGGGAGCGAAGGACGCGGCCACCACGGTCATCGCCAACCCCCAGACCATCAACACGGCAGCGTTCGCCTCCAAGGCTCAGACGAACATCCTCGACGCGCACCCGATCGACGTCGGCGACGCGTTGACCGACCGCGCCTTCGTGCTCTCGAAGCTCGCCCTGGCGGGCGAGGGGGCTCTGGTGGCCGCCGGGGCCGCCACCCTGCTCGACCCGGTGATCGCAGATCTCGAGGGCTTCGTGGTCAATCTCAGCGGGCTTCAGAACGAGGTCACGGACAACAACCTGCTGTCGCGGAACGCCGCATTGGACGGTGGCGTGGTCCTGCAGCTTCCGTCGGGGTCGATTACGGGCAACGAGATCGAGGTCGGGCGCGTCGCCGCGATGGTTACCGCAAGGGCGTCGCAGGGCCGTCGCGACCTCCGGATCGAGGGCAACCGGCTCGGGGTCACGGGTCCGCCGCCGGGGGAGGGGGAGCGCGCGGCGTCCTACGCCCTGGCGATCCCGACGCTCACCGCCGGCAACTACTCCATCCTCGACAACGCCATGGTGGGCTCCGTGATGATCGGGGCGGAGCCGTTCGCCTCGGCCGGGGTGGCCAAGGCGGACACCCTGGAGTTCGGCAACTTCATCTCCGTCGCGCACATGCTGGCGTTCGACGGCAAGACGTTCTCGTCGGCGGTCGCCACGGCGGCCACGCCCGCTTTCGACCTCAGCGCAACCTTGATCGATCCCAAGATCCTCGACGCCGTCCTCGGCACCGTGGTGTTCGACGTGTTCGACAACGACCCGCACAGGGACCGGACCGTGATCCAGTTCTCCGACAATCGTGTCGTGCGCGGCTTCGTAGCGCTCGCCCGCTCCACCGGGGGCGCCTTCTGGACCGAGGAGGATCTGCAGCGCGAGGCGGCGACCGCGCCGGTCGTCCAGGTCACGGGGAATGTCCTCGATTTCTGGGCAAGGGTCGTCGCGCGGGATGTGATCCTCACCGGCAATCACAGCCAGACGCCGATCGAGTTCCGCGCGTCGAACCGCACGCAGCAGGTCGCCAACATGCCCGATCCCGCCGAGTTCTGAGCAAGGGGAGCCGCCATGAGCCCACAGACAGACACGGATCCGGTGACCGCGAGGATCGCGCGCCTCCTGGACGTCAAGCGTCGCGACAACGCCGAGGTCCTCAGCGCGCTGAAGGTTGCCGAGGAGTCGTGGGTTGGCCTCAACAAAGAGGTCGACACCGTTATCGCGAGCGAGTTCGATCTCCTGGCCACCGAGCGCGACGCGGTGCTTGCCGCCCGGGATCGGCTCCAGAATCCGGACACCCAGCCGTCGGAGAAGGGCTTCGTATTCGCGGGCCGCGTGTTCGACCGCACGTCGGAGGCCGGGCTGCCCCAGATCATCGTCCGCGTCAGCCGTGAGCGAGACGTCACCGGAGACCCGCTCGCCGAGTCTGTGACCGACGCGGCGGGCATGTTCCGCACGCTCGTACCGGCCGCCCTGCTCAACCCCGACGCCGGGGCAGAGGACGTGCGGCTGGACGCCGTCTCCCCGGACCGGCGTAGGCCGATCGGCACGGTCCGGCTGAAGGTGACCATGCGCACCGGCGGGGTGGAGAAGGTCGACCTGCCGATCGGGCGCTCGCCCGGCGTCGCCGCGCGCGTGAGCGCGGCAGAGGCGGCACGCGACAGCATCGACGAGACCATCGCGTCGGTGGAGCGGCGGGAGGAGAGCATGAAGGCCGCCCACACGGCCACGACGCGCTACGCCGATCTCACTCGCGACGGCCTCAGGGAGCTGAGCGACGCGATGGCCGCCGACCCGCCGCCGATCCCGCCCTCGGTGCCGATTACCGGCGTGGAGCCGGCCCCGCCGGCGCCGGGCCCCGTGACCCCGCCGGCTCCCCCGGCGCCGCCGGAGCCCCCGACCACCTCGACGTCGCTCGAGAAGATCGACGGCATCGGCCCCCGCCTGGCGGAGAAGCTGCGCGACGCCGGCATCCCCGACGTGGAGACGTTCGTGCGCACGAAGTTCGAGACGCTGGCCGAGATCCTCGGCGAGGAGCGGGCGAAGGCGGCGCTGGAGGCGGCGAAGAAGCTGCTGGCGGAGCCCGGCTAGGGCGCGCAGCCGATCTGGGCTGCGTTCATGTCGCTATTCGCGATTAACGTCGCCCAGGTTGCCGTCGCGCCTAGAAGTTCACGGGATCGCCGCCGTGGAGGATTTCGTTCCTCAGGCGATCCCCGAGGCGGAGGACCTGACGCTCGAGCTCGTAAGGATCGTCGAGGTACTTCTCGAGGGCCTGGAGCTCCAATTCCACCTTCTCATTCAGGTTGGGGTGGCCCTGGAGCGTGCGGATGACGCCGGGGGGAATCGGCTCACCGATCTGCTTCCGCCTTCTGGCCTCCTTCACCATCTCCTTCGTCACCTGGTGCACCGGAAGGCCGGACTCCTGGGCCGCCCTGAGCGTCGTGGGCAGCTGGATCCCGTTAAGCAGGGGGTTGTGATGGTCCCACCCGACCGTCGAGACCAGCTTGTCGAACACCGGCTTGTTCTGGAGCCCGACCGGGAAGATGTGGTGCGCATTCCAGTCTTTTCGGTCACGAGCCCACGGCGGGTCCCCGAGCTGTTTCTTCATCCGCTGCCCTAGGAGCCGTCGGTCCCCTCGGATCGTGCCGCGGCCCTTCCCAGGCCTCGTCCTGAGAGTCGGCTTGTCCTTGATCGTCAGGCCCTTGGCCCTGGCCTCGGGGAGCTTGCTGCTTTCCTCCGCGAGCTCTTCGACGGCCTCGCGCTTGGCCTTGTCCTCCGCTAGCTCCTCGGCGGCCTCGCGCTCGGCGGCACGCAGCGCGGCCACCTTCTTCGCGTCCTGCTGCCCGAGCTTGATGATGGCCTTCTCGACCGCCGCCGGATCCTTCTTCGCTAGCTTGGCCCAGGCGTTGACGAGGTCGTGGCTGTCCGCGTCCGGCAGGGCGTTCAGGGCCTGTAGTCCCTTCTTGCGGGCCGGGGTGTGGAGGCTCACGCCGGGCAGCATCTTCTCCATGTCCTCGATCGAGATCGGCGGGCCGGGCGAGTAGTCGTCCTCGAATTGGACCCCAGGCGAGGCCTCGAACCCGATCCGGAAGTGCCCCGGAGCCGTCGGCTGGGCGTAGAACCGCTTGATCCAGCGGTAGCGGGCCTGAACGAGCAGGACGAGCTGGCCGAACAGGACGGGGAGTGACGAGTCCTGCCGGTCGTTCGCCTCGGCGACCGCGCTCGCGAACGCCTTGGCCTGCAGCATCTGCCCGGCCTTGGCGGCGTCGTCGCGAAGAGTCTTCCCGCCCGCCTCGTCGGCGCTGCGGAGGGCGCCCTCGCCGACGTCGTCGACCTTGCCGGCAACGCGTTGCTCGCCCGCTTGGAGCGCCTCACGGGCCGCGCGCTCGCCCGACTCACGCGCGGCGCCCTCGGCGGTCTCGCCGACGGCTCGGGTCGCGCCGGTGTCGGCGGCGCCCGCCACGCGCCCGGCGCCCGCCTCAGCCGCCTCGTCGCCGAAGCGGAACAGCCGGGCCGCGAGACGCTCGATGCGCTCGACCAGCGCGCGGGCGAAGGCGAAGCGGTTCATGAAGCCGCGGATCGCTCCGAGGCCGCCGAGCACGACCCCCTTGAGCGGCCGCAGCGCACGGCCGAGCACCGCCATGATCTCGCCGCCGAGGTCGAGGAACCGGAGCAGGTAGATCAGCAGCTGCCGCAGCACCGGCTCGACTCCCTTGAGCGCCGCGTAGCCCCCGGCGCTGAAGTAGATGATGAGCCCCTGCAGGAGCAGGAAGCCCGCGACGAAGCCCAGCTTCCGGCCGAGCGTGAAGTCGGGCTGCAGGATGAACTCGACGCAGCGCGCCGGCGATGAGCGCGCCAAGCTGCTCGGCGCCCGCGATGATGAAGGCCCAGGCGTCCGCGAGCAGCCCCGCCAGCCCGCCGACGGTGGCGCCCTCGGACTCGGCCTCGGCCCGCGCCTCGCCCTCGAGGGCGGCCTCGTCGACGTCGGGTTCGGCGCCGGCGGTCGCGAGCTCGGCCGCCGTGCCCGGGGAGAGCGACGCCGCCACCTCGGCGTCGGTCGGGCCCTGCTCTGTGAGCGGCTCGGCACCACCGGCCGGCTCCGGCGGGCCGCGGGCGACCGGCGCGGCGCCTCGGGTGCCGGCGGTGGCGTCGTCGGTGTCGGCGCCGGTCGGGGCCATGACCGCGGCGAAGCTCGGCACCGCCTCGCGAACGAACGGTGCGAGCGCCCGCCCGACTGCGCCGGCGCCCAGCACCATCACGCGGAGGAGCAGGAAGATCAGCCTGAAGGGGTCGATGATGCCGTCGAGCACGCCGTGGAGCAGGCCGAAGGCGAAGCCGGCCATGAACTCCAGCCCGCCACCTCCGGCCAGGCTGGCGATCTTGTCGCTCACCGCGATGCGGGTGTCGTCGACCTCCTCGTCCGCTCCACGCAGATGGCGCAGGAAGCCCAGGGCGCCCGCCTTGACGATCGCGGCCATAGGACCGAGCGCGAGGAACAGCGCGGGCATCGCCTCGACGAAGGCGATCAGCAGGTCCAGGACGAACGTGATGACCGGTCGGCTTGAGCTCGTTGGGGCACAGCAGCCAGATCGCGGTGGTGAGGATGATCGGCAGCAGGCCGGGGCTGACGGCCACCATCGCGAGGCGGACCAGGAAGTCGAGGATCGGCCGGAAGATCGCCACGAGCGCGTCGAGCACCGCCTGCAGCGCGGGGCCAAGCCCTTCGAACTCCGAGTTCGCCCAGGCGCCGAGCCGCTCGAACTGCGCCGAGGCGCCCTCCAGGTACGTGGTCACCGCCGCGAGGCAGCGGATCCCACCGAAGGCGCCGAGCACCCCGGTCAGCGCCGTGCTCAGTCGGGTCACCAGCCCGGCAAGCCAGGCGGACGCTCCCGCGAGCGCGCCGGCCACCCCGCTCACCGCGCCGATGATCCCCGGCAGGATGTCCTCGCGAAGCACCTCCTGGGCACGCACGAGGATGTCCTCGCTGTTCCAGTTGTTCCAGAGCCAGGTGATCTTCTCCCAGAGCGGTGGGATGACCTCGGTGAGTACGACGATCGGGCCGAGCGGGGAGAGGAGCACCAGGATGCCGCCGGCCACCATCAGCGGCGTGCGGATCGGCTCGATCGTGGCGAGGAAGTCGGTCCAGGCCGCGGACGCCTTCTCGCCGAGCGTGGTGCGCACGTCCGCAGTGCTGTTCCAGGCGAGGTCGAAGGTCTCCATCAGCCAGTCCCACGCCTGCTTTGCGACCGAGCGCAGCGGGGCGCTGAGCTCCCAGATCTCGGATCACGAGGGCGGTGAACCCCTCCCAGACCGCTCCGCCGACGCTTTCCAGGAACCCGAGTGCCGGCACCGCCAGCTGATCCCAGACGCCGGAGAACAGGTCGTTGACGGTGGTCGCGGCGCCCTGGAGCGTCTCGATCAGCGGTCGTCCCCACGACTCCAGGCCCTTGACCAGCGGACCCAGGATCGCTGCCCAGCGCCGCCGAGGCTCCCTTGCCGAGATCCGTCCTGAGCGACTCGACACCCTCCGTCAGCCCCCTCGAAGGTCGACTCGATCGTCGACATGAGGTCGAGCTCGCCGAGCGCGGCGAAGTAGCGGGCAACGAGCGTGTCGAGGCCCTCGCAGAAGAGGTCGGCGATCTGCCCGACGGCCCCTCCCCGCAGCAGCGCGAGCAGACCGGGGGCGAGCGTCTCGACGACGGCGGCGGCGCTCTCGAGGGCGAACTCGCCGGCGCGCCCAGGTAGCTCCGTCGCGGTCTCGAACGCCTCGGCGCCGACGTCCGCCACCGTGCCCGCCGCCTCGGACACCCAGGCCGGGAGGATTGAGTCGTCGTCCTCGTCGAGGCGCTGGACGGCGAGTGGGGCGTGCGCCAGCGCCGGGGGTCCGCGCGCCGGCTGTGAGAACCCGGGATCGAACGACCGGCGAGGGCCGGCCTGCTGGCCCACGTGGACGAGCTCGTGGGCGAGGACGTGTGCTCGCACGTCTGTCGGCGCGTGCTGAGCGCGGGAGCCGAGCACGACATGGCTGCCGTACGCGAAGGCGTGCGAGCGCTGTACGGCGGCCAGCGAAGCCGCCGACGGATCGGCGTGCACGCGCACCGCCGAGAGGTCCAGGCCCAGCAACGGCTCGAAGCGCTCGCGTTCGGCGGGGGTGAGGCCCACGCCCGCCCCCGAGGCTCCGGGCGGCGCCGCCGTGGGCCGGATTGCCGGTCCGCTCGCGGCGGGAGGCCCTCGCGCAGATGGGACGGGCGAGTAACGGCGACCGTGCGGTTGGGAGTGGTCGCCACGTGCAGCCTGGTGGGCGGCGCGCGGCAGCCGGTGGCCGGTCGCTCGAGCCCCGGTCGGAGCGGTCACGAGCCAGCTACCAAGGCCGTGCGCCTCCCCCTCATGCGGGTCGGCGTGGCGCGCTGGACCCCCGACTCGGCGCCGTGCAGCGCGGGCAGCCGCCGCCACATGGACAACCCAGGATCGGGGCCGGCAGGGGTGGCTCCGCTTCCGCGCGCCGGTCGGGCTCCAGCGCCGGCTGGCGCTTGGCCGGCGACGGGGTCTTCAGGGCTTGTGCGCTGGGGGCGGCCATGAAGGAAGTCGGCCCTCAGAGTCTGACCGGGTTGCGGTCGGAGATCAACCGCGGGTGCCGGAGGCCTACAACTGGATTCTGCGGGGTAGGGAGGCACGCGGGGGAGGACGTTGCCGTGGCCTCCCCTGATCCTGAGGAAAGGACACCGTTGAGCGAGCACAGGCGGATCGAGTTCGGGTCCCTCCCCTTCGAGCCGGAGGCGCCGGGAATTGCCTCACACGCGCAGGAGGTGAACGGCGTTCGCTGGGCGCTGGTCGAGTACGAGCCCGGTGTGCTGCGGGAGGAGTGGTGCCTCGAGGGTCATTCCGGGTACGTCCTCGAGGGCGAGGTGACCTACGAGTTCGAGAACGGCGACGAACCGCTGCGCGTCTCGGCGGGCGAGGGGCTGCTGCTGCCCGACGGCGCCGGCCACCGGGGCCGCTCGGGGGACTCGGGGGCCAGGTTGTTCCTGATCGACAGGGCGGGCTGAACGGTGGCCGACGACATCGTCGCCGTCGACGTACGAGGTCGAAGAGGAGCGGACCAAGGAGGAGCGCGAGCGGATAGCCGGCGCCCGCAAGGGCTGGCTCGAGCAGGACCCCACCGAGGTCGCCGAGCTCTATCAATCCGGTGAGCTCGACGTGATGGACGTTGTCCGCCGCCACGGGGTGATCCTGGACTGGGGGACAGGGGAGCTTCTCGAGCGCACGACCGAGCAGTTCCGAGCGATGCTCGAACGCCGGGCGGTCCGGCACTGGAACGACGACTAGGTCGGAATCAGCGAGGGCTCCAGCGGCCGGCCGTGCAGCAGCGCTGCGGCCTCCAGATCCTGGGCCGGCACTGCCTGGACCTCCAGCCGCTCGGCGCTCTCTCTGACGGCGCCCGCGGACCTGCGCGAGCGCGGTAGCGCGAGCGTGACGATCCGGGCGAACTCCGCCCGCATGCCCCGCTCATGCAGTTCGATGCGGCCCCAGAGGGCGACCGCGCCGCGCACCACTGCGAGCCGCTCGCGGCCCCCGCGCCGCGGGGGCGTGAAGAGCGCGTACAGACCGCAGACGCAATTGGGATCCGGGGCCGGGCCGAGGTGCTCGGAGGCATCCCGCCACAGTCCGCGGGCGCCGCGGCAGCTGGGCAGGCATTCCGCCTGCATCGTCTCGCCGCTCCAGGGCGTCCGGGCCAGAGGCGAGACGAGGTCGTCGCCGATGAGCACCCACTCGCGGTAGCCGATCAGCGGCTCCAGCAGGTCCTGGCCGGAGGACGTGGAGATCGTCCACTGCATCTCGATAGATCGTACGCGGTCGGCGACGCTGTTCCGCGCGCGCGGCAGGGGTCAGGGCGATGGACTCGGCGTGATGTTCTGATTCAGTTGGAAGAGGTTGGTCGGGTCGTACGCGTCCTTCAGCGCGACGAGGCGCGCGTAGGTCGCCGGCGCATAGGCGGCCCTGACGCGGTCGTCGCCCTCCTCCCCAAGGTTGTTGACGTAGACGCCGGTTGCGAACGGCTGCATCGCCGTCCAGAGGTCCTGGGCCCAGGCGACGTTGGCGTCGGTCTCAGCCGGGTCGCTGCAGCCGGTAAGGATCGCGAAGTCAAAGGCGCCGTGTCGGTGGCCGAAGGCGGCCTCGCTCTCGCTGACACGGCCGATCGCGCCCTCGAGGTGCTGGAAGTAGAACGAACACAAGGGTGAGGGCAGGCGCGGCCCGTACTCCACGACCGCGTCGATCGCCTCGTCGGTCAGCTCGGTGATGTAGTGCGACTTCCAGTAGTAGCGGAGTCCCGGCGGGTAGGCGGCGTCCGAGCCGCTCTGCATCTCCGTGTAGGGCAACGGCACGATGAGGTCGGCGACCGGCCGCCCAAAGGCGCGAAGTGGTCGTAGGGCCCGCTCGCCCGCGTCAAGATCGCCGGTGTAGCAGACCGCCATCCCGAGGACGGCCTGGCCATGGATCTCGGGGGGCAGCGGCGAGTCCGGGGCGGCTCTGAAGATCGAGGCAGTAGCGGACAGCTCGTCAGGCGCAGTGGCGACGAAGTCAGAGAAGAAGCGCAGTACCTCCCTCGCGCGCGCGAACGGATGGACGACGGCGCCGGCGAGCACGGCGGGTCCCAGGGTGTGAAGGCGATACTCGAACGAGGTCACGACGCCGAAGTTCCCGCCCCCTCCGCGCAGGCCCCAGAGCAGGTCGGGGTTCTCGTCTTCGCTCGCCCTGACCGAGCGGCCGTCGGCCGTGACCACGTCCGCGGAGACCAGGTTGTCGCAGGTCGCTCCGTGCTTGCGTGCGATCCACCCCAGCCCACCACCGAGGGTCAGCCCGGCGAGGCCGGTCATCGAGACGTTGCCGGTCGGGGTGGCCAGCCCAAAGGCCTGCGTCTCGTGGTCGAGCTCGGCGAGCAGGACCCCCGGCTCGGCACGCGCCGTCTGTGAGTCGGGTTGAACGTGGATTCGCCTCAGCGCCGAAAGGTCGATGACGAGCCCGTCGTCGCAGACCGCGTTGCCGGCGACGTTGTGGCCGCCGCCACGTACCGCGAGGACCACGTCGTGCTCGCGGGCGAAGCCGAGTGCGGCCTTTACGTCGGCGACGTTCGTGCAACGGGCGATGAGCGCCGGCCTGCGATCGATCATCCCGTTCCAGACCCGCCGCGCCGAGTCGTACCGATCACCCTCCGGCCGAAGCAGCTCGCCTTGGAAGACCTCCTGCAGCCCGGCAGTCGCAGCTTCGTCGAAGTTCACGTACTCAGGACGACGTCCGAGCCTGGCGCCCCATTCCCAACCCAGATCCCCTGCCAGCACCAGCGCCAGCGCTCCGAGCAGCTCCGCCCTCGCTCCCAGCACCGGCACAGCGGACCGAGATCGACGCTGGTGGCGGCTTGATTGCCGGGCAGCGAGGGCGACGGGGTGGCGGACACCCTCTACGGCCGCAGGCCGTTCACGGGCAGGGTGCCGGTCACCTGGCCGCGCACGCGTCGATCAGGAGCCGGTCAACCGGGACGACGCCGAGTACGACCCGCTGTATCCGTTTGGCTTCGGCCTGCGGACCAGGTAAGGCAGGACCGGGCCCCCGCGCGCCGTGGGGCGGGGGCCGGATCCCACGACGGTCGATCAGGCTTCGCTGGCGCGGACGACCGGAGGGATCGACATCGCTTCGCGCATGCGCTCAGCGAGCGAGGGTTGGCGCGTGTAAGCCTGCAGGGCGCTGAAGCGATAGTGCAGCAGCTGCCGCAGGACGGCGGTGTTCTTGAAGGGGTCAGCGACGACCCGCCCGTCAGCGAGAGAGATCGCTGCGGCGGGCAGGCCGCGGATCTCCGCGATCAGGGCCGGCTCGGAGAGCGGCTGCTGGCTGTCGAGTTCCGCGAGCCGCTGCAGGGCCCCCTGGTCGTCCTCCGTGGCCTTTCGAATGATCGGATACATCGTGCTCCTTTTCATAGAGACTGCGTCTGGCCGGGGCAGCGAAGTGCGCCGGCGCGGTCGGCGCCCAGTGAGGGCTCGGACCGCGCCTTGATCAGGACCCGGCTCCCTCAGTGTCCACGGGGTTGCGGATCCTGTCTGTGAGTACGCTCACGCCGGGAGCGCCTCGGTCCGCGGAATTGGGGGTTAGGCGCTTTAGGTCGTCATCTCGCGACCTAAGCGCCTCACCCCTGCCGGGCTAGTGGCTTCGCGCTCCCTCGGCAGCCCGCGGGGCCGTGTTCGCCCGCTCGAGCGCGTTGCGGACGACGCCCGCCAGCCGCTCGACCGCTGTCTTCAGCTCCGGCCCGCTCAGGTGGCTGAACGACAGCCGCAGCTCGTTGCGGCCGTTGTCCCCGACGTGGAACGGCGGTCCCGGGACGTAGGCCACGCCTGCCGCGATGGCGGCCGGACGGAGGGCCAGCGTGTCGACCTCCTCGGGCAGCGTGAGCCAGGTGAGAAAGCCACCGGTGGGCTCGGTCCACTCGACGCCTTCCGGCATGTGGCGGGTCAGGGCCGCCGACAGAGCCGCCCAGTGCGACGCGTATAGAGCCCGGGCCGCCGGGAGGTGGCGCTCGAAGCCCCCGGCGCGGCCGTACTCCTCGACCATTCGCTGGCCCAGGCCGCCTGCGCACTGGTCGGTGTTCTGCTTGGCGGCGGCAAGCTCGGCGACCACGTCGGGTGGGCCGACAGCCCAGCCGAGCCGCACGCCCGGGAAGAAGCTCTTGGAGAACGTCCCGGTCTGGAGAACGATGTCCGGCGCGAGCGACCACAGCGTCGGGAGTCCCGTTCCGTCGAACGACAGCTCGCGGTACGCGACGTCCTCGAGGATCAGCACATGGTGCCGCCGGCACAGCTCGACCAGCCCGCGGCGCCGCTCCAGCGGCAGTGTCCTGCCGGTCGGGTTCTGGTACTCGGGAATCGTGTACACGAACTTCGGGCGCAGGCCGGCCGCCAGCCGTCGCTCGAGCTCGTCGACGCGCAGTCCGTCGTCGTCCATCGCGATCGCAACCGTCTCGCACTCGGCGCGGCCGAAGGCCATCAGCGCGGCGAGATAGGTCGGGGCCTCGACGGCGATCGGGTCGCCGGGATCGATCAGCGCCTGGCACATCAGGGTGATGCACTCCATCCCGCCGCTGGTGACGATCAGCTCGGCGCGCTCGGGGCGCCGGCCCTGCAGCTGCTCCTGGCGCTCGACCAGGTACTCCCGGACGCTCCCGATGCCCTCGCAGGGGGTGTACTGAAGAGCGACGGCGGCGTCCTCGCGCACCAGACGCCCGGCGATCTCATCGAGCTCGTCGGTCGGAAACGTCGCGGCGTTCGGGAACCCGCCCGTCATCGACAGCACGCCGGGCGGGCTGCCGGCGAGGATCGTGGCCAGCTCGCTGCCGCCGGGCAGGCGCGTCCTGCGCGCGAAGGCATCTGCGAAGTCAGTCATCGACCCGGAACGCCAGCGCGCTGGCCTTGCCGCGGTCGAGAGCGGCGACGTGCTCTTCGTGGTTCGTCAGGGCGTGCAGCCCCTCGCCACGAGCCTGGGCGGAGAGGATCGCGCGCTCGCCGCGCCCGATCGCCTCAGCGGTCTCCAGCGCCGCCTCGATTCGCTCCGCAGCGGCGATCAGCACGCCGTCGTCGTCGCCGAACACGATGTCTCCCGGGTGCACCTCGACCCCGCCGCAGGAAACCGTCTGCCCGAGCGGGGCGCGCGAGACCGTCGCGCCCGACCGCGGCGTCGTGCCGCGCGCGAACACCGGCAGCCCGATGCGGCGCAGGCCCTGCAGATCGCGGCAGAAACCGTCGGCGACGAGTCCGGCCAGGCCGCGGCGGCGCGCCTCGGTGGCGAACAGCTCGCCGAACACGGCGCTCGACCCGCCGTTCGCCGCGATCACGAGCACATCGCCGGGCGCGGCCTGGGCCAGGGCGTCGAGCACCGGCAGATGGTCGTCCTCGGCCGTGACCGTGAAAGCCGGCCCGGCCATGCGGACGTCGGGAATCATCGCGCGCACCGCGGGATCGACAACCGGCAGCGTCTTGTCGGCGTCCGAGAGCGCCGATACGTCCACCGCCAGCAGCCGCTCGACCATGTTCACACGGTGAGCGTGCCATATCGCTGGCGGCCCGGGCGGGGCGGGGTTACTGTGAATAGGTGCTGGTTCGTTTGGGGCTGGTCGCGGCCTTGGCCCTCGTTTGTCTGTTGTCGGCGCCGTTTCGCGCGTCCGCGCACCACGGGTTGGAGGGGCCGGCGGCCCACGCCGCAGAAGACTCGGTTACCCACTCACCCGCCGAGGAGGCTCTTCTCCAGCGAAGCACGGTCGCGGCAACACGAGCCGACGCAGCGCTGGCTGCCGCCGCGGTCGTCGGTGACGAGCACCTGGTGGGCCAGTGGGGGGTGGTGGACGACTGGCCGGTGGTCGGGGTGCATGTCGCCCTGCTGCCGAACGGCAGGGTGCTGGCGTACGACTCTGTCGGCGACGCCGCCACGGAGAGCTTTCCGGTCCACGATCACACACGGGCTACGGTGTGGGATCCCGCCACGGGAACGCACACCGATGTGAGGGTCGACACCGGCTTCAACGTCTTCTGCAGCGGGCTTGCACATCTGCCCGACGGCTCCATGTTCCTGGCCGGCGGCAACAAGGACTCGGGCCTGAACGGGATCCCGCAGACGCACACCTTCAATCCGGCCACCAACTCGTGGTCGCGGGGCCCGGACATGGCCCTCGGGCGCTGGTATCCCAGCGTGACTCCGCTGAGCAACGGCGAGATGTTGATAACCGAGGGCCGGCCGGACACCCCGGAGGTTCGGACAACGGCCGGCGGCCTGCGAGCGCTGGGAAGCGCGTCGCTCAGCCTTCCGCTGTATCCGTGGCTCGATGTGGCGCCCGACGGGCGCGCCTTCTACTCCGGGCCGAGCCAGACGATGCGAAGCCTCAACCCGGGGGGAGCGGGCGCGTGGCAGACCTTCGGCGCGCGCGACACCATCGACCGCACCTATGGAAGCCATGCGGTCTACGACATCGGCAAGACCCTGGTGGCAGGCGGCGGCCCGTCGACCAAGACAGCGCGCGTCATCGACGTGAACGGAGCCGGCCCCTCGTCCACCGCCACCGCGGACATGGCGTTTGGGCGCCGCCAGCACAACCTCACCGTGCTCGCCGACGGCACTGTTCTCGCCACCGGGGGCAACTCGTCGGGGGCGTCCCTTGTGGATCTCAACAACGGCGTCTACCCGGCGGAGCTCTGGAACCCGGCCACCGGCCAATGGAGCACGCTCGCGGCGATGCAGGTCACTCGCCAGTACCACTCGACCGCGCTCCTGCTGCCGGACGGACGGGTGCTGTCGTCGGGCGGGGGCCTCTGCGGCCGCTGCGATGACGTCGACTACCTGGCCAAGAACGCCGAGGTGTTCACGCCGCCGTACCTGTTCAAGAACGACCCCTCCGGCGAGCTCGCGCCGCGCCCCGCGATCACCACTGCGCCGGACGACGTGAACTACGGCGCGCCGCTGCAGATCTCGACGCCGGACTCCGCATCTATCCGCAAGGTCGCGCTGGTCCGCCTCGGAGCGGTCACGCACTCGGTGAACATGGAGCAGCGCTACATCCCGCTGAGCTTCAGCGCCGGCAGCGGCACGCTCACGGCCACCGGGCCCGCCAACTCGAACATCGCACCGCCCGGGCCCTACATGCTGTTCGTGATCGACGCGAATGGTGTGCCCTCGGTCGCTCGGATGGTCACCGTGAACTTGCCGCCGAGCGTGGGCCTGACCCAACCGGCGAATGGCGCAGCCTTCACCGCTCCGGCGACGGTCGGCATCGCCGCCACGGCCTCCGATCCGTTCGGCAGCGTGAGCCGTGTCGAGTTCTTCAACGGCGCGACCGAGCTCGGGGAGGACACCACCTCGCCCTACAGCTTCAGCTGGGCCGGTGTCGCCGCCGGGACCTACTCGCTCACTGCCCGCGTCGTCGACAACGGCGGGGCGGTGACCACGGGCGCGGCCAGGACGGTCACCGTCCAGCCGGCCACGATCTTCTCCGACGACTTCGAGGCGGCCCGGGGATGGACGCGGAACCGAGGCGGCACGGACACGGCCACGGGTGGACTCTTCGAGCGCGGCAACCCGCAGGCCACCAGCTCGAGCGGCGCGAAGCAGCTCGGCACCACCGCGAGCGGGCTCAACGATCTCGTGACCGGGCGCCTCGCGGGCAGCGCCGCGGGGACACACGACGTCGACGGTGGCCTCACGTCCATGACCTCAGCGCCCGTAGCGCTGACCGGCGGCTCGAACTACCGGCTTGCCTTCTCCTCCTACCTCGCGCACGGCTCGAACTCCTCGAACGCCGACTTCCTGCGCGTGAGGGTCGCCGGCTCCACCACGCAGACCGTCTACGAGGTACGCGGCGCCGCGTCCGACCGGGATGGCGCATGGGCCGCCCAGAACGTCAGCCTCGCCGCTTTCGCGGGCCAGACGGTGCGGATAGTCGTCGAGGCCGCCGATGGGTCAGGGGCCAGCCTGGTCGAGGCAGGCGTCGACGACGTGCGTGTGACACGCTGAGCTGAGCATGAGCACGGGCAGGGATGCCGAGAGCCTTGGGCTCGATTCCGAGATCGGGGAGGTCGAGTTCAAGATCACCGTCCGCGCCAATCAGGAGGAGCTCGTGCGCGCCGAGCTGGAGGGGGCGGAGATCGAGCCAGAGCGGCGCAGGGTGTACTTCTACGACACACAGGAGCTCGCGCTCTTCGATGCCGGGGTCGTGCTGCGCGCCCGGGTGACCCGCGACGCCGCCGACGACTCGACGGTCAAGTTGCGGCCGGTCGTTCCCGCTGACATCGATCGCCGCTGGAAGCAGACCGACGGGTTCAAGATCGAGCTCGACATGGTGGGGGACACGCCGGTCTGCTCGGCAAAGCTCGAGGCCGAGCAGCGCCGGGACGAGATCGACGATGTCGCGGCCGGAGAGCGCCCGATGCGGACGCTGTTCTCCGACGACCAGGAGAACCTCATCGGGGACTACGCGCCGATCGGGATCTCTTGGAACGAGCTGTCGGTGCTCGGGCCGGTGGACGTGCGCAAGTGGGAGCTCGAGCCCCCGGGCTTCCCCCACGAGGTCACCGTCGAGGAGTGGGTGCTGCCGGACGACAGCGACCTCATCGAGCTCTCGATCAAGGTTCCCACCGACCAAGCGCTAGACGCGGGGAAGGCCTTCCATGCCCTGCTGGACGAGCGGGGCGTCGACCCCACCGGCGATCAACAGGCGAAGGCTCGCACGGTGCTGGAGTTCTTCACCGAGCGCGACTGAGGTCGCGCCTGCCGGCTCAGCGATGGTGGAATCGGTCTGCCGCGGTGGTACCAGCGTCCCTCCGCCACCTGCTCCGCCCGCCGGCGTATGCCCGCGTCGTGCGAGCGGAGCGCCGGCACTACGGCGGCCCGCTCCGCGGCGGTGACCTTGCCGGCCCAGGCCACCGCGGTCGTGGGGGGTGACAGGCTCCGAAAGCGGCGACTCGTCTGTCCCGGTCAGCTCGGCGAGCGCGAAGCCGCCGGTCACTACCAGCGCCCGAGCACCGGTCCTGCAACCGGCTGAGTAGGCCCCGGGAATGCGGGCCCGTAGTTGGTCGTCCTCTCACGTGAAGGCAAGGTGCACGACATCGAGCCGCTGACCAACACACTCCAAGCGCCGCCGGTCCAGCAGGAGAAGGCGCCGCCCGCCAGCCCAATGTTCGAATGCATGGGCGCGGTCGTGGGCGCCATCGCCGCCACGTCCATCACCTCGCTGATGGGCGCCTCGTCTACGGGCCGGCTGCTCGCCGCCGCCCTCGGTGCGGCGATTCCCCCGGCCGTCACGATGCTCGGGCCCTGGAGGCGTCTCCGGCTCAGCGCCGGAGTTGCGATCGTCGGCGCCGCGTTGTTCCTGACCTACAGCGGCGTGGTCGCATTCGACGCGGCGGCGGACAGCAAGACCTTCCCGTCGCCGCTGGCTGCGACGCCGTCGGCCAACCCAACGCCGTCGCCGAGCCCGAGCCCCACGCCGGCACCGAGCCCGACGCCGACACCGAACCCCACGCCGGGTCCGGCACCCGCGGTCCTCGATCTCGCAGCCGGGGAGCCCCAGTGCCTGCTCGGCGAGTCGGCGCTCAGCGTCGAGGTCCCGGTGGTCGTCGCCGCGGGCGAGCTCGCGGAGGCAGTGCTCGTGCGGGCGGAGCTCGGCGGCGTCTTGGGCGAGGCTGAGGTGCAGCCGGGCGAGTCGGCGAGCATCGCCTTCCCCTTGAGCGAGCCCCTGACGGCGGAGATCTTCGGCCGGGCAGCCATCGACCCCGACGCCGCCTTCCCCGAAACGGACGAAAACAACAACGTCGTCGACGTATCCTGCTCGCCGTGACGTCACGCCGCCACGACGGGCAACCCACGATGGACAAGGAGAGCTGAAGCATGTCGATCGATGTGCAGCAACCAAGGGCCTACGACCTGGTGAGCAACAACATCCAGATCGCAGGCGTGGCCGGCGGGGCGTTCGAGGCGACCTTCAACTACCGGGTCAGCGAAGGCCACGACGAGGTCACGGGTTCGTTCATGGCCGGCGACGGCACGGGCGGCCACGGACAGTTCCAGCTGAGCGTCGACGTTTCCGGCGCAGCGTTCCAGCTCGACCGGGTCTTCGTCGAGGTGTTCCACACCTCGCCCAAGGACGGCTCCGAGCTCGACAAGGTCATCGTCCCGGCGGTGTTGGGGCCGAAGATCGTGCCCGGCTACATCAACTACCTGGAGCACGTGGTGCAGGCGGGCGAGACGCTGTGGGGCCTTGCGACGCTGTATTACGGGTCGGGAAACCTCTACTACCGCCTCGTGGCCGCGAACCCGCACACGATTCCGAACCCCAACCTGATCCACCCGGGCCAGATCGTCCGCGTTCCGATCGGCTGAGCGACGCGGCCTACCGCGTCGTGATCGGTTGAAGCTCCTCGTCCGCGCTCTTGAACCAGCGTGGCCCGTCGCTCCCGTAGACCCCGCGCGGCTCGGGGAACAGGGCGATGAACACCACGTACAGCAGTGCCGCCAGCACGATTACGACCGCCAGGCTGATGTCCACACCCGCGAGCTGATCGATCCCGAGGTCCTCCGCCGTGTTGCGTAGCGGTCCCTCGAACTGACCCGGAAGGTTCACGAACAGCAGGCCGACCACCGCCGCGGGAATCCAGGCCGCCATACCGCGCCAGTTGATGCCGCTCGTGAACCAGTAGGCACCGCCCCGCTGGCCGCGGTTGAAGACCTGCAGGTGCTCGGGCAGATAGAAGCCCCGGCGTACCAGGAAGCCTATGGTCATGATGATCACCCACGGCGTGGTGCACACGATGATCAACGTCGCGAACGTCGTGATCGTGCTCACGAAGTCGAACGCGAATCGACCGAGGAAGACGACCGCCACCGCGATCACGCTGATGAATGCCGTCGACTGGACACGCGACAGGCGCGGGAAGACGGACGAGAAGTCGAGGCCGGTGCCGTAGAGCGATGTCGTGCCCGTGGACAGGCCGCCGATGACGGCGATGATGCAGACGGGGATGAGAAACCACCCGGGGGTCACGTCCACGAGGCCGCCCGCGTAGTCCGCCACCTCGGCGAATGCCGGTGCTTCGAGGGCGATCACGGTGGCGGTCGCCACACCGAAGCCGAACGGGATCAACGTCGCGAATTGCGCGAGCCAGACCGCGCTCATCAGCCGGCCGCGACTCGCGGTCGCCGGGATGTAGCGCGACCAGTCGCCCAGAAAGGCGCCGAACGAGAGGGGGTTCGCCATGACTAGCAGCGTGCTCCCCACGAAGGCGGCCACGAACGCGTCTCCCTCCGCGACGCCGGCGTACCCGAGATCCAGGTCAGGCCCGTACGCGATCGCGCCGAGGATGTAGAGCGCGGTAGCCGTGATCACGGCGAGCTTGTTGACCGACAGCATGAAACGGAAGCCGTACAGGCAGATGACGACGATCAGGACGGCAAACAGGGCGTAGGCGAATGCCACCAGCCAATCCGGGCGGCCGGTGCCGAACAGCTCGTCGAGCGCCCCGACGAGGATGTCGCCGCTCGTGAAGATCGAGATCGCGAAGAACGTGATCGCGACGAGCAGGGCGAGGAATGAGCCGACGATCCTGCCCACTACGCCGAAGTGAGCACCGCTCGACACGGCGTTGTTGGTCCCGTTGAGAGGCCCGAACAGCGCCATCGGCATCAGGATCGTGCCGCCGATCACGACGCCGACCAGCACGGCGAGCATCGCCTCCCAGAACCCCAGGCCGAAGACCAGGACGGGAAAGGCCCCGAGCACGACGGTTGCGAAGGTGTTCGCCCCGCCGAGCGTCAGCCGGAACAGGTCGAACGGCGTGCCGGTCCGGTCCGCCGGCGGAATGATCTCGATCCCGAAGCTCTCGACTTCGTTGACCCGCTGAGGTTCGTGTGTGCCCCACGCGCCTTCGGGCTCGGGTTGGCTCGTAGCCGCCATACGCTCCACAAAGGTTCGCTGCTGCAGTGCGTGGACCTTTGGCCGGGAGCTGGAAGGATCCCCCGGTGGCGACAGGTCAGGTCAGGGTCATTTCGCTGCTCGATGCGCCGGCCGTCCCGGTGGCCGAAGAGGGACCTGCTTGGGTTCCCGTCCGTCGGGAGTTGGGCGTGAACGCGTTCGGGACCAATGCGTACCGGGCGGACGCCGGAGAGACGGTGATCGAGGAGCACGTCGAGTCCCCCGGCCAGGAGGAGATGTACGTCGTCATCGACGGTTCAGTCCGCTTCGAGGTCGACAACGACTCGTTCGAGCTTCAGCGTGGCGAGGCCCTGTTCCTGCCGCGCCCTGAGGCGCGTCGCTCGGCCGTTGCGTTGACCGCCGGGACCACGGTCCTCGCGATAGGCGGCTGGCCGGACACCGCCTACCACAGCCTGCCCTGGGAGCCGATCTATCTGGCGCGGCATGCCGCGAGCCTCGGTGACTGGAAGCGCGCCGCTGACATTCTCGAGGCCGAGACGGGCCCGAATCGCGACTCCGCTTTCGTGCGGTACCACCTGGCTCGGGCAAAGTCGCGCTTGGGAGACGACGAGGCGGCGCTGAGCGAGCTCAGGCAAGCGGCCGAGCGCAACCGGGATCTGCTCGATCGCGCGAATACCGACGAAGCCTTCGCGCGGCTGCGCGAACACCCTGATTGGCCCCGCTGAGCAGGGCCGTCTGGGACTACCCGCCGAAGCGGTGCCCTCCACCCCTCCTCAGTCGTGGAGCGCGCAGTAGCCCGACTCGCCGGGCTCCTCCGGGCAGTCCTCCTCGCAGCACGTCTCCCGCCACGGGATCGAGGGGACCGAGATGCCCTTGAAATGGCCGTCAGCGGTCGGCACGGTAAGCCTCCAGGTAGGTGATGGACCTCGGGGTCTCGACGTTGTCCTGAACAAGCGAGGCCCTTGCCGCATAAGTCGCTTAGGAGGGCACGAACATTCCCGGTGGGCCCCGCCCTTCGGTTCAGACGAGGCCCATCGGGTACGCACTCGGGCTCTCCTCCTGATCGCGGCGGTAGCGATGCTCGTCCCCGCCTCCGCCGCCGGCATGCGGAAGCTCGTGGCCTTCGGGTCCTGGCTACCACGGCGCTCCGCTTCTCAACGACCGGGCTGTATCAGCTGAGCGCGAGCGGAAGCTGGGAGGACATCGCGGGAGTGAACGGGCTCGTCCTGTGCGCGCTCGCCGTGTACGCCGCGCTGGCGATGGCGCTCGAGGGTGCCGCCAGGGAGACCGGCTCCCGGTACTCCGGCCCGGCAGCGGGCGTGCGGCGCTCGAGGCGGTCTCGAACAGCAGCTGGGTCGCATCGAGCGCGAGGCGGGTGTCCGCGAGCAGCTCTGAGCCCGGTCTTGCCGCTACGGCGTGATCGTCACGCCCACTCGGCCGAGGGCTCCGAGGTCGGCGACCACCTCGTCACCGGTGGCGACCGGGAGCTGGACGGTCGAGCCCATGATCATGCGATCTGCGGCCTGTAGCCGTTCGCCCACCGCTTCGAGCAGACCGGCGACCGAGAGGATCAGGGCGGGGCAGTCAGATGACGCAGGTGCGGCGGCGCGTGAGTCGCCGTTGACGATCAGACGGCCTTCGACGCCGTTCTTCGGCCATGGCCGGTCGAGCGGGCCGAGAGCAAAGGCGCGATGGAACACGTTGTCCGCGACGATCTCCTCCGGATCGCTCTCCGGCTGATTGAGGTCGACGAGTTCGAGGGCGGCGCCGTAGCCGCTGATCGCGGCCTGGGCAGCGTCACGGTCTGCGCCTGGGTCGAGATCGCGCCCGAGCTCGATTCCCAGCTCGGCGTCGGCGCTGAGCATCGCTGCACCGCCGGTCCGATAGACCCCGTTGGGCTCCAGCTGCGTCGCCGACGTGAGATGACCTACGACAGGGCCGTCACCGATTCTCTCTCTGTCTCCAACCCCGAGCTTCCAGCCAACCCGTTGCGCGCCGCCGGCGAGTGTCGTGCGCCGCCGCTCGAGTTGGACGGTCAAGGCGGCAACCAGCCGAGCATCGACTTGGGCCACCTGGCTTATCGCTCGGATGGGTCGAAGGTGTCGAAGCGGTCCGGGTCGCCGCCGTCACGCAGATGCTCGATGAAGCCCTTGCTCGGGGCGTGGACGTTCAGAAAACGCGCATCTCCAGGGCCCTCGTTGCGAAACGTGTGGACGACGAGCGGAGGCACCGCGATGAAATCCCCCGGGCGCGCCTCCGTGCGCTCGCTCTCGAGTTCGAACACAAGGCGTCCGTCGAGCACGAAAAAGCAGTCGCTGTGCTCCCGATGGAAATGCGGGTCCGGTCCGCTCTCGCCCTCGGCGTAGCGTGACTCGGTCACCGCCAGCTCCTCTCGGTCTGCCTTGACCTCTACTCGGCGGCGTGCCTCGTCGGTCACCAGCTCTCCCGCTCCTCGGCCGATGACCTCCGTCATCGCGTGCCCGCCTTGCCCATGGAGGCCATGCTCGGCTGCTACCCGGCGTATCCGGAGCTAGTCAGCGCCCGCAACGGCTGGGGCCCCTGTGCTCGCAGCCGGGTTGTCGCTGACTCGCCCTGGTTTCGGGCTTGCGTATCTCTTCTCCCCCGGGCGGGGCGGGGGTGGATAGGGCGGAGGGCCGAGGACCAGGCCACGGAGGTGTTCATCCGTGGCCATGGGGCGCGCGACGTTGCGCTGGGCGCCGGCGCTCTTGCAACCCTCGCGCGGGGCGAACCGCGCCGCGCGCGCGACTGGATGAGCGCGCAGGCGCTCGCCGACGGCGCCGACGTGGCGGCGACGCTGGCGTCCCGCCGGCACCTCCCGGGCGACGCCTTCCGGTTCGCGCTCGCCATGACCGCCGTCTCGACGGGCGTCGCGGCCGCCTCGGCGATGCTGCTTGGCGACTGAGGATTTGGCCCACAGGATTCGCGGCGCAATGAGCGGGTAGCCGGGCTTCGGCCTGGAGCGACCAGTGGAGGATTGAGATGGCTGAGCTGACCGTGTTGGAGGAGAAGCTTGCGGAGGTGATTGGCCTCGCCATGGCGGCCCAGGGGGCCACCGAGAAGATCGGCGGCCTGACGGATGACGGCGAGCTGTCCGAGAAGCTCGAGCAAATGAAAGAGGAGGCCCGCGAGACGGAGGAGCGCGGAACCCAGCTGGCCGACGAGCTGGACGGCAAGAAGACCGCCGTGCTCGACAAGGCTCGCGAGACCAAGGGCGAGGCGACGGAGATGATGTCCACCTACCTCGGGGATGACGCCGACGCGCTGGACGGCTTCGAGTTCCTGACCATGGCCGAGGCGGGCGAGGTCGGCCACTGGTCGGTGCTGCGCAAGCTCAACGAGCAGGCCGGCGACGCCCGCCTGCAGGAATTGATCGACTGGGCGCTCCCGATCCAGGAGCGGCACTTCGAGGACGTGAAGGCCGGCTCGCTCAAGCTCGCGGGCGAGGAGGATCCAGCCGAGCCCGCGTGAGATCAGGCGCCGGGCGTGATCAGCCCTCGACGCCCGTCGAGTCGTGGGCCGCGCCCACCGGCTTCGACTCCGGCGAGCCGCGCTGGCGCAGGTAGACGGCGAGGATGGCCATCGAGCCGACCGCGAGAAACTCGGACTGCCAGTTCTGGAGGGTCTTCTCCCAGAAGTCGGGGCGTGTCAGGTAGTCCGCCCAGGACACGGCGTTCTGCTGATGATCGACGCGCTCGCTGTTGTACTCCGCCACGCCGGCGATCGACTGGGCAAACCAGGTGGCCAGCCAGATGGCGCCCATCACCAGCAGCAGCGAGTTCTCGTAGATCGTCCGCCGGATACCGCTGATCCTGGCCCAGCGCGGCGAGCCCTCGTGTGCATGTTCGCCCACCCTCTGCTCCTCGTCGGACTCGCGCCCGGCCTGGTGGAGTTCCTTCGACTCGGGCGACCCCCGCTGGACGAGCCACACGGTCAGCACGATGAAGAGCGTGAACTGGAGGTACTCCGACTGCCAGTTCTCCATCACCGCGACACCGAAGCCGGACGAGGTGACGTAGCGGAGCAGAGAGATCCGGGGGTCGCCGTGGCGGTCCTGCTCCTCGTTGAAGTCGGCGTGACCGGCGACGGCCTGGAGCACCAGCGCCGCGAGGAACAGCCCGAGGAAGACGAGCGACAGGCCGTTGTGCTTGACAAACCTGCGCACGGCTCAGTTGTGCAGCACGCCGAGCACCGTTACGTACGCGATCACTGCGACGATCAGGACGAGGTACACGACGAACATCACCCGCACGTCAGCCCTCCAGGACGCAGTCGTAGGGCTGGTCGGGCGCGGTGGGAGCGCAGCCGGCGGCCGAGACCTTCCAGCCGTCCGGACCCTCGTCGAGGAAGGTCGTGCCGCCCTCCGCCAGATCCACCGACGCGCTCCTGACCCAGACGCCGGTGACAGCCGACTCCCCGCCGGCCGGTAGCTCCAGTGTGAGCACGGCATCCGCGCAGGGCGCGCTCTCCTGCTGCTCGAGCTTGCTCGCGGTCTCCTCGCTCAACTCCGCGCAGGCCGCCTCGCCGTCCTGCTCGGCGATAGCGGCGTAGAAGCGCTCCGCCACCACCGCCGCGTCGGCTTCCCGCTCGGATGCGCCGCAGCCGCCGGCGACCGCGGCCAGCCAGGCGCCGACCACAGCGATGGCCGCCCGAGCGGACACCGGTCCGATTATTCGCCTGTAGCCGGTCGGACCAAGTCAGCCCGCCCGACCGCAGCGGGCCTCGCGTGCCCTACTTCTTGGCCGATCCGGGCTCGGCCATCCGGCGGTGCATGGCGGCCTTCGCGCTGTCCGGGAGCACGCGGCTGGCGCGGCCCTGGAGCTTGGTCGACGCCGACGCCGACACCACACGCTCATCGCCGGCCATGAGCGCGTCGAAGCCGTCGCGAGCGACGTCCGCGGGGTCGTCCTTGTCGCTCGCCCCGACCGTGGTGTCGGTCATGTCCGCCCGCTCGAAGAACTCGGTGTCGGTGGGCCCGGGCATGAGAGAGGTAACCGTTACTCCCGTGTCCTTCAGCTCGTTTCGCAGCGCCAGCGCGAAGCTCTGATCGAACGACTTCGAGGCGTTGTAGACGGCCTGAAACGGCCCCGGCATCGTCGAGGCGATAGAGGAGGTGATCAGGATCCGCCCCTCTCCGCGGGTGACCATCTCTCTTACGGCGTGCTTGGCGAGATGCACGACCGAGCGCACGTTCAGATCAACCAGCTTGAGCTCATCGGCCAGGTCGGTGTCCGCGAAGGCACCACCCGCGCCGATCCCGGCGTTGAGGGCCAGCGCGTCCACCGGCCGGCCGAGGGATTTCACCTGCTGCCACACCTCCTCGACGCCGCGCTCCTCGGCCAAGTCGACGCGAACCGGCTCTACGCTCGCGCCGAGCGACTCGACCTCGGCCGCGGCTGAGGCGAGCTCCTCATCCTCGGCGGCCAGGACGAGATCGAACCCGTGCGCCGCGAACTGCTTGGCGAGCTCGAGGCCAATTCCGCTCGAGGCTCCGGTCACTACTGCAAGAGAGCGACTTGAATCCATGTGGCCGTGCTTCCCGTCACGGGTGGCGCGAAACGCTCGGGCTCGACGGTTGGCATCGCCACGCTGCTGGCGTCGGGCGTATCCGTGAGCGCCCGGCTCGAGGCGTTCTGGGTGGCGCGCGCGAGGGTCGCAACGGGCGCTCGTGCGCCGGGGCGGGGTAGCGCGCCGGACGCGCTTCCGCTTCGAGGCAGAATGGCACGCGGACCCGCTTGCAGCGATCAGGCCAGCGGCAGGGGTGTGGCACCCTCCGACTCGGGTCGCGGACCGAAGAGGCGGCGATCAGTTTCGTTGATGGGGACGTCGTTGATGCTTGCCTCGCGGCGTCGCATGTATCCGTCATCGTCGAACTCCCATTGCTCGTTGCCGTAGCTGCGCCACCACTGCCCCGACGAATCCCGGCTCTCGTACTGAAAGCGCACGGCGATCCGATTCTCGGTGAACGACCAGAGGTCCTTGCGGAGCGCGTATTCGAGCTCGCGATCCCACTTGCGGCGCAGAAACTCGACGATTGCTGGACGGCCGGCCAGGAACTCGTCTCGATTGCGCCACTGCGAGTTCTCCGTGTAGGCGGCCGCGACCCGCTCCGGGTCCCGCGTGTTCCACGCGTCCTCGGCCGCCTGAACCTTCTGGCGGGCGGTCTCCTCGCTAAATGGCGGCACGGGCGGTCGCATCGGCAGCACCTCGCGGATCGTTCTCGCGCGAACACGCGCACATCGAGCCCAGCATCGCAGGGCAAGGCTGGTCCAGAACGCCTATCTGCCGCGCACCTGACGACAACGCCTGGGCGCTACTCCCGTGCACCCTCCTCTGATACGCATCCCTCCCGATGAGCGACTGGACGGTGCCGACCTTTGCCGACGTGCTCGCGGCGCGTCGGCGGATTGCTGCGCACCTGCGGGTTACGCCGCTGTTCCGCTACCCGGCGCTGGACGATCTCATCGGCACGCAGGTCCACGTCAAGCATGAGAACCACCAGCCGGTCGGCGCCTTCAAGGTCCGCGGCGGCGTGAACCTCGTCGCCCAGCTGTCCGATGATGAGCGCGAGCGCGGCCTGATCGGCGCGTCGACCGGAAATCACGGCCAGTCGCTCGCCTTCGCCGCCCGACGGTTCGGCGTCACAGCGCGCATCTGCGTCCCGGAGCACGCCAACCCGGTCAAGCTGGCATCGATGAAGGGCCTCGGTGCCGAGCTGATCGTCGGAGGCGCGGACTTTGACGAGGCGCGCAAGAACGCCGAGCGCCTGGCCGCCGAACACGGCTACCGCTACGTGCACTCGGGCGACGAGCCGCATTTGATCGCCGGTGTGGCAACCGAGACGCTCGAGATCCTCGAGGAGCAGCCCGACGTCGATGTCGTGATCGTGCCGGTCGGCGGCGGCAGCGGCGCGGCCGGCGCCTGCATAGCCGCCAAAGCGATCAACCCGGCGATCGCCGTGATCGCGGTGCAGTCAGCCGCCGCGCCCGCGGCCTATCGCACCTGGAAGGAGGGCAGGCCGGTGGAGGACGAGTGCCGTACATCGGCCGAGGGCCTGGCCACCCGCACTCCCTTCGCGCTGCCGCAGCAGATCCTGCGCGAACACCTCGACGACTTTGTGCTCGTCAGCGAGGAGCAGATCCGTGCCGCGCAGCGCACCATGATCGAGGCCACCCGCAACCTCGTGGAGGCGTCCGGGGCGGCACCGCTGGCGGCCGCGCTCGAGGCGCGTGAGCAGCTTCACGGCCGACGCGTTGCGCTGGTGGCAAGTGGCGGGAACGTGAGCCCCGCCCAGCTGCTCGAGGTGCTGGCTTGACGCCGGCCGCGATTCGTCGGTGGGTAGCATGCCCGCTGGCCGGGGGCCCGACCCCTTCATCCACGAAGAGAGGTGAGAATGGGAGTCCGCGAGTACGTGCTCGCCACCTCTGCCGAGGACGCCGCGGGTCTGGCCGGCGAGCCCGGCACGGTCCTGATGGGCGGCGGCACACTCCTGATGCCACAGGCCACCGCCGGCACGCTTGGCGCCGAGCGCGTCGTTGGCCTCCACACCGCCGGCCTCGACTACGTGCAGCGGAACGGTGCCACCGCGATAGGCGCGATGAGTCCGCTCGCTACCCTCGCGACGCTCGACGACCTGCCGGCGCTTCGGTCCGCGGCCGGCGGGGTGGGCGGGTGGGCGTTGCGCAACACGGCGACGCTCGGTGGCAACCTCCACGCCGCCGCGCCCTACGGCGACCTCGCCCCGGTGCTACTGGCGCTGGACGCGACGGTGCGGCTGGTTGCGGCCGACGGGGAGCGAACGGCCGCGCTCGCCGACTGGCTGGCCGAGGAGGGCGACCGCCGCCCTGAGGTGCTGGCCGAGGTGCTCGTCCCGCCGGCGCGCGGCCTCACGGTCCACAGCCGCCACGCTCGGCGTGCGGCCAACTCGCCGGCGGTGGCGGCAGCCGCCGTGCGCCTGGTCGTCGAGAACGGCTCGGTGGCGGAGGCGCGGGTGGCCCTCGGGGCTGTCGCGCCGCGCGCGCTGCGGGCGACGGCCGCCGAGGACCGCCTGACCGGCGGCCCGGCCGACGACGAGGCGATCGCCGATGCTGCCGAGGCGGCGGCGGCCGCATCGTCCCCGGTGGACGACGCTGTAGCGAGCCAGTGGTACCGGCGCCGGATGACGGCGGTGTGCGTACGGCGCGCCCTCGAGGGCGCGCTTGGAGAGGAGGAGGGATGACCGCCCGGGCGGTGAGCTTCGACCTGAACGGAGAGCCGGTGGCAGCACTGGCGCGTCCGCTCCAGACCCTCCAGTCGGTGCTGCGCGACCAGCTGGGCATGACCGGCACGAAGGCGGGATGTCGCCAGGGCGGCTGCGGCAGCTGCACGGTGCGTGTGGAAGGCGAGCCGGTGCTGTCCTGCCTCGTCCCCGTGGAGCACATCGAGGGCCGATCCGTCACGACGATCGAGGGGATCGGGTCGGCCGTGGCGCTCAGCCCGGTGCAAGAGACCTTCCACGAGCGCTTCGCCATCCAGTGCGGTTTCTGCAGCCCGGGGATGATCACGGTTGCGACGGCCCTCCTCGAACGCAACCCGGACCCCACGCGCGAGGAGATCACCGAGGCGCTCGCCGGCAACGTCTGCCGCTGCACCGGGATCATCCCGATCGTCGAGGCGATCGAGGCCGCCGCCGCGCGCGTGCGGGAAAGCGAGGGGGCTCCGGCGTGAACCAGGCCAAGCCGTTCAACGTCATCGGCCGCGCACACGAGCGGCGCGACGGGCTCGGCCACGTGACCGGCACGACCGTGTACGTGGACGACGTCAGCTTCCCGCGCATGTGCCATCTGAAGATGGTCCGCAATCCGCTCGTGCACGCCCGCATCCGCGGGATCGACCTCTCCGAGGCCGAGAAGGTGCCGGGCTTCCTCACCGCGCTCACGGCCAGCGACGTGCCCAAGAACGTGTACACGATCCTCTGCTTGATCGGGGTCGAGCCGGACGAAGAGCCGGTCCTCGCGGAGGACCGCGTCCGCTATAGGGGCGAGCCGATCGCCGCGGTGGTCGCCGAGACGGAGGTCGCCGCCGCGGAGGCCGCGGCCAAGGTGCGGCTCGACCTCGAGGAGCTGCCCCACGTTCTCGATGTCGAGGAGGCGCTGGCGCCGGGGGCGCCCGTAGTCACCCATTGGGGGACGAACCACTTCGTCTACGAGGGCCACCACTGCCGCCGCCTCCGCTACGGGGACGCCGAGGCCGCCCGCGAGCAGGCCGACCACGTGGTGTCGGGCCGCTACCAGCTGAGTCCGATCGAGCACGCGCCGGTCGAGACCACGGGCTGTGTCGCGAAGCCGGAGGCGGACGGCCGGGTCACGGTCTACACGAACACACAGGCCCTCTACTTCAGCCTCGACAACACAGCCATCATCCTCGGCGTGCCGCCGCACCGGCTGCACTTCATCGGCGGGACCGTCGGAGGCGGGTTCGGCGGCAAGGTGGACGTGATCGTCGAGCCGATCGCCGCGCTGGCGGCGATGCGCACGGGCCGCCCGGTCAAGTACATGTACACGCGGCCCGAGGAAATGCGGGTCTCCTCGACCCGAAGCGCGGTCCGGATGTACATCCGCGACGGGGTTACCGCCGACGGCACGATCGTCTCGCGCGAGGTGACGACCTTCCAGGACGCCGGCGCCTACAGCCGCCACACCCCGTACGGGTGCACCAAGCACGCGGCCAACGCCGCCGGGCCGTACACGATCCCGAACGTGTCGGTGGACGTGCACTGCGTCTACACGAACCGCCAGCCCTCGAGCGCGATGCGCGGATTCGGGGTGACCGAGGCCTCGTTCGGTGTGGAGATGCAGATGGACCGGATCGCGCGCGAGCTCGGCCTCGACCCGTGGGAGCTGCGCCTGCGGCACGCCTACCGCAACGGCGACGAGCGGCCCTACCGCAAGACCACCGAGGACGCCTCGCTGGTGGAGGCGATGCAGGCGGCCGCGACGCTGGCAGGCGTCGAGCTGTCTCCGGAGCTGCAGGCGATGACGTCCGACGACGGGAACGGAGGGGAGCGATGACGCTGCTGCGGGGGCGAGGGATGGCCGCCGTCAACTACCCGACCGGCATGAATCTCGGCGGCGATCCCACCCAGGCGCTTGTGCACGCCACGCCGACCGGCGCGTTCGTGATCACGCTCTCGAGCGTGGACCTGGGCCAGGGGCTCAAGACCGTGCTCGCGCAGATCGGCGCCGAGACGCTGGGCGTGCCGTTCGACACGGTCAGGGTCGACACCGCGGACAGCGACACCGGGCCTCACTGCATGGGCACCTTTGCGAGCCGCGCCACGCACCGAGCCGGGAACGCGATCATCCGAGCCGCCGAGGAGGCCCGGCGCGAGATGATGGAGGTCGCCGCCGAGGAGCTCGAGGCTGCGCCCGAGGACCTCGACACGGACGGGGAGGGCGACATCGTCGTGGTCGGCTCGCCCGACAAGCGCATCTCGGTGATGGACGTCGCGCTGGCGGCGCACTTCGAGCAAGGGCGGACCATCTCGGGCCGCGGGATGTACATGAAGCCGAAGAGCGACCTCGACCCGGAGACCGGCGCGATGGACCCGGATTCCACCGAGGCGCACGCCTGCACGGTGGCCGAGGTCGAGGTGGACACCGAAACGGGACAGGTGCGGGTGCTGAGCCTGAAGAGCGCCTACGAGATCGGCAAGGCCCTCAACCCGGCGCTCGTCGAGGGTCAGATCACCGGCGGCGCGTGGATGGGCATGTCCCACGCGCTGTACGAAACGACCGCGCCCTACTACCCCGCGCTCGATCACAGCCCGGGCGACTTCAACCACTACCTGATGCCCGGCGCGGCGGAGCTGCCGGAGATCGAGTCGACGATGCTCGAGATGGCCTCGGCAAACGGGCCGTTCGGCGCCAAGGGTGTCGGCGAGATGACCGCCAACTCGCCGATCCCGGCGATCGCGAACGCGGTCACGGACGCCATCGGCGTACAGATCACGGAGCTGCCGATCACGCCCGAGAAGGTGCTGCGGGCCTTGGAGGAGGTGGCGGTGTGAGCTCCCCATTCGGAAGCTTCACCGGCATTGAGGCATTCGAGTTCGTCAGCGGCGTGCACCTGCGCGCGGTCGGCGGCGAGCAGGTGCTGCTCTGCCGCGTGACCTACGAGCCCGGCAAGGAAGTGCCCCGCCACCGGCATGAGCACACCGAGCAGGTGATGCTGATTTTGGAGGGCGAGGTCACGCTAACCGTCGAGGGCGAGACGGGCACGCTGACGGCAGGCGACACGGCGGTGATCAACCGCGGGCTGGAGCACGAGCTCCACTCGGCAGGCGGGTGCACATTCATCGAGGCGCTCGCGCCCGTGCCGCTCGACCACGTGCCCGACCGTGGGCGGGACCTCGTGCTGGGCCCCGACGGCGGCTCCGGGCACGTCGAGCGCTAAACCCGAAGGAGGACATGAAATGGCCTATGCCGTGTGCGTCACGTGGATCGCGAAGGACGGAGAGGAGGAGGCGGTGGCCGCCGCGCTCGAGCGCCTGCTCGAGCCCTCTCGCGCCGAGCCCGGCGTGCAGCTCTATCTCCCCCACCGCGACCCAAACGACTCGCGCGTCTTCTTCATGTACGAGCAGTACGCGGACGAGGCCGCCTACCAGGCCCACGTCGACACCGAGCACTTCAAGCGCGACGGGCTGGGCGATGCGATCCCGCGTCTCGCGGAACGCAGGCGTGACTTCTACGAGACGCTCGACTGAAGTCAACCGCCGGGCGGGGCCCACCTGCGCGGCACTCGGGCAACCCGTGGCAGCGGTCAGGGAGGTTGGCCGGCAGACTCGCGGAGTAGCACCAGCCACGTGGAAGAAAGGCCAGCAAGTACGCAGTCGTTCGGACCTATTCCGGGCCGGGAGCGTCGGAGCTCTTCGATCTCATCGCAGTGATGACGGCGGCGTGACCGTAACGGTCTGTGGAGACAAGGCCGGGACGGACGAGTCGTCCCGGCGCGCAGCGGAGTGGGTCAAAGAGACCTTCACCGGGACAGCCCAGCCGCCGGCGATGACCGAGGCAGACACGGTCGTCCAGTTCAGCTCGTGCAGGCGGCGGCAGCCGCCGGCGCTCGTCCATGGGACGGCCAACGCGTGGGGCCGCGATCAGGGGGACCTGTTCTCCGTTGGCCAGAGCGCGATGCGTCGGCGCTCAGGTTGTCGCCGATGGACAGCAACGCTCTTCGCCCGCATCCAGCTCGAGGGCGACTATTCGCAGTCGATCTGCGCGAAGGTCTGCTGGTAAGCACTTGCCAGCTGCTTGCCTGCGGTCTCCAGCTTGGCCTTGGCGCCACTGAGAGAAAGATCCGAAGTGAGGCCGCTTGCGATCCCCTGGAGCTCGGCGGTGAAGTCCTGGGTGGCCGAGGTGACCTGCTGCTTTCGCTCCTCGTTGAGGTTGCCCTGTGCGTCCTTGATCTGCTTGAGGTCATCCTTGATGGCGTTCAGGTTCTTCTTGACACCGTCGACCGTCGCGGTTGCAGGTGTGAGCCCGGCCAGTTCGTCGATCTGCGTCTGCATGTCGGCGCGGGCGTCGCAGACCTGTGTCTGCGCCTTCTCGGCGTCCGACTCTCCGCACCCGACTGCCGTTCCCGCAATTAGGAGCAGTCCCGCGACGAGAAAACCAAGGCGCAGCAGGGCACGGCACGGAGGAAGCGCCTGTCGGAAGGTGGGTCTGCGAGCCATGCCCCGCACTCCATCGTCCCGTCCAGCTCGGCGCCTCATCCCAATGGGGTGAAATGTCACGCGCTGAGCGGCAGGTCGGGGGTCACGGCTAGAGCGGAGAAGTCCCGCCAGAAGGCGGCTGCCTCAAGTGTGTTCGATTCGCCCGTCGCTTACGAGAGCGCCTTCGCCTTGAGCGCGTTGAACTCATCCTGGGTGATCGTCCCCTGGTCGAGTAGCTCCTTGGCCTTGGCGATCTCGTCGGTGGAACCGCCTGCCGCCCCGCGCACGTATTGGTCGAACTGCTCCTTCTGTGCCTGGGCCTGCTTCATGCTGCGCTCGCGCATCCCGTCGTGCTCGACGATCAGATAGATCAGCACGCCGAGCCACGGCAGGAGCACTACGAAGATCACCCATAGCGCCTTGACGAAGCCGCCGATGTCGTGGCGGCGGAACACGTCGATCAAGACGGTGATCACGATCCAGATCCAGATCACCCAGAAGAAGAAGATGATCATCGACCACAAGACGTCCATGAACGGATAGTCGGCCGCTATGGGCACAGTCGCGCTCCCCTCGTTGCGTGCGAGTCGAGCGCATGTATACACGCGTGGACGGTCGTCCCCGCTTTGCGTGACAGCGGCACAGGGCCGGGCCTTCGATGGCGGGGCCGCTCATGGCCGACGAACCGTCATTGTCGGCGACGTTTGAGTCGCCTGGGCTCATCCCTTCTGCTTCAGTCCGGGTCGGCGGCCAGCCAGGCCTTGGCGTCGGCGAGATCGGCGACTCGGAAGCCCTTGGCCTTGCCCGGCAGCAGGAACGACAGCGTGCTGAGCGCCGGGCGTATCCAGTCCTCGTCGCTGACCACGGCGACGCGATCAAACGACGTGGCGTGTCGCGCCCGGAACCCCGTGTCGGCCTTCATGGCATCGCCCTCGACCTCGGTCGCCTGCGGGCCCAGCAGGTAGAGCAGCCGCACCTTGCCGCCCCCGGCGATCTCCTGGCGCAGCACCGGCCCCACCGTGTCCTCCCAATCATCGTCTTCGACCTCACCGACCGCCTCGAACCCAATCGTCCCAACCGGCATATCCCTCAACTGACGCAACATCAGCATGGCCTCCAATTCGTCGTACGACACCCGCGCGATGGGCGACGCCCGCACCGGCACGTCGCTGATCGTCACGGAATAATGCTGCACCTCAACCTCCGCTGCGGATGAACTCGAGGGCGGCGCGGATGTCGTGGCGTGGTAGAGCCGGTCACGATCGCTCTCCTCTGCCCACCAGTCTCGTTGTTGGTCACGCGAGCCGATAGGTGAGGATTGCCATGCTGTTCTTGAGGGTGGTGGAGTCGGTGAGTTCGAACTGTGTCGGCGGCCCCTTGGGGAACAGCAGGTCATCGCTGGTGCCCTTGCCGACGAATGAGCGTGATCCTCTTTGCGCATTTCAAGCGCGTGCGCCGGAGGGACGCGGCGGGACACGCTGACGGCCAGCGAGCGTCGAAGTCTTGTCGGTCTCTCGTGCGGGCCTCCCGCTCGAGGTGAGCCGACACGCCGCGTGCGCCACGGCGACCGGCATGTTTGGCTGAAGTACCCGCGGGAAAGGCGACTATGTGGGCGGCAGACCCGACGAGAGCTTCTGCCGACGTTCCGGCATGGCGGCACGCTGGGCTGCGATTTTGGCGGCCCTTCTGTGCGCGGCGACCGCCCCGGCTGCGTCGGCCTCGACCGGGACCGGTGATGGGCGGCCACGGCCTCTGGACCTGGGGCCCTCGGGCCTGCCGGAGAGCCGGACGGTGCAGTGGATCCAGCCAGGGGTGACCCTGACCCGGATCACCCGAGGCGCCTCGGATCCAGCCGCCGTCTGGGTCGTCGAACTGAGCATCCCCGGCGGCGCATCCAGCCCCGATCCCGACGCACCGCCGCGCTCGATTCAGGACCAGTCGAGCGCCGAGGCCTTCGTAGCCCGTCTGGCCGACGCAGGCTTCTCCGCTGAGGCGCAGAGCGTCCAGCAGCCGCAGACGGCTGACGTCCCCGCGGGCGTCCTTGGGTACCGGGTCCGGCTCCGCGCCACGTTCCCCACTCAGGCAGCAGCCTCTGCCGAGGTCGCCCGGCTGTCCGCGGCCGGCTTCTCGGGTCGGGCGTGGTACTCCGGCTGGGACGGCGACTCCACCGCTCGCGGGCCGTGGACCGTCAACGTCGTCACGGTGAATCCCCGGAGATTCCGCGGCACGCTGCGAGGCACCTATGGCCCGACGCTCGAAGACCGCGAGAAGACCACAGAGCTCGCCGCCCTCGAGCGTGCGAAGGTCGCTCTCAACGCTGGTTTCTTCGTGTTCGACCCTGCGGCTGGAGCCGAGGGCGACCCCGCAGGTGCCGGCGTCTACCGGGGCCGCCTGCAGTCCGAGCCAGTCGGGGACCGGCCCGTGCTCGTTCTCCACGACCGCGGTCGGCACAGTGACATCGTGCGACCCTCATGGCCCGGCTGGGTCCGACTGCCTGCGGGGACCAGGGTGCTCGACGGCCTCAACCGCGTGCCCGGCCTCATCCGCAACTGCGGCGGCACGCGCGATGACCTGGTCACCTGGCGGCCGCTTCATGACGTGACGTGCACCGACGATGCCGAACTGGTGCTGTTCACCCCTGCTTTCGGACCTGCCACCCCCTCCGGTGCGGGTGCCGAGGCGATCCTCGACCGCTCCGGACAGGTCGTCGGGGTCCACCAGAGCCGCGGAACGGCGCTCGGCGCCGGCCAGCGCTCGCTTCAGGGCACCGGCGACCTCGCCCCTCTTGTCGCCGCGCTGCGCCCGGGCGACCGCGTCCAGGCGAGGCCCGTGCTGCGCTCTGGCCGCCGCCCGCTGACCGGTCATGGCACCACGGTCATCAACGGTGGGCCGCTGCTGATGGAGGACGGGGCGGTGCACATCACGCAACGGCAGGACGGGATGCACCACGAGAACGACCCGAGTTTCGACTATGGCTGGGTCCTGCAGCGCAACCCGCGGACCTTCGCCGGGATCGACGCGCAAGGACGAACCCTGTTCGTGACGGTGGATGGCCGCCAGCTCGGCGAGCTCGGGCTGTCCATCACCGAGACCGCCGATGTCGCGAGGTCACTCGGCATGATCGAGGCGATCAACCTCGACGGGGGTGGCTCGACGGCCATGGTGATCCGCGGCTCGCTGATCTCTCAACCCTCAGATGCCAGTGGAGAGCGCGCCGTCGGCGACGCCATCATCATCCGCTGAAGCCCCGACGAGGAGGTCTGCGAGCAGGTCAGCGTGTCCGCGTGCGCTCGCAGTAACGCTCGCCTGCATGGGCCAGACCGGCCCGGACGCAGGGCCGCTACCCTCGCTTTACGAGTCGGGCATCCGTTCGACCAAAGCAGTGCTCCGCGTTCCGCAGTTGTTGCCTTCGAGCACCCTCCGCGTCTCGCAGTGCACATATCCCGGAGGGGGACAAAGATGGCCACAGGAACCGTGAAGTGGTTCAGCGACGACAAGGGCTACGGATTCATCACACCGGATGACGCCGGCAAGGACCTGTTCGTGCATCACAACGCGATTCAGGGCAGCGGGTTCAAGTCGCTGACCGAGGGCGCGAAGGTGAGCTACGACGCCGAGCAGGGCGCCAAGGGTCCGGCGGCCGCGAACGTCCAGGTGGTCTAAGCCCACCGACGTCGATGACCGACGGAGGGCTCGTGCGCGGGCTTTCCGTCTTCTCCCGTGCGCGACGTGGACGCGCTCGAGACTCCACAACCTGGGAGGACACGCATGGCCTCAACCGGCAAGAGAAAGACCACGATGGCAAAGCTCAACCGTGAGCGCAGGCTTCTGGAGCGGCGGCTGGAGAAGAAGGCCAAGAAGGACGCGCGGAAGCGGGCGGCGGCACATGCTTCAGGCCGCCGGCGAAGTGTTGACCGGAGACGACAGCTGAGTATTGCCTGAGGCTGTCCGCGTGGTCTGACCGGCTCGATGACGTACACCACCTCGGAGGGGAGGCAGGAGCTGCTCGACACCGTCGCGGAGTCGGCAAACGACCTCGGGTTCGCCGCTGCCTGTCTCGCCGAGGCCTACGAGGAGCTGGACGAGTACAACGGCGACAGGCTCGAGGCCGAGTGCTTCCGCCCGGTGCAGATGGCATTCGGTCGCGCCAAGCGCACGCACACCGAGTTCGCCCGCCGCCACGGGCTCCAAACGGCTGCTTTCGAGACGCAACCCCCGGGCCTGGCCTCGCAGGGCGCGGCCGGCTTCATCGCGCGCGCGGTTGAGGCGGTGGGCGAGGCCGACCGCACCCTCGCCGACCTCCAGGATTCGATGTTGCCGGTCGAAGTGGGCGACGAAGAGCTGCGCGCCGGGCTCAAGGCCGTTCGGGAGCCGCTCGGCGGCCTGCCCGGCAAGGCCCGCGACTTCCTTCGTGGCCTCGGCCGTTAGCGCCGGCTGACACCCACGGCCCGGCCGCCTGCCGCGAACCTCTTCGGCGACGCGTGCGTATAGCGGGGAGCAACCTGGAGTCCCGATCGGAGGCCGCTATGCGCAAGCCGCTTGCCCTAGGTCTGCTCGCCGCGCTGTCCCTCCTGCTTTTCGTCGCCGCCCCCGCGGCATCCAAACGCAAGAGCGTCGAGGTGGACGACAACTACTTCGTGCACCAAGGCCAGCCGAGGACCGTCACCGTCAAGCGCGGCGACAAGGTCGAGTGGGAGTGGGAGGGAATGAACCCCCATAACGTGACCGTGAAGCGCGGCCCCGTTCGCTTTCACTCGCGCACGAAGACCTCGGGCAACTACGTAAAGAGGATGAGGCGGCGCGGGACTTACAAGATCGTCTGCACCATCCACGTGCCAGCGATGAGGATGAGGCTGGAGGTGGAGTAGCCCGGCGCGAGGCAAGCGCAGGCCCGCACCAGGGCTCAACGCCACCGACTGTGGGGATGACCCCTAGGGCGCGTCCGCCCGTTAGGCCGGGATCACCCGTAGGGGACACGCGCCGGTTAGCCCCCGCCGATCCACCGGCTGCCCCCACTGATGGGCGGAGTGTGCGGAAGCCATGCTTGCCGTACACAACGACCTGGGCCTGCCCGGGAGAAAAGAGAAGAATCAATGGCCGTTGCCACACATCCACAGATCGATCTCCACGACAACTCGCTCGCCGGCGCGCGCGCGTGGTTCGCGCGGAAGGGCCTCTCGCGCCCTGGCGAGGGCCGCGTTCTGGCGGGAGTCTGCGCCGGGTTCGCGCGCCGCTACGACATCAACCCGCTCGTCACGCGACTGCTTGGCATCGTAGGCGTCTTGGTGCTGAGCCCGCTCGTGTACGTCGCGGCATGGGTTCTGATGCCGAACGACGCAGGCGGCACCTCGGCCGCCGGGAGCCCCACCTAACGGGCGCTGTTGTGCGGGCGTTGGCGCCCGCGAGCACAGGCCGCCGCGGAATGCGTACTCGCCCGCGGCGGCCGGTGCGCCGGTCATCCGATACGAACGCCTTCTCCGACCGGTCTTCGCGACGACCGGGACGCCTTCCCGGCCGAGGGCACGCGACGACGGTGGTCGAAGCGACGGTCCAGCGGGCAAACTCGCTCGCGCCACCGGCCTGGCGGAGTAGCATCGTTCGAGCTGGCCCTGTGGCCAACGGTCCCGGCCGAAGAAGCGGCAGTACGCCGACGCGCGAACAGCGCGACGAGGCAACGCACTATTGAGGCCAACGGGATCGACCGCGGGGCCAGTTGACTGCTCGAGATCCTCTCGGCGCCGGTGTACTGCCCGCCTGAGATCGCACTCAGGCTCGGGGGCGAGCGGGCTGGGGTTCTTCTCGCGCGTGGCGGAGACGGGCGGCGGCAGTGTCGGAGGCGCGCTGAAACTCCTCGAGCCGGGCCAGGTGCAGCGCCCGTCCGAGAGCCATCGCGTGCCGCGCCGAGATCAGTGGTCCCTTCTGTTGCGCTCGACTTGACTGTGGCTTGCCGCTGATGCGGGTGTTGTCTAGTGTCGAGCCCATGGCAGCCTCCGATAGCAAGCGGGATGCCATCGAGGTCGCCGCCAGGCCGTTGCGGGAACTGTTGCGCGAGGAGCACGACGAGATCGCCGTCGCCCAGCGCGCCCTGCGGCAAGCCGAGAAGGAGCACGACCGCGCGATCGAGCTGGCCGAACGTCAACTGCGGGCAGCCAAGACTGCAAAGCCGCTTGCTGCCTACGGTCACCACGTGATCCTCTACGCCGACTGTGTGAGCACAGCGGACGGAAACCACGACCTCACGCCGGATGTGAAGGCTCGGATAGAGAGCCCACCGGGCGCGGGCCGCTTTCACCGTCGCGAGATGGTCCTTACGATCGAGACGCCGACGTGGCGCCGTGAGGTTGTCTTCCCCCGCCGGGCTGAGCGCAAGGTTCGTCGGCTGGCCGAGGAGATCGAGCTCGCCGCGCGAAACGTGGACGTGGTCCGCGGTGCGGCTCGAGCGGAGACCGAGCAGAGCGACCAGGACCTCGGGCAAGCGGTTGCCGACCGGCGTGCGGTTCAGGAGACGAGCGCTCTGATCCATCAGCTGGGCGACCTCGTTCACGACGGGGAGGACGTGATCGACATGGCGCCGGGGATCAGCGCCGGCCACGACGGGGTGATCGTCGCCACCGACCACCGACTGCTCTTCGTCTCGGTGCGGCGAACGCTCTCCTTCCCGTACGAGCAGATCTCCTCGGTGAAGCTCAAGGGGAAATGGTTCGGAGCCCGCCTCGCGCTGTCGACGCCCACGGGCAAGGGCGTCTTCAGCGGGCTTGCGCCACGGCACGCGGCCGAGATCGCCGAGCTCGTCCGCGGCCACATCGGCGAGGAGGCGGCCTCCGTCTAGCTTTACGGCGGAGAAGACAAACCTCAGGCGGCACTGGGCGAGGGCCCGACCCGCTCATCGCTCGGTTCCTGGAGCGCCTCTCCCGCGCGCACCGGCGCAGGCATCAGCGCCGCGGCAACGAGCACGAGGAGGAACGCCGTGAACCGCGCTCCCACCACCAGGAAATCGTCACCAACCGGGTCGCCGAAGACGACGACCCCGGCCACGATCGTGGACATGTTGGCGGCGACCGAGGTCACCGCGATCACGGCCACACCATCGCCGACCTGGAGGCTCCGTGCGGAGGCGAAGAAGGAGGCGACCGCCGCTGTGACGATGAGCGCAGTCCAGGGGCTTAGGAGCCCGGAGATCCCACTCTCGAGATCGCCGGTCAGCGCCTTTATCGCCACGTCCGAGATCCCAAAGCCGAGCCCTGCGGCAGCACCCAGGATGACCCCGTACTGGGCTCTGACCCGCGGGATGCGATGCGAGAAGATCAGCAGCAGTCCCAGGGCGACGGCGGCGCCCTCGAAGATGATCATTGCCGGCACGGAGTAGTCGGAGCTGTCGTCGCCGGAGCCCTTGCCGGTAACCGCCAGGAGCGTGAGCGAGACGGCCACCAGGGCGATCCCGACCCACTGCCGTCGACCGAGCTCGAACCCGAAGAAGCGCTCCGCCAGCACGGCGAGGAGGACGAAGCCGCCCGACAGCACCGCCTGGGCGACCGAGAGCGGCAGGAGCGCGAGCGCGGCGACGTGCGCGAGAAAGGCGGCGGCCGCCACGAGCCAGCCGATGGTCCACCACTTCGAGCGGAAGAGGTCGATCGCGCTGCGTAATGGTTCGCGCATGTTCACGTCGGGCGCCGCAACCGCGCCGCGATGCTTGAACAGGAAGGCAAGGTTCGTCCCGAGCGCAGACAGAGCCGCACACGCGAACCCCACGACGGCCGACGTTGAAAGACCCGTCACCTATCCGCCCCTACCCATCCTCCCATCGCTTCAGGCCGGCTTCGTCCGCTCGCCCTGCCGCCAGGAGTCCTAAAGGCGCGACTCGAGCCTCCCCGATGAGCCTGCATGCATCGGTTCCTCCGGCTCAGGGCTGACCGAGGCGGTCGGGCTGTCTCGCAATCGCTGGCGCTTAGGACTGCTTGCCTGTACTCCTCGGAGCGGTGCCGAGCCGTCAGCCGCTCCGCTGGGTGAAGAGGCTGCGGCGCTGTCGGCACCGCCCTGCCGTCCAGTAGTCCTCAGGCGTAACTCGCTCAACCCAGAGGGCGCACCACGTGAAGCGCAGCCCGCTCGCCGCTCTCCGGTGCCCGGCCGCTTGCGCCGGTCCGCCAGGAGCAGGCAGCGCTGCCGGTCCCCGCGCCACCGGCACGACGGATGCCTGCGTGGGCCAGGCCGGCCCCGGATGGGGGGCGCGACCGTTCGCTTTCAGAGTGAGCCTCGTCCGTGGCATCCGTTCCATGACCAGGCGTGAGCCGGCGACCTCGAAGGTCTCGCCGCTGGGTGCGGATTGCGCGATGTTCTGCTGGCTCGGGCCCTCGACCACGCGTGCGCCCTTCGCCTCCGGGAGCTCCCGCGCGCGGTACTCAAGTCGCTCGAAGGCATCGTTGGCGCTCGGGCCGAAGTCAGGGAGAGCGCCGTACGCCGCCTCGACCCCGGGCAGCGGCGCGAACAGATCCTCGACGCGGCCAACGCGCTGTTCTCAGAGCGCGGCTACGACGAGGTCTCGGTCGAGGACATCGCCAGCTCCGCCGGCGTCACCCGCGGGCTGGTGCACCACTACGTCGGCGGCCGCAAAGCAGGTCTACATCGCGCTGCTCGAGCGGCTCGGCGCCGTGCGCGAGGAACAACTCCCTCCGCCCGTGGGACGCAGCGCCCGCGCCCGGGTGGCCGATGACGTATCGCGCTGGCTGGAATGGACCGAGGACAACCGCACGATCTGGCTCGGCACACTCGGACGCGGCGAGGACATCGCCGACCCCGACGTCAGACGCGTCGTAACCGACCTCGTGGGCCGCGCCGTCGCGCTGGTCGCCGCTCGCCACGCCGACCTCGCCCAGCACGACTCGCCCCGGCTGCGCTACGCGCTCGAATGCTGGACCGGCCTCAACCGAGCCGCCACACGACGCTGGCTACAAGGCCAAGCCAGCCGCGAAGCCACCCACGAACTGATCGCCTCCACACTCGAACACGTCCTACGCACCTTCGGCGCCCCACCCAAGCCAAAAGCTCGACCTCCGAAGCGCGGACGGGGCTAGCGTCTTGTCCATCGGCACCTCCTTGTAGGTCTCGGTCGTGGGCGGGCCGTTCACCCGGCGCCGCCCGTTTTGGATCAGCGGCCTCTCTGAAGCGACCTCTTGAGCTGGTCACCGAAGCTGGGCGGCAGCCGCTCGGACACACCGCGTCGACCCTGGCGGACCTCCGGAAACCCCGGCTCGGGCTTGGGCTCCTGCGCGGACTTGCGCCAGTGACGCGTGGCCTCGAGCACTCGTGCCATCTCCGCGCTCGCCTTCTCCGGGTCGAGCAAGCCGTCGTCGGCACGGAGGTTGTCCAGTGACGTTGCCGCCCAGAGGTCGGAGGGATGGCGAACAGGTCGGCTGCCTGCTGTTCCACTAACGCGCGGTGCGTGGTCTCGAGCCGCTCCCGCCGCTGATCCCTCTCGACCTCCGTCGCTCGGAGCCGTCGCCGGTACTTCGCGGCCTCGCGGTTGAGGACCCGCCCCATCCCGTCAAAGCGCAAGCGCGCCCTCGACCGGCAGGCGGCGCGCGATGCAGGCGGGGAGCTCCTCAGCGGCGGTAGACTCCCGCGGGCTCTGCCTGATCCCGTGCCGCCGACGGACGGGCCCGCGCGGCGCGCTCGGGGGAAGGATCGCCGCCGGCTGGCGTCTGGGTGAGGCGAACCTCCCGGGACGGCCCTGCGTACCACAGACCGATGCCGTACGAAGCGGACGTATAGGACGTGCTCGACGAGGCGCATGCGTTCTGGCTGCGCGGCCCGGGGCGCGGGGAGATCCGGCCGGTCGCGCTGCCCGAGCCGGGGAGCGACGATGTGGTGGTCCGCACGCTGCGGTCCGGCGTCAGCCGCGGCACCGAGACGCTGGTGTTCCGGGGCGGCGTGCCGCCGAGCCAGCACATGGCCATGCGCGCGCCGTTCCAGGAAGGGGACTTCCCGGGACCGGTCAAGTACGGCTACCTCAGCGTCGGCGCGGTCGAGCACGGGCCGCCGGAGCTGCGCGGCCGCACCGTTTTCTGCCTGTACCCCCACCAGACGGCCTACGTGGTGCCGGCCGGCGCCGTGACCGTCGTGCCCGATGACGTGCCGCCCGCGCGCGCCGTGCTCGCCGGCACCGTCGAAACCGCCGTCAACGCCCTCTGGGACGCAACGCCGCTGGTAGGCGACCGCGTGGCCGTCGTCGGCGCCGGGATGGTTGGCTGCTGCGTCGCTCGCCTGCTCGCCCGGTTCCCAGCCGTCGAGGTCACGCTCGTCGACGTAGACGTGTCACGGGCCGAGGCCGCGGCCGCGCTCGGGGCCGGCTTCGCGCGGCCGGACGACGCCGCCGGCGGGTGCGACCTGGTCGTGCACACGAGCGCGACGTCCGCCGGGCTTCAATGCTCGCTCGACCTGCTCGCGCCCGAGGGCACGGTTGTCGACCTCAGCTGGTACGGCGACGCCGAGGTACGGCTCTCGCTGGGCGGCGCGTTCCACGCGGGCCGCCTTGGGCTGCGCGCCAGCCAGGTCGGGACAGTGTCTCCGGCCCGGAGCGCGCGCCGGACGACGGCCGACCGGCTGGCCCTGGCGCTCGACCTGCTGCGCGACCCCGCCTTCGACGTGGTCGTCACCGGCGAGTCGCGCTTCGACGAGCTGCCCGGCGTCATGGCGCGCCTGGCCGCGGGGAGCCTGCCGGCGCTCTGCCACACCATCACCTACGACGGGGCGTAGCGCGTGTTCAGCGTGACCATCCGCGACCACTTGATGATCGCCCACAGCTTGCGCGGCGAGGTGTTCGGCCCCGCGCAGCGCCTGCACGGCGCGACGTACGTCGTCGACGCCACCTTCCGGCGAGCGACCCTCGACGCGGACGGCATCGTGGTCGACATCGGCCGCGCGGCCGAGGTGCTGCGCGCCGTGGTGGCCGAGTTCAGCTATCGCAACCTCGACGACGAGGTGGAGTTCGCGGGCATGAACACCACCACCGAGGCGCTCGCCCGGGTCATCGCGGACCGACTCGCTGACCGCGCGCGGGAGGGCGCCCTCGGCGACGGCGCGCTGGAGCTCGATGGGCTGGTGGTGACGCTGCACGAGTCCCACGTCGCGTGGGCGAGCTACGAGCGGCCGCTGTGACCGAGGTCCACGTCGTCGTCCCCGAGGGCATCGACGACCCGGCGCGGCCGAGCGGGGGCAACACATACGACCGCCGGGTCTGCCGAGGGCTCGCCGCGCTCGGCTGGGCGGTGCACGAGCACGCCGTGCCCGGCGCCTGGCCGCGGCCCGGCGAGGCGGGGCACGCCGGCCTCGCGCGCGCCGTCCGGCGGATTCCGGATGGCGCCGTGGTGCTGCTCGATGGGCTGATCGCCTCCACCGCCCCCGAGACGCTCGTGCCGCAGGCACACCGGCTGCGGCAGGTTGTGCTCGTGCACATGCCGCTCGGCCACCGCCCGCCGGACGACGAGGCCGGCGCGGTCCGAGCGCGTGAGGGCGAGATCCTCGCGGCGGCCGCCGCCGTCGTCACGCCCAGCGCATGGGCTCGGCGCCGGCTGGGGGAGCTGTACGGGCTGCGGGCCGACCGGGTGCACGTGACCGAGCCCGGCGTCGACGCCGCCCGCCTCGCCCCGGGGAGCGCGGCCGGCGATGCGCTTCTCTGCGTCGCGGCGTTGACACCCGACAAGGGGCACGACGTGCTGCTCGACGGGCTCGCGACGGCGACGGACCTGTCCTGGCGCTGCGAGTGTGTGGGCAGCCTGGTCCACCCCCCGGCGTTCGCTGACGGCGTGCGCCGGCGCGCGAGGAACAGCGGGCTTCACGACCGGGTGAGCTTCCCGGGACCGCGCACCGGCCCGGAGCTGGACCGCGCGTACGCCGCCGCAGACCTGCTCGTGCTCGCCTCACACGCCGAGACGTACGGCATGGTCGTCACCGAAGCCCTGGCCCGCGGTCTGCCGGTCCTCGCCACCGAGGTCGGCGGAGTGACCGAGGCTCTCGGGCACGGGGAGAACGGCACCCGGCCGGGGCTGCTGGTCCCGCCTGGCGACCCGGCGGCCCTCGGCGCCGCGCTGCGGACGTGGCTCGGCGACGCCGAGCTGCGCGCGCGCCTGCGCCGGGCCGCCCGGGAGCGGCGCGCGTCGCTGCACCGGTGGCCGGCTACCGCGTCCGTCCTCGCCGGCGTGCTCGCGGGAGCGGGACGATGAGTGCGGAGGGGGTCCGGGTCAGCACGGGTTGGCTTGTCCTGCGCGAGCCGGCCGACGCGGTGGCGCGCTCGGCCGAGCTCGCCGAGCGCCTCGGGGGGCACCTCGCCGCGGCCGGCCGCCTCGTGATCCACGACCTCGGCGGCGGCAGCGGCGCGATGGGCCGCTGGCTTGCGCCGCGCCTGCCCGGGCCGCAGCACTGGGTGGTGCACGACCGGGACGCGGACCTGCTGGAGCTTGTCGTCGCCGCTCCCCCTGCCGGCGTCACCCTCGAGGTGCGGCGCTCAGACATCACGCGTCTGGCGCCGGGCGATCTCGCCGGCGCGGATCTCATCGTCGCGTCGGCGCTGCTCGACCTGCTGACGGCCGACGAGCTGGCCCGGATGCTCCGCGCCTGCACGGCGCGTCCGATGCTGCTCGCGCTGACCGTCGTCGGTCGCGTCACCCTGAGCCCGCCGGACCTGTTGGACGCGCGCATCGGCGCGGCGTTCAACGCCCACCAGCGCCGCGGCGGACTGCTCGGTCCGGATGCCGTCGCGACCGCCATCGAGGAGCTCCGCGGCGAGGTCCTCGTCCGGTCCAGTCCCTGGCGCCTCGACGGAAACCACGCCGACCTGGCGACTGAGTGGTTCGGCGGGTGGGTCGCCGCGGCCTGCGAGCAGGAGCCCGCGCTGGCCGCCGAGGCCGGCGCCTACCGGGACCGGCGCCTGGCGCAGGCGGCCGCCGGGGAGCTCGCCGTCACCGTCGACCACGCCGACCTCCTGGTGCTGCCGTGACGACCTCGTGGCGGTGGGTTCACCTGGCCGTCGCCGCCGCGACGCTCGCCGTCCTGGTCTGGCAGCTGGGAACCGGCCCGTTTCTCGACGGCCTGCGTACGGTCGACGGCGCGGCGCTGGCGGCCGCGTCAGGCCTCGCCGTGGTCACCACGGTGTGCTGCGCCTGGCGCTGGAGGATCGTGGCCCGGGGCCTCGGCGTCGACCTGCCGCTGGGTGCGGCGGTGGCCGCGTACTACCGCTCGCTCTTCCTCAACGTCACGCTGCCTGGCGGGGTGGTGGGCGACGTTCACCGCGGGATCAGCCACGGCCGTGACACGAGCGACGTTGGCCGCGGGCTGCGCGCCGTGGCGTGGGAGCGCTCGGCAGGGCAGGTCGTGCAGGGCGTCCTCACGGTCGCCGTACTCCTCGCCCTGCCGTCGCCCGTGCAGACGGCCGCGCCGTTCGTCGCGCTCGCGCTCGTCGCGGCGGCAGGGGGCGTCGCGCTGGCGGCGTGGCTGCGACCCGCGGCCGGCCGGTCCCGGTGGGCACGCCTGCGCAGCGCAGTGGCCCGCGACCTGCGCGACGGGCTGCTCTCACGGCGAGCGTGGCCGGCCATCGCGCTCGCGTCGGCGCTCGTCGTCGCGGGCCACGCAGCCACGTTCCTGATCGCCGCGCGGAGCGCGGGGGCAACTGCGCCGCTGTCCCAGCTGCTGCCGCTGGCATTGCTCGTGATCCTGGCCGCGGCGCTGCCCAACGTCGGCGGCTGGGGGCCGCGCGAGGGCATGACGGCTTGGGCGTTCGCCGCCGCCGGGCTGGGCCCCTCGCTAGGCGTCGCCACCGCGGTCGCGTATGGCGTGATGGTGTTCGTCGCCAGCCTGCCGGGCGCGGCCGTCCTCGTCGCGGCCTGGGTTTACCGCACCAGGTCGGCGCCGTGGCCCGAGCGGCCGGCGCAGGGAGCCCCGGGTGTCTGACCGTCCCTACACCCTGCTGAGCTGCAGCGTGTCGCTCGACGGCTACCTGGGCGACCAAACGCCTCGCCTCGCCCTCTCCAACGAGGCCGACTTCGACCGGGTCGACGAGGTGCGCGCCTCCTGCGACGCGATCATGGTCGGCGCAGTCACCGTGCGCACCGACAACCCGCGGCTGCTCGTGCGCTCGAATGCCCGCCGCGAGGAGCGCGCGGCCCGCGGGCTCCCATCGTCTCCGAAGAAGATCACCGTGACAAACTCGGTGGACCTCGACGCGCGCTCGAACTTCTTCACCGCCGGCGAGGCCGAGAAGCTCGTCTACACCGCGAGCCCGCGGGTGGCCGACGCCCGCGCGCGGCTCGCGCCGCCCGCGACGATCGTGGACGGCGGCCGGCGGGTGCGCATGCGCTGGCTCACCGAGGACCTCGGTGACCGCGGCGTGGAGCGGCTCATGGTCGAGGGCGGCGGCATCGTGCACACGCAGTTCCTGGCCGACGACCTCGTCGACGAGCTGCATCTCGTCGTTGCGCCGTTCTTTGTCGGTGACTCGACCGCCCCGCGCTTCGTGAGCGACGGGCGCTTTCCGTGGAACGCGGACCGGCGGGCGACGCTCGCCGACGTGCGCCAGATCGGCGATGTCGTGCTGCTGCGCTACGCACTCTCACCCCGGTTCCGGGACGAATGACCACGCTGCGAGCCAGCCGGACGGGTCCGGCCGCCGGGCTGATCGCCCAGGTGCTGCTGCTCGCCGTCATGGCGGGGACCGCCCGGCTCGGCGCGGTGGGCTGGACCGTCGGCATTGCTTGCGCCGTGACCATGGCTACGGCGCTTGCACGCGGCCTCGCGCGCGGTCCCGGTGGGCGGCTGGGACCGGCGTCCTGGGTGACCCTCGCCCGGGCCACACTCGCCGTCGGCGTCGCCGCCCTGGCCGCGGATTCGTTCACGCACAGCACGCCGGTCGCGCTGCTCGTGACGCTCGCGGCCGTCTCGCTCGGGCTGGACGCGGTCGACGGATGGGTGGCGCGGCGAACCGGGATGGCGACCGAGCTCGGGGCGCGCTTCGACGGCGAGGTCGACGCGTTCCTGATCCTCGCCCTCAGCGTCTACGTCGCCCCCACGTGCGGCGCGTGGGTGCTCGCGATCGGGGCCGCGCGCTACCTGTTCCTCGCCGGCGAGTGGCTGCTGCCGTGGATGCGCGCGCCGCTGCCGCCGCGCCGCTGGCGCAAGGTCGTCGCGGCGACACAGGGGGTCGTTCTGACGGTCGCGGCCGCAGAGGTCCTGCCCCTGGCGCTCACGCAGGCGCTCCTCGTCGCCGCGCTCGCGCTGCTCACGGCGTCGATGAGCCAGTGCACGTGGTGGCTGTGGTGCCGCCGGCACGAGGCACACGAACCGGTACCGGAGGGTGACGTCGATCAGCCCGGGCGCGAGCCGCTGCGCACCGGCCTCGCCGTGGCGCTCACGGTCCTCGCCTTGCTGCTTGTCTGGGCCGCTCTCGTCGCGCCAAACCAGCCGAGCCGCCTCACCCTCGGCGAGTTCGCGCGGCTCCCCCTCGAGCTCCTCGTCGTCGTCGCCGTTGCCGCACTGCTGCCCGCCACCCCGCGTCGGGTGCTGGCGGCGGTCCTGGGAGCGGTCCTGAGCGTGCTCGTTGTCGTGAAGGTGCTCGACATCGGGTTCTTCACGGCGTTCGATCGGCCGTTCAGCATCGTCGACGACCTGGGCTACGTGGGGATAGGCATCGAGACGCTGCGCCACGCGATCGGCGGCTCGAGCGCACACCTCGTCGTTGCCGTCGCGGTCGTGCTCATTGTCGCGCTCCTCGCCCTCCCGGTCCTGGCGCTGCTGCGGGTGACGCGGATCGCCGCCGGCCACCGCGACTGGGCGCTCCGGGCGGCGATGGCGCTCGGCGTGGTCTGGGTGGCCCTCCGCGTGGACGGCGCGCCGGTCGCCTCCTCGAGTGCGGCCGCCCTGGCCGTCGACGAGGTGCAGGCTGTGCGGGCCGGCCTGGCGGATCGTGCGGTGCTCGCCCGCGAGATCGCCCACGACCGCTTCCGCGCCACGTCCGGCAACCGGCTGCTGACAGGCCTGCGGGGCAAGGACGTCCTGCTCGTGTTCGTCGAGAGCTACGGGAGGGTCGCGGTCCAGGACTCGTCCGTCTCGCCCCGCATCGGCGCCGTGCTCGAGCGGGGCGCCGCGCGGCTGCGGGCCGCCGGCTTTTCCTCGCGCAGCGCATTCCTCACCTCGCCGACCTTCGGGGGCCTCAGCTGGCTTGCGCATTCCACCCTGCAGTCGGGAGTCCGGGTCGACGGCCAGCGGCGTTACGACCAGCTCGTCCAGAACGACCGCCTCACCCTCACCCGGGCATTCCAGCGCGCGGGGTGGCGGGCGGTCGGCGCCATGCCGGGGAACCGCCGGGCGTGGCCGGAGGGCTCGAGCTTCTACCACTACGACCGGGTCTACGACCGCCGCAACTTCGGCTACCGCGGACCGGGCTTCGGGGTGTCCCCCATGCCCGACCAGTACACCCTTCTGGCCCTGCAGCGTCGCGAGCTCGCCAAGCGTCACCGGCCGCCGCTCTTCGCCGAGGTCGACCTCATCTCCAGCCACGCGCCGTGGACGCGTATTCCCCGGCTGATCTCCTGGCGCGACGTCGGCGACGGCTCGATCTTCGACCGCCTCCCGGCGGAGGAGTCCACGAAGGCGTCGCTCTTCGGCGATGCCGAGCGGGCCCGCGCAGCCTACGGGCACTCGATCGCGTACTCGCTGAACACGCTCTTCTCGTTCGTGCAGCGCTACGGCGACGAGAACCTCGTGCTCGTCGTGTTGGGCGACCATCAGCCCGCCACGCTGGTCACCGGCCAGGGCGCCAGCCACGACGTGCCCATCTCGATCATCGCCCACGACCCCAAGGTGGTGGACCAGATCGCCGGATGGAGATGGCAGGACGGCATGTCGCCCAGCCCGCAGGCGCCGGTCTGGTCGATGGCCGCGTTCCGTGACCAATTCCTCACCGCGTTCGGCTCGTCGCCGTGAGGCAGGACGACCGCGCGCCGTTCGACCGGGCGCTGCACCGCGCGCGTGTGTCGGCTTACGCTCCCGGCGAATTCATCGGGCAGGAGAGCTTCATGACCGCCGGCGAGATCCGGGCCTTGGCGGCGCGGGGCGGCATCGGCCCCGGGGTCACGGTGCTGGACCTGTGCTGCGGCATCGGCGGGCCCGGTCGTCTCCTGACGCGGGAGCTGGACTGCGTCTACCTGGGCGTGGACGCCAGCGCGAGCGCCGTCGCCGTAGCCCGTGAGCGCGCGGGCGACCTGCCGTGCCGCTTCGCGGTCGCGCAGGTCCCGCCCGTTCCGGCCGGCTCCTTCGACGTCGTGCTCCTGCTCGAGACGATGCTCGCCTTCGAGGACAAGGACGCGCTGGCGCGCGAGATCGCCACGGCGCTCCGGCCGGGCGGCCGCCTCGCCTTCACGCTCGAGGAGGGGCCGCCGCTGACGACGGCCGAACGGGCGGCGATGCCTGAGTCCGACACGGTCTGGCTCACTCCGCTCGACGAGATGGCCACGTCCCTGGAGCGGGCCGGGCTCCTCGCCACGTGGCAGGAGGACCACAGCCAGGCCCACCGCGCGATGGCGAAGGCGCTGGCGGACGCGTTCGCCGCGGACGCCGAGGACATCGGCGCGCAGATCGGCCGCCGGGCGCTGGACGAGCTGCTCGCCGCCCATCGGCTGTGGATCGAGTGGCTGGATGCGGGGCGGGTCCGGAAGCTCGCGCTGGTGGCTGAGCGCGCGTAGAACGCCCCGATGGCCGAGGGACCTGGACTCGAGTAGGGCCGCGAGGGCCGCGACGTCGGTCTGCAGCACCCAGCGCATGAGGTCATACGTCTACTTACAAAGGTTTCTTGAAAGCGCTGGCAGGTCTGAAGCGTTCCTGCAGGACAATGAAGCGACTGGCACTCTCGATAGTTCTCCTTGCGGCGGTGCTCGGGCCGACTGCGCAGGCGGCGCACGGTGGGCCGGCATCTGTTCGCGGTCCTGCTCCGATCGCGCACGCTGCCGACGTCGTGCATTCCTGTCCCGGCAACCGGCCTCTCGGCGGTACCGGGGCCTGGTACGGAGATTTTTCCGTTCGCAATATGACTTGCCGCCGCGGCCGTCGGATCCTCCTTTTCCGCTCATACCTGGGCGGCGGGGGGGTTCACGTCAGCGGGTGGAGCTGCGGACTGATCGGCTTCTACGGGGATGGCGGCATCTACCGCTGCACGCGCGGGGGGCGGGCGATGCGCTTCTCGGCGGGCGGGTAGGGAGCGCCGGGCGCCGTATGAGGCTTGTCCTGGCGGGACTCCTGGGAATCGCCCTTCTTCTGCCTGTATCCGCCGAGGCTGCTGGTAGATCGTGTGGCGGGCTCGAAGCGAATGGCTGGCAGGCGAGCGAGATACACGCAACGCATCTCACTTGCGGCAGTGCGCGTGGGAAGCTCAGCCGATGGCTGTATCGCGCACTGCCTCACAATCCTTACGGCTGGAACTGCTTCCGTTGGCGCGGACGGCGGATGTGCGCAGTAGGAAACGGAGATGCGCCACGATTCACCTTCCGTCTGGGTCGCTCACCACCGCAAGCTCCCATTAGGGAGTGCGGCAACTACGCGCCTGGGGGAGGCGCTGGCGTTTACAACATCACGACCCGCATCACTTCTTGCCGCACAGCGCGTTGGATGGTACGGCGCTTCTACCAGGGGCAGTGGACGGTGCCACCGACCAGCCGTCCTTTCTGGCACTGGATCTTCTATTGCCGGAACCGGAAGATCGGTTACGAATCCTGGGATCTGCGTTGCGCAGGAACACATGGCCGCGCGGTGCGCTGGCAGCATGGCGCGTGACGCCGATGACGCTATTACCCGCCTTCCGCCTCCCATTGACGTCGCGCTTCCGTAACAGGCAACGGTCGTACGGAGCGGTGGTGACTCGGTGCGTGTCGCAATCCTGGGTCGCGCCGCCGACTGAAGCGTACGCTCGTTCAAATTAGCCCTACCCGGGATTTTTGAAAGCGCGTGTAAGGCCGCGTTTCGGCGTAACGGCTCCGTTGTCACAGCTATCACTCCCACAACACAGCCGATCTCGACAGGCTGTCTGAACGGGTCAGATTACACCTGTGGCGCTCTATCGCACAGCGTTAAGAAGCGTGACAAACCGTGAAAATAGACCGCTCAGAGGTAGAATGAGGTTACACCTCAGGCGGGGGTGGAGCCCAATCCACACAACGCCACAGGAGAGGCTCATGGCCAAGCAGTCCACAGACGCATCCGACGTCAGCGCCGCTGTAGGCGTGCTGCACGGAGGTCCCAGGGGGTCCTCCGGCTGGTGTCAGCGTGTTTTCCGAGCGCGTTCCCGCTCAGCCTTTCGCTCGCGGTCCCACTGGCTCACCATCGGGTTGAACGGAATCACGCCAATGAGGTCAGTGACCTGCTTGAGGAACCGGCGCACGCGCTTCATGGACTCAGCGTACCGTCGGCCGAGCACTGCCGCGCCCTGAGTCGACCTCAGCGGCGCTGTAAACGTCCTACACGGTCGCAGCAGCGCCCGGCTCCCGTTGCGCTCACTCCAGCGAGCGGAACCCAGGAGTCGGCCGTGGCGGTACGGGGCCCGCTAGCGGTATTGCATCACAGGGCCAGCGCGAAGGCTTCTAGTTGCGGCTCATTCCGGCTTTCCCGTACACCGAAGACGGCCGTCCTGCGGAGAGGCGCGAGGCTCCGGAGTCGACGTAAGGGATTAGGACTTGTCCCTGGACTGCGGCAGATTGAACTCTGAGGCGAGGACTATCGGCACTCGTCCACCGGACCCGAACTGAATCCCCATCCAAGAATGAGGGAAGCCCGGCTGGCGCTTCACCTAGGTAGGGGTTAGGGTGACGCTGAGGCAGCCACTCCATACGACCCGCGATGTCAAAGCTGTGCTGGAGATTCGTGTTTCTCATTGCAGGCAGTGCCATGGTTGCTGCAACCGCATCCGTGCTCTGGACGACGTCGTTTGCTGCCGCCCAAACGTCGTCTGCCGGTCCAGTTGCGCTTGAACTCGACCGAGATGCCGAGACGGCCACATGGAGGTTCAACGAGAACGAGCGTTCTGAGCAAAAGAAGCGCACGTTCACGGCCACGCCCAAGCTAGAAGACGCAGACTTCGATCGCCTGGACGTTGGTTTCCCGAACGACATCGAGAACGAGGACGGCCGAGCCTTCCCAGAGGACAACATCATCGTGAAGAAACGCCGAAGCGGCCCGGCCAACTCGAGAGACGTCGAGGTGATAGTCACGTTGAATTCCGCGGATGTCGCCGCCGGCAGCTATGACGGCACGCTGAAGGTCACGGGGATCGGCGTCGCCCCCTCGACGTTGACCGTCGTCGCGACGATTCGGGATTCAAGACTCGAGGCCCTGATCTTCGGTGTGATCGGATTCCTCATAGGGCTAGCCCTGAAGGCGATCGTCGACGTAGCCGCCGCGCGTAAGAAGAACAGGGCTGCGGGGCGCTGGAAGCCCTATTGGCGGAGGTACTTCAGAGATGGAGCGTTCTGGTCCAACGTTGCCGCTGGCGGCGTTGGCGCCGCAGGCGCCATCATCATTGCTTACGCGACTGACGACACTTGGGGCGCTGGCGATCTCGACGAACTCAAAGTCCTCGGAGTCGCGTTAGCCACGGCGGCGACGGGTGCCACACTCACGGATGCAGTGAAGCCGTTCCAGCCCACGCTGGCGCAGGTCGCCGGATAGTGCGCGGGCCACCAGGATTCCTTCGGTGTGCGCGGCAGGTTGATAAGACCGCGCTCAAGCGAGCGCGTTAAGAGCTATCGCTTCGCCTGCAAGCACTAGCGACGCAACGTGCACTTTCAGTCGCAGCTACTCAAGCAGGAGCCGTCGCGTATCAGAGCCTTTGATCGCTGCGGGGGACAAGCGATCAGAACTTAGAGTCGGGATCTAAGACGTCCGTGCCTGCCGCACGGAACTTCCCCACAACGACTGGTGCCCGCGCACGCCCGGCTTGCCTCTAGCCGTGGTCGTGGCGTACCGTATGCGCATGACCACGGCGGCCAAGTTCGTGTGGATCCTGATCGCGGCGATGCTCATGTTGTGGTTGCTCGGGGCGTTGGCGTCCATGTTGATCACCCCGGGCTAGACCATCGCTGCGGAGAGCAGCGTTTTCTGAGCGTCGCTCGGACATGGGGAGAACACGGGGCGCCAGTCTTCCCCCGGCGCGGGGAAGGGAAGTCGTAAGGCTCAGCCGCCGGTGACGGGCAGCAGGCATGGCAGTGATTTGCCGTGGCCTCCCAGCTAGCAAGGGGGAAGGCCAACGGTCCGCGGATCAGCGCTGGCCGGAGGCGCCCGGTCGAGACCCGGACGGACGAGGCGATCAAGACCGCTGCGTGAGCGCGGGGAGGGACCATCCCGCGCGCCGCCCGGGTTTCGATCGGGCGTCGAGTCAAGGCCTGGCGGATGAAATAAATTACAAGAAGTAGATGGCGTGATAAGGAAAGCAGTGGTAGCTTGGCTGAGGACGTGTTCCTGGCTGGCTGGCCAGTCAATAGGAGGCGTCAGGGCTGACGATTCCTCGGCTGACGGGAGGGCGGTTCACCCGCTCTTGCCGCCAGCCGACGTGGCTGAGCCAATCGACCGAAGGGAAGCATCATGAAGGACATTCGTGTGTGGCTGGTGGCGGGAGCCGCTGGCCTTCTGCTCGGGGCCGTTGGCCCCTGGGTCTCGGTGCTAGGGGGCGTTTTCAACGTCGGGCCGACCTCAAACATGGAGTTGACGCTCGTGACGTTCGGCGGCGCAGCACTGGTGGCCGGAGCGGGCTTCTTCCGCCCGGAAGCGACCTGGACGCGGCGGGTCATCGTCGCGCTCGGTGCCGTGACGATCGCCGAGGTCGTCTACGCCGTCGTCAAGATTCAGCAGGCCAAGTCGGACCTGGCCGCTGAGGCGGGAGACTTTTTCGGCTCCGAGGTCGGGAATCTGATCACGCCGGGCTGGGGTCTGTACGTGACCGGTCTGGTCGGGCTCTATCTCGTGGTCAGTCCCTACGTACTGCGCCAGCAGCTGGCGCGATAGGACGGTGTGGCGAGAGCGGCACCCCCAGAGCCTCCGTTTGGAGAGTCGGCGGCGACTCGCCGTTCGCCCATGGGTCGGCGGATGGACGTCCAGGAGGAAGTTACCTGTGAGATGGCTACTGGCTGCAATGGCTGCCACGCTCGCCTTCGCCGGCGTGGGTTTCGAAGCGACCGCTTCGGCCGAGGCCGCGACCGTGAGGCTGCCGAACTGCGGCAACAGTTGGTATGGCGGCAGGATCGCGCCAAGTAACTGGGACCGCGGCTGCACCGGCTTCACCGACCTGACCCGGGGTCATTGGTCGCAGTGGGGTAAGCCGGTTGCCTACGGCCGCGGCTACGAGTGGACGTCCTTCGGGGTGTTCCCGGTCCGCATTCGTGCCAGCCGTATCCGGGTGTGCGAGACCGACAACTGGTACAGGACTTTCTATACCCGCGTTTGGATGAAGAAGGTTGGTCTTGGCGGTCGGCGCTATCGGCTGATCTGCGGCTAAGACCCTTTTTGGAGACCACCTGGCCTCGGCGCGAGCAGGAGCGCGCCGGGCTGTTTGCAACCCGAAACAAGGACCACACGTGATCCGACTAATAACAGTCCTACTTGCCTGCCTTGTTGCGCTGGCGGTGTTCACCACGGCGGCCCAGGCTCGCAAGACTCAATTGCCGGGCGGGCAGAGCAAGCACATCCGCGCCGGCACCGGCATCGACGTTGTCGTCGGTGGTGAGCGTGCCCGCGAGCTTCGGCGCACCTGGAGCGGGCGTGGCCGAGTGACGTGCTTCACCTTGTCGCTGACCTTCCATGAAGACTGCTCGCTGGTCTATCACCGGCGCACGCACACGTTGCATAACTACATGCGGCGGTCGGCCACGGTCTACACGTGGCCGGCATCATGATCGCGCTCCGATGAGGGCGGGGCAGCTACAGGCCGGGGACGTCTTCCGCTCCGGCGCGCTCGTCCTCGAAGTAGAGCCGGTAGAGGCGGTCTGCTCCCCACGCCGGGGGGCGGCGCCGGAGCCAGCGGTCAAGGTCACGTTTAGGGGCGGGAACTGGAACGTCCTCCCCGTGGGCGTGGACGTCGACGTCCGTGAGAGGGATGCGGCGTGAGCGCCCGAACATCGACGTTCGCCCCGGGGGATTCCCAACGTCCCTTAAACGGGGAAGCTTCAAACTGAGATACAGCTGGGAACCCTGGCACTACGAGTTGCCATTAGCACGCAAAAGGGGGAAGCCGGGCCCGGCCGGGCGCCATTCGACCGCGAGAGGCCCACGCTCGCGCGTTCGGCCGAACGCCGGAGCCGGTTCGGCTCCCACGCTTGCTTCAGTTCAAGGCGGGTCCGGTCGCACGTTCCCGCGCGCTCCTCCTCTCACGCGAGAGGGGGAGAGTGGCGCGGCGGGCCGAACGCTTCTGCATCTCGTCCTGAGCGACTGTCTGCGGGGAGCATTTTCGGTACGCCTGCATCCGGTCGGAGAGCGGTCGCGGTATCCCGTTTTGGGGATCCCTCAGCGGGAGGGCACAGCGCGCAGCGGTCGGTCCGATCGGACGGCCGCTTGTCATCGCGGTAGCACGAGCCGTCGATGACAGCATGACCGCTTGATGGCCGATGGAGGCGTGCGGCGAGTCGGCCTCCGCTTCTCGCGCCAAGCGCCAACTGACCGCGACGAGCAGCTCATGGCGGCCGCTGAGCGAGGACGTCGCGATGACCGGGGAGATCACCCTCACGGGCCCGGTGCTGCCGATCGGCGGCGTGAAGGAGGAGGTGCTCGCCGCCCACCGCGCCGGCATCGGCACGGTGGTCCTCCCGAGGCTCAACGAGGACGGGCTCGCCGAGCTTCCGGACGGGCTGCGCGACGGAGATGCGGATCGAGCTCGCCGATCGGATCGAGCAGGTGCTGGACGTCCTGGAGCCGGTGGCCCAGCCCGTCTGAGGTCGGTCGGGTAGAGTCGGGCCGTGCCGCCCTCGCCGTCCGCCTACCTCGACCGGCTCCGGCGCCGGCTGTGCTGCCGGCCGCCTTCGCAGGTCACCGGCGTCGAGGCTCAGGGCGGCGGCGGCAGCGGTGAGGTCTTCGTCGCCTGGGCCCCCAACCCGCCGTCGGAGCACATCGTCTTCTACCGGGTCTACCGCCGCGTCGGCACCGGGGTCTGGCGCCACCTGGCCGCCGTCACCGAGCAGGCGACCGACGTCAACTTCCCGGGCAAGGTCGCGATGCTCGACTTCCCGGGCAACTTCCCGGGCGGCAGCGACTTCGGCCCCAACGGCGAGCGCACCTACGTCGTCACGGCCATCAGCCGCGCCGGCCTCGAGGGGCCGGTCTCCGGCCAGGTGGTGGGGACCCCGCCCTAGCCGCGCGGGCGAGCCGCAGAGCCCGCGATCGGTCATGTTCCAGAAGCACTTCAGCTCCGCTCACGCATCGCGATCGTCGCGCTGCTCGCCGATGTGCCGATCGTCGGTCAGCGCCGCGACCGCGACGTCGGCGATGTCGTCGGCGTCGACGAACGGCTCGGGCGTGTCTGCGGCCGGTAGCGCAAGTCCTCGCTGAAGTTCTGGGCGAACCAGGTCGAGCGCAAGACCGTCAGCTCGGCGCCGGAGTCGCGCACGGCCGCTCCGCACGCTCGGCCTCTTCCTCGCCGCGCCCGGACAACAGAACGAGACGCGGAACGCCGCTCTCCACGGCCAGGTCGGCGAACGAGCCCAGCGTCTCGGCGGCGCCGGGAATCGCGTCCCAGTAGTGGGAGACGTAGGCCGATCCGACCCCTTCCAGAACCGGGTCCCAGGTCGAGCGGTCCTCCCAGTCGAAACGAGGCTCGCCCGAGCGCGAGCCGATGCGAACGGGCAGGCCGCGTGCGGTAAGGCGCTCCACCACTCGGCGGTCGGTCTTGCCGGTGCCGCCAAGTACCAGCGTGGGTTCTGGTCTCGCGTTGTCGTTCATGGGTCCTCCAGTGACCGTGTATGGCTCGAGAGCGCCGATTCATGCTCGGACGTCCAGCGGCCGCGGTGCCGGGCGCAGGTGACGGCGGCGCCTCGCGAGCCAGGCGAGCGGTGCGAGGACGATGCGCTGCAGCCAGCGGGGCGGGAACGCTGCCTGTACCTCGTCTTCGAACTCCTGGGTGAACAGGGCGAGGTCGAGCGGCCTCGGGATGCCGCCCAGCATGGTCCGGCTCTGCTCGGCGAGGCCGACGGCGGTCTCGAAGAGCTGCTCCATCTTCAGTGCCGGGCGCACCTCGACGCGGACGAGCGCGTCATCGTCGCCGACATTGGCGAAGTCGTGCTTCTGGCCAGGGGGGACGACGACCACCGCGCCGGGCCCCGCGACGACCCGCTTGTGTCCCATCTTGAAGCGCATCGTGCCCTCGACGACCTCGAAGCGCTCCTCCTGCTTCGGGTGGATGTGCTGGCCACCCGGGACCCGTCGGTTCGCGGGGAGCTCGAGGTCGATCGCCAGCAGCTCGCCGCCGGTGTTCGCCGATGTCTGGCGGAACGTGATCCGCTCTCCGCTTGCCGGGTTTTCGAGTGTCTGTCCTGTGTGCGCCATAGTCGTTCCGATCTGGTCGTCAATGCAATACGTCCAGGGTTCCAAGCCAACCTAGGACTGTCTATGATCGAAGCGGGCGCGTACATGCTCGATCGTCCACCCTGCTGGACGAGTCGGGGATGAACCATGCATACTTGGCGTCATGGAAGCCCCGGACCCCTTCCCGCCGGCCGATCCGCTCGGCGAGGCACTCCACTTCCTGCGGATGAACGGCGCGTTCTACTGCCGCTCCGAGCTCACCGCACCCTGGGGGCTGACGCTGCCGCCGATGCCGGGGTACATGTGGTTTCACGTGGTGACCTCGGGCCGGATGTGGCTCGAGACGGGGGAGGAGGGGCGGGATTGGATCCAGGTCGGGGACCTCGCGCTCGTGCCGCACGGGGAGGGCCACGTCCTTAGCAGCGAGCCGGGAGCTCCTGCGCCCGGCATTCTCGACCTCGAGCGTGAGGTCGTGAGCGATCGCTACGAGATCCTTCGCCACGGCGGGGGCGGCGCGCCAACCGGCCTGATCTGCGGGGCTGTGCGCTTTGCGCACCCGGCCGCCGGCAACCTCATCGAGATCCTGCCGAGGACGATCCGCATCGAGGCGTCCAGCTCGTCCAGGCTGGAGTGGATGCAGAGCATGCTGCGGCTGATGGCCTCCGAGGCCGGCGAGCTCCGGCCCGGCGGCGAGGCCGTGATCACGCGCCTCGGGGACATCCTCGTGATCCAGGCAATTCGGGCTTGGATCGAGAGCGATCCGGCCGCGCAGAGGGGCTGGCTGGGAGCTCTCCAGGACCCTCAGATCGGCCGCGCCATCTCAAACGTTCATCGCGACCCCGCTCGGAACTGGACCGTCGCCTCGCTGGCCCACGAGCTGGCGATGTCTCGCTCGGCGTTCGCCGCTCGCTTCACCGAGCTCGTCGGCGAGCCGGTGATGAGCTACGTCGCCCGCTGGCGCATGCAGGTCGCGGTAGCTGCCCTGAAGGATGAGGGCGCCACGGTCGGCCAGCTCGCCGACCGGCTCGGCTACCGGTCCGAGGCCGCGTTCAGCCGCGCCTTCAAGCGCGTCATCGGCGTCTCCCCGGGCGCGATCAAGAGAAGCGCCGGCGAGCAGGACCAAGCGCTGATCGCCGCCGCCGCGAGCTAAGAGTGCGAAGAGACCAATCACGCTTGGCCGGAGTGCCTGGCCGCGAGCTAGCGGCCGAATGACTTCGTGGGAGGTGGCGAGGAGCATTCTGTGCCTCGACCCGCAAGCCGAAGCCTCCCGGTGTAGTCGCATCAACGAGACCCCGAACGCTCGCTACAGCACGGAATGCACGCAGACCGCGCCCACTGCGAACACGGGGGCGCAAGGGGGCGCCGTGGCTCACCGCAGCCATCCTGGCCGCCACCGTGGCCCTCACACTGGCGCTCACCCACCACGGATCGGAGCAAGATCAGAATTCGCCTGCAGCGCGCCCCGCCCCCGGCGTCGGCTACAACGGCGGCGGCCCCGGCAGCGTGCCAAGCAACGAGCGAGTGATCCCCATCTCGCCGGCTAACCGATATGGGCGGCCGTAGACCACGGTCGACTGGGCTCCTGGTTCACCGAAGCGACTAGCGCTCTCCTGCAGCAGGCGCTTATCAGGCGCCATCAGGCCGTACCACTACCCGCTGTGTCTTGTAACGCCGGGGTCTTGAGCTGTTACGCCGGCCACGGCAGCGTGGGGAGGCATGGAGCAGGGCTGTTCGATGCACCGGCTGTCGTGGGAGCGGGCCGATCGTGGGCAGGCGTCGCTGTTGTTGTTGGGTCTGGTGGCGGCGTTGTTGACGGGCCTGTTGGTCCTGTTTGCGTTTGGGCAGGCGTTGGGGGCCAAGGGGCGTCATCAGCGGGCGGCGGATTTGGCGGCGGTGTCGGCGGCGCAGGTGATGCGCGACCAGTATCCGCGGCTGTTCGAGCCGCCGGTGCTGTGGGACGGGGCGCCGAATCCGCGGCATCTGTCGCAGGCGGCGTTCCTGGCGTTGGCGCGGGCGGCGGCCGGGAGGGGCGCGGTCCGCAACGGCGTTCGGGCCGACCGGGTTGCGGTGAGCTTTCCGGGCGCCGGTTTTGGGCCGACGCGGGTGAGGGTGACGGTGCGTGGACGGCCGCCGGTGCGGGTCCCCGGCCGGCGGCGGCAGGTGGCGGTGCCGGTGCGGGCCCGGGCCACCGCCGAGCTGGCCCTGGACGCGGCCGGGTTCGAACGCGCGGCCTATGCCAGCGGCGGCGGTTACAGCGGCCCGTTGGCCTACCGCACCGGCAAGCCGATGCGCCCCGATGTGGCGATGGCGTTCGACCGCATGGCGGCGGCCGCCCGCCGGGAGGCCGGGCTGGCGCTGTTTGTCAGCAGCGGCTTTCGCTCCGACGCAGAGCAGGCCAAGCTGTTCGCCGCCCATCCCGACCCCAAATGGGTCGCGCCACCGGGCGAGAGCCTGCACCGCTACGCGACCGAACTCGACCTCGGCCCCTCGGCCGCCTACGGCTGGCTGGCCGCCCACGCCGGCCGCTACGGCTTCAAACTGAGATACAGCTGGGAACCCTGGCACTAGGGGTTGCCATTAGCACGCAAATGGGAGACGTAAGCCGGTTTGGCTCAACTCCCGCTTGTTTCTGGATTCGAGGCGCCGCCCCTCGGCACCTCCTGTGCTCCTGCTTGCACGCGAGAGGAGGAGAGTGGGCCCTTGGGCATCCGGCTGGTGCTTCTCGTCCGGGACGGCAGCTGGTCGTGGTGCGGCCAGGCGCCTGCTCTCCGTATGGGGCAACGGCCCCACTCGTGCCCGGTGCTGTTCGAGCGCCCGCCTACGCGAGCTGGCGCTGTCCGTATCCGCGCGGGCGAGCGCGGTCCGGTCCTCGCCGGCGTCCTCGCGACCATGGCTCGCGACCTCGGCGTCCGCCGAGCTCGACCCGGGCTGGCACGATGGCAAAATCCGGGACGGTGGACGTCGGGTCGGACATCGAGCGGGGCCGGGAGCTCTGCGCGGAGCAGGACTGGGCGGCCGCTTACTCTTGTCTCTCGGCGATAGATCCGGTGCTGTTGAGCGCGAGGGACCTCGAGTTGCTGGCGGGCTCGGCATACATGCTGGGTCGCGAGGACGCCTACGTCGATGCGTGGGAGCTCGCCTATCACTCCCACCTGAAGGCCGGAGACACAGCGCGCGCCGCGCTCTGTACCTGGTGGATCGGCGACTACCTGCGGTTCCGCGGGGAAAGCGCGCGCGCGACCGGGTGGTTCGCCCGCGGGGATTCACTTCTCGACCAGGTGGGAGAAGACTGCGTCGCCCGCGGCTTTCTGCTGCTGCCAACCATTCACGACTTCGTGTCGGTCCACGACCACGAAGCCGCGTTCGCCGTGGCAGCGGAGGCCGGCGAGATCGCCGCGCGCTTCGCCGACCGAGACTTGACCGCGCTCGCCATGATGGAGAAGGGCCACGCGCTGGTGAGACAGGGCCGCGCTTCCGAGGGACTACGACTGGTGGACGAGACGATGGTGGCGGTCACCACCGAGGAACCATCGCCGGTCATCGCCGGGATCGTCTACTGCAGCACGATCGCGTTCTGCCAGGCCGTGTTCGAGCTCGGCCGTGCACAGGCATGGACGGAAGCCCACACGGCGTGGTGCGAACGCCAGTCCGACATGCGGGCGTACATGGGCGCTTGCCTCGTGCACCGGGCCGAGATCATGACCCTGGCGGGGAACTGGTCGGCTGCGATGGCGGAGGTTCGCCGCGCCGAGGGCTACACGCAGGGCGTGCTGAACGAGCGGGTCGCCGGGGAGGCGGCGTACAGGCGCGGCGAGGTCCACCTCCTGCGGGGTGAGCTCGATTCCGCCGAAGAGGCCTACCGCGAGGCGAGTCGCCGCGGGCGCGAGCCGCAGCCAGGGCTGGCGCTCTTGCGGCTCGCGCAGGGCGAGGGTGAGGCGGCGGCGGCTTCGCTGCGCCGCGCGCTCGGCGAGGCCAGCCAGCCGTTGAGGCGCGCGGCCCTGTTGCCCGCCTACGTCGAGATCATGCTCGCCGTCGACGACCTCGAGGAGGCGCTCGCCGGCTGCCGCGACCTCGAGGATGTCGCCGAGCGTCAGGGCAGCCGCGCACTCGCCGCGATGGCGGACTACGCCCGTGGCGCGGTCGACCTGGCGGATGGGAACGCTCGCGCCGCCCTGGTTGCGCTGCGCCAAGCCTGCCGGGCATGGCAGGAGCTCGGCGTGCCTCGCGAGATCGCACGTACCCGTCTGTTGGTGGGGCAGGCATGCGCGGCACTGGGCGACCCTGACACCGCTGCCATGGAGCTGGAGGCGGCACGGGACACGTTCGAGAAGCTGGGGGCGACGCCGGAGCTCACGCGGGTCGCGTCGCTCGGGAACGACCGAGGGAATCAGGATGTCTACGGGCTGACGACGCGCGAGCTCCAGATCCTGCGCGTGCTCGCAACCGGCAAGAGCAATCGCGAGATCGCGGCCGCCCTGGTGATCAGCGACCACACCGTGCGCCGCCACCTCCAGAACATCTTCGTCAAGCTCGGCGTGTCCTCACGCGCCGCCGCCACGGCGTTCGCCTACCGGCACGACCTCACCTGAACTGGTACGAACGGACCAGTCGCCGTCTGCCGGAATTTGGCACGAGTGTGCGATGAAGCAGTCGCCCCTCGCGCACTAGCTTCGCCGGCGACATGCGCGAGAACGATTACGACGCAATCGTGGTGGGCGCGCGCTGCGCCGGCTCTCCGACCGCGATGCTCCTCGCCCGCAAGGGCTACAAGGTGCTGGTGGCCGACCGGGCGCGGTTTCCCTCCGACACGATCTCGACCCATCTGATCCATCCCCCCGGGGTGGCGGCGCTGAAGGAGTGGGGTCTGCTGGACCGGCTGATCGCCACCGGATGCCCGGGCATCGACACCTATGCGTTTGACTTCGGATCGGTCACGATCGCGGGCGCCCCCGGAACCGACGAGGCCCCGCTGGCCTACGCCCCGCGACGCACCGTGCTCGACAAGCTGCTGGTGGACGCGGCGGCGGAGGCGGGAGCCGAGGTCCGGGAGGGGTTCACGGTCGCGGATCTCGTGGTCGAGGACGGGCGCGTGACCGGCATTCGAGGGCACGGGAAGGGCGAACCGACCGTCACCGAGCGAGCCCGGGTGGTCGTGGGCGCCGACGGTCACCACTCGCTCGTGGCACGCTCGCGTCAGAGCCGAGCAGTACAACGAGAAGCCGCCGCTCCAGGTCAGCTACTACACCTACGTGAGCGGTCTGCCGATGGACGGCCGCTACGAGGTCCACCTTCGCCCCGGCCGCGGGTTCGCAGCCTGGCCCACGAACGACGACCTGACGGTGGTCATCGGCGGCTGGCCGCGGTCGGAGCTCGTGGCGAACAGGAAGGACATCGAGGGCAACTTCCTCGCGACGCTCGAGCTGGTGCCGGACTTCGCCGCCCGGTTCCACGCCGCCACGCGCGAGACGCGGTTCGTCGGCCAGTCCCTGGCGAACTTCATGCGCAAGCCCTTCGGCTCGGGCTGGGCGCTCGTGGGCGACGCCGGCTACACCAAGGACTTCATCACGGCCCTTGGGATCAGCGACGCCTTCCGCGACGCCGAGCTTTGCGCCACGGCCCTGGACGAAGCGCTCTCGGGCGCTCGTCCGTTCGAGGCCGCCATGGCCGACTATCAGGCCGAGCGGGACCGGCGCTCGCTTCCGTTCTATGAGTTCACGGCGCAACTCGCGACACTTCAGTTCCCGCCCCCGGAGCTCGAGCCGGTACTGGCCGCCGTGCAGAGCAACCAGGAATCGATGGATGAGTTCGCGCAGGTGGGCGGTGCTGTGACCTCCCCGGCGGACTTCCTGTCCGAGCAGAACGTTGCGCGCCTGCTTGCAGCGGCCGGCGAGCCGTCCGTCGCGAGTCGGTCGCGCGCGCAGCGCTCGATGAAGGAGGGCAAATGGCCAATTTCCTGAGCACCCGAGCCGGCGCCGCGAGGGCGCTCGCGCTCGCCGCACTGACGGGCGGGGCGCTGGCCACCGGCGCGCTCGCCGCCCCCGGCGCCGAGCGGACATGCTTCGGAGAGTCCGGCTTCGACGTGGTGGGCACCCGGCACGCCGATGTCATCGTCGGGACGCCGGGACCCGACCGTGTTCACGCCGGCCGCGGCGACGACGTGCTCGTCGGTCTCGACGGCGACGATCTCCTGTGCGGCGGCGCCGGACGCGATCGCATCGTCGGCGGCGACGGTGCGGACCGCCTCGACGGCGCCGACGACGCACTACGCATCGCGGCCGAGACCGGTCGGCGCACCGCGCGACGAGGACGACTACATCAGCGGCGGCCCGGGCAACGACAACGTGGGCGGGTTGGATGGCGCCGATGTGATCCTCGGCGGTGACGGCAACGACGAGATGGGCGGCGACCGCGGCGACGACGCGGTCATCGGCGGCCCGGGGAATGACTCCGCCTACGGCGGCTTCCTCACCGGCGACGATGGCGACGATCTCCTCGTCGGCGGCGACGGTAACGACACGCTCGCCTTTGCCGGAACCGGAACCGATCGCCTCCTGGGCGGCGCGGGCGACGACCGGCTCCAAGGCGGCCCCGGCAACGACATCCTGGACGGCGGCGACGGCAACGACACCGTCGGCCACCCTTGGGTCACGGTGGAAACCGGCGATGACCGGCTCCGGGGTGGCCGCGGCGACGACGCCCTCGACGGCGGCCCCGGCTTCGACGCCCTCGACGGACAGGACGGAATCGACTCCTGCGTCAACGGCGAGCGCGACCAGGGGTGCGAGTTGCCTGAATGACAAGCAAGAACGGTAATCAAGCCACGGGAAGGATCGCCCCGCGGCGGCGTCCTGAGGGGGCAAACCGATCTCGCCCTTCCAGGAGGATGACATGCCCCCGCCCGCCTCAAGACCAGGCTCAGATTGGTCGCAAGTCCCCATGCCGGCGTTGCCACCCTGGCGGCGCCACCGATGACCGCCGTGCCGGCAACAGCCGATATGCGCAACGCCGCGTCGGCCACCAGCCCAACGACGTTGCTCGACCTGGATCTCTCGCGCCCGCCGGTGCAACTCCGGATGAGACTTCGATCAGCACGAGATCGGCGTGGCAAACCCGGCGAAGGCGCCGTACCTGTCGCTCGCGGGCAAGACCAACGTCGCCTGGACCTACGATGAGGCCTCACCCGAGGTCGGGAGCGATCGAGGGCGGGATCGCCTTCTACGATGAGTGGGTCGACGTCGAGATCGATGGCGAGTCGCAGGAGCGGCCGGTCACGGCTTCGAGCGGCTCCGCTAGTTCACACGGCCTCGAAGGCCTGGGGGTAGCGGACAGTCCCGCGGACGCTGTCGTCGTAGGCGGGTAGTGGAAGTGCCAGCCAGGCCTCGTCCGGCGCGTCGTATGGTGTCTCGATGCCCAAGCCCCGGGCCGATTCGAAGCCGAACCGTGGGTAATAGGCCGGGTGGCCGAGGACGACGACCAGCGGATATTCCGTCTGTTGCGCGAGCTCGAGCCCGTGCCTGATGAGCGACGAGCCTATGCCCGCTCGCTGGCGATCCGACGCGACGGCCATGGGCGCCAGCGAGAGCAGGTCCGGCCCGCTGTCGAGCTGCACGAGGCTGAACAACGCGTGGCCGACGATGCCGGACTCATCCTCGGCGACCAGCGAGAGCTCGGGAAGCCACGCGTCCGACCCGCGCAGCGCGTCCACGAGATCCGCCTCGCCGGGGCGCTCGAACGCCACCTCGTTCACGTGCCGAATGGCCGGCAGGTCCTCGGGTCGCTCCGCTCGGATAGAGATCATAGACCCCACCTAATCAGACCGTGTCGCAGGACCCGGGCGGCGAGCGTGTAGAGCACGCCGCCCGCGAGGAAGTAGAGCGTGATCGCGGCCGTGGCCACGGGATCCTCCCGCCAGCCCTCATCGGTGCCGGCGGCCAGCCGGAGCGCGGCGATGGCGACACCGAGCAGCAGGAAGGAGGCGCCCACACGGGCGATCAGAAGCAGCGCACCCCGCGGGATGCGGCGCGTCGCCTCGCAGGCGATGGCGAGTCCGACGAGCCCGCCGATGACGCCAAGCGCGGCGATGAACGCGATGTAGGCGGCCGCCCAGCCGCCGGCCGCCTCGCCGTCGCCCCCGGTACTGACCGCGGTTCCGCCCGCCGCCCAGTAGAAGTGGCCGGCGGCGAAGATGACGCCCCAAGCCGCGATTGCGAAGCCCACACGCCTCGTGGTCCGCGCCCCGCGGGAGCGAACCGCGCGAGCGCGCCCGGCACGGGGATAGCGGTAGGCCAGCACGCCGAAAAGGAGCCCGCCGGCCAGGAAGTATGCGTCGGTGATCCGGCCGGACCAGAGGACATCCGCGGGCGGGTGCGCAGTTCCGGTCGTGGATTCGCGGGAGAGCCCGGTGAGCCCGTTCGGCAGCAGGCCGGTGACTCGCGTCAACTCATCGACGACTCCGGCGCCGCCGCGCACGACGAGCAGCGCACACCCGAGCCAGACGACGGTCAGCGCCACCCGCCGCAGCCTGCCAAGTGGCCGCCCGCGAGCGATTGCCAGACACACGCCGGCACCGACCGGGAAGGCGGCGGTGACCAGCACCTGGAATGCCCAGGCGCCCACCGAATCCGGCGCATCGGGCAGCGGTCCGGCATGGCCGAAGCGCCCACCTGCGTACCAGTAGACGTGGAACGCGAAGAACACGAGCACCCAGACGAGCGCCCAGTAGGCGGCCCGCACGGTCGAGTCCACGCGTGGAGATACGTCTGTCATGAGCGGCACGGTAACACAGTTATTTGCGAAATACCAGAGATATGTGTAATCTCAGCGATACGATGCCTACGAACGAAGAACTCAACTTCGCCGACCAGGTCGGCCGTCACTTCTCGCGCTACTACAGCGCGGCCCCGATGACCGGCCGCGTGGCCGGGTGGCTGCTGATCTGCGACCCGCCGGAGCAGACCGTCGCCGAGATCGCCGAGGCCCTCCAAGCAAGCCGCAGCGCGGTCGGTACCGCCGTCGACAGCCTCGAGCTCTGGTCGCTGGTGCGGCGCTCTCGCGCCCCCGGCGAACGCGCGGATCGAGTTTCGGTGCTGGCCTCCTTCGGGTCGCAGAGCCTCGAGTCCCCAGCGGAGTACGGCGAGCTCAGCGCGCTGGCCCGCCAGGGCCTCGAGGTGATGGGCGAAGGAGCGCCGGGCCCCCGGGCGCGCCTGACCGAGCTCGGCGCGTTCGCGGACTTCCTGCTCGAGCGGATGCCGACCGTCGCAGCCGAATGGCAAGCCCGTCTCGCCGAGCTCCGCGCATCCGGTGAACTGCCAAACGACTCATGACCGGAGGAACGATGTCCACCTACCCAAGCGCCACCTCGACCCAAACCGGACCGCCCGCGATCCTCGCCGAAGGGGTGAGCGTGAGCTTCGGCAACACGGTCGCACTCGATGGCCTCGACCTCGAGGTGCAGGCCGGGACCGTATTCGGCCTGCTCGGCCCAAACGGGGCCGGCAAGACCACTCTCGTCCGGGTCCTCGCGACACTGCTGGGGCCGACCGCCGGCCGCGCCAGCGTGCTCGGCCACGACGTGGTCGGCGACCCACTCGCCGTCCGCCGCCGGATCGGCCTGGCCGGCCAGTTCGCGGCCGTCGACGAGGAGCTGACCGGACGCGAGAACGTCGAGATGATCGGCCGCCTCTATCGCCTCTCGGCCGCCGAGGCGCGAGCAAGGGCCGCCGACGTCCTCGAGCGCTTCAGCCTCACCGACGCGGCCGATCGCCCCGTATCGACCTACTCGGGCGGCATGCGCCGCCGGCTCGACCTCGGCGCCAGCCTCACCGGCCGGCCGCCGGTCATCCTGCTCGACGAGCCAACCACCGGCCTGGACCCGCGCACCCGGCAAGAGCTCTGGGACACCGTCGACGAGCTGCGCCGCGACGGCACCACCGTGCTGCTCACGACCCAGTATCTAGAAGAGGCCGACCGCCTCGCCCAGCGGATCGCCGTCGTCGAGCACGGGCGCATCGCGGCCGAGGGCACGGCGGCCGAGCTCAAGGCCACCGTGGGCAGCAACGTACTCGTCCTGCGGCTCGCCGACGGCGCGAACACCGGCGCCGCCGCCGCCGCGGTCACCGACCTCGGCAGCGGTGACGAGCCGATCGTCGACAGCGCCGTCGGAGAGATCCGGCTCGCGGTGACCGCCCCGACCGCGTCGGCGGAGGCCGTGAGCCGCCTCCACGCGCAGCGGTTCGCGATCGCCTCAGTCGAACTGCAGCAACCGAGCCTCGACGACGTCTTCCTCACCCTGACGGGCCGGCACGCCGAGCCCGAGACCCACGACGAGCACCAGGAGGCCGCATGAGCACCCTCGCCATCCCCCAGACCGAGCGGCGTCGCCTGACTCTCTCCGAGACGATCACCGACAGCCGCGTCATGGCCACCCGCCAGCTGCGCAAGACCCTGCGCAAGCCGATGTACCTCTCCTACGTGCTGCTGCAGCCCGTGATGTTCGTGCTGCTGTTCCGCTACGTCTTCGGCGGCGCGATCGACACTGGCGACGTCGCGTACGTCGATTTCCTCCTGCCGGGCATCATCGTCCAGTCGGTGATCTTCGGCGCGCTCATGACGGGCCTCGGGCTCACCGAGGACCTCAAGGCCGGCGTCGTGGACCGCTTTCGCTCGCTGCCGATCGCGCGCTCCGCCGTGCTCCTCGGCCGCACCGCTGCCGATCTGGTCGTAAACGCGATCTCGCTCGCCGTCATGGTGCTCGTCGGCCTTGCCGTGGGCTTCCGGCCCAGCCAGCCAGCCTACGAGCTCGCGCTGGCATTCGTGCTCGTACTCGGCTTCGCCTACGCGTTCTCGTGGATCAGTGCGCTGGTCGGCCTGACGGTCCGCGACCCCGAAACCGCGCAATCCGCGGGCTTCATCTGGGTCTTCCCGCTCACCTTCGCATCCTCGGCCTTCGTCCCGGCCGCGTCGATGCCGGGCGTAGTGCAGACGTTCGCAGAGATGAACCCCGTCACGCTGGCCGTCGAAGCCAGCCGCGCGCTGACCATCGGTGGGGGCGACGTACTGACCCCGGCGCTGGGAACCCTCGCGTGGCTCGCGGTGCTGCTGCTGCTGTTCGTGCCCCTCTCCGTGCGAGCGTTCCGGAGGGCGTAGCGCCGTTGCCCAGGCCGGCGGCGGGTCGAGTCGCTCGCCGCCCTCGCCGATTCCGACAACCTTGCGGTAGCCGA
>CAVYZJ010000001.1:0-218269 GCA_963772945.1 uncultured Thermoleophilaceae bacterium | reverse complement strand
AAGCCGCGGCCGTTCGGCGCCGCCGGCCTGCTGTGCGCGGTCTCCGGCGGGGCGAGGGGCAGCCTGGTGCTCGAAGCGGCGCACGGGCGCGCCGGGCTGTACCTGCTGACGCGCGACGAGGCGGACGCGCTCGCCCCTCTCGCCGGCGGCGAGCCGGAGGGCCGCGCGCGGCACGCGCTGCTGCTCTTTCGCAAGCACGTCGACGGCGTCCGTGTGCGCGAGCTGCGGCGTCCCGCAGGCGAGCGCCAGCTGCTGCTCGACTGCGGCGACGTGACGCTCTCGCTGCGGCTGTGGGGCGCTCCCGCGCTCACGCTCGTGGTGTCGGGACATCCGCTCGCGACGCTCGGCGCCGGCCGCGAGGCATGGCCTCCCGCCGCCGGTGAGCACGACGTGCCGCCGGAGCGCGCGCCGCCGCCGGCGCTGCTGCTGCCGGCGCCGCTCGAGGCGCTCACCGACGCCGACCTGGCGCCGCCGAAATCGGTCGCGGTCACGCCGGAGGGAGAGACGCCGTTCGCCAGTTGGCGCGACGCGTTCGCCCGCTACCTGGAGCTGCGCGCGCGCGGCGACGCGTTCGCGGCGCTCCTGCGCGAGCGCAAGGCGGAGGCGGCGCGCGAGCTGAAGCGGCTGCGCGCGCTCCTCGGCCATCTGCGCGACGCCGCCGGCCAGGACGATCCCGACGCGTTGCGGCGGCGGGCCGAGGCGCTGCTGGCCGCGCCCGCGAGCGTCGCGCCCCGGGCCAGCACGGCCGAGCTGCCGGATCCCTATGATCCGGCCCGCACGCTGCGCGTGACTCTGCTGCCTTCGCTGGACGCGGTCGCGAACGCGCAGCGTCTCTTCGAGAAGGCGCGCCGCGTCGCGCGCGGCAGGAGCGAGGTCGCGGCGCGAAGGCAAGCGGCGCTCGCGCAGCTCGCGCTCGCCGAAGCGCGGAGCCGCGGCATCGCCGCCGCGCGCCGGATCGCGGAGCTGCCGCGCGCGCCGCGCGGCCACGCCGCTCTACGCCGCCGGCCAGCGACGCGTCGCACGGGCGCCGCTATCTCACGTCGCGCGGGCTGCAGCTGCACGTCGGGCGCGGAGCGCGCGAGAACCAGCGGCTGACCTTCGAGCTCGCGCCCCGAGGACCTGTGGTTCCACGCCCGCGACGCGCCGGGCGCGCACGTGATCCTGCGCGACGACCAGGGCCGCGCCGGACCGGAGGATCTCCGCGAGGCCGCCGAGGTGGCGGCCTTCTTCAGCGACGCGTCGGGCTCGAAGGCCGTCGACGTGCACTGCACTCGCCGCAAGCACCTGCGGCCGGCCAGGGGCGCGCCCGGCCGCGTGCTGGTGGGGCACTCCGAGACGCTGCGGGTGGCGCCGCGCGATCCCGACGGCCGGCTGCGGCGCCGCTAGAGTCCGGCTATCATCCGCGTGCGCATGGCCTCGGCTCGGCTCACTCCGACGGCGCGCCGCGGCTGGCTGACGGTGACGGCGCAGGCGCTCGCGACGGGCTTCGGCTCGGGCTACAGCCCGATCGCGCCCGGGACGGCCGGCAGCGCCGTCGGGCTGCTGCTGTTCGTTCCGCTCAGCCTGCTGTCGCCGCTCTGGCAGCTCACGGGATCGCACTCGCAGCCTTCGTGATGGGCGTGCTGGCGTCCACGCACGTCGCGCGCGTGGTCGGGCGCAAGGACCCCGGGATCGTCGTGGTCGACGAGATCGTGGGCGTGTGGGTGTCGCTGCTGTTCCTTGCTTCACCCCCGCGACCGCGCTGCTGGCGTTCCTGCTGTTCCGCCTGCTCGACATGGTGAAGCCGTATCCCGCGCGCCAGTTCGAGGCGCTGCCCGATGGTCTCGGCATCATGGCGGACGACGTCATGGCGGCCGTGTACGTCAACCTGCTGCTGCGGGTGATCGCGCAGGTCGTGCCGCTGTCTTGAACGCGAGCATCCTCGCGATCGGCAGCGAGCTGCTGACGCCGCAACGCGCCGACACCAACGCGCTGTTCCTGACGCGCCGCCTGCTCGAGCTCGGCATCGAGGTGGTGCTGCGCCAGACCGTGGCGGACGAGCCTGGCGCTGCTGACCGCGGCGTTTCGCCACGCGCTCGAGCGCAGCGACGTCGTCATCGCGACCGGCGGCCTCGGCCCCACCGAGGACGACCTCACCCGCGAGGCCGCCGCCGGCGCGCTCGGCCGCCCGCTTCGTGCGCGACGCCGCCTACCTGGAGGCGCTCAACGCAGCGCTTCGCGCGCTACGGCCGGCCGATGGCGCCGGTCAACGAGAAGCAGGCGGACCTGATCGAGGGCGCCGTGATGCTGCGCAACCCGCGCGGCACCGCGCCGGGCCAGAGCGTCCGGAGCGCGACGGGAAGCTGCTGGTGCTGCTGCCGGGGCCGCCGGTCGAGATGGAGCCGATGTTCGAGTCCGAGGTGCTGCCGCGGCTGCGCCAGCGCGCCGGCGGCGCGGTCCTGAAGACGCGCGTGCTGCGCATCGCGTCGATGGGCGAGAGCGACGTCGAGCAGCTGGTGGCGCCGATCTACAAGACCTTCAGCAACCCGCGCACCACGATCCTGAGCGCGCCCGGCCAGGTCGAGCTCCATTTCGTCGCCAGCGCGGGCTCCGACGCCGAAGCGGAGACGCTGATCGAGTCGCTCGCCGTGCCGGTCCGCGGCGCGCTGGGCAGCCGCATCTACAGCGAGGACGGCCGCGAGCTCGCCGAGGTGGTGGGCGCCGAGCTCGTACGGCGGCGGCTCACGATCGCGGTGGCCGAATCCTGCACCGGGGGACTGCTGGCCGCGCGGCTCACCGACGTCCCGGGTTCGAGCGCCTACTTCGAACGCGGCTTCGTGACCTACAGCAACGCCTCGAAGCAGGAGCTGCTCGGCGTGCCCTGCGAGCTGATCGCGGAGAAGGGCGCGGTGGACGAGGAGGTCGCGCGCGCGATGGCCGAGGGGGCGCGGCGGCAGGCGGGCGCCTCGATCGGCGTCGGCATCGCTTCGGGCATCGCGGGCCCCGACGGCGGCACGCCGGAGAAGCCCGTCGGGCTGGTCTGGCTCGCGATCTCCGGGAGCGCCGGCGACCGCACGCGCCGCGCGCAGTTCCCGGGCGGACGCGAGCGCGTTCGCTTCCAGGCGAGCCAGGCCGCGCTCGAGATGATCCGCCGCGGCCTCGCCGAGCTTGAGTGACCAGGAGCTGCGCGCGTTCGTCGCGCTCGAGCTCGACTCCGCCGTGCGCGAGCGGCTGGCGCGGGCGGTGGCGGAAGCGCGCTCGGGAATCCCCGGGCTGCGACTGGTCGCCGCCGACAACATTCATCTGACGTTGCGCTTTCTCGGGCCCTCGCAGCCGCGGCAGCTCCAGGGTCTCGGCCCGTCTGGCGACCGCCGCCGCGCAGTCCCCGCCGCTCAAGGCGCGCTTCGGCGGCGCGGGGATGTTCCCGGAGCGCGGCTCGCCCAACGTGCTGTGGATCGGCCTCGAAACCGCGCCGGACCTCTCGCCGCTGCAACAGGCCTGCGAGCGCGCAGCCCGCGGCGCGGGGTTCGCGCAGGACGCACCCTCGCCCGCACCTGACCGTCGGCCGCTTTCGCGAGCGGCTCCGCGAGCGGCCGAAGCTGCCCGACGTCGGCCGGTTCGCCGGACAGGGTGAGCGCGTTGCCGCGTACGTGAATATCGGCAGCAAGGATGTGCTCGAGTGCGCGCAGATTCTCGTCGGCGGAACCCAGCAGGCCCACGACGTGGTCAGGCGGAACATTGATGCTGCTGCGAACCGATCCGTCCGAGTCAGCGTTCGTCTCGCGGGGTGTCACGTGGGGTTTTCTGCCTCTTTCTCGGGTTCTGCGCCGGTTTTGTCGCTGTAGAACGCCTAGTTTACCGCCGGGACCGACCCATCCCAATGGTTAACCGTCCCATCGCGCTGTCAGGACCCCGAGCGCGCCCAGCGCGACGGCCGCGGCGGTCGACGTCCGCAGCACCGTCGGCCCGAGCCGCACCGCCGTCGCGCCGGCTTCGGTCAACGCCGCGATCTCGTCGTCGGCGATTCCGCCTTCCGGGCCCGACGATCAACACCAGCGAATCGGCTTGCGCCACCGGCAATTCGGTCAGCCGGACCTGCGCGGACTCGTGCAGCGCGAGCACCACCGCGCCCGCCGCCACGTCGTCGCCGACCCGCTTCACCAACTCGGCCGTCGACACCGGGCCGGTGACCGACGGAATGTGCGCGCGCCGCGATTGCCGGGCGGCCGACCGCGCCACCGCGGCCCAGCGGCGCAGACCCTTGTCGACCCGTGTCGCGCCCGTCCCACCGGGCCACGCAGCGCGAGGCCTGCCAGGCGACGAACGCGTCGGCGCCGGCCTCGGTGGCCAGCTCGATGGCCAGCTCGGAGCGGTCCGACTTCGGCAGCGCCTGCACGACGGTGACCGGCGGGGCCGGTGCCGGGACGCTCCGGCGGTCCAGCACCCGCGCCGACAGCCTGCCCTTGCCGACGTCTTCGATGACGCAGTGCGCCAGCGTCCCCGTCGCCGTCGCTCAGGTCGAGCCGCTCGCCGGGACGGATCCGCCGGACGTTGGCGGCGTGGAAGCCCTCGTCGCCGTCGACGACCGCGATCTCACCGACCGACGGGCAGCGCGTCGACGTAGAAGAGCCCGTCGGACATGAACGCTTAGCGGCCGGTGAAGGTTTCGCGCAGCCGGGGAACAGCCCGCCACCGGTCGCGGTGGCAGTGGGTCGACCGCACCTCGGCCGTATCGCGGACGCGCTTTTCCTTCAGCTTGCGCAGCAGTTCGATGTCGTCGTGGTCGAGCCGGGACGGCACCACGACGTCGATGTGCGCGTGCAGGTCACCGCGCACCCCGGAGCGCAGGTGCGGCATGCCGTGTCCGCGCAGCGTGGTGACCGAGCCGGGCTGGGTGCCCGCCGGGATGGTGATCTCGGTCGGGCCGTCGAGGATCGCGTCGACGGTGACCGTGGTGCCGAGCGCGGCGTCCACCATCGGCACCGAGATGGTGCAGTGCAGATCGTCGCCGTCGCGGACGAAGATCTCGTGGGGCTTCTCGTGGACCTCGACGTACAGGTCGCCTGCGGGTCCGCCACCGGGGCCGACCTCGCCCTGCGCGGCCAGTCGCACCCGCATCCCGTCGCCGACGCCTGCGGGGATCTTGACGCTGATCTCGCGTCGTGCGCGGATCCGGCCGTCGCCGCCGCAGCGGTGGCACGGGTCGGGGATGACCTCGCCGACCCCGCCGCAGACCGGGCACGGCCGGGACGTCATCACCTGGCCGAGCAGCGAGCGCTGAACGGTCTGGATCTCGCCGCGGCCGCCGCAGGTGTCGCAGGCGACCGGGCTCGGACTTGCCGTTGGTGCCCTTGCCCTGGCACAGGTCGCACAGCACCGCGGTGTCGACGGTGACCTGCTTGGTCACGCCGGTCGCGCATTCGGCCAGGTCGAGCCGCATCCGCAGCAGCGAATCCGAGCCAGGCCGCACCCGGCCGATCGGTCCACGGGTCGTCGTCCCGCCGCCGAAGAACGCCTCGAACACGTCGCCGAGCCCGCCGAAGCCACCGAAGCCGTTGCCCGCGGCCGCCGCGGACTCCAGCGGATCGCCGCCGAGGTCGACGATGCGACGCTTCTCGGGGTCGCTCAGCACCTCGTACGCGGCGCTGATCTCCTTGAACCGGGCCTGCGCGGCCTCGTCGGGGTTGACGTCCGGATGCAGTTCGCGGGCAAGCTTGCGATAGGCGCGCTTGATCTCCGAATCACTCGCACCCTTGCTCACGCCGAGCAGCCCGTAATAGTCGCGTGCCACGCCTGACCTTGCCTGCCTATTCCACGCCGGACTACCGGCTACCTAAGACTTCACCTATATAGAGAGCAACCGCAGCGACATTAGCGATAGTTCCCGGATAGTCCATTCGGGTGGGTCCCAATACACCCATGCCGCCGTACACCTTGCCCGAACTTCCGTAGGTGGTGCTGACCACCGAGGTGCCCACCATCTCCTCGGCCTCCGTCTCGTGGCCGATGCGCACGGTGACCTTGCCTGCCTCCTGCTGCGCCGCGAGCAGCCGCAGCACCACCACCTGCTCCTCGAGCGCTTCGAGCACCGGTCGCAGCGAGCCGCCGAAGTCGGCGGTGTTGCGGGTCAGGTTGGCGGTACCGCCCAGCAGCAGGCGCTCCTCGCTGTGCTCGACCAGCGACTCCACCAGCACCGTCGCGGATCGGCCGATGGCATCGGCGAGGCCGCCGTGGCCGTTCAGATTGGTCGCCAGGTCCGAGACCGCGACCGACGCGGCGGTCAGCGGCTTGCCCTCGAGCGCCTGGCCGAGCGTGTCGCGCAGCTTGGCCAGCTCATGGTCGTCGATGGCGTCGCCGAGTTCGACGATGCGCTGGTCGACGCGGCCGGAGTCGGTGATCACGACGAGCAGCAGCCGGGCCGGCGTCAGCGCCACCACCTCCAGATGCCGCACGCTCGACGTGGACAGCGTCGGGTACTGGACGACCGCGACCTGGCGGGTCAGCTGCGCCAGCAGCCGCACCGCGCGGCGCAGCACGTCGTCGAGGTCGACGCCGGACTCCAGGAAGCGTCAGGATCGCGCGCGCGCTCGGCCGACGACAGCGGCTTGATCTCGTCGAGCCGGTCGACGAACTCGCGGTAGCCCTTCTCGGTGGGCACCCGGCCCGAGCTGGTGTGCGGCTGGGTGATGTAGCCCTCGGCCTCCAGAACCGCCATGTCGTTGCGCACGGTCGCGCTGGAGACGCCGAGATTGTGCCGCTCGACGAGCGACTTGGAGCCGATCGGCTCCTTGGTGGACACGAAGTCGGCGACGATGGCGCGCAGCACCTCGAAGCGACGGTCGTCGGCACTACCCATGTGTTCACCTACCTCTTCAGTCCCGTTGGCGTTCATTTTACGGTCATCAACAGCGTCGATACCGCGCGAGCGGTTGTTCGCGTGGCGCACCGGCCGGTTGCGACTAACCTTTGCAGGATGACGCCGACTGCTCGGGGGAACGACTCGGGGGACGTCTGCCCGATGATCTTCAAGGGTGTCCGCGACGGTAGGCCGTACCCCGAACACGGACTGTCGCATCGGCAATGGGCGCAGATCCCGCCCCGGCAGATCCGCCTCGACGAGTTGGTCATGACCACGACGGTGCTGGCGCTGGACCGGTTGCTGTCGGAGGATTCGACGTTCTACGGCGACCTGTTCCCGCACGCGGTGAGGTGGAAGGGCATCGTCTACCTGGAGGACGGGCTGCACCGCGCGGTGCGGGCGGCGTTGCGCAACCGGACCGTGCTGCACGCCCGGGTGTTCGACATGGACATGCCGCTGGCGCAGCAGGTCTAGTCCGCAGCGCCGCGGCCGCAGCGAGAAGAACCACGCCCGGTGAGTGCCTGCCAGGCCAAGATGGTGTACACGCTTGCCACGCTCGACGCAGTCCGGCGAGGCAGACCGGCTCCTCGTCGCGTGGAGATGCTCAGCATCGCCAGGCTGGCCAATCCGAGGATCGCGATCGCGAAGGACAGCACGCGATATCCGCGTCAGCCGACGGCCTTCGCCGCGACCGACGAGCCGGCCAGGATCGCGGTGTTGCCTCCCACGATGGCGAGAAGCGCGCCGAGCACATGCAGCCAGGCGTATCCGCTCGCGACGAGCGCCGAGCCGCCGTGCGCGACGGCGACCAGGATGTTGCCGCGGCGGTGGCCACCGCAAGCGGGATGAACAGCAGGCCTCCGCCGCACGCCCGTACCAGCAGCACAGCGCCGGCAAGGAAGCCATCAGGCCCTGGACCCAGAACGCCGTATTCATCAACGCCGCCCTCGGTGACCATGCGGGTACCCCGAGGTCGCTGATGTAGCCGTGGGCGTAGCTGTATGACGGCACCACCGCCGCGGCGGCGAGCCATTCGAAAAGCACGAAGACCAGCTGCGGCCGAGATCCACAGCACGGCCGCTGCGCCTGGGTTGCCGCCGTGGTGATCGCACGGCAACCAACATAGAGCCGCTGCGGCTATTACAGCGCGTACAGCTCAGGAATGTTGACGACGATCGCCTCTTGCGTGCTGCGCGCGATCACGACCACCGCAGGATGATCGGGGTCCGGATTCTCTTCTCGATGCGGAACGTACGGCGGGACGAAGACGTAATCACCCGGCGCGGTCGCGATACGCACTTCTGCGACGCCGTCGTGGAATACGAACTCGGGGTGCCCGCTTCGCACGAAGATCGCCGTCTCGGAGTCACCGTGATGGTGATTGTCCGACACCGTCTCCGGCGAGACCCGCGTCTCCCCCATCCAGATCTTCTCCGACCCGACCGACGCTCCGCTGATCGCGGCGAACCGGCGCATCCCCTCGCTCTGGGCCGTTGCCGAACTCAGCTCCGACGCCTTGACGTGGTGCACCCGCGTGCGCGCGTCGACACGCGCGGCGGTCGTCGTCAAGTCCGGGTGGAAGCCGTCCCGGCCAGCCATGGCACCAGGTTTGCGCAGTCAGGCCGGGATTTGTCATCAGTGGTGTCATCCACCGCCGCTTCCTGCCAGCGGGAAGCACAGATGGGTGGCAGCGGCGACGACACAGCGTCGCCGACGGACAAGTCTGGAACGTGCCAGATCCACGACAGCCATCAAAGGACACCATCATGCGAATCAATCCCAAATACTTCACCGCGGCGCTGGCTGCGGGGGCCGCCGCGCTGGCGATCACCGCGGCGCCGATCGCCGCTGCGGCCACACCGACTCCGGGTCAGCAGTCCTGTATCGACAGCGGCTCGGGCACCGAGTGCCAATCGCCCGGCAATGTCCAGATCTACGCCTCTCCTCCGGTTGTCAATTACGACCCCTATGGATACGACGGCTTTCTGCTGGGCGGCTTCGGGAACGGCGGTCACGGCGGAGGCTTCGGCGGGCACGGCGGCGGTGGCGGTGGCGGCCACCGGTAGTGACCCGTTCACGAGCGGGCTCTTTGGCTTAGCGGGTTGATTACCTACGATATTTGCGGGTAATCAACCCGCTAAGCCACGAAATGCCATCGCCTCGCGCAGGCTGCGCGGGCGCAGGTCGGTCCAGTTCTCCTCGACGTAGGCAAGGCAGTCGGCGCGGGTGCTCTCACCGAAGACGACCCGCCAGCCGGCGGGGACGTCGACGAACGTCGGCCACAGGCTGTGCTGGTCCTCGTCGTTGACGAGCACGATAGAACGTGCCGTTGTCGTCATCGAACGGATTGGTGCTCATCGAGTCTCCTCATCGATGGGTCGGCGAGGTTCGCGCCGAGAATTCGGTCGGACAACAGCCCGAGGCAGGACAGGTTGGGAAAGCCGGGCCCCTGGGTGAGCCCGGACAGGCCGGGCAGGAACAACTTCGGCGTCACGCCGGTGACCGCGAGGTCGTGGCCGATGGACTCGGACAGCGTCTCGCCGGTGAGCGGGCCGCCGAGCCCCAGCTCGATGAGATCCCTGGCGTCCTGCCCGAGCAGCGGCACGAACCACAACGCGTCCGCACCCGAGCCGTCGATCACCAGGTCGAAGCCGTGCACCGTCTCCAGACGTTCACCGCCGCGGTTTGTGCTCAGCGTCAACCGAATTCGGTCGTCGAGCGCCACCGCGTGCGCGACCCGTCCCCGCAGGTGCCGGATGCGGTCGTCGGCAAGCAGCGCATCCTGCACCCGTGCCGAGAACACACCGCGGTCGGTGCGCGCGAGCGCGTCTCGCCGCTCGGCGAGGGTCAGGCTGGACCAGCCGGTGGGATCGGAGAACAGCGTGTTCTCGAAGAAGCCTTCACCGCGGGTGAACAGCGTGACTTGCGGCGAGATGACGGTGATGGTCGAAACCCGGTGGCGGAACAGCTCGTTGAGCATCGACGCGGCGGTTTCGCCGCCACCGATCACCACGACCCGCTCGGCGACGATGAGCTCGTGTTGGGCGGCGCTGCTGCCAGAACTGCGCGATGGACAGCACCCGCGGATCGCCGGGCAGGATCGACCGCTCGGCCTGTCCCGGCCCGGTGATCATCACCGCGTCGGCGTGCACGGTGCGCTCGGGCGTGTGCAGCGCCCATCGTTGACCGCCTGCGTCGTCGGCGACGGAAATGCTGCCCACCTCGCCGGGAATCACGCTCATGCCGACGTTGTCGGCCACCCAGCGCAGGTACTGGCTCCACCGGCGATGCGTCGGAGCGGGCCTGCCGCGGTCCACCCATTCTGCGAACTGGCCGGTGCCGATCAGATACGCCTGCCAGCTGTGCCGGGTCATCCGTTCGTCGAGTTCGGCGTTGCGGCGCGGGACCAGCGACGACCGATACGGGAAGCCGACGTCCTTCTCGGGGCCGGTGCCGAGCCGGTGCTGCCCGTCGGTCCAGCCACCGATCGGCCTGCCAGTTGGCGGCCACTCCTGTGCGTTCGATCGAAACGACGTCGGGAACGTCGACACCCATGTCGCGCAGTTCGGCCGCCTTGGCGGCCACGGCCACGGCCTTGGCTCCGGCACCGACGACGGCGAGGGTGCTCACGATGCGACCTCCCGCAGTGCGTCCTGCCACATCGATTGCAGCACAGCTATATCCGTTTCTGTCAGGATGTCGGGCAGGGCACGCCATTGTGTCGCCAGTACGGGCGCATCACCCTCGGTGAGCACCACCGCGTTGATCGTCAGCTCGAAGCGCACCGCCACCTCGGGTTCGGGCAGCGCCGACACGTCGGACAGCAGTGTGCGATCCAGCTGCAGCCCTTCGCCGCTGACGCCGTAGTCGATGCGGCCGAGGAAGTTCAGCAGGAGCTGCGGCTCGTGGTGGGCGCGCAGCCGTTCGGCGGTGTCCGCGCGCAGGTAGCGCAACAGCCCGTAGTCGATGCCGTCACCGGGGATCGCGTCGATCGCTTCGCCGATGCTCGCGCGCGTCGGCCGATGGCACCCGCAGCGGGTACACGGTGCTGAGCAACCCGACGGTGTCGGAGGTGTCGGCGTCGGCGGTGACGGTGTCGGCCCTGCCATGTGTCTCCAGCGCCAGCAGCGGTGCGGGCCGGGACTGGTTGCGGCTGCAACCGCCACTGATTGACCATCCGCGCTGCCGCGGCGGCGAGCAGATGTGTGATCGGCTGCGTCCCCGCCGAGCAGCGTGGCAGACACCTCCGGGATCGGTCGACCGACAGAGTGACGGCCACGTCGCGTGCGCGGTCGGTCTGCGGTCGGATCCGCCGCGCACCCAGATTCGGGGTCCTCCCCGGCGAGTTGAGCGACCCAGTAGTCACAGGAGTCGAGCCGTTCGGCCCGCTCGACCAGCAACCGGGACCACCGCCGGTAGCTGGTGTGCTCGCGCACCGGTGTCGGCTCTCGGCCCTCGGCGAGCGCATGCAGGCCGGCATCGAGTTCGCCAAGGACGATGCGCCACGACGCCGGATCCACGGCGAGCACATGCGCCGTCAACAGCAGCACGCCGGCCTCGCGCAGCCAGACCGCGTCAAGCAGCACGCCGCGCTCGGGATCGAGCCGGTCCAGCGACTGACGCGACTGTTCTGCGACGACATCGGCGAGCTCCCCCGTGACCGCCGCCTCCGTGATGTTCACGGTCGCGTCGTGTTCGACGAGCGTCATGGTGTCGCGGTCCAGCCGGCTGCGCAGCACCTCGTGGCCGTCGACGACGGTCTGCAACAGCGTCTCGCACCTGCTCGGTGGTGATGCCGTCGGGCAGCCGGATGGCATCGGTCTGCGCCAGCCGCCTCGGCTCGCCGTGCTCGTACAGCCAGCGAGCGTTGGACAGCAACGTGATTGGCCCGTCGCCCTCGTCCTCGACGGCTCCGAAACCCACCGATTCGCTGTCGATCGCGGCACCGAGTTCACGGATGGTGCCGCACTCGATCATCAGCCGTGCCCGCAGCGCGATGCCGCGTCTGCGCGCGGCCTGCACCACCGACAGCGCGACGATGCTGTCGAGGCCGAGGCGCAGGAAGTCGGCGTCGACGTCTACCTGCTCGGCGTCGCAGGATCTCGCCGAGCAATTCGGCGAGCGCGGTTTCGGTCGGCGTCTCAGGCAGCGCCACGGCTAGGTCCGCCGCGGCGGGCAGTGCGGCCAGCGCGGACTCGTCGACCTTGCCGTGCGATGTCAGCGGCATCTCGTCCACGACGACGATGCGATGCGGAACCATGTAGCGCGGCAACCGTTTTGCGAGCATGGCGCGCAGCTCGGGCACGGCGGGCGCGGGCTCAGCCGCCACGATATGCGGTCAACCGCGGACCACTTGCGTGCTGGCACACCGCAACATGGGCGTGCCGCACCGCGGGATGGCTGTGCAGCACCGCCGAGATCTCCGCCGGTTCGACGCGGAACCCGCGGATCTTGACCTGGGCGTCGGAGCGGCCGAGGAACTGCAGCCCCCCGTCCGGTCCGCGGCGCACCATGTCACCGGTTCGGTACATCCGCTGGCCACGGTAGAACGGGTCGGCGACGAACCGGCGCGCCGTCTCGGCCTGCCTGCCAAGGTAGCCGCGGGTCAGCTGGTCACCGGCCAGGTACAACTCGCCGGACACCCCGTCGGGCACCGGCCGCAGCCAGGAATCCAGCACGTAGGCGCGGGTCGGCCCGGTCGGTCGCCCGATCGTCGGTATCGTCGTGTTCGGCGATGGCGCGCGACGACGGCCTCGACGGTGGTTTCGGTTGGGCCGTAACAGTTGTAGGCCGTCATGCCGGTGCGCGCGCATTCGTCGCGGATCAGGTTCCATGCCGGGATGCCGACGGCCTCGCCGCCGAGCGCCAGCACGCCGAGCGGCACGGTCGCCAGCAGGCCGACCGCATGCAGTTGCGCGAACATCGACGGGGTGGTGTCGATCATGTCGATGCCGTATCTGGCGATCGGTCTCGACCAACGCCTCGGCGTCGCGCTGAACGTCGTCGTCGACGATGTGCACGCGAGTGCCCGTCGAGCAGCGCGGCCAGCGGCTGCCAGGCGGCGTCGAACGTGAACGACCACGCGTGCGCGACGTGCAGGGGGTGACTCAGCCGGGTCGCCGCAGGCCGCAGGATGTTTCGCGCATGGTCCTCGGCGTAGGCCAGCAGCGCGTGATGTGTGCCGATGACGCCCTTGGGCTTACCGGTGGTGCCGGAGGTGAACACCACGTACGCGGCCTGTCCGGGATGTGCGGCGACGGGCCGGAAGTCGTCGTGTGATTCCGCGTCGGCAGTGCTGACGAACGCGTCGTCGACGACGACCGTCGCCCCGGTCTGGCGCAGGATGTCGGCGACGCGTTCGGCAGGCATCGCCGGGTCCAGCGGCACGATCATGCCGCCCGCCTTCAGCACACCCAGCATCGCGATCACGTAGTCCGGGTCCGCGGGAAAGGTTGATCGCCACCGGGGTTTCGGTGCGCACTCCCCGCGCGACGAGTGCCGCGGCGATCCGGTCGGCCGCCTCGTCCAGCTCGCGGTAGTGTCAGTTCACCGCCTGGCCACGTCAACGCGGTCGACGCCGAGCTTGGTAGCCGGCGATCTCGGTGAACCTGGTGTGTACGCAACCGCCGGCGCCTGCGGGGGCCTCGGCGACACGCACGGAGTCCGCCTCACCGTCGAGCAGTATCGGAACGTCGCGAAGCGGACTGTCCCAGTGCGTGATCAGGCCCTGCACGGTGGCCAGCAGGCGCCGGCCGAGCGATTCCGGGGTCATCAGTCCGAGCGCGCCGTCGATCACCTCGACCAGCACGGTCAGTCGGTCGTCGATCATGTGTGCGGCGATGGTCACCGGAAAGTGCGCAAGGCTTTCCAGCGCCGCGGGCCGGAAGGTCGCGCCGTTGGCGGTGAACTCTCCGCTGCCGACCAGTCCGCCTGGCGGGAAGTTCTCGTAGACCAGCAAGGTGTCGAACATCTCGCCGATGCCGGCCAGCGAGCGCACCTCGGAGTGGGCCAGGTAGCTGTGGTCGCGCAGCTTTGCGGCCTCGCGCTGGACGGCAAGACATTGCGCACCGACTGTTTCCGCCGGATCGAGCCGTACCCGCAGCGGCACCGTGTTGATGAACAGACCGACCATGGTCTCGACGCCGGCGAGCTCGCTGGGCCGGCCCGACACCGTCACGCCGAACACCACATCGCTGCGGTCGGTGAACGCCGACAGCGATTGTCGCCCAGGCCATTTGAACCAGCGTGTTCACCGTGACACCGCGTGCCCGCGCGGCTTCGGCCAGCTGGCGCGGTGGCGTCGACTGTCCAGGTTCAGCTCGGTGCGCCGCGGCTGCCCGAGCGGCGGCTCACCCACCGTCAGCGCCGGTGTCAGCAGCGTCGGACCGTCAAGGCCGGAGAAGTGTTCGCGCCACAGCGCGCGGCTGGTTTCCGGGTCGCGGCCGGCCAGCCAACCGATGTAGTCCCGGTACGGCCGCGGCGGTGGTGGCAACGCGTCGGCGTCACCGCCGGATCGGTACAGCGTGATGAGCTCGCCGACGAACAGCGGCAACGACCAGCCGTCGATGATGATGTGATGCGCGACGACCACCAGACGCCAATGTTCGCTTGATAATTCGACGAGAAGGAAGCGGATCGCCGGTCCGCGCGCCAGGTCGAACGGACGGCGGCGCTCGTCGGCATCGAGCGCCTCGACCTCGTCGGCGGTCGCGGTGATGTGCCGCCACGGCACCTCGACACGGTTGGGGATGACCTGCACCGGCTTGCTTCGGCCACCGGCGGCGTTGGTGGAGACGAAGCTCGCCCGCAGGTTGGGATGGCGTGCCAACATCGTCGCCGCGCAACGGCGTAGCAGGTCCGCGTCGACAGGGCCCGTGATGTCCGCGGCCATCGCGATCACGTACGGGTCGACGCCGCTCTCGCTGTCGGTCAGCTGCGAGAGTGAGAACAACCCCTGCTGCAGCGGGCTGAGCGCCAGCACATCCTCGATGGAGACCGCGGTCTCTGTCGCGGTCACCGTGCACCGTCTTGCGATGGCATCCACGAAGCGGCGACGGCGGCAAGCTCATCCGCCGACAACCCCGATGCGGTCATCGGCGCATGGTGGACGTCGCCGGGTTCTGCTGCGCCGTCCGCACCGTCGAGAACCTCGGCAAGTTCGTAGATGGCCGGGTGCTCGAACACCATGCGTGCAGTCAGCGCGACCCCGGCATCGCGGGCCCTTGCGGCCAGCTGCACGGCCAGGATGCTGTCGCCGCCGAGGCTGAAGAAGTCGTCGTGGCTGCCGACTTCGGCAACTCGAGCACGTCGGCGAGGATGGCCGCCAGCGTCTGTTCCGTTGGGGTGCGGGCGGTTCGGACGGGCCCGCCGGTACCGAAGGACGCGGCGCTCGCCGGCACGTCGACGAACTCCAGCCGACCGTCCTCGGTCCAGCGGGCGCGCTTACCGGTGGGACGAAGTTTGGGCGTCTCCTCGTCGACGTAATGCTCGTACTCGTCGCCGACGACACCGACCGAGACGGGATCACGCCAGTGGTCGAGCACGCTGACACCGGCGGCCGCTGCGAAGTCCTGGACCTGTCGCCGTTCGTCGCGGCCGGCGATCTGGACGTCCCGCAGTCTCTGATCGGGATCGTCGGCGAACGCGGCGAGCACCCGGGTAAGCCAACGCACCAGCCGCTCGGCGGTGGCGCGCTGGTACAGGTCGGTCCGGTAGATGACGTGGCCGCGGTAGCCGTCGTCGGTGGCGAAGAAGTTCACCGACAGATCGGCGTGCGCGACGTCGAACGTCGGCTCGAGCGCCGTGAACGTGGTGTCGCCGTTCGGACCCCGCCTCGATGACGCGGTCCGGCGGGCAGCGCTTCGCGGACGTGCACCACGACCCCGAACAGCGGGTTGCGCGACAACGATCGCACCGGCCGTACCGCGTCGACCACCTGGTCGAACGGCAGATCCTGGTGTGCGTACGCGGCCAGGGCGGTGTCACGGGCCCGCAGCAGCAGGTCGCGCAGAGTGGGATTGCCGCCGAGGTCGTTGCGCAGCACCACGATGTTGATGAAGAACCCGATCAGCTGCGTCGAGTTCGGCCTCGGTGCGGCCGGCGACGGGCGTGCCGAGCGGGATGTCCGGCCCCTCACCGGCCTTGTGCAGCGCGACGGCCACCGCCGACTGCAACAGCATGAACTCGGTGACACCGAGGTCGCGGGTCAGGTGCGCGAACTTGGCGCGGGTGGCACGCGTCGACGGTGAACTCGACGGCATCGCCCTCCCCGCTCGGCACCGGCGGCCGTGGGAAATCGGGGTGCAGGCCGGGGTCCTCCGGCAGGCCGGCCAGCTGCTCGCGCCAGTACTCGCGCTGTGCCGCAACGGGTCCGTCGGTCGTCGGCGAGCAGTGCGGCCTGCCACGCGGCGTAGTCGGCGTACTGCACCGGCAGCGGGGCGAGCTCGGGCGCCTGGCTCGTCGCTCGCCTGGCCCGGTATGCGGTCAGCAGGTCGGTGAACAACACCATGGCCGACCAGTGGTCGGCGGCGATGTGATGCACGACCAGCGACACCACGTGCGTCTCGCGCGGTCGACAGCACCGCGGCCCGGATCGGCAGGTCGTGCTCGAGGTCGAAGATGTGCCGCGTTCGCGGTCGAGTTCGGCCTGCAGCCAGGCCTCGTCGTCACCGCGGGCCCGTCGCACCGGCAACCTCGCCGGCGTCGTTGACGATTTGGTATGGCACACCGTCGATTTCGCGGTAGGTCGTGCGCAGTACTCTCGTGGCGGTCGACGACGTCGCGCACCGCGGCCACCAACGCGTCGACGTCGCATGGTCCGGTGATCCTGGCGGCGAACGGGATGTTGTTGACCGGGCTCGGGTCCGTCGATGCGGTACTGGAACCACATCCGAAGCTGCGACGCCGACATCTGCAGCGGGCCGTCGTGCGGGATGGCGACCAGTCCGCGGCCGCGTTGGAGTCGATCGGCCGACGTCGAGATCGACGCGTTCGGCCAGCCGCGCCACCGTGCCGAGCTCGAAGATCTCCCTGCACGCCGATGTCGACGCCGCAACTGCGACCGGACGGCCGCAACCAGTTTGGTGGCGAGCAGCGAGTGGCCGCCGAGGTCGAAGAACGAGTCGTCGGCACCGACCCGATCGCGGCCGAGCAGCTCGGCGAACAGCTCGGCGACTCGTCGTTCGGTGCCCGTGGCTCGCGGTGTCAGCGCGGAACTCGGTGCCGGAGCATGAATCTCCGGTTCCGGCAGCGCCGTCCGGTCGATCTTGCCGTGCGCGGTGATCGGGATCTCGTCGATCACCACGTAGCCGGCGGGCGTCATGTACTCGGGCAGCGCGGCGGCGACCCGGCTGCGGACGCGGTCGACGTCGACGTCCTCGGCCACGTCGGCGGGGTCAGATAGCCGACGAGGCTCTTGCCGAGATTCGGCAGATCGCTGACCACCACGACCGCCTGGCCCACGCTGGGGTCGACGGAGATCGCGGCGGCGACCTCGCCGAGTTCGATGCGGAAGCCGCGGATCTTGACCTGTTCGTCGGCGCGGCCGACGAACTCGATGTCGCCGTCGGCGTTGCGGCGCGCGAGGTCACCCGAACGGTACAGCCGGCCCGCCTGGGGTGAACGGATCGGCGACGAACCGTTCGGCGGTCAGGCCGGGCCTGCGGTGGTAGCCGTGCGCGACATGTGTTCCACCGATGTAGATCTCGCCGATGACGCCGACCGGCACCGGCCGCAGCGCGTCGTCGAGCAGATGGATCTGCGTGTTGATCTTCGGCTTGCCGATCGGCACGATGCGGGTGCCCTGCTTGCCCTCGACCTTGTAGCGGCGTCGCGTTGATCACCGTCTCGGTGGGGCCGTAGAAGTTGTGCAGCAGCGCGTCGAAGGTGGCGTGGAACTTGTCGGCGATCTCGCCGGGAAGCGCCTCGCCGCCGATCGGCACCCGCTGCAGCGTCCGCCACTGGTTCACGCCGGGCAGCGACAGGAACAGACCGAGCAGCGACGGCACGAAGTGCATCGAGGTGATGCCCTCGTCGTGCAGCAGATCGGTGAGGTAACCGATGTCGCGCAGGCCGTCGGGGCGCGGGATCACCAGCCGCGCACCGCAGGCCAGCATGCCGAAGATCTCGCCGATCGACACGTCGAAGCTCGGCGAGGCGACCTGAAGCAGTCGGTCGGTGTCGGTCGATCTGGTAATCGCCCTTGAACCAGACGAAGTACTCCGCGACCGGCCGGTGCGGAACCGGCACGCCCTTGGGCAACCCGGTCGACCCCGAGGTGTAGATCAGGTACGCGGTGTTCTCCGGGCTGCAGCGGGCGGACCCGGTCGCCGTCGGTGGGATTCGTCGACGGCGGTAGCGGTCCAGATCACGCAACCGCTTCGCGCAGCACCAGTTTCGGCTCGGAGTCGGACAGAATGAAGTTCAGCCGGTCCTCGGGGTAGGTGGGATCGACCGGCAGGTACACCGCGCCGGCCTTGATCACCCCCAGCGCCGTGATCACCAGTTCCGGCGACTTGTCCAGCAGCACCGCGACGCGGTCCTCGGCCCCGATGCCCTGCTCGATCAGCCAGTGCGCGAACCGGTTCGCCGACTCGTTGACCTCCCGGTAGGTGTAGTGGCGGCCTTCGTAGACCACGGCGACCGCGTCGGGGGTGCGGGCGACCTGTGCCTCGACGAGGGCCGCCAACGTCGTTGCGCCGGTGCTGAATTCCTCGCCGGCCGATACCCGCGCAGCCAGTCCGCGTCGGCGGCGCCCATCAGCGTCGAGCTCGCCGCAGCGGCCGGTCGGGATTGACGCAGCGCATCGTCGAGCAGCACGGCGAAGTGCGTCGAGCAGCTGATTGGCCAGCGGGCCGTCGAGCACCTCGACCAGGTATTCGGCCTCCACCACCGACCGCGGCTTCTGGAGCGTCGAACTCGACCATGAAACCCAATGGCAGCTGGGTGAACTGGCCGCGCAGCTCGGCACGCTCGCAGGTGACGCCCGGCGGATTGAAGCCATCGCCGTCGGCTCCTCGCGCGCCGAAGGTCACCCTGGTCATCCGCTCAACGCCGTGACGGCGGTCGGGGTTGAGCTCGCGGACCACTCGGTCGAGGTTGATCCGCTGATGCGCGAAAGCGCCGACCGCGGTGTCGCGCGCATGCGCGACCAGCTCGCGGAACGTCTGTCGAGGCTGCGGACGCAGGCGCAGCGCCACCGTGTTGCCGTAGTAGCCGATCACGTCCTCGAGCCCGGCACCGCGGTTGAGCACCGGTGCGGCGACCAGGAAGTCGTCGGCGTGGGTGTAGCGATGCATCAAGTGCGCCGAAGGCGGCGAGCAGCACCATGTACGGTGTCGCGCCGGATTCCTTGGCCAGCGCCGCCGCCCGGTCCGCGGTCTGCTCGGAGAGGGCGCAGCGTGGTGCGCTGTGACCGCCAGTTCGTCGGCACCGCCGAACCGTTGGGTCCTGGCAGTTCCAACGGTTCGGGCGGATCGGCGAGCACCGAACGCCAGTAGTCGAGATCGTCGTCCACGTGCGGACACGGCCTGCGCACGGCGGCGAAGCGGCAGGCTTGAGCTGCTCACCGCGATACGCGCGCGTCAGATCGGCGAAGAACACCTGCCAGCAGCCGTCGTCCCATGCGATGTGATGCGCAACCAACAACATCACGTGCTCGTCGCGGCCGGTGCGGACCACGGTGATCCGCAGCGGTGCATCGGCGGCCAGGTCGAACGGCGCGCCGAACTCGCGCTGCGCAAGCACCTCGAGGCGCAGTTGGCGGGCATGATCCGACAGCTCGGACAGGTCGTGTTCGGACCATCGCGGCAGTCAACTCGTCGTGGACGGTCAGCTGCGGCTCACCGTCAGCATCCGCGGAGTAGGTGGTGCGCAAGCACGGCGTGGCGCCGCGCGACGGCATCGACGGCATCGTGCAGCCGCGCCACGTCCACCTCGCCTGCGATGCGATACGACAGGCAGACGTTGAGCAGCGCGCCGGTGGGGTCGGCCGATCTGGACGAACCACATGCGGCGCTGCCCGTCGGACAATCCGGTCGACGACCGATTCGGTTCGCGGCTGCGCACTCGACCGCAGCCCTCGCTCGGAGAGCTTGCGGCGCAGCAGTTCCAGCCGATGCTTGTCCAGGTCTTCGCGGATGTCAGCGGTGTCAGTCACGCGTGGTTTCCACCTTCTCTGATCGTTCTGGGTCGTCGAGGCTGGCGATGAGTTCGCCGCCGGTGATGCCGCCGAGCAGGGCGGCAAGCGGTACCGACCTGCCGGTGGCCTTGCGCAGCCGCTTGCGCAGGTCGAGCGCGAGCAGCGAGTCGACGCCAAGGTCGAGCAGCGAGGTGTCGAGGTCGACCGCGGCGGCGTCGCCGAGGTTCAGCGCGGCGGCCAGTTCGGCACGCACCAGCGCGGCGATGTCGATTTCCGTTGTCGTCGCGCCGGGTTCGGCCTCGTGCGCGTCGCGGCTTTCGAAGAACGTGCGCAGCCGATCGCGGTCGGCGGCCAGGATCAACGGGTCGCTTCGGGTGCTCGCGCAGGCTCGCCTCGATCGCGATCTCCGGTGCCATCGGCCGCAGTCCGGAGCGTTCGATCCGCGCCACCTCGTCGGCGTCGGCGATGCCGATCGTCCAGGCGTGCCCTCCCAGAGCCCCCACCGCACGGCCACACAGTGCCGCCCTTCGGCGCGCAGCTGGCCCGCCATCACGTCGAGCATGCGGTTGGCCGCCGAGTACGCGGCATGCCCGCGCCCGCCCCACACTCCGGATACCGAGGAGCACACCAGGATTCGCGCGTCCGGCCGCAGCGGCCACAGCTCGGTGAGCCGGGCCAGACCGCTGATCTTGGCGGCCGACGGTGTCCGCGAATGCGGCCGGCGGTGAGCTGCGTCGCGAGCCGCGAACGTCGCCGCCCCTGCGGTGTGGATCACCAGGGACGCACCGTCGCCTGCAAACTCCGCCGCGGCGCGCACCTGTTCGGCCGACGTGAGATCGCACTGCGGGGCAAGCACTTCGGCACCGTGCGCGCCTGCCAGCTCCGCGACCATGGCGGGGTCGACGCCGCCGCGGCTGAGCAGCACGATGCGGCGTGCGCCTCGCTCTGCGAGATACCGGGCGTAGTGCAGCCCGACCGCCCCGCTGCCGCCGGTGATCACGACGTTGTCGAGCAGGCCTGCGTCCAGTTGCCATGGCTCCGGCGTGCGGACGGGTCGGGCAGTGAGCGGACGCAACCGGATCGGCCCGGAGGCGTCGTCGCGAAGAGCCGCTTCCGTGGCGTCGCCGAGAAGTGTGTCGACGACTGCGGCCGCGGTGACGTCGTCGACCTCCCAGGACGGCAGGTCCAGATGCCGGAACGTTTGGTCGGGGTGTTCGAAGCCGACGCTGCGGTGCATGGCCGCCAGCGCGGTCTGCGCGGGCAACGCCACGGGCTCGTCGGCCCGGACATGCTCTCCCCCAACGGTGACCAGCCAGACGTCGCGGCAGTTCGCACCGATCGCGTCCACGTAGTCGTAGCAGCCCGCGCACCGATCAGCCGGGAGATCTCCTCGGCGGCCAACTCGACGTCTGGATGGTCGAGAACCGGCGCGATCGCGACGATCATGTCGGCGTCACGGGCCTGCGGCCTGCTGCACACCGGGGTGCTGTGCGACCGCGCTGCGCAGCTGATCCGCCAAGCGCTCCGCAGGGCTCGGCGAGATCGAGCACAGCGACGCTGCCGCACGCTGATGCGGGCAGTGCGGCATCTTGTCTGAGACTTCCCATTTCTCGTCGGCGACGATCAGGCCGGGCACCGGCGGCAGCGGTTCGGGTGTGGCCCACAGGTGTTCGGCGCGCATCGGCGCGTTCGGGAAATGACGCAGCAGCGGTCGCTGCGATGTCGACGAGGTCGGCCCAGCGGTAGCCGGGGTCGGCGACCGCGGCGGCGGCGATGTTGGCGGACAGCACATCGACGAGCGGTTCGTCGCGGCGGCCGGAACCGACCGTCAAGGCGCGGCTCATCGGCGCCGTCGCCCGACGAGGTCGCCGAGTGCGAACAGCAGTGCCGGATGTGCGGACAACTCGACGAACGTGCGCGCCCCGCGACGCAGGGCGGTCGCGGCGGCGCGGTCGAAGCGGACCGTGTTGCGCAGGTTCCGATACCAGTAGTCGGCGAAGTCCGTGTCCGGCCTCCACCACGTCGCCGGTGGCCGAGCCGATGAATTGCACGGCGGCGTCGGCGAATTCGACCGTGGGGCAGCAGGGCGAGCAGCGTCGGCATGCAGCGGTTCCAGTGCGCTGGTGTGGGCGGGAAAGTCGACCGCGATCTCGCGGGCGAACAGGCCTTGTTGCTCGGCGGCGGCCACGATCGTCGCGATCGCGTCGCGGTCACCCGACACCACGACCGACGAGTCGGCAGTTGACGACCGAGAGCTCCAGCCAGCCGGGCGTTCGGCGATCAGCTGCTCGGCATCGGCGGCGCGGACGCCGAGCACCGCCATGCCGTAGCGGCCGGGCAGCGCGTCGACGACCTTGCGCGCGGGCGATCACCACCGCGACGGCGTCGGCGAGCGTGATGGATCCGGCGATGTAGGCGGCGGCCACCTCGCCGAGGCTGTGGCCGACGGTGATGTCGGGCACGATGCCGCACGACTCGCCACACCTCGCGCCAAGCCCGCGGCGTGGGTGAACTGCGCCGCCTGGGTCTGGATCTGCGAGCCCTCACCAGACTCGGCGTCGCCGATCAGGTACGTCAGCGGCGAGTCGACCCCGGCCGCGACGAACGCGTCGGCGCACTTGTCGACCTCCGTCCGGTACACGGGCAGCTGCCGGTAGGCATCGGCGCCCATCGACGGCCATTGACTGCCCTGTCCGGGGAACACGAAAGCCGTTCGCGGGTCGGCCGATTCGGATGACCGCGCCACCAGCGGGTGATCGTCGCCCGCGGCGAGGGCCCGCAGACCCCTCGGCCAGCTCGCGCGGTGTCCGCCGCGCGCACAACCGCGCGGTGACGACGTAGCTCGTCGGGTCGCAGCCAGCGTGGCGGCGACCGCGTGCACGTCCGGGGCGCGGTCCAGGTAGCGAACGATGGCTTTCGCGTCGGCGGCGATCAGCTCCTCGGCGTGCGCGCTCAGCAGCACCGGAACGCGGCCGTCGGGCAAGCGACTTGATATGCATCACGCCGCCCTATCGTTGTCGGGCATCGACACGATCACGTGGGCGTTGGTGCCGCTCATGCCGAACGCCGACACCGCGGCCAGGCGTTGCCCGTCGACCGCAGGCCACGGCGTGAGCTTGGTCGCCAGCCGTAGACCTTGGCTGTCCCAATCGATTTCGCGGCTCGGCTCGTCGGCGTGCAGGCTGGCGGGCACGGCCGCGTGCTCGGCGGCCACCAACACCTTGGCCAGCCCGAGCGCACCCGCCGCGGCCTGCGTGTGGCCGACGTTGGACTTGACCGATCCGAGCAAGGCGCCGCGTCCCGGCGCGGTCGCGCCGTAGGTCTGCGCCAGCGACTGCAGTTCGGTGCGGTCGCCGAGCCTGGTCCCGGTGCCGTGGCCCTCGATCATGCCGATGTCGTCTGGCGACACGCCTGCCGCTTCGATTGCCCGGCCGAACAGCCGGGCCTGCGCAGGCCCGCTCGGTGCGGTCAAACCGGTGGTGCGGCCGTCCTGGTTGAGGCCAGCTGGCGCGCACCTCGGCGAGCACCCGTCGCCCGTCGCGCAGCGCTGCCGACCGGCGCTGCAGGACGAACATCGCCGCACCTTCCGCCCACACCGTGCCGCTGGCGTGTGCGCTGTACGGGCGGCAGTGCCCGTCGTCGGACAGCGCGTGCTGCTTGGAGAACTCGACGAAGAACCCGGGTGAGCCCATCACGCACACGCCGCCTGCCAGCGCCATGTCGCAGTCCCCCGCCCGCACCGACTGCACAGCGACGTGAAAGGCGGCCAGCGCCGACGCGCACGACGAGTCGATGGTCAGCGCCGGACCGGCCAGACCGAGCGTGTAGGCGATGCGCCCGGAGATCACGCCCAGTGCGGTGCCGGTGATCAAATGCCCGCTGTGGTTGGAGAATTCGGCCATGTCCGGTCCGTAGCCGGTGACCGAGGCGCCGACGTAGCAGCCGACGTCGTGACCGGCGAGGTCGTCGGGGTTGATGCCGGTGTTCTCCAACGCGCGCCACGCGACCCGCAGCGCGACCCGCTGCTGCGGATCCATCGCGATGGCCTCGCGCGGGGAGATGCCGAAGAACGACGGGTCGAATGTCGCTGCGTTGCAGAGGAAGCCGCCGAGGTCGTGGATCTGTTTGAAGCCGTCGCGCCGCGACCCGTCCAGCAGGTCGCGCACGGCCCAGCCGCGGTCGTTCGGGAACGGGCTCAACGCTTCCCGCTGTTCGGACAGCAGCTTCCAGTACTCCTCGGCACTGTCGACGCCGCCTGGCGCCTCGACCGCCATGCCGACGATGACGATCGGATCGTCGGCGTCATCAACTGGCATTGACCAGCTCCGCGACGGCCTTGGTGTGTTCGTTGAGGTAGAAATGGCCGCCGTCGAACATCAACAAGGTGAATGCGCTCTCGGTGTGGACCTCCCAGCCCTGCAGCATCTGCCGGTCGACCCGATGGTCGTGGCTCCCGCCGAGGACGTGGACGTCGGCGCGGATCCGCACATCGGGACCACATTCGTACCGGTTGAACGCGTCGTAGTCGGCCCGAACGGCCTGCACGAGCAGCTCGACGAAATCCTCGTCGGCCAGCAGGCGCGGATCGGTGCCGCCGAGGTCGACCATGTCGGCGACCACCTCGGCCGCGGCGGTCGGAAGCCGCGGTGACGCCGCGATCGAGCAGGGCGCCTGGCTGGCCGACACCCAGAGCTCACGAACATCGACGCCGTGGCGTTCGGCGACGCGGGCGAACTCGAACGCGATCACCGCGCCCATGCAGTGACCGAACAGCCGCAGCGGGCCGAGCCGGCTCCAGTCGCCCGCCTCGAACAGCTCGGTGGCCAGCTCCTCGACGGTCTCAGGGGCCGGATGCGTCAGCCGATCCGCGCGCTGCGGGTACTGCATGACAAAAGCGTCAGCACCGTTGGCGGACAACGCGGTTGCGAACGAGCGATACGCCGCTGCCGCGCCACCGGCGTGGGGGAAAACCAGCGTTGCGCCGCCGGAGCGCCGCCCGGGCGTGCGCTTGATCCAGGGTTTGAAGGTCAGTTCGCTCTGCGATTCCGCAGCAGCAAACCCCATAGTTCCTCCATCTGAATTAGCGCAGGCTGTCCTAAGTAGGTGAGGTTACCCTAATTCAGCGCTCTCGATCACGCTTACGTCCGGGGTGCAAAAGGGTGACCTCGGGCACTGCCCGTGCCCGACAAATAGGGTTCTACCTGCGAAGACGTCCTACTCGCTCGCGGCCATCGTCCACCCGGTCGCAGCGACGCGCTGGTTCCAGAACTGTGCGTACTGGCCACCTCGCTCCATCAACTGCACGTGGGTGCCTTGGTCCTCGACGGCGCCGTCTCCCGACAGCACGACGATGTTGTCGGCCGCCGTCACCGTCGACAGTTTGTGCGCGATCACGATGACGGTGCTCGACTGCGCCAGGGTCCGGATCGACTCGGCGATGTGATGCTCGTTCTCCGGATCCAGCGCACTCGTGGCTTCGTCGAACAGGACGATGGGCGCGTTCTTGATCAACGCACGGGCGACGCCAAGGACTGGGAGTGCTACTGCGGCAAGTACAAGCGGGTCCGCTACAAGGGCATCGTGTGCGAGCGCTGCGGCGTGGAGGTCACGCGCTCCAAGGTCCGCCGTGAACGGATGGGCCACGTGGACCTGGCGGCGCCGGTCTCGCACATCTGGTTCTTCAAGGGCGTGCCGTCGCGGATCGGCTACCTGCTCGACATGGCTCCCAAGGAGCTCGAGAAGGTCCTCTACTTCGCCGCGTCGATCGTCACCTGGGTCGACGACGAGGCCCGCCAGAAGGACCTCTCCTCACTCGAGACCGAGGTCCAGAAGCAGATCGACGCCTACGAGGCCGAGCGCGAGCAGCGGGTGCTGGAGCTGCGCGAGTCGCTCGACCGCCGGGTGGAGTACCTCTCGAGCGGCAAGCAGTCGGGCTTCTCCGAGGACGACCTGCTGTGGGCGGACACCCTCGACGTGAATCTCAAGAAGCTCGCCGACGACGAGCGAGAGAAGATGGAGAAGGAGCTGCGCAAGCAGTTCGACGCGGACATCACCGACACCGAGGCCTACTACGAGGACGGCATCGAGCGGATCCGCCAGACCTGGGAGCTCTTCCAGACGATGGAGCCCAAGCAGGTGGTGTCCGACGAGACGCTGTTCCGCGAGCTGAAGGACCGCTTCGGCTCCCCGTTCGGCTGGGGCGAGTACTTCCGCGGCGGCATGGGCGCCGAGTCGGTGCGCGACCTGCTCGAGCAGGTGGACCTCGACGCCGAGCGCGAGGAGCTCGAGGACCAGGTCAAGACGGCGAAGGGACAGAAGCAGTCCCGCGCGGTCAAGCGGCTGAAGGTCGTGTCGGCCTTCATCAACTCCGACAACAAGCCCGAGGACATGGTTCTGGAGGCGATCCCGGTGATCCCGCCCGAGCTGCGCCCGATGGTGCAGCTGGACGGCGGCCGCTTCGCGACCTCGGACCTCAACGACCTATACCGCCGCGTGATCAACCGGAACAACCGGCTCAAGCGGCTGCTCGACCTCGGCGCGCCCGAGATCATCGTCAACAACGAGAAGCGGATGCTGCAGGAGGCCGTCGACGCGCTGTTCGACAACGGCCGCCGCGGCCGGCCCGTGACCGGGCCGGGCAACCGCCCGCTCAAGTCGCTCAGCGACATGCTCAAGGGCAAGCAGGGCCGCTTCCGCCAGAACCTGCTCGGAAAGCGGGTGGACTACTCGGGCCGCTCGGTGATCGTGGCCGGTCCCGAGCTGCGCATCCACCAGTGCGGGCTGCCGAAGCTGATGGCCCTGGAGCTGTTCAAGCCGTTCATCATGGCCCGGCTGGTCGAGCGCAAGTCGGTGCAGAACATCAAGGCGGCCAAGAAGATGGTCGACTCGATGATCCCCGAGGTCTGGGACGTGCTCGAGGAGGTCATCCAGGAGCACCCGGTGCTGCTCAACCGCGCGCCGACGCTCCACCGCCTCGGCCTGCAGGCCTTCGAGCCGGTGCTGGTCGAGGGCAAGGCCATCCAGGTGCATCCGCTCGTCTGTCACGCGTTCAACGCGGACTTCGACGGCGACCAGATGGCGGTCCACGTGCCGCTGTCCGCCGAGGCTCAGGCCGAGGCGCGGCTGCTCATGCTGTCGGCGAACAACATCCTGTCGCCGGCGCACGGCAAGCCGCTGGCCACCCCGTCGCAGGACATGGTGCTGGGGTCGTACTACCTCACCTACGGGCCCGACGCGCAGGAGCTCGCCGAGCTCGAGCGCATCCTGTTCGAGGGCAAGTGGAACGAGAAGAAGAACGGCCCGCGGCCGCACGTGTTCCGGTCGGCGCAGGAGGCCGAGCTCTCGTATGAGAGCAAGGTCGTGAACCTGCACGACCTGTCCGAGTACCGGCGCCGCCACCACAGCGAGCACGTGCTCACCACGGTCGGGCGCATCATCTTCAACGAGCGTATTGAGCGCGCGCTGGAGGACGCCCTCGGGGACGAGTACGACCCCGCCACCTATGAGTTCGTGAACACGCCGCTGAAGAAGCGGGACATGAGCCAGGTGATCGAGGGCCTGGTCGACCTGCACGGCCCCTACGCCACGGCGCTGGTGCTGGACGCATTCAAGGAGCTTGGCTTCCACTTCGCCAGCCAGGCCGGAATCACCATCTCCAAGAACGACGTGGTGATCCCGCCCGACAAGGACGAGATCCTCGAGCGCTACGAGGGCGAGGTCTCCGAGGTTCAGGACCAGTACGACATGGGCCTGATCACCGAGGAGGAGCGCCGCGTGGCGGTCACCGACAAGTGGCAGGCGGCCACCGACGAGGTCGGCGAGGCCATGCAGCGCAATCTCGATCGCCTGAACCCCATCTTCATGATGGCCAACTCGGGCGCCCGGGGTTCGTTCAAGCAGATCCGCCAGTTGGCGGGAATGCGTGGCCTGATGGCCAACCCGAAGGGCGAGATCATCGAGCGACCGATCAAGGCCAACTTCATGGAGGGCCTGACGGTGCTCGAGTACTTCATCTCGACCCACGGCGCCCGCAAGGGCCTCGCGGACACCGCGCTCCGCACCGCGGACTCGGGCTACCTCACCCGGCGGCTCGTGGACGTGGCGCAGGACGTGATCGTGCGCGAGGAGGACTGCGGCACCAAGGAGTTCATCCAGATGCCGCTGCTGGCCGACGACGGCTCGGCCAACGAGCAGCTCGAGGGCCGCTTCGCGGCAGAGGACTTCGCCACCAAGCGGGGCCGCGGTCTGCTCGAGGCCGGCCAGCTGATCACGACGGCCGAGGTCGACGAGATGCACGAGGCCTACGGCGGCGAGCAGGTGACGGTGCCCGTGCGCTCGGTCCTGAAGTGTCGGGCCGAGGGCGTGTGCCAGAACTGCTACGGGGTGGCTCCGGCCACCGGCAAGGTGGTGGCCATCGGTGACGCCATCGGCATCATCGCCGCCCAGTCGATCGGCGAGCCCGGCACCCAGCTGACGCTGCGGACCTTCCACACCGGCGGTGTGGCCGGCGCGGACATCACGCACGGTCTCCCGCGAGTGGTGGAGCTGTTCGAGGCCCGCAAGCCGAAGGGACTGGCCGAGCTCGCCACCGGCGAGGGCACCGTCTCGATCGAGGAGACCGAGAAGGGGCTCAAGGTGCTGGTGGCCGACTCCGAGGGCGAGGAGGAGTCCTACGCCTTCCCGCGCCGGACGCGTCTCCTGGTCGAGGCCGGCCAGAAGATCAAGCCGGGGTACCAGCTGAACGAGGGTTCGATCTACCCGCACGACCTGCTGGCCTACGGCGGAGCCGACCCGCTCGAGCGGCGCACCGCGACCGAGGTGTACCTCGTGCACGAGGTGCAGAAGGTCTACAAGTCGCAGGGCGTCGACATCAACGACAAGCACATCGAGGTCATCGTCCGGCAGATGATGAAGAAGGTCCGGGTGGACCAGAAGGGCGACACCAGCTACCTCCCGGGCCAGTTCGTCGACCGCAACGAGATCATGGGCGTCAACGCGGATCTGAAGAAGGGCAAGAAGGAGCAGGCCGAGGTGGAGGAGATCATCCTCGGAATCACCAAGGCCTCGCTGGCCACCGACTCCTTCCTTTCGGCGGCCTCCTTCCAGGAGACCACGAAGGTGCTCACCGACGCCGCGCTCGAGGGCAAGACCGACCGCCTGCTGGGCCTGAAGGAGAACGTGATCATCGGGAAGCTGATCCCGGCGGCCACGGGCCTCAGGCGCTACCGGCGGCTGGAGATCGAGCCCACCGAGCCCATCCGCCGCCAGACGGCGGAGGAGATCGGCCTGCTCGACGAGAACGAGCTGGCGGCCGAGCTCGGCCTGACCGAGTCCGGTGAGATCGAGGGCTTCGGCTTCGGCGAAGGCGACGGGGACGCCGCGGAGACCTTCACGGACTTCGCCGACCTGCCCGCGCCGGGCGACGGCGACGGCAAGGAGTAGCTGAGAAGTTCGGGACGGCGCGGCGCCTCGGGGCGCCGCGCCGGATCCGCCGCCTGGCCGCGGGAGTGGGGCCGCCCCCTCCCGGGGGGTTAGGCGCCTTATGACGCGAGATGGGTACATAAGCGCCTTACCCCCTGATCTCGGGGGCTGCGGCGCCGGTTGACGCCGGGCAAAATAGGCCCGTTGCTGCTCGCCCTGTTGCTTCCCGCGGCCGCTCACGCCGACCGGCCGTTTGAGGTTCGCTACACGACCAACGACGCCGGCTCGATCACCTTCGCGGCCGATACGTTGATGTCGGGCCGATCTCAGCCTGCCGGCGGAGGCGGCGGTGTCACCGGCTGAGCCGGTCCGCCCATTCCAGCAGCTCGTCCACCTGCCCGTCAGTCAGCCCCTCCGCCGGCTCTGTCTCGACCAGCAGCGTGGGCGCCGACCGCCCCTCCGCCCACGCCCGGCAGTCCTCGTTCAGGTTGTCGTCCACCCAGGCGGCGGGCCGGTCGCCGGCGTATACGTCGATCGCGTCCACCTTCCAGTGCGCGGTGCCGAACACCGCGCGGCCGTCGAAGGTGAGGCAGGGCAGGTCGCGGAAGGGCAGCTCGAGGATGAACGGCAGGTGCTCATTGGCGCGTTCCTCCCACCCCGTCGCCCACACCAGCTCGAATGCTTCAGCTAGCCTGACCAGCCTTCCCCCGACGTCCTCGGGGATGCAGTGCGCCATACCGTCGATCCAGTGGAGGGGACCGGGCAGCGGCCCGGCGTCGGGTGAGAAGCCGAAGAGGCTGATCACGCCGTCGACATCGAGAAAAAGGATCGGCGGTCTTGTGGGTTTGGACACGAAGGTGTCGTGAAATCGTTACCGGGGTAGGTCTGAACTTGACGATAGGCCCGGCTTGTCGACGATGGGGGAGGCGGACGGGCCTGCAGCACGAATAACCGGGGGAGCCGAAGCGCTTCCTCGATCCGTTCTTCGAACACAGATCACCAGCTGACTCTTCAACTCGGCATCCTGCTCGCGCTGCTCTGTGCGGTCGCGACGAACCTGGGCTTTCTGCTCAAGCACCGTGGCGCCTGCGCGGCTCCGGACGTGAGCCTCAAGCACCCGCTGCGCAGCGCGGTCGGTCTGTTCCGCTCGCGCTGGTTCGCGGTGGGCATGCTGGTCGCGCTTGTGGCGTGGCTGCTCCACGTGGGCGCCCTGGCCCTGGCGCCGCTGTCGGTGGTGCAGGCGGTGATCGCCGGCGGACTGGTGTTCCTCACCGTGCTGGCGGAGCGCTTCTTCGGCTGCAGCGTGGGAACGCGGCAGTGGGCCGGCGTCGGCCTCACGGCCCTCGGTCTCGTGCTCCTGGCCGTGACGCTGCCCGGCGGCGGCGGGCATGCGAGCTACTCGCTGGCGGGCATGATCGCCTTCGAGTCCGCGCTGCTAGTGCTCGGCACCCTGCTCGTCCTCTCACCCCGGCTCGGTTCCCACGAGCACCACGGCGTGATGCTGGGCTGCGCGGCGGGAATCCTGTTCGGCGTCTCCGACGTGGCCATCAAGGCGCTCACCACCTCTGTGGGCGAGGCCGGCGCGTTCGGACTGCTCTCACCCTGGCTGGCCACCTGCGTCCTGGCCTCGGTGATCGCCTTCTACGCCTCGGCCCGTGGGCTGCAGGTGGGGGAGGCCGTGCCGGTCATCGCCCTCACCAGCGCCGCCGCCAACGTGTCCGCGATCAGCGGTGGCATCATCGTCTTCGGCGATCCCATGCCCGGCGACACGCTCGGCATCATCCTGCAGAGCTTTGCCTTCGTGCTCGTCATCGCGGCCGCCGCGCTGACGCCGGCGCCGCTGCGGGCGGCACGCGTAACCGGTTAGCCGCTCCCGAGCCGACCCGTCGGCGAGGGGTCCCCTAAGAAGCGTCCCACTATGGGACGGAACTGCAGGGACCCCCCGGTCCGGCCCGGAAGCGCACCGCTGACCGCTGCTACCATCACCCGCCGCAATGCCCAGCATCAATCAGCTCGTCCGTAAGGGCCGCACTCCGCCCAAGAAGAAGGTCTCGACCCCGGGCCTCAAGTCCGGTCAGGGCCACAAGAAGCGGATCGCGGCGCCCCAGCGGCGCGGCGTATGCACGCGTGTGTATACGACCACGCCGAAGAAGCCGAACTCGGCGCTGCGCAAGGTGGCGCGCGTGCGGCTCACCAATGGCATGGAGGTGACCGCCTACATCCCGGGCGAGGGCCACAACCTGCAGGAGCACTCGGTGGTGCTCGTGCGAGGCGGCCGCGTGAAGGATCTGCCGGGCGTTCGCTACAAGGTCGTTCGCGGGACCCTCGACGCCGCCGGCGTCTCGGACCGCAAGAAGGCGCGCTCCCAGTACGGCGCCAAGGCCAGGTAGCGATGCCGCGCCGCGCGTCCCCGGGCGTCCGTCCGATCGAGGCCGACCCGATGTACGGCTCGAAGCTGGTCCAGCAGGTGATCAACAAGGTGATGGTGGACGGGAAGAAGTCCACCGCCGAGCGCATCGTCTACGACGCCCTCGACACCCTCTCCCGGCGCACCAGCCAGGACCCGGTGCCCGCCCTGGAGGAGTCGATCAAGCAGCTCACCCCGGTGCTCGAGGTCCGCTCCCGGCGGGTCGGCGGCGCCACCTACCAGGTGCCCGTCGAGGTGCCCCAGCAGCGCGCCCGCACCCTCGCCGTTCGCTGGCTGATCGAGTTCTCACGCGGCCGGCGAGAGAAGACGATGTCCGAGCGCCTGGCCGGCGAGCTGGCCGACGCGCAGTCCCAGCAGGGGGGCGCCTTCAAGCGCAAGGACGACATCTTCCGCATGGCTCAGGCCAATAAGGCCTTTGCGCACTATCGCTGGTAGCTGCGGCTAGCTCGCCAGGGCCACAAGAGCGTCCGCGAGCCGCTCGGGACCGGCGAGCATCGGCGAGTGTCCGCCGGGGAGCTCGATGGGCTCGACGCCGAGCCGCTGCCGGGCGGCGGCGCGTGACCATTGCGGACGGATCATTCGGTCGTCGCGCATCACGATGCAGCTGGTCGGCACGTCCGGGAAGCGCTCGAGGGGGCATCGCTGCTCGTGGGGGGTGCGCGCCTGCGGTCGCAGTCGCGCGGCGGCTGTGCGCGCGACCGCCCGCTCGCAGTCGTGGTAGAGCGTTGCGATGGCGGCCTCAGCGGAGGTCCAGAAGGATCGTCCGCTCGCGTCGCGTGCGACCGCGCGGGTGTCGCCCAGCACGTCCTCACGCGCTTGGACCTCGGCCATTCGCCGGCCGGGCTCGGGGATCAGCGGGGCGAGGAAAACGAGGCGGCGTACCGGCGTGATGGCCGGCACGAGCGGAATCACGATGCCGGACATCGAGTGCCCGACGACGATCGGCGGCTCGTGGCCGAGTTCGGCGATCGCTGACGCGATCTCGCGCGCATAGCCCGAGGCGTCGACGGTCACGTCCTCGACCGGCAGGTCCACGGCCTTCGACCGGCACCCGCGCCGATCGAGGACGGGGAGCAGCCGATCCCACGTCCGGCCGTCGTGCCAGGCGCCGTGCACGAGGACAAAGTCAGGCAAGGCTCAGGCCAGCAGATCGAGTTCGCCTGCGCGGTGTGCAGCCTCCACCCGTGAGCGGCAGTCGAGCTTGCGGAGCAGGTTGCGCACGTGCATGTCCACGGTGCGGGGGCTCAGGAAGAGCTCGGTGGCTATCTCGCGGTTGGTGCGCCCGACCGCCACGAGCCTGACGACCTCGAGCTCGCGCCGTGTCAGGCCGGGCCCGTCGGCGTGCGCGGCCGCCTTGGGGCCGAGCCGCTCGGTCACCGACTCGCCGAGGTCCGCTACCTCGCGGGTGGCCTCGGTGGCCAGCGGCCGGGCGCCGAGCTTTCGGGCGGTGCGGTAGGCGTCCGCAAGCAGGTCCAGAGCCGGCTCGCGCTCGCCGGCCGCCGCCAGCGCCACCCCGGCCCGCAGTTCGATCTCGGCCCGGGCGAACGGCAGGTCGAGATCGCGATGGACGGCCACCGCGCGGCCCAGCTGCTCCGCCGCCGAGTCGGGGTCTCCGTTCGCCAGCGCCAGCTCGCCGATGGCGTGGGCGAGGGCGGCGATTGCGTCGGGGTGGCCGGTCTCGGAGGCGATCTCCGTGAGCGACTCCGCGTAGCGGTGAGCTTCCTCGAGGTCGCCGCGGCGGGCGGTGAACATCGCACCGAAGCGCAGCCCCTTGATGGCGTAGTGGTGGTCCTCGCTGCTCCTCCAGCGCGCCAAGAGAGAACGGCAGCCCTCGGCTGCGGCCTCCATGTGGCCCTCGGCGGCATCCACGCGCGCCAGCGCTGCCGTGGCGTCGACGGTCGTGTTGAAGTGCTCCAGCCTGGACGCCGTGGCGAGCGCTGAGGTGAGCAGTCGCCGGGCGGAGGTCAGCCTGCCCTGGAGCCCGTGGATCGACCCCACGAGATCCTCCGTCACCCAGACCGCCGTGCCCGAGTCGATGAGCTCCCGGCCGAGCCGCAACGCCTCGGCCCACTCTCCGCGCTCACGCAGCACGTAGATCAGGCAGGTGACGCAGGCCACGTGAGTGCTCTCGGCGTCCGCCGGGCAGAGCGCCAGTGCGTGATCGAGCATCTCGTTCGCCCCGCGGTAGTCGCCGCCGTCGTACAGCACCATGCTCAGACGCTGGTAGAGATCGGCGGAGACCTCGGTGAGGTCGTGCTCGAGCGCTTGCGCGAGGCCCCCGCGAACGGTGGCGAGGCCGCGCTCGTAGTCCCCGCCCTTGGCCTCCGCAACACCCTGGAGCCCCCGTGCGCGCAGGCGCAGGTCGAGCCGGCCCGCCCGCTCGGCATCGCTCGCGGCCGTGAGGGTAAGGTCGATGCTGGCCGAGTAGTTCGCGCTCGCGCGCAGGTAGTTGGCCAGCGCCAGCCGCTCGACCGCCGCCTCGGCGAGACACTCCTCCGCCGCGAAGGCCTCAGCGGCCGCGTTACGCGCGGCGAAGGCGGCGTCGCGGTCGGCTCTCAGATCGTGCACCGCGGCCAGGCGCCGCTGAGCCTGGGCGCAGGCCACGCGGTTGTCGTGCTCGCCCCGGACCGCGCAGATCTCTCGCCACGCCCGCGCCGCCTCGGGCAGCTCGCCCGCCAGCTCGGCGCTGTGGGCGTATGACTCCAGCGCGTCGACGCGGCGATCCGGAGCTTCGGCCTCGGGCCACAGCTCGAGCGCCTGGCGAAGAGCGCGGGCCACGTCGCGGTGGGCGTGGACGCGCCGGGATGTTTCGGCCGCCTCGAGCAGCCACGCGCGGGCGCGCGCCTCCTCGCGGGCGGCGAGCCAGTGGCCCGCGATCTCGATGCTCGCCCCGCCGCTGTTCTCCAGCGCCTCCGCCAGCGCCACGTGCAGGCGACGACGCTCGATCCAGGGGACGTCGGCATAAAGCGCCTCGCGCGTCAGCGCATGACGAAACGCTGCCCGGCCGGAGCCGGATTCGGTGACCAGCTCGCGCCTCAGGAGCTCGGTCAGCCCGGCGGAGCTGGACGGGCCCGCCACCACGGCAAGGTCGAACTCCTCCCCGGCCACCGCGGCGACCTCAGCCGCCGTCCGCCCCTCGGGCGAGAGGTCCGTCACCCCGATGAGCACGGCATCGCGAACGGTGTCGGGAATGGGTACCTGCCCGTCGCCGGCGAGCTCGAGCCCGCGTCTGCCGGCCGCGAGCGCGCCCGTGAGCAGGAGCGCCTGCGCGAGCTCCTCGATGAAGAAGGGGACGCCCTGGGTCCGGTCGTAGATCGCGCGAACGAGCGAGGGAGCCGGGGGCTCCTCCAGGAGATGTGTGAGCAGCTCGGCGGTCTCGGGGGCGGGGAGCGGCGGGATCGTGACCTCAGCGAGGCGCCCGGATCGCCGTAGCTCGTGCCTGACCCGGCGCAGGGGGTGATCGCGCGGCAGGCCGTCGGAGCGGTAGGTGGCGATGATCAACAGCTGCAGCTCGCTCACCGATTCGGCCAGCGCCGGCAGCAGCTCCAGGGTGGCCTCGTCGGACCACTGGAGATCGTCGAGCACGACGACGGCGGTCTCCTCACGGGCAACGTGGGCCAGGGCGGCGCGCACGGCCTCGAGCAACGTCGGGCGATCGCTCTCCGGAGCCGGCTCTCCGAGTTCCGGCAGGATCAGCGCCAGCTGGTTCCGCAGCGGGCCGCATCCGTCCAGGCTCTTCGGGTCGACCCGCAGCAGGGAGCGCAGAGCGGACACCACGGGGCCGTACGGCGTCGCCGCGCCCTGGCGTGCGCGCCCCCACAACACGGGTGCCCCCGATTCCGCGGAGACGTGGTCGACGAGCCGGGTCTTCCCGACCCCGGCATCGCCCGCCACGAGCACGAGCGAGCCGCTTCCGAGGCGCGCCTGTTGGAGCGCTTCCTCGAGCCGGCTCAGCTCGTCCCTACGTCCGACAAGGACGCTGCGGGTGGCCATGCGCCTAGCTTAGGACCGCCGGCGGCCCGGAGGACCGCCGGCGGAGCCATAAACTCAAGCCGAGACCTTCTCGGGGTCGGGGCGCACGATCACGGTGTCCGCGACCGGCACGATCTCGTCGGCCGGCATGCCGGAGGCGGCGGCGTGAGCCGCGATGGCCTCGGGGCTCTCGGCCTGGTAGATGCAGACCGAACCCAGCCGGCCGCTCTCTTCCGCGACCACGTAGCTGCGGATCCAGCGTACGCCGGAATCGGGCTTGTCGCCTTCGGTGGCCGAACGCCCGCCGGTTGCCTCGAGCTCCTGCGGCGAGGCCCAGGCGTCGCGTCGGCGAATCACGTACAGGTCCATGGGTTCTCATCTCCTTGGGGGACGGGTGTGTCAGGAGACGGTACGGCCGGAAAATGGCCTCCGCATCCGCCGAATTGCCGTATTTCCCGGCGTGGATGCCGTGCCGCGTTACGGTGCGGTGGGCACCTTCAGCGGCGGCTCCACCACCGGCGGCGGCGCGTAGCGGCTGCGGCTGAGCAGGTCGACCAGCTCGTAGTAGCCCTCGCGCGGGTTGCCGTTCGCGGCCAATAGCCCCGAGTCCCAGCGCCGGTTGCGGGGGTTGTGGCGCCAGTTGTAGAGGTAGATCCGCTTGATGCGCCGGGACAGCCGGGTCAGGCGGAAGGCGTGGCGCACGGCCCGGGCGGCGCGGTACTCGTTGCGGCGCCAGCGCCGGGCGAAGCGGACGATGCCGCCCGTCTCGGTGATCCAGACCTGGCCCCGCCGGATGGTGGCGAGGAAGCGGGCGGTGGAGGCACTGCGGCGGCGGTTGGCGTCGGGGTAGTTGTGCAGGCCCCAGATGTGAGGGCCGCGTCCGGCTCGCGCCCGGAAGGCCCGCAGCCAGGGCCAGGTGCGCCGCCAGCCGGCACCCAGGACGTCGACCGCGACCACGCGGCAGCCCGCCGCACGGCACTGGCGGCGCAGCGCCCGGTAGAAGACTGCGGTACGGCGCGGGTTGCGCGCCGTGGGCTGCACACCGGGGTGGTTGGCCTCGTTCCAGGTGCTGTACTCGCGCACCCAGGGGTAGCGCCGCCGGAACTCCCGCACGCGGGCGCTGTACTGGCGCACCGTGGGGAGATAGTGGCGCCGCACCGAGGACCAGGCGAAAGCCACCAGCGGCTCGAGCCCCAGCGTCCGCGCCCGCGCCAGCCAGGCGTCCGCCTCGGCCAGCTGGGGGCCGCCGGCCCGCACGAGATCGAAGGGCACGTGCAGGCGCACGTGGCGGATGCCCGTGGCGTTGAAGAGTGGATCGTCGAACAGCCCGGGGGCGTTGTCGCCGATGCCGACCTCGACGTGGGACAGGAGTGCCCGAGCCGACGCCGGGGCGGGAACGGCAAGCGCGGTCACAACCGCCAGCGCTGCGATCCCCCGTCGCACCGACTCAGTCTACGTCGGCAGAAAGGAGCCGGATCACCCCGGCTCCGAGAGCGAGCACGCCGGCGGCCAGCTCGAGCACCAGCCCGGGGCCGGCGTTGCCGCTCGCGCCCTCGAAGTTGCGGCCGATCGCGCCGGTCTCCCGCGTGACCGGGAGGTCCACCAGGAGCGCCCAGGCGAGCACCAGCACCCCGATCACGCACAGGGCGGCCGCGGCGGGCCGCGAGCCGCCGATGCCGGCTCCCCAGGCCATCACGGCGGCCAGCACGGCCAGCAGCAGGAAGGCGCCCCCGTTGCGCTCGAAGCCGCTCAGCTCGCAGCGCTCGGCCAGCTCGGGCTCGGAGTCGCTTATGACCTCGCAGCTGTCGCCCGCCACCTCCACCGAGGCGACGGTGGTGAACTCGGTCGCGACCAGCAGCAGAGCGGCCAGGACGCCGGCCGCGAACACGGCCAGCGCAAGCGGCTCTGCAGCGCGGAATCCGGCCACTCGCGGCCCCGTGTGCCTGCTACCATCCTGGGTCGCTTCGCGGGCGGTCTTCCCCCGCCTGCGACCCCGCTCATCCACGCGGAGGCGGGCGGTAGCTCTCGTCGATGGAGACCCCTACTACATAACACTCATCCGGGCAAGCACTGCACGCAGTACCGGGCCCGGACTGGGCCTTTTTTCTGCTCGAAACCAGACGGACTGAATTCACACACATGGCACGCCAAGTCACCCTCGATAGGACCCGAAACATCGGGATCATGGCGCACATCGACGCCGGCAAGACGACGACGACCGAGCGCATCCTGTTTTACACCGGCCGCACCCACAAGATGGGCGAGGTTCACGAGGGCGCGGCGGTCATGGACTGGATGGAGCAGGAGCAGGAGCGGGGGATCACCATCACGTCCGCCGCCACCACCGCCTTCTGGCGCGACCACCGCATCAACATCATCGACACGCCCGGCCACGTGGACTTCACGGTCGAGGTCGAGCGCTCGCTGCGCGTGCTCGACGGGGCCGTGGCCGTGTTCGACTCGGTGGCCGGCGTCGAGCCCCAGTCCGAGACGGTCTGGCGCCAGGCCGACAAGTACCGCGTGCCCCGCATCGCCTTTATCAACAAGATGGACCGGATCGGCGCCCACTTCGACAACAGCGTGCAGAGCATGCGCGAGCGGCTGGCCGCGAACCCGATCAAGGTGCAGCTGCCCATCGGGGCGGAGGCGGAGTTCAACGGGGTCGTCGACCTCATCAACATGAACGCGATCCTTTACAAGGACGACCTGGGCCAGGAGGTCGAGGTCGTGGACATCCCGGACTCCCACGCCGAGCTGGCTCACAGGGCCCGCACCGAGCTGATCGAGGCGGTCGCCGACTACGACGACGAGCTGATGGCGGACTACCTGGAGGACAAGCCGATCGAGCCGGCGCGCCTGATCCAGGACATCCGCACGGCCACGCTCGACATCTCCATCACCCCCGTGCTCTGCGGCTCGGCCTTCAAGAACAAGGGCGTGCAGCCGCTGCTCGACGGGGTGATCGACTACCTGCCCAGCCCGCTGGACGTGCCCCCGGTGCAGGGCGTCGCGGGCAGCCAGATCCAGGACGGCGAGGGCAGTCTTGTCACTCGCGAGGCCTCGGACGACGAGCCGTTCGCGGCGCTCGCGTTCAAGGTGATGGCCGACCCCTACGTGGGCAAGCTCACCTACTTCCGGGTCTACTCGGGCAAGCTCAGCGCGGGGAGCCGCGTGCTCAACACCGTCACCGGCCGCACCGAGCGGGTGGGGCGCATCCTGATGATGCACGCGAACTCCCGCGAGGAGGTCGAGGAGGTCTACGCGGGGGACATCGCCGCCGGCGTCGGCATCAAGCAGACCTCGACGGGCGACACCTTGAGCGCGCCCGACGTGCCCGTGGTGCTCGAGGCGATCACCTTCGACGATCCGGTGGTCCACCTGTCGATCGAGCCCAAGACCAAGGTCGACCAGGAGAAGCTTTCAGTGGCGCTGCAGCGTCTCGGCGAGGAGGACCCCACCTTCCAGGTGCGCAGCGACGAGGAGACCGGTCAGACCGTGATCTCCGGCATGGGCGAGCTGCACCTCGAGGTGATCGTCGACCGTCTCAGGCGCGAGTTCAGGGTCGAGGCGGCTGTCGGCCGCCCACAGGTGGCCTACCGCGAGACCGTGCGCCGGCCGGTGGAGAAGGTCGAGGGCAAGTTCATCCGCCAGACCGGCGGCTCCGGCCAGTACGGCGTGGTCTACATCAACCTCGAGCCGGCGCCCGGTGAGGGGTTCGACTTCGTGAACAAGGTCAAGGGTGGCTCGGTGCCCTCGGAGTTCATCCCCGCGGTGGAGAAGGGGATCGAGGAGGCGCTCGAGTCCGGCGTGAAGGCCGGCTACCCGATGGTCGACGTGCGAACCACGCTGACCGACGGCAAGTACCACGACACCGACTCCTCGGAGGTCGCGTTCAAGATCGCCGGCTCGCTGGCGCTCAAGGAGGCGGCCAAGCGGGCCAACCCTGTCCTGCTGGAGCCGGTGATGGCCATCGAGGTCGTCACCCCCCAGGAGTTCATCGGCGACGTGATCGGCGACCTCTCGAGGCGCCGCGGCCACGTCGAGGGTCAGGAGCAGCGCGGCAACGCAGTGGCGGTCAAGGGCAGCGTTCCGCTGTCCTCGATGTTCGGCTACGCGACCGACCTGCGCTCGTCCACCCAGGGCCGGGCCACCTACACGATGCAGTTCGACCGCTACGAAGAAGTGCCGAACAACATCGCGGAGGAGATCGTCGAGCACCGCACGGGTGAGCCCGTCGGGGCTGGGGCGTAAGGAGTATGTTTCGCACGTTCGGGCCGATCAGGCCCGGAAGGTCTTTGAGAAAGGAGTAGTTCCGAGTGGCGAAGGAGAAGTTCGAGCGCAACAAGCCGCACGTGAACGTGGGCACTATCGGGCACATCGACCACGGCAAGACAACGCTGACCGCGGCGATCACCAAGGTGCTCTCCGAGAAGTACGGCGGCCAGTCGATGAGCTTCGAGGAGATCGACAACGCTCCGGAGGAGAAGGAGCGCGGCATCACGATCGCCACATCGCACGTGGAGTACGAGACGGAGAACCGTCATTACGCCCACGTCGACTGCCCCGGCCACGCGGACTACATCAAGAACATGATCACGGGCGCGGCCCAGATGGACGGCGCGATCCTCGTGGTATCGGCCGCCGACGGCCCGATGCCGCAGACGCGCGAGCACATCCTGCTCGCCCGCCAGGTGAACGTGCCCTACGTGATCGTGTTCATGAACAAGACCGACATGGTGGACGACGAGGAGCTCCTGGAGCTCGTCGAGGTCGAGGTGCGCGAGCTCCTCTCCGAGTACGAGTTCCCGGGCGACGACGTCCCGGTGATCCAGGGCTCGGCGCTAAAGGCGCTGGAGGGCGACGAAGAGCAGATCGAGAAGATCGTCGAGCTCGCCGCCGCGCTTGACGCCTACATCCCGGAGCCCGAGCGGCCGCTGGACCGGCCGTTCCTGATGCCGGTCGAGGACGTGTTCTCGATCACCGGCCGCGGCACCGTGGCCACCGGCCGGATCGAGCAGGGCGTGGTTCACACCAGCGACAACGTCGAGATCGTGGGCATCCAGTCGGACACCCGGAACACCGTGGTCACCGGCGTCGAGATGTTCCGCAAGATCCTCGACGAGGGCCAGGCCGGCGACAACGTCGGCTGCCTCTTGCGAGGCGTGGGCCGCGAAGAGGTCGAGCGCGGGCAGGTTCTCTGCAAGCCGGGCTCGATCACCCCGCACACGAAGTTCAAGGCCCAGGTCTACTGCCTGAAGAAGGAGGAGGGCGGCCGCCACACGCCGTTCTTCAACGGCTACAGGCCGCAGTTCTACTTCCGCACCACCGACGTGACCGGAGTCGCGAACCTCCCCGAGGGGACCGAGATGGTCATGCCGGGCGACAACGTCGAGATGACGGTGGAGATGATCCAGCCCATCGCCATGGACGAGGGGCTGCGCTTCGCGATCCGCGAGGGCGGCCGGACGGTCGGCTCGGGGGTGGTCACCGAGATCGTTGAGTAGGGAGCCTCCGACCGGAGATTTCCCCGGGGGCGGGCGAAGCTGAGCCCGCCCCCAACTCTGTTCCCACCATGGCAACGCTCACGCAAAACAAGATCCGCATCCGGCTCAAGGCCTACGACCACTCGGCGATCGAGACGGCCGCCAAGGAGATCGTGGACACGGCGGTGCGCACCGGCGCCTCGGTGTCCGGGCCCGTTCCCCTGCCCACCGAGAAGAACGTCTACTGCGTCGTGCGCGGTCCCTTCAAGGACAAGGACTCGCGCGAGCACTTCGAGATCCGCACCCACAAGCGGCTGATCGACATCCTTCAGCCCACCCCCAAGACGGTCGACTCGCTCCAGCGGCTCGACCACCTGCCGGCCGGCGTCGACATCCAGATCCAGCTCGTCTGAGGTCATGGCCGGTCTCCTCGGAAGAAAGCTGGGAATGACGCAGGTCTTCGACCCCGAGGACGGGCACGTCGAGCGCGTGACCGTGATCGAGGCCGGCCCCTGTTTCGTCACCGGCATCCGGCGCGCGGAGCGCGACGGCTACGACGCGGTCCAGGTCGCCTTTGGCAGCGTCCGGGAGAAGAAGCTGACCAGGCCCGAGCTCGGTCACCTCAAAAAGGCCGGGGTTGGCCCGATGAGGCATTTGGCCGAGTTCCGGGGCGAGGCCGGCGAGCTCGAGGTGGGCAACGAGCTGAAGCTCGACACCCTGTTCGAGAAGGGCCAGACCGTGAAGGTCTCGGGCGTCTCCAAGGGCAAGGGCTTCGCCGGCACGATCAAGCGCCACAACTTCCACCGCGGCCCGGTCTCGCACGGCTCGCACAACATCCGGGCGCCGGGATCGATCGGCGCCTCCGCCGATCCGGCGCGGGTGTTCAAGGGCATTCGCGGGCCTGGGCAGATGGGCAACAAGCGCGCCACGCAGCGCGGCCTCGAGGTCGTTGACGTGCGCCCCGACGAGAACCTGCTGCTGGTGCGGGGCTCTGTTCCCGGGGCCAAGGGCTCCGTGGTGGAGATTCGCGGGGAGAGCTCCTGATGGCCACCGTCTCATTCATCGGCTCGGGCGGCTCGGGCGCGCTCGACCTGGACGACGCCGTGTTCTCCGAGCCCTTCCACGGCCCCGTGGTGCACGAGGCCGTTCGCGCCGAGCTGGCCGCGCACCGCCGCGGGACAGCGTCCACCAAGACGCGGGCCGAGGTGGCCATGACCGGCGCCAAGGCCTGGCGCCAGAAGGGCACGGGCCGGGCCCGCGCGGGCGCGCTGTCCACCCCGCAGCGCACCGGCGGCGGCGTGGCCTTCGGCCCCAAGCCGCGCAGGTTCACGGTGAAGGTCAACCGCAAGGCGCGCCGGCGTGCGCTGCGGGCGGCGCTAACCATGCACGCCGAGCGCGGCTCGATAGCCGCCGTGGACCCCTCGAACTTCGACACCCCCTCCACCAAGGCCGCCGCCGCGGCGCTCGGATCGCTGGACGGCGAGGGCGTCGTGCTGGTGGTGCTCGACGACGGCGAGGAGAACTGCCAAAAGTCATTCCGCAACCTGGCCGGCGTCACGGTCCTGCACGCCGACGCCGCCGGCGTGGCCGATGTGGTGGCCGCCGGCCGGCTGGTGGTCTCCGAGGCCGCGCTGGCGCGCCTGACCAGCAAGGCGGTGGCCGCATGAATGCCCGCCAGGTGATCCTCCGCCCCGTGATCTCGGAGAAGAGCTACGCGCTGCTGGCGGCCAACAAGTACACGTTCCGCGTGCACGGGCGCTCGAACAAGACCCAGGTGCGCCAGGCGATCGAGGAGATCTTCGGCGTGCGGGTGATGGGCGTGCGCACGGCGTGGGTGAAGCCCAAGCCGAAGCGCCGTGGCTGGACGTCCGGGCAGCGCCGGCGCTGGAAGAAAGCAGTCGTGACGCTGCACCCGGAGGATTCCATCGAGCTCTTCGAGGGACAGGAGATCGCGGGTTAGGTCATGGCTATCAAGAAGCACAAGCCCACGTCGCCGGGGCGGCGGTTTGCCACTTGGATCCAGCATGACGCGGTCACCAAGACCGAGCCCGAGAAGTCGCTTACCGAGGGGCTCAAGAAGTCCGGTGGGCGCAACTCAAAGGGCCGCAAGACCGCGCGCCACCGCGGGGGCGGGGCCAAGCGCCGCTACCGCAAGATCGACTTCAAGCGTCGCAAGGACGGCGTGCCGGCGAAGGTGGCCGCGATCGAGTACGACCCCAACCGCAGCGCCCACATCGCCCTGCTCCACTACGCGGACGGCGAGAAGCGCTACATCCTGGCTCCGGCCCGGCTGTCGGTGGGAGCCACGGTGAGCTCCGGCGACGACGCGGATATCGCCCCCGGCAACACGCTGCCGCTGAGCGGCATCCCCACCGGCACCACGGTTCACAACGTGGAGCTCACGCCGGGCCGCGGCGGCCAGCTCGGTCGCTCGGCCGGCGCCGCGATCCAGCTCGTGGCCAAGGAGGGCGCCTACGCCACCCTGCGCCTGCCTTCGGGCGAGATGCGAATGGTCCCGGTGAAGTGCCGGGCCACCATCGGGGTGCTCGGCAACGCGGAGCACGAGCTGGTGGAGCTGGGCAAGGCCGGCCGTTCGCGTCACCGCGGCAAGCGCCCGCAGACCCGCGGCGTGGCCATGAACCCGGTCGATCACCCGCACGGCGGCGGCGAGGCGCACCACACGCCCGGCGGCCATCCGGTCACGCCCTGGGGGGTGCCGACGCTCGGCTACCGCACTCGTAAGAAGCGCAAGAGCTCCGACCAGTTCATCGTCCGTGGCCGCCGGCGCGGCAAGAAGGGAAGGCGCTAGGTAGATGTCCCGTTCGTCCAAGAAGGGCCCGTTCGTCGAGGAGCGCCTGATGCGCCGCATCGAGGCCATGAACGAGTCGGGCCAGCGCCAGATGGTCAAGACCTGGTCGCGCACCTCCACGATCTTCCCCGAGATGGTGGGCCACACCATCGCCGTCCACGACGGCCGCAAGCACGTCCCCGTGTTCGTCTCAGAGACCATGGTGGGCCACAAGCTGGGCGAGTTCGCCCCGACCCGCATGTTCCGCGGCCACGCGGGCAGCGACCGGGTGAGGATGCGATGAGTCCCCGCGAGGTACCCGAGGGCGGCTGGGAGTCGCTGAAGGTCGACGAGCTCAAGGAGGAGCTCGAGGCCCGAGGACTGTCCAAGTCGGGCAAGAAGGACGAACTGGTCGAGCGCCTGGAGGCCGACGAGGCGGAGCCGGTGGCTGCGGAGGAAGAGCCCGCCGCCGCCCCCGAAGCCGAGCCGGTGGCCGAGGACGAGGAGCCCACTCCGGCCGAGGCCGAGGCAGCAGGAGGAGCCGGCCGCACAGCGGCGTCGCCGCGGGTCGGCCGAGACCATCACCGAGCAAGAGCGCCGCCCGGCGGGGGCCCGGCCCGACGGCGCGGTGACCGTGCGCGCGCGCGCGAGGTACGTGCGCAGCGCCCCGCGCAAGGCGCGCCTCGTGATGAACCACATCCGCGGCAAGGACATCGACCAGGCCCAGGCCATCCTCACCCACGCGCCGCGTGCCGTGTCGGCCGACATCCTCAAGCTTCTGAACTCGGCGGTGGCCAACGCCGAGTCCGCCTACGAGCTGGCGCCGAACGAGTTGCGTATCGAGCGCGCCTTCGTGGACGAGGGCCCCACCATCAAGCGCTATCGGCCACGGGCGCTGGGGCGGGCCACGCGCATCAACAAGCGCACCAGCCACCTGACCATCGAATTGACCACTACCGAAGGAAACGGGAGGTAGCCATGGGGCAGAAGGTGCACCCCGAGTCGCTGCGTGTCGGCTACATCCACGACTGGAAGTCGACCTGGTTCAACGAGCGCGAGTTCTCCGACTATCTGATGGAGGACATCAAGATCCGCGATCACATCGAGAACAAGCTCGCGCACGCGGGCCTGTCCACGATCACGATCAAGAAGAACGCCAACGAGGTCGAGGTCAACATCCATACGGCCCGTCCCGGCATCGTCATCGGCAAGTCCGGGTCGGAGGTGGATGCTCTGCGCAAGGAGCTCCACAAGATGACCAACAAGGCCGTGAAGGTGAACATCCTCGAGATCAAGCGGCCCGAGCTCGACGCCCGGCTGGTCGCTCAGTCGATCGCCGAGCAGCTCCAGAACCGCGTGGCCTTCCGGCGCGCGATGAAGCGGGCACTCACGTCCGCCATGCGCTCCGGCGCGAAGGGCGTGAAGATCCAGGTCTCCGGCCGCCTGGGCGGCGCCGAGATGGCCCGCACGGAGGGCTACTCCGACGGCCGCGTCCCGCTGCACACGCTGCGCGCGGACATCGACTACGGCTTCTACGAGGCCCGCACGACCTTCGGCCGCATCGGCGTGAAGGTGTGGGTCAACAAGGGCGAGATCATGCCCAAGGGCTTCCAGCAGGACCTGACCGACCTCGAGGCCCCGCAGACCGTGGGTCCGGGCGGCGGCCGGGGCGGTGCCGGCGGCCGCGGACCTGGTGGCGGTCGCGGGCCGGGCGGTGGCGGTGGTGGTGGCCGTGGCGGTCGCGGCGGGCCGCCGCAGGGAGGCCGCCGGTAATGCTTCAGCCCAAGCGCGTCAAATGGCGCAAGGAGCATCGCGGCCGCATGCGCGGCAACGCCCGTGGCGGCACTCGTGTGGAGTTCGGCGAGTACGGCCTGAAGGCGACCGAGCGCGGCTGGGTGACCAACCGCCAGATCGAGGCCGCCCGTATCGCGATGACCCGCAAGATCAAGCGCGGCGGGAAGGTCTGGATCAACATCTTCCCGGACAAGCCCTACACGAAGAAGCCGGCCGAGACCCGCATGGGCTCCGGCAAGGGCACGCCCGAGGGCTGGGTCGCCGTGGTCAAGCCCGGACGGGTGATGTTCGAGCTGTCCGGCGTGTCGGAGGACCTCGCCCGCGAGGCCATGCGCCTCGCCGGCCACAAGCTGCCGGTGAAGACCAAGTTCGTGCAGCGCGAGGGGGCGGGTCAGTAGTGGTCGCCTCCGCAAATACACTCGCGTTCGGCGGCTGCGAACCTTCGCCTGGCCACACCCGCGATGCTCGCCAATGCGCCGCATTGGCTGCGCTCGCGGTCACGCCCAGGCTCGGTTCTCGCTCGCCGAGCCGCGACCGTATTTCCGTCGGAGACCACCAGTGAAGGCGGTCGAGGTGCATAACCTTGAGGATCCGCAGCTCGTGGAGCTCGCGGACAACGCGCGCAAGGAGCTGTTCAACCTTCGCTTTCAGCACGCGACGGGACAGCTCGAGAACACCGCGCGGCTGAAGGAGGCCAAGCAGGACCTCGCACGGGCGCTCACCGTGGCCCACCAGCGGGGGATCGACGTGGAGACAGAGATTCGCAGGCAGCAACGAGATGACTGAGAACGAGCAGAACACAAACGAAGAGAACGTGCCCGACGTGTCCGAGGCCGCCGGCCAGCCGGCGGCGGAGGAAGGCGTTTCTGACGCCGCGGCCGAGCAGCCGGCGGTCGAGGAGCCCGTGGCCGAGGAGGCCGCTCCGGCCGAGGAGCCGGCGGCTGAGGAGGCTGCCCCGGCGGAGGAGCCGGCGGCCGAAGAGCCCGTGGCCGAGGAGGCTGCCCCGGCGGAGGAGCCGGCGGCCGAGGAGCCCGTGGCCGAGGAGGCAGCTCCCGCTGAGGAGCCCGCGGCCGAGGAAGAGCCCGCCCCGGAGGAGCCTCCCGTGGAGGAGCCCGTGGCCGAGGAGCCGGCGGCCGAGGCGGCTGCCCCGGCGGCCGTGGCCGCGCCCGACGAGCCGGCCGAGCCCGAGGAGCGGCTATCACCCAAGGAGCGTCGCAAGCGTTCACGCTCGGCGCACACCGGCGAGGCCCGGGCCCAGCGGTCCATCGAGGAGCGGCTGCAGGAGCGCGCCGCCGAGCGAGACCGCAAGGCCAAGAACCGCCGCCGCTACCGGCAGCGCACGCGCGAGCGTCGGGCGGCCGAGGGTCCGCGCCCGTCGGCGGCGCCCACGCCCGCCGAGCCGGCGACCTCCGGCGGCGTTCAGAAGGTGCGCCAAGGCGTGGTCGTGTCGGACAAGGCCGACAAGACGATCACGGTTCGCATCGACACCGCGCGCCGGCACCGGATGTACAAGAAGATCGTCCGCACCTCCTCGACGCTGCACGCCCACGACGAGAACAACGAGGCCCACGTCGGCGACACCGTGCGGCTGATCGAGAGCCGCCCGGTCTCGCGCACCAAGCGCTGGCGTCTGACCGACGTGCTGGAGCGGGCGCGTTGATCCAGCAGGAATCCCGTCTCAAGGTGGCCGACAACACCGGCGCGCGCGAGGTGCTGTGCATCCGCGTGGCCGGGGGCTCGCACCGCCGCTACGCGGGGGTCGGCGACGTGATCGTGTGCACCGTCAAGCAGGCGATCCCGCACGGGTCGGTCAAGAAGGGCGAGGTCGTCAAGGCCGTGGTCGTTCGCACCAAGAAGGAGTTCGGGCGCAACGACGGCACCTACATCGCCTTCGACGAGAACGCCGCGGTTCTGATCGACCAGGCCAACAACCCGCGCGGCACCCGCATCTTCGGCCCCGTGGCGCGCGAGCTGCGCGACCGCAACTTCATGAAGATCGTCTCCCTCGCGCCGGAGGTCCTCTAGCGATGGCCCCCAGGATCCGCAGAGACGACACCGTACGCATCATCGCCGGCAAGGACCGGGGCCGCAGCGGCCGCGTGCTGCGCGTGGAGCCGGCGAAGCAGAAGGTCTACGTGGAGGGCGCCAACATCATCAAGCGCCACACGCGCCCGCGCTCGCTGCGCGACACCCAGCGCTCACAGGAGCTCGGCGGCATCGTCGAGAAGGAGGGCCCGATCCACATCTCCAACGTGATGCTGGTCGACCCCGACTCCGGCGAGCCCACCCGCGTGGGCATCAAGCGCGAGGGCGGCCGGCGCACGCGCGTGGCCAAGCGCTCCGGGAAGGAAATGGACTAGGAGATGGAAGCCGCCACCCAGCAGGCTCAGATCCCGCCGCGGCTCAAGGAGCGCTACGAGCAGGAGATCCGCGACAGCCTCCAGCAGCGTTTCGGCTACAGCTCGAGGATGGAGGTGCCGCGCGTGGAGAAGATCACGCTCAACATGGGCGTGGGCGAGGCCAAGCAGGACTCGAACATGCTCGACGCCGCTCGCGAGCAGCTGGCCACGATCGCAGGCCAGGCCCCGAACGTCCGCCGGGCGCGCAAGTCGATCGCCAACTTCAAGTTGCGCGACGGCATGCCGGTCGGAGTGACCGTCACGCTGCGCCAAGCGCGCATGTGGGAGTTCCTCGACCGCCTGACGTCGATCGCCGTCCCGCGCATCCGGGACTTCCGCGGCCTCAGCCCGCGCTCGTTCGACGGGCGCGGCAACTGGTCGATGGGTGTGCGCGAGCAGATCATCTTTCCCGAGATCGACTACGACTCGATCGACCAGGTCCGCGGCCTCGACGTGACCATCACCACCAGTGCCGCGACCGACGAGGAGGCCTACTTCCTGCTGCGCGAGCTGGGCATGCCCTTCCAGCGCGAAGGGGCGCCCGGCACCGCGGCCGAGGACGAGGTGGATCCGGAGGAGGAGCGCCGCCGCGAGGAGGCCAAGGCAAAGGCCGAGGCCGAGGCGGCAGCGTACGAGGAGCTCAAGGAGGAGAACCCGGAGGCTTACGAACGACCCGTCGCCGAGGAAGAGGAAGGCGAAGCGACCGAGGCGGGCGAGGAGACACAGGAGTAGATGGCAAAGACGTCACAGCGGGTCCGCCAGCAACGCGGGTCCAAGTACAAGACACGGAACTACAACCGCTGCAAGCGGTGCGGTCGCCCGCGCGCCTACCTGCGCAAGTTCGGGCTATGCCGCATCTGCCTGCGCGAGATCGCCCACGAGGGCATGATCCCCGGCCTCACGAAGTCGAGCTGGTAGCCACATGAGCATGACCGACCCCATCGCCGACTTCCTCACCCGCATTCGCAACGGCCTCCACGCCGACCGCGACGAGGTCGAGATGCCCGCCTCCACCTTCAAGGCGGAGCTGGCGCGGATCCTGCGCGAGCAGGGCTACATCGAGGGCTTCGAAGTCGAGCCGTCACGCGTGGGCCAGGTCCTGCGCGTGGAGCTCAAGTACACCGAGGCCCGCAAGCCCGTGATCCAGGGCCTCGAACGAGTGTCGCGGCCAGGCCGGCGCACCTACGTCGGCGCGGGCGAGATCCCCAAGGTCCAGGGAGGCATGGGCACGACGATCGTCTCCACCTCCAGCGGTGTGATGAGCGGCCACGACGCCCGCCGCGCCGGCGTCGGCGGCGAGCTGGTGGCACGGGTTTGGTGAGCGCCTGATGAGCCGAATCGGAAAACAGCCCATCGCGGTCCCCAGCGGAGTGGACATCACGATCGAGCCCGAGCTGGTGAAGGTGAAGGGGCCCAAGGGCGAGCTCTCGGAGCGCGTGAACCGCGACATCGCGGTCGAGCAGGACGATGGCCAGATCCTGGTCAGCCGCCCCTCGGACCGGGGCAGTCACCGGGCGCTGCACGGCCTCACGCGCAGCCTGATCGCGAACATGGTCGAGGGCGTGACCAACGGCTTCGAGAAGCGCCTGGAGATTCAGGGCGTCGGCTACCGCGCCCAGCTCCAGGGCCGAAAGCTGGTGCTGGCGCTCGGCTATTCGCATCCGGTCGAGCTCGACGCCCCGGAGGGCATCGACTTCGAAGTGCCCCAGCCCACCCGCGTGGTGGTGCGGGGGATCTCAAAGCAGGCCGTGGGCGAGACCGCCGCGATCATCCGCAAGCAGCGCCCGCCGGAGCCCTACAAGGGCAAGGGCATCCGCTACGAGGGCGAGCACGTGGCCCGGAAGGTCGGAAAGCGCGCATGACCACGGCGACAAAAACCCAATCGCGCCTGCGCCGCCGCCGGCGCGTGCGGGCCAAGATCCGCGGCACGGCCGAGCGGCCGCGGCTGTCGGTGTTTCGCTCCAACCGCGGCATCCAGGCGCAGCTGATCGACGACGCGCAGGGGCACACCCTGGCCGCCGTGAGCTGGACCGAGGGCGACCTGAAGTCGCTGGAGCGCATGGAGCAGGCCAAGCGCGCGGGCGGCCTTCTGGCCGAGCGCGCGAAGGAGGCCGGAGTCGAGACCTGCGTGTTCGACCGCGGCGGCTATCGCTTCCACGGCCGGGTGAAGGCCCTGGCCGAGGGCGCCCGCGAGAACGGGCTCAAGTTCTAGGTGGGTTTGATCGCTACGGTGAGGCATCCAGATGGCGTCTAGAGACAGGACCAGAGGACGGGACCGCGGGCAGTCGGACCTGCAGGAGCGGGTCGTCGAGATCAACCGCGTGGCCAAGGTCGTGAAGGGCGGCCGCCGCTTCTCGTTCACCGCCCTGGTGGTGGTGGGCGACGAGAAGTCGCAGGTTGGCGTGGGCTACGGCAAGGCCAACGAGGTCCCGGTGGCGATCCAGAAGGGCGTCGAGCGCGCCCGCAAGAGCATGTTCAAGGTCCCGATCCACGGCGCCACCATCACCCACGAGGTCGTCGGCGTGCACTCCGCATCGCGTGTGCTGCTGAAGCCCGCCTCGCCCGGTACGGGCGTGATCGCCGGCGGAGGCGTGCGCGCGGTGCTCGAGCTGGCCGGGATCAAGGACGTCCTCTCCAAGTCGCTCGGAAGCCAGAACCCGATCAACCTGGTGAAGGCCACGGTGGCCGGCTTGCAGTCTCTGCGCAGCCCCGACCAGGTGGCCGAGCTGCGCGGGCTCACGGTCCGCGAGGTGCTCGGCCTCGACGCCAGGGGCGAACGCGACGGCGCGGGCGAGGAGGCGCCGGCCAGCGAGGAGACGCCCGCCTGATGGCCACGATCGTGATCACCCAGGTGCGCTCGGCCAACGGCTCGAGCGCAAGCCAGCGGGCCAGCCTCAGGACCCTCGGTCTGGGCAAGATCGGCCGCAGCAGCGAGCGCGAGGACGCGCCCACCGTGCGTGGGCTGATCCGCTCGGTCGCCCACCTGGTGGAGGTGCGCGATGGCTGACACCCCGGAACGGATCGGCCTGCACTCGCTGCAGCCCGCGCCGGGCTCACGCAAGGAGAAGAAGCGCGTGGGCCGGGGCGAGGGCTCTGGCACCGGCAAGACCTCCGGTCGCGGCCACAAGGGCGCGGGCGCCCGCTCGGGCAACAAGAAGCGGGTGCGCTTCGAGGGCGGACAGAATCCGATTCACATGCGGATGCGCAAGCTGCGCGGTCCGCACATGAAGAAGTCGATGCCGTTCGAGAAGTTCCGCACGCACACCCAGCCGGTGAACCTGCGCGACCTCGAGGCTCGCTTCGACGGCGGTGCGGAGGTAACGCCCGACGGGCTGCGCGAGCGAGGCCTGGCCACGCGCCGCGAGGTGCCGGTCAAGATCCTGGGTCAGGGCGAGCTCACCAAGGCGTTGACGGTGCACGCCCACGGCTTCTCCAAGACGGCCCGCGAGAAGATCGAGGCCGCCGGCGGCACGGCACAGCTGATCGAGGAGTAATCGCGTGCTGCGCACGTTCCTGAACGCCTTCCGGGTCGCCGATATCCGGAAGAAGCTGGCCTTCACCGCAGGCATGCTGGCCCTGTACCGGATCGGGGCTTACATCCCGGCCCCGGGTATCAACGTCGACGCGGTCGAGCAGATCGCCAGCAACTTCACCGGCTCGAACGTCCTCGGCTTCCTGAACCTGTTCTCCGGCGGCTCGCTGCAGCGCTTCGCGATCTTCGCGCTGGGGATCATGCCCTACATCACGGCCTCGATCATGCTGCAGTTGCTGACGGTCGTGATCCCGCAGCTCGACAAGCTCCGCAAGGAAGGCGAGGTCGGCCAGCAGAAGATCACCCAGTACACCCGCTATCTGACCGTGGGCCTCGCCTTCGGCCAGTCGGTGGGCTACGTCTTCCTGTTCCGCAACTTCTCCAGCGGCAGCCTCGAGGTGGTGGAGAACTTCACCTTCGGCCGCGTCTTCGTGATCGTCATGACGCTCACCGCGGGCTGCGTCCTGCTCATGTGGCTGGGCGAGCTGATCACCCAGCGCGGGATCGGCAACGGCATCTCGCTGATGATCTTCGCCTCGATCGCCGCCGGGCTCCCGGACGGCATCGTCAAGTGGTGGAACAACCCGGACCAGGTGTTCAAGGTGATGATGCCCTTCCTGGCGCTCGCGATCATCGCCGCGATCGTCTTCATGCAGGAGGGCCAACGCCGGATCCCGGTGCAGTACGCCAAGCGCGTGGTGGGTCGGCGAATGGCCGGCGGCGGCTCCACCTACCTGCCGCTGCGGGTCAACATGGCCGGCGTGATCCCGGTGATCTTCGCCGCCTCGCTGATGGCCTTCCCGCCCACGGTGGGAGAGCTCTCCCAGGCGAACTGGGCTCAGGGCTTTTCGGACTTCTTCAATCCCAACGACGCGCCCTACCTGATCGGCGAGTCGATCCTGATCATCCTGTTCACCTACTTCTACACGGCGGTTACCTTCAACCCGGTGGAGCAGGCGGACAACCTCAAGAAGTACGGCGGCTTCATACCGGGTGTGAGGCCTGGAAGACCCACGGCCGAATACCTCGACCGGATCCTCGCGCGGTTGACCTTCCCGGGCGCGCTCTACCTGGCGGCGGTCGCGGCTCTGCCCACGATCCTGATCAACCAGACGAGCGCCAACTTCTTCTTCGGCGGCACCTCGATCCTGATCGTGGTGGGCGTGGCCCTCGACACGATGAAGCAACTCGAGGCGCAGCTGATGATGCGCAACTACGAGGGCTTCCTCAAGTAGCTTCCGGCGCCCCGCCCGGTACCCTTTCGCGTCCCGTGGCAGAGTTGAACCTCATCCTCATCGGTCCCCCCGGCGCCGGCAAGGGCACCCAAGCCGAGCGCCTCATCGACGACTTCGACCTGCCCTACTACGCCACCGGCAACATCCTGCGGGCGGCGATCGAGGGCGACACCGAGCTCGGCCGCGAGGCCAAGGGGTACGTCGACAGCGGGGAGCTGGTGCCCGATGACCTGATCTGCCGCGTCATCGACGAGCGGCTCGACTCCGGGGAGGCTGACGACGGCTTCATTCTCGATGGCTTCCCCCGCACGGTCGGCCAGGCCGAGATGCTCGGCGAGACCCTGTCCCGGCGGAGCCGCTCGCTCACGGCGGCGCTCCTGATCGACGCACCCGACGACGAGGTCGTGCGCCGGCTCTCGGGCCGCCGGGTGTGCGCGAAGAACAACCACGTCTACCACGTCGAGTTCGATCCGCCGAAGAACGACGGCGTTTGCGACCAGGACGGCTCGCGCCTGACCCAGCGTGACGACGACAAGCCGGAGACGATCAGGAAGCGGCTCGAGGTCTACCACGAGCAGACCGAGCCCCTGATCGAGTGGTACGAGGAGCAGGGCCTGCTGCGCCGTTTTGACGGCAACCGCGGCCCCGAGGAAGTCCACAGCCACATCCGTGCCACACTGGCCACGCTGGCTCTCGAGGCTGAGATCTAGAGACGTGATCCTGCGTAAAACACCCGAGGAGCTGGACAAGATGGCCGCGGCCGGCCTGGTCCTGGCCCGCTGCCACGAGATCCTGCGGCGCAAGGCGCGGCCCGGGGTGACCACCGCGGAAATCGACGCCACGGCCGAGAAGTTCATCCGCTCCCAGGGAGGCGAGCCGGCCTTCAAGGGCTACCGGGGCTTTCCGGGCTCGATCTGCGCGTCGCCGAACTCGATGGTGGTGCACGGGATCCCGGGCCCCTACGAGCTGCACCGGGGAGACATCCTCTCGATCGACATCGGCGTGATCCTGGACGGCTGGGTGGCCGACGCCGCCATCACCCATCCCATCGGCAACGTGACCCCGATCGCCAAGCGCCTGCTGACCAGCACGCGGGCCGCCCTGTTCGACGCGGTGGACCAGTGCGTGCCCGGCAACCGCTTGGGCGACGTGTCGCACGCCGTGGAGACCCGGGTCGAGGCCGACGGCTTCGCGGTCATCCGATCGCTGGTGGGCCACGGGATCGGGCGCGACATGCACGAGGACCCGCAGATCCCGAACTTCGGCGAGCCGGGCACGGGCCCGGAGCTGGAGGAGGGGATGGTGCTGGCGATCGAGCCGATGGTGAACGTGGGCTCACACCACGTACGTATGGGCTCCGACAACTGGGCCGTGTACTCCCAGGACGGCTCGCTGACGGCCCATTTCGAGCACACAGTGGCGATCACCGCCGACGGCCCTCGCATCCTCACCCCCTGGCACGAGATCGTCGGCCAGCAGTCGGGTGCGGCGGTCCGTGTAGCCGGCTGAGCGCCCCCGGGTAATACCCTGCAGGCTGCTACTCTTACCGGTCGGCGTGGAGCCGTCTCCTGGGCTCCGCGCTGGTCCTCGTTTCCATACGGTCCGAACGGAGCTATGAAGGTCCGCGCATCAGTCAAGCCCATGTGCGAGAAGTGCAAGATCATCCGCCGTGGCGGTGCGGTCCTCGTGATCTGTTCGAACCCCCGGCACAAGCAGCGGCAAGGTTAAGTGAGACCGGAAGTCGAACGGAATCATCAGGACGCGGGGCTGGATGCCCCGCGGAGGTAATCCGAATGGCACGCATCTCAGGCATCAACATCCCCCTCAACAAGCGGACCGAGATCGGCCTCACGTACATCTACGGGGTCGGTCGCTCGACCTCCAACCAGGTGCTGGCCGAGGCCGGGGTGGATCCGAACACCTACGTGAAGGACCTGACCGAGGACGAGGTGCGCAAGCTGCGCGAAAAGGTCGACGACCTGCTCGTGGAGGGCGACCTGCGTCGGGAGCGCTCACAGAACGTCAAGCGCCTGATGGAGATCGGTTCGTACAAGGGGCTGCGTCACCGGCGCGGCCTGCCGGCGAACGGCCAGCGGACCAAGACCAACGCGCGCGCCCGCAAGGGGCCGAAGCGCGGGTCGGCCATGGGCGGCGGCAAGAAGAAGATCAGGAAGCACTGAGGTGAATCGCTAGATGCCGCAAGCGCGCAGGCCGCGCGGGCGCCGCCGCGTCCGCAAGAACGTGCCATTCGGGCAGGCACACATCAAGACAAGCTTCAACAACACGATCGTCGCCCTCACCGACAAGGAGGGCAACGTGATCGCGTGGGAGTCCGCCGGCGGCGCCGGCTTCAAGGGCTCGCGCAAGTCGACGCCGTTCGCGGCCCAGGTGACCGCCGATGCCGCGGCCCGCAAGGGCATGGAGCACGGGCTGCAGAAGGTCGAGGTCTACGTGAAGGGTCCCGGCTCGGGGCGGGAGACCGCCATCCGCTCGCTGCAGGCCGCCGGCCTGGAGATCACGGGCATCAGGGACGTGACCCCGCAGGCCCACAACGGCTGCCGGCCCCGGAAGCGCAGGAGGGTCTGAGCCATGGCGCGCGAGACCGGGTCGCAGTGCAAGATGTGTCGCCGCGAGGGCACGAAGCTGTTCCTGAAGGGCGAGCGCTGCCTGACCGACAAGTGCGGGGTGGAGCGACGCAACTACCCGCCGGGCGACCACGGCCGGGGACGTTCCCGCCAGTCCGAGTACCGCCTGCAGCTGCGCGAGAAGCAGAAGGCCCGGCGCTACTACGGCGTGCTGGAGAAGCAGTTCCGCAATTACTACGCGAAGGCCAGCCGCCAGTCCGGAGTGACCGGCGAGAATCTCCTCCGCCAGCTCGAGTCACGTTTCGACAACGTGCTCGTCAGGCTCGGCTTCGCGGCCTCCCGGCGCCAGGCCCGCCAGATGATCGGCCACGGTCACTGGCTGATCAACGGCCGCCGCGTGGACATCCCCTCGTACCAGCTGCGTCCGGACGACGTGATCATGATGAAGCCGTCCGCTCCGGTCGAGCCGGTGGTCAGAGACGCCACCGAGCTCACCTCCGTCGTGCCGGCATGGCTCCAGGCCGACCACGACGGCCTGACCGCGAAGGTGCTCCGCCTGCCCGAGCGGCCGGAGATCACCACGCCGGTCCAGGAGCAGCTCATCGTCGAGCTTTACTCGAAGTAGTGAACGCGAACGCGCCGGCCGCCCAGCGGGGGCGGTGCGCGTCCAACAGCCGAAGGAAGCACCCATGATCGAGTTTCAGACACCGCAGATATCGACCGAGAGCGTCGAGGACAACCGCGGGACGTTCACCATCGAGCCGCTGGACCGCGGCTTCGGTTACACGTTCGGCAATTCGCTGCGACGCGTCCTCCTCTCCTCCCTCGCCGGCGCCGCCGTGACGAGCGTGCGGATCGAGGGCGTGGCCCACGAGTTCTCCACGATCAACGGCGTCAAGGAGGACGTGACGGACATAGTCCTCAACCTCAAGGAGGTCGTCTGCCGCATGCACTCCGACGCGGCGGAGATCGAGGCGCCGCTCGTGGTGACCGGACCGGGCGACATCAGCGCGGGCGACATCGACCTGCCGTCCGGGGTGGAGATCCTCAACCCCGAGGCACATGTCGCGACGCTCGAGAAGAAGACCAAGCTCGAGATGTACCTGACGGTCGGCCACGGCCGCGGCTACTCGCCGGCCGAGGACAACAAGACGCCCGACCAGCCGATCGGCGTGATCCCGATCGACTCGATCTTCTCGCCCGTGAAGCGGGTGGCCTACTCCGTGGACGCGGCTCGCGTGGGTCAGAAGACCGACTACGACAAGCTCACGATGGACATCGAGACCGACGGCTCGCTCGACCCCCAGGCCGCCCTGCGCGAGGCCGCCGAGATCCTGATCAAGTACCTGGCGATCTTCACCGACGCCGATCGGGTCGAGGCGCTTCGTGACCAGGGAGCGGCCCTGGTCGCCGGCGAGATGGGCCTGACCGGCGACGGCGCCGGCGTCCCGGGCGCCGGCGGGATGGACGACATCCTGATCGAGGAGCTCGAGCTGGGCGTGCGCTCCTACAACTGCCTCAAGCGGGCGGGCATCCAGACCGTCGGCGACCTGGTGCAGAAGTCGGAGTCCGAGCTGGCCGCGATCCCGAACTTCGGGCGCAAGTCGATCGAAGAGGTCAAGGAGACCCTCGACGCGCGCGGGCTGGGCCTGCGCGCGGGCTGAGGCCGGGGCCGTGCGTCACCGCAAGCAGAGGGGAAAGCTGTCCCGTGACACGGCGCACCGCAAGGCGCTGTTCATGAACCTCTGCCGTGAGGTGATCGACCACGAGCGGATTCAGACCACCGAGGCCAAGGCCAAGGCGGTCAAGCCCGAGCTGGAGCGGCTGATCACGCTGGCCAAGCGGGGCGACCTGCACTCCCGCCGTCAGGCGATGGCCCGGCTGGGCCAGGACAAGTTCGTGGTCTACAAGCTGTTCGACGAGATCGCGCCGCGCTATGCGGAACGCGAGGGCGGCTACACGCGGATCCTGAAGCTGGGGCCGCGCAAGTCGGACTCGACGGAGATGGTCTTTCTCGAGCTGGTCTAGGGGGCCCTGGGCCCCGGCGTTGGTGGTGCCGGGGCCGCCGTCATCGCCTGTCCGCCGACCTGCTCGCTCGCTGCGCTCGCTCGTTTCGCTCGCCTGCTTCGCGGCTCGCTCTGACACGGTCTGCGGCCAGGGATGCCGGCGGCCCCGGGCGGAACGGAGGAGAGCCCAGGGTTGTCCGGGGCTCGTGGTCTCACGCGGACAGGGAGAGCGCCGTGAGCGGTTCCCGGGCAAGGAACGCCGGCCTGGGCGACCTTTGGTCGGACCGGCGAGGGCGTCAGCTGGGTTGAATGTTCTTGTTGTGGTGGAAGGCGTTGTCGGGGTCGTACTTGGCCTTGACTTCGGCGAGTCGCCGGTGGATCTGATCGCCGTAGGCCTCTCGAACCCGGCTGGAGTCGTCGTCGGAATCAAGGAAGTTGACGTAGACGCCACCAGCACCGTGCGGGTGGAGGGCTTCGAGGAACCGCCGCGCCCAGGCGCTCTCGGCCGCGGCGTGCTCGTCGGACTCGTCAGGGAGCCACACGGCGTCGATGACGATGTTGTGGGCCACGTCGCGCCCGGCGTAGGCGGTGGTGTCGTGGGGAACTCGGGCGACGGCGCCACCCATGTGGAACATCGCCGCGTACGACCGGGGCGAGCCGGCGGCGTAGGCGTGATCGGCGATGACGGCGATGGCGTCGTCGGAGAGGCTGGCGAGGTTGGTCGCCTTCCAGTAGTAGTGCCAGCCGTGCAGGACGGTGTCGTCCATGCCGCCCTGAAAGGCGACGTACGGCGAGGGGGCGAGCAGGTCAACGAGCGGCGCCCCGAACCGGCGGAGGGCCCGCACCGCGTGCTCGCCGTCTTCGACGGCGCCGGCATAGCAGCAGGCGACGGCGATGGCCGGCCGCCAGTGCAGGTCCTCGGGGATGGCCGGGAGCGGCGGGACGGTGCCGAGCCTGACGACGCTGCCGAGCTCGTCGGGCGCTTCGGCGGCGAAGTTCCGGTAGAAGCGCAGCACGTCGCTGGTGTCGTCGGCCGCCCAGAAGACGGGGCCGGCCATCACGGTGGGGCCAACGGGGTGCAGGGCGAACCGGAACGAGGTGACGACGCCGAAGTTGCCGCCGCCGCCCCGCAGCGCCCAAAACAGATCGGGGTGTTCGTCGGCGGACGCCTGGACGATTCTGCCCTCGGCAGTCACCACCTCGGCGGCGAGCAGGTTGTCGACGGCGAGCCCGTGTTTGCGCATGAGGAAGCCGATGCCGCCGCCGAGGGTGAGCCCGGCGACGCCGGTGTGGCCGATGATGCCGCCGGTGGTCGCCAGACCGTGGGCCTGCGTCTCGTGGTCGACGTCGCCCCACAGAGCACCCCCCTGCACCCAGGCCGTACGACCGGCGGGGTCGACCCAGATGGCCCGCATCGCCGAGACATCGATGACGACCCCTTCGTCGCACACCGCGGTGCCGGCCACGTTGTGGCCCCCGCCCCGTACAGCGATCTCCAGGTCGTGGTCGCGCGCGAAGTGCACCGCCGCGACCACATCGGCCACGCCCGTGCAGCGGGCGATGCAGGCCGGATGGCGGGCGACCGCGCCATTCCAGATCCTGCGGGCCGGGTCGTAGCCGGGGCTGGTGGGCAGCAGCAGCTCTCCGCGGAACGATCCGCCGAGCTCCTCGAACGCGGTCGTCTCCTGGGGGGGTGCCTGTGGTGTCTGGATAGCGGTCATGAGCCCAGGGTCCGCCTGCCGGCTCACGCTGGCTAGTTCTACTTTCGAACCAACCGGTTCGAGTAGCAGACCTGTGGTCGATCCGGGGCTAGCATGGTGGCGCGATGCGCAGCTACGCGCAGTATTGCCCGGTCGCCAAGGCCAGCGCGATCCTCGGCGACCGTTGGACGCTTCTGATCGTGCGCGAGATGCTCGGCGGCGCGAGCGGCTTCAACGAGCTCCAACGCGGCCTCCCAGGGATCTCGCGCTCGGTCCTCACCGCCCGCATGCGCGCGCTCGAGCGCGTCGAGGTCATCGAGCGCAGGACGGGCCCGAAGGGCCGCACCCTCGAATATCGCCTCACGCCCGGCGGGCGTGACCTCCAACCGGTCGTGCAGGCGATCGGCGAGTGGGGCGCGACCTGGTCGTTCACCGAGCCGCGCCCCGAGGAACTCGATCCCGACCTGTTGATCGTCTGGATGGCCCGACACGTCGATCGCCAGCGGCTCCCACCCGCCCGAACCGTGGTCCAGTTCGACTTCCGCGACCCCAAGCGGCGTTACTGGATGGTCCTCGAGCCCTCCGAGGTCTCAGTCTGCCTCCAGCATCCCGGTTTCGACGTCGACCTCGAGGTCACCGTCGACACCACCACGCTCTACCGCGTCTACCTGGGCCGGGCCGAGCTCGGCGGCGCAATTCGAGCCGGCCAGCTGATGATGAGCGGCCCGCGGACGCTGCAACGCGGATTCGGCCAGTGGTTCACCTGGAGCGCATTCGCCCCAGCCAGCCACTCGGCGCAGAAGCGCCGCACAGCCGCCTCACGCCTTGCCATGCCTGATCGCGTCCGGATCGCCGAATGACCGCGTCCGGGCACCGCACCGCCCACTGTGGGTTTTCGAGCGTCGTCGACGCCACAGATTTCGGCTTCGTGTTGAGTGCCTTGCTTGCATGCGGCCGCAACCACCCGTAATCCGCGACGTTTCCACCGAGGTCGTCCAGCTCAAGGCGAGCCAGGCAGGCCACGCCTTGCTATCGGGAGCCCGAACCTGATCACCGCGGTCTTCGCGGACTCGGCCGGCGCGACTCCAGCACGAGCGGCCCATTGTGCGGGAAGATGCGTACGAGAATGAGTGAGAGCAGCAGGCCAGGAGCCACCGAGATGAAAGCGCTCATGAGGCGGGTGCTTGACTCAGACGCCTGCGAGGCCTTTGAGCAGTTCATGGTGCGACATGCCGCCCTTAGCGATATGGCTCCCAAGGCAGATGACGCCTTGCTTGATGGCATCGCAGAATCGCCTGATGGAGGCGCTGCGATGGCAGACGCCCATCTGTCCGGCCTGCCAAGTCACGACCGCGACGAGCTCCTCGAGCGGGCCGGCATGGAGGCTGGCCGCCGGCTCCACGCGGCCGCCTACGCTCTACTCGCGGCGGTCGGGTCCGCCCGGCTGCCGGTCAACGTTACGCCGGAGATGGTGGCCGTGGCCGCGATAACCGAGCTTGGTGACTCGATTCCCCCCGAGGCACGGTCCTGAGCCCGGGGGGAAGCCGGTCTGCACGAATAACTCGAGCACGCCGAGTAGCAGCGCTCGGCGAGGAGTAGATCGTCGCGCGGATCCGTCTAGCTGGGAACGGGTACGCAGCGAACTGCTTGACCTGGCCGCGAGATCGTCGTCAGCTAGGGCTATCCGTGACCGTCTCGGGCAGAGGCTTTGATGCTTAGGCTTGCGTCAGGGGTGGATCTATCCCGAATGGTGCGACGGTTGCCGGAGCGGTGGTTGCCTGATGCCTGAGCCCACGCGCAGCGTCAGGCGATGGCCCGGTTGGGCCAGGACAAGTTCGTGGTCTGCAAGCTGTTCGACGAGATCGCGCCGCGCTATGCGGACCGCGAGGGCGGCTACACGCGGATCCTGAAGCTGGGGCCGCGCAAGTCGGACTCGACGGAGATGGTCTTTCTCGAGCTGGTCTAGGGCCCGGCCCCTCGGCCCCGGGCCGTGGTGGTGCCGGGGCCGCCGTCATCGCCTGTCCGCCGACCTGCTCGCTCGCTGCGCTCGCTGGTCTTGCTCGCCTGCTTCGCGGCTCGCTCTGCGAGAGCCCGCTCCCGGCCGCCCGACTCCTCCCGCGCGTGAAACCTAGGGACGGAGTCTTGTGGTGGAGAACGACGTTGGAGTCGCAGGCGCAAAAGGCCAACCGCGCCGACCACCCCACCGCGATGAGTTTCGTCGCCCGATGCGGTTGTAAGGCGCAGAAGACGCGGGTTTGCCGCGCCAAACGGCTTTGAGAGGAGACTCGATAATGGAAGCCGTGATTTCAGCCGACGGGACTGTGATCGCGTTTGACCAGCTCGGCGCGGGGCGGCCGCTGATCATGGCCGTCGGCGCGTTCAACACCCGTGCGACTACGGCTCCGCTTGCTGCAGCGATGCAGGAGCGGTTCACGATTCTCAACTACGATCGGCGCGGGCGCGGCGACAGCGGTGACACGCCCCCGTACTCGGTCGAGCGCGAGATAGAGGACCTCGACGCGCTCATCGCCAAAGCCGGCGGTTCGGCGGCGGTCTTCGGCTACTCCTCCGGGGCGAATCTCGCCTTGCAGGCTGCCGCCCGCGGCCTGGCCATCACCGCGCTGGCGCTCTACGAGCCGCCCTTCGTGATTGACGGACGCCACCCACGCCCGCCGGCCGATCTGGCCGCGCGGCTCGCCGCGCTGATCGCCGCCGATCGGCGAGGCGATGCGGTTGAGCTCTATCAGACCGAGGCGATCGGCATGCCCGAGGAGATCATCAGTCAGATGCGCCACGCCCCCTTCCGTCCCACGCTCGAGGAAATCGCCCCCACCCTCGTCTACGACGCGACGATCATCGGAGATCTGACGCTCCCGACCGAGCTGCTCGCCTCGACCCAGACACCGACGCTTGTGATCGAGGGCGAGCAGAGCCCGCCGGTGATGCGGGAGGCTGCGCGAGCCGTCGCCGACGCGCTCCCCAACGGACGGCGCTGCACGCTCGCCGGCGAGACACACGAGATCTCACCCCACGCTACGGCGGCCGCGCTCGATGATTTCCTTCTCTCCTGAGACAGGCTGCGGCGTGGCCGGCGTCGAATAGCGTGATGACCCTACGCGCACAGCGGCGCAGCGAGGAGGCGGCGGTCGTCGCCGCTGCGGTCGCGGGCGATGAGTCCGCCTTCGCCTCGATCACCGAGCGCCATCGACGTGAGCTGCAGGTGCACAGCTACCGGATGCTGGGGTCGCTTCAGGACTCGGAGGACGCCGTGCAGGAGACGTTCATGCGGGCTTGGCGTAGCCGGGAAGGCTTCACCTACCGGGGGCCATCTTCGTTTCGGGCCTGGCTGTACCGGGTCGCGACCAATGCCTGCCTCGACGTGTTGCAGAGGAAGCCACGAACGCTGTTCCCGTGGCAGCCGGGGTCGCTCGGGCGTGGCACGAGCGGGAGCCTGTTTCCGCCGGATCGCGATCTGGCCTGGCTGCAGCCGTACCCGGACCAGCTGTTGGAGGGGATCGCGCCGGCAGAGGAGCAGCCGGAGCCGCAGGTGGTCGCGCGGGAGACGATCGAGCTGGCCTTCATCGTCGCCATCCAGCTACTGCCGCCGACGCAGCGCGCGGTTCTGATCTTGCGGGACGTGCTCGGCTGGTCGGCGAAGGAGAGCGCGGCGCTGCTGGAGACGTCGGTCCCGGCGGCCAACAGTGCCCTGCAACGCGCCCGGGCGACGATGAAGCAACAGTTGCCGAAGAGCCGGCTGGACTGGGCTCCGCCGTCGGAGCCGACCGGGGACGAGCGCGCGCTGGTTCGGCGCTACATGGAGGCGCAGGAGAACCGCGATTTCGCCGCGATGGCTGAGCTGCTGCGCGAGGACGCACGCCTGACGATGCCTCCGACGCCGTCCTGGTTTGAAGGTTGTGACGCCATCGTGGCTCTGTTTGCGGCCTGGCTGGATCCTCGATCGCCCGCCTACGTCGGCGAAGTTCGGCGCCTACCCGTCGGCGCGAATAGGCAGCCCGGCTCCGCCGGCTACCTCCGCCGCCCAGGCGACTCCGCGTACCGTCCGCTCGGCCTCGAGTTCCTGCGGGTCGAGAACGGGAAGGTCGCCGAGCTCACGATGTTCGTCTCCACCGCGCTTTTCCGGGCCTTCGCGCTTCCAGAGACTCTCTGATGCATGCTCCGCCTGGATTACACATCCGGGCGGGGACGATCGCGCCCGGAGGCACGGCGCCTACTGGTGGCACTGCTCGCGCGTCGTGCCGGCCTTCCGTTGAAGAATGAAGATCAGCTTGGCATTCGCCTCCTAGTGCCGCCGATCGAGGCAGATTCGCACGATCTGGCCGAGCCCTTCGACCGGGCCCTCACCTGGCGGTCGGTAAGCGGGTTCTGAGACGCTGGATCGCGTCCCCCTGCCGCGCGGTCGCGCGCGGACGGCCCACTAGCCACCAGCTTCGAAGCAGGTGGACCGAAGAACGCGGTCCCCGCCACGCCTGACCCACGCCTTGCGATGCACGTCACCACCGACCCGCCACCCACACCGTCCGCGATCGCCACGATTGGCGTCTACGGGTTTGCTGGCAGCTCGTTCCTGGAGCGGCTTTCGGCGGCCGATGTTCGTCTGGTCCTGGACGTCCGCCAGCGCCGCGGCGTCCGCGGACCGCAGTACGCGTGGGCCAACTCCCGGCGCCTCCAGGACGCCCTCGCTGCCGCGTCGCTCGGCTATCGCCACCACCCCGAGCTCGCCCCGACGACCGAGCTGCGCCAGCTCCAGTACGCCGAGGACGCCCGGCTCGGCGTCGGCAAGCGCTCTCGCGTCGAGCTCGCGCCCGAGTACGTCCGTCGCTACACGTCCGAGGTCCTCGATCGCGTCGACCTCACCGGCCTCGTCACGGCGCTGCCCGCCGCAGGCCTCGCCGCGCTGCTCTGCGTCGAGCGCGACCCCGAGGCCTGCCACCGCTCCCTCATCGCCGCTCGTTTGGCCGACCACCACGGCTTCACGATCGAGCACCTGCGCCCCTGACGTCGGCGCGGTGGATCAGCCCCAGAAGCCGTCCCCGCCCTCGGGACGGCTGCCGCCGACGCCGATGACGTCGAGCCCATCCGGGCCGGGCCTGAAAGCCCCGGGCGACCTCCGGCGACACCCGGAAGACGTCCCAGGGTCCAACGTCCACGAGCGTGTCGTGAAGCTTGAGCTGCCCTGACCCGCCGATCACCAGGGGGCCAACGGTACGGTCGCCGGGGCCACACGCCCAGCGCTCGGAACAAGGCATCTTCCCCGGCCTTGCGCGAGGTTTCGTTGCCGCTGTCAGGGCGGGCGCCGAGCTCGGTAGCGCGTGCCAATCAACCGCGCAGGTCAACCAGCGGGAAAGGGGTCAAGGATGAATTCAGATCAGAGGGCTGCTCGCATCTTCGGTGCGCTCTTCATTCTCACGTTCGTCACGTCGATCGCCGGGGTGCTCCTGTACGGCCCGGTCCTCGACGAGAAGGACTACATCGTCAACGGCAGCGCCGACGGCGAGATCGCCCTGGGCGCGCTGCTGGAGATCGGGCTCGTGATCACCAACATCGGTACGGCCGTCGTGCTGTTCCCGATCGCCAGGCGTTACAGCGAGACGCTCGCGCTCAGCTGGGTCGCGTCGCGCATCGTGGAGTCGACCATCATCGCGGTCGGCGCGATCAGCCTGCTGTCGATCGTAACGCTGCACCAAGAGTCCACCGCCGACGCGAGCGTGCAGCTCGTGCAGGGAGAGGCGCTGGTGGCCATCCACGACTGGACGTCCCTGTTCGGTCCCGGCTTCTGCGTAGGCGTCGGCAACGGGATCATCCTCGGCGCCCTGATGTGGAAGTCGGGTCTCGTGCCGCGGCGCATGGCGATCCTCGGTCTCATCGGTGGCCCGCTGGTCCTTATCCTGGCGACGCTGATCCTCTTCGACGTCGTCGAGCGGGGCGACGCGACCGACCTCCTGCTCGTGCCCGAGATCCTGTGGGAGGCCTCGCTCGGCTTCTACCCGCTGATCAAGGGGTTCAGGACGCCGCCGGCGCCGCGCGCCGGCGACTGGCAGTTCAGGACGGGCGGCGGGCCGAGCACCGCGGCCGCGAGCACCGGCTCACCGTGAACCACGATCATCAGAAGGGAATCCACTCTGCGACGAGCGGCTTGCGCTCGCCGGGACCGGCCGCCGGGGCGGGGCCCTTAGTCTGACGCTCGATTATCAGCGACCAGTGAGGCCGGCATGGGTGTATTGGCGATGTTGGAGCTCGAGGGCGAGACAGCGGATCTGATCGCCGCCGGGGAGGAGCTCGACCGGCTCCTGCCACGCCCCGAGGGACTGCTGCTGCGGATCGTCGCGCCGACCGACGACGGCATGGTCCTGTTTCAGCTCTGGGACTCGCCCGAGCTGCGGGCGCGCCATGCCGAGAACCCCGCCCACGCGGAGGCCCTGAAGGCCAGCGGGATGCAGGGGCTCGTCCGCGACAGCCACTCCCGGGTCTTCGACGGGGCTGAGCTGCAGCACCTCGATCAGAGAGCGCGCTGATTCGGGCAACCCCGCTTTGCGCACGACGTGAAGCGGCAAGATGGTCGAGTGGGGTTCGCTCAGCCGGGGCGCTGCGCGGCGCAGAACGCGTCGCGCGCCTGATTCGCTTCGGCCGTGGCGGGGAACGCCGCTTTGATGCGGTTCGCCATGGCGATTCCGTTCCTCTCGATCTTGGCGGCGATCAGGCCGCGGGCCTTGGCGTTCGGCGCCGCCGCCAGGCGCTGCGCGTTGTCCCAGGCCCGCTCGCGCCAGGCGAATATGTCGAGCAGAAGCGTCGGATCGATTGGCGTCTGGTTCGCGACACCGGGGTCGAGTGTGGCGATCAACTCCGGGAACACCACAAGCCGGGCGCGCGCGAGAACTGTGTTCACGTGCAGGTGATCGGCGTGGTTGTCCAGCCCGAGCTGGTAGTAGACGAACGCCAGATCACGGTTGACGTGCGCATTGATCCCGAGCCAGATGTCTCCCGCTGACGAGACCTTCTCGTTCCTGGCGGCCTTGAAGGCGATCCGCCAGGCCTTGGGAGTTCGGCTCGTCTTGTTGCGCCATGCCTTGAACGCGTTCAGGTAGTACATGCCGAACGCGTAGGTGACCTGGTTCCAGAACCGGCGGTCGCTGAACTCGCCCGACCAAGTGGCATCGCGGATGCCTTCGGTGGTCCGCAAGTAGAGCAGTGAGAAGGCCGAATTGTGGTCACACCCGAGCCGCTCGTAGTTCCGCTCCATTTTCCTGATGAGCCTCGTAATGCACCGGTCGCGCTGGTGCGGGCAGAACGGCTTTGGCCGGTACCCGTCGGGCAGCTGCCCCCTGTTGCCGCCGGTTGCGATCACACCTCCGGCGCGAGAGTGCGGCCGTGCGACGGCCGGCGCCACCGTGAAGCAAGCGAACACGGCCGCGAGCACGAGTACGGCAGCGAGTCTGGCGACGGGCAGCCGAGATCTCATTGTGCCCACCATTATCGCCTGGCTGTTCGAGGAACGGATGGCCCGTTCGGCCACGTATGCTCCCTGCGTCCGCGATGGCGCTCGTCAAGACCCAGATCACTCAGGAGGTAGCCGACTACCTCGTCCGCCATTCCCGACCGGACGCGGTTCTCGCGCGCGTGGCCCGCGAGACCGCGGAGATGCCCAATGCGGAGATGCAGACCACTCCCGACGAGGCGGCGCTCTTGACGATGCTCGCCCGGTTGGTCGGCGCCCGTCAGGCGCTGGAGGTTGGGACCTTCACGGGCTATGGAGCGATCTCGATCGCGCGCGGGCTGGCGGACGACGGCCGGCTGACATGTCTGGAGCTCGAGGAAAAGTACGCGGCGATCGCGCGCCGCAATCTCGAGGACGCGGGCGTTGCCGACGCGGTGGAGATCATTGTCGGACCCGCGCTGGAATCGCTGCGCGCCATGCCCGCCGAGCCGACCTTCGACTACGTCTTTCTCGACGCGGACAAGACCGGCTACCCCGACTACTACGAGGAGCTCGTCCCGCGCCTGCTGCCGGGCGGGCTGCTCCTGATCGACAACGTGCTGCTCCGCGGCCGGGTCACGAACCCGCAGGACGAGCGTGACCGCGTCATCGCCGAGCTCAACGAACGTGTGATGGCCGACGAGCGCGTCGACAGCGTGATGGTCCTCGTGGCCGACGGGCTTACCTTCGTCCGCCGCCGCTGAGTGCGGGCCGCGCGGTCAGTCGGTGTGCGCGAGCACGTTGACGATCGTGCCGCCGGGGTCCTCGACGAAGAAGCGGCGAACGCCCCACGGCTCGTCGGTGAGCGGGTAGACGACGCGCAACCCGTGCCTGAGCGCCGCTTCATGGGCGGCGTCGACCGCTGCGGGATCGCCGACGTCGACTCCAAAGCGCGGCTGCGGCTCCTCCATCCCCGGCGGCGGAATGATGACCTGCGCCTTCGGATTGGCGGGTGAGCTGAGCCCGAGTACCGGGTCTTCCATGCCGACCTCGAGTCCGAGCACCTCGACGTAGAAGTCCCGCGAGGCGGTCATGTCGCTTCCATCGGCGTAGGGCACGATTCTTGTGACGGGCATGGCGGCCACCCTACTCACCGCGGCAGGACAGCCCGCGTGGGACCATGCTGTTTTACAGGACCGTGCCCGCGAGTTGGGGGCGCGGCTTTCCGGAGAGGGGGACGCCATGGCCTACACCCGAGAGCAACTGCGGGAAGCCGTCGAGCAGGCTGGGGACGAACACTGGCAGGCGCTGATTCGGCATCACGAGGAGGCCTATCCGGAGAGCCGCCCCACCCCCGGCGATGTCTGCCGGGCCGAGGCCGAGCGACTCAACGAGCTCGATCTCAGCGCCGCGGAGAACCTCACGTTGATCGAGACCCGTGTCGAACGCACCGATTCCACCGTCCGCATCGTGCACGTCTTCGAGTACGGGCCTCAGAACACTCGCCTGCTGACGGAGCCGTTCGAGGGGTATGGAGGCGAAGAAGCGTGAATGCGCGTTCGTGGCCGCCGTCAGCCGGGACGAGCGAACGCGTGTGAGGCCCGAACCAGGCTTTCGATGACCCCCAGCTCCGCTTCGTCGCGGGGCGCGTAGAGCATCACGGCGGTGGGAGGGATGAGGCCTCTCAGGGCGACGGGGTGCGGCTCGGCCCAGCCGGCGGCGACGGCCTCGGCGACCGTCTCGGACGGAAGCATGGCGTGCAGGCTGTGATCCGGAGCCGGGTGAAGATGGGCGAACTCCCGACCGATCAAGAACGCCTCCGGCGGCCCGACGGGCTCGTCGTCGGCCAGGACGAGGGCCCGGGCGCCCGGCACGGAGATGCCGCTGGGCTTCTCGACTACGCCGGGCAGCGCAAAGACGCGCTCTGCGAGCATCTCGATGCAATGCAGGTCGGTCGGCTGCTGGTCGAGCTGGGTGTGCGGGTTTGTGGGAGTCGTGCGGGGGCGGTCGCCAACCCGCCTGGGAAGCGGCATCGACCGGAGTCTAGGTCGCTATCCGGGACTCTCGACCCAGATCCTCTTTCCGCTCCCGGAGTTTGAGAACTCCCTCGCGTCCCGGCCGCCGACCACGGTGTAGCCGCTGCCGCCGTTGTCGATCGCGATCACGCCTGTCCGCTCGCCGCTGCTCCACGGGATCTCCGCTCGCCAGGTGCAGGAGCACCGTTTGGTCGAGGCAACGATCTGGAGCAGCAGAGGATCGGTTACCGAAACCGTCCAGGGGAAGCTGATCGGCTTGAAGGAGCTATTCGCCGCGCCGGTCACCGGATCCACGGGGTCCAGCTCCGCGTCGGGGTCGTCGGCGGTGCCGCTCACGGCGACCGGCTGACGGTCGAGGTCGGCCACCACGTAGCGGCCGTGAATCGCGTCCCCGCAGGGCTGGAGAAAGATGGCGCCGGCGGGGCGAGGCCGGCGCTCAACCTTGAAGTCGATTCCGGTCAGGGTGACCGTGCGAGAGGACTCCCCCTGGATCGAGACCTGGACCACGCTCTCATCCGCGACGCGGCCGCCGTTCGACCTGCGGAAGGCTTCCCAATCCGGGATCGGACTGGGAGTGGGAATGGCTCCCGAGACGAGGCCGCTCGCCTGTTCCTCGCGGAAGAACAGGTGCGTACCGCACTCGCTTATCTGCTCGGTCGCGGACGACGAAATCGGGTCCTTCTCCTCCTCGCCGCCGCCGAACAGGTCCAGCACTCCGGATCCGAGGCCGGTTCCGATTGCGGTCACCATCGCCACCAGCAGAGCGGTGCCGAGAACGCCGGCGAACTTCCAAGCCCGACGCGTGGACGTCGGCCCGGCGTTGTCCGGCCGCTCGGACATGGCGACAGGCTAAGCCACGGGGCAGCCGCTCACGGGGGCATCAGCCGGCCGGCTCGAGCTCCCAGCCGAAATAGACCTCGACGGTGCGGAGCTTCTCGCCCGCAAAGCCCAAGACCTCGGTGTTGCGGAACCTGGTGCCGTCAGTGCGCTCGGCCTCGTAGGTCACCAGGACCTCGTCGCCGATCTGCTCGAGTCGCTTGAAGTCGAAGCTCTTGATGTTCTCGTGGTTGGGCCAGCAGCGCTCGAAGTACGTCGCCCGGTCGATTCCGGGATCGGCGGGGCTCCGGAAGCGGAAGTCGTCGGTCAGGACGGCCTCCAGCACCTGGCGGTCGTCGGTCACATAGGCCTCGTAGCACTGGCGGGCAGTAGCTCGGTGATCAGATGAAGTCATGGGAGTGGGACCGTACGGGAACCCGGATCTCATCGGGCCCGGCCGTGCGATCGGGGGTAGGATCGCCGAAGTGGATGTCGAGGAGTACCGCCGCACCAGCCACGACACCTGGGCGGCCATGGCGCCCGGCTGGGACCAGTGGCGAGCGCAGCTCGCGGAGGCCCTGACCCCGGTTCGCGAGTGGCTCATCCGCGAGCTTGCCCCACACCCCGCCGATACGGTGCTCGAGCTCGGCGCCGGCACCGGCGACACCGGGTTCGAGGCGGCGGCGATCCTCGGTTGGGGCGGTCGGCTTATCTCTAGCGACTTCTCCGCGGAGATGATCGACGTCGCCCGCCGCCGAGGGGCCGAGCTCGGGCTCGAGAACGTCGACTATCTCGTGCTGGATGCGGAGCGGATGGCGCTAGACGCCGACTCGGTCGACGGCGTGCTCTGCCAGAGCGCCTACATGCTGGTGGCCAACCCTGCCGCGGCGCTGGCCGAGACGCGACGTGTCCTGCGCCCGGGCGGGCGGGTGGCGCTCTCGGTGTGGGGAGCCCCAGAGCGCAACACGTGGGGGTCGATCGGCGGCATGATCCTGGTCCAGCGCGGCTACATGCAGCTCCCCGAGCCGGGAGCGCCGGGGGTCTTCAGCATGGCGAGCGAGGAGCGCACGAGGGCGCTGCTCGAAGGGGCGGGCTTTGTCGCCGTGCGCACCGAGGAGGTCCCGGTGCGCTTCGCTTTTCGCGACATCGACGACTACGAGCGATGGCTGATTGACGTGGCTGGTCCGTTCGCCATCGTGCTCCGCGGGCTTCCCGAGGGCGAGCGCGAGGTGCTCAAGGCCAAGCTCGCGGAGGCTTTCGTTCCCTTTGCGACCGACGGGGGGTACGAGCTCCCGGGCTCCGCTCTCTGTGCGGTTGCGAGCTGAACGCGCTACTCGCGGATCAACGAGAGGGTCATCCAGGGACGCCAGCTCGCGCCGCCGTCGTCGCTGCGAACCCAATCCGCCGTGGCGCCGGACCCGTCCTCGGTAAAGGTGAGGGTGGCCTTGGCCCCGTCGGCGCGGAAGGTCCAGACGCCGGCCTCGTCCACGGACGCCGTCGACGTCTGCTCGCCGCCTTCGTGGTCGTAGGCGCGGGTGGCGAACGCGTCCTGGTCAGGGAGGTAGGGGCCGATCATCTCGAGTCCCTGAACGCGGTCGCCCCCGATCTCGACGTCGATGCGGTGGACGACGAAGACCGGGCCAAGCCACTCGTAGTGGTCGTGCCCGTCAACCGTTGCCACGGGCGTCTTGCCGTCGTCGCCCAGCACGTCGCCCCGGGTCCGCCAGCTCCCGATGAGGGCCTCGAGACGTCTGCTCTCGGGGTGCGCCGCCACGCCTCTCGATGATAGGCCTGAGCTTGACCGTCACCCGGCAACCTCACACGGAGAGAACTCCGACGTCTCGTGGAGGACCCCGTTGAGGGGGTTGGGCAGCGGATCCACGAGAGTCCTGCGGGTGGCGGTCATGGTGATGTGGTCGCCTGCGGCCGGGGCCGTGGCGGGGGAAGTGCTGCCGGCGGCTTGGCCGTCGCCGTCCGTGGTGACGTTCGTCCAGCCGAGGTACCACTGCCCTTCGCCGGTCCCGGAGCCGTTGCAGACCGGACTGGCGTAGAACTCCAGCCGATACCTGGTGGAGGGAAGGCCTTCGAGCGTCCAGTCGACAGTCCCGGCTGTCGCGTCGGCACCGGTGACCAAGGGGTAGTTGAGGAGGTCGTTGGCCCCGGTGTCGGCGTCCTCCCTGTCGTTGTCGGTGACCCCGTCGTCGGCGAGGTCGATGCCGAGGTCGTCGTCGCGTTGGCCGTTGGCGAAGATGAGGTTTCGGACGAGGGTGTTGTCGGTGGCTGCGTCCCAGATGGCGACGCCGTCTTCGATGTTGTAGGCGATGGTGTTGGTGGACGCGCCGAAGGCGTCGCCGACGTTGTTCCCGTTCCCGGCGGTGATCTGGATGCCGTTGCGGCCGTTGCCGAGTCCCAGGTCCCCGTCCATGTTGGTGCCGATCGCGTTGCCCAGGACGAGGTTGCGGGAGCCGTTGATCGTGAGACCGTCACCCGTGTTGGAGGCGATGACGTTGCCCGCGCCGGGCTCGTGACCTCCGATCGTGCTCTCGTTGGCTCCGGCGAGCACGATGCCCTGGAGCCCGTAGGTGCTGCCGTTGCCCAGCGGCGTGTCGCCGTCGCGGTCGGTGCCGATCAGATTGCCGAGGACCCGGTTGCCGACTGCGGGGCTGGTCTCCTCGTACGGGGCGTCGTCGCCCTGCTCGAGCTGCAGGCCCTCGTAGGCGTTGCCGGAGATGAGGTTGCCCTCGCCCGGCCCCGTTCCCCCGATCGTGTTGTCGTCACCGCCCTCGACGTTGATGCCCACGCCGTTGGGAAGTGCCGTCGTGCCGTCGACATCGGTGCCGACTCGATTGCCCTGCAGCGTGTTGTCATCGCCCATCACCTCGACACCGATGCCCAACCCGGAGATCAGGTTGTCGCGTACGAGGGTCCCGGCAGCTGACCGGTGCAGCGTCACGCCGGTGCCGTAGCCGAGGTCCGCCGTGCCGTCGGCGCTCGTCCCGATCCGGTTGTTCGTGATCTCGTTCGGACCGTCCATCACGCAAAGCTCCAGCTCGCGGCCCGCGATCACGTTGCGGTCCGAGTTGAGCGGACCCCCGATCAGGTTGTCCTCGCCGTACATGACCACGTTGCACCCACGGTCCTGCACGGCGTCGTCACCCAAGCGATTGGTCCCTACGTGGCTGCCCTGAAGAACGACCCCCTCGTGAGCGTCGATCAGGACGTTCTCGTCCTGGGCCGAGTGGATCGACAGGCCGCGCACCTCGCTGCCCGGTGCCCCTATCTGCAGCCCGCGACTGGCGTTCGTCGCATCGATCTCGATCGTCGGCTCGGCCGGGCTGGTGCCCGTAGCCTGAACCGAGCCCGGCTGCGAATAGCCCTTGATCGTCACTGGAGTCGCAAGCCTCGGCAGATCGGCCACGAGAGTGATCGTGTGCGCGCCGGTTCCCGGGATGTCGAACTTGATCGTGTCGTGATTGGGCTGCGCGTCGGCGTCTTGGATCGCTTGCCGCAGCGAGCCGGCGTTCACGTCACTGACATTGGTCACCGTGTAGGTCGCCGCCTGCGCCGGGCTTGCGGCCGCAGCCACCGCCAAGACGATGCCGGCGAGCGTCGCCGCGCCGGTGCGGACCCGAACGAGGCGGGATGCGGGACGAGAGAACATGCGCGGCCCTTCCGTGAACCTGCGGCCCGGGACAGAGCGCCCGGCTACTCACCAGTGACGCCGGCCCGAGGACCGCCATTCCCGTCGGGGTCGAGTGGGCGTGGGCGCTAGCTCTCGGCGAACGCCCGCAGGCGCTCCCGGGCGCCGCCCACGACCGGCGCGCCGTGGGCCGTCAGCAGGTTGTCGAACTCGAGCTCGCCGGCCAGCCGCGCGTAGGCTTGCTTCAGCGCGCGCTTGGTGTCCTCCGGCTCGTCCATCAAATGGTCCGGGACGAACGTGAGCTGGTCGTCGTAGTGGATCACGCCGTCCGCCACGGCGAGCGCCGAGACGCCGGCGGCGAACAACGCCGACTCGTCCGGGCAGATTGCACCCACCTCGTGGGCTGTGATCGCACCGTCCGCGAGTAGCTCGCCGGGGTCGTAGGCCTCGACCGGCTGATCCGCTCCGAACTCGTGCATCCCGGTGCGCGGCCCGCGGACCGGGCAGCCGTAGCGCTCGATCAGCCGGCCGCAGTCGCGCCAGTGGTGACGGTTGGTGAGCAGGATGACCTGCGGCGGGCCGAGGTCGTCCAACCGCTCGGGGCCCTCCGGGGGCAGCAGCGGGTCCAGCAGCACTCGCGGCTCGGCCAGGTAGTAGGAACTGACGTCGATGCCGATACCGGGATGCCGGGCGGTCCAGTGCCAGACGCCGGGTGCGATCTCCTCCATACGGCGACGTTATCGGTCACCGCCGGTGGGCGGGCCGTTGCGGCTGGCCAAACTGCAAGAAACCCTGCAGCTTGCAGGACTTTTGATTGATAGAACGACGCGTCTTGGACGCCGGGGGGAGCAGGGTGGAGCGGGACCTTTCCAACGACGAGCTGTGGGCCGAGTCGCTGGCCCGCTCGCGCGCGCGGCGGAGATTGGCTGCGCCGGCGCCCAAGTCGCGGGAATTGCCGGTCCGGGGGTTGTCGGTGGCCGCGCTGGTGGCGGTCGCCGGCGGGACGGCGGCAACGGTGGCGGTGGGCGAGGTGCTCGGAGACGACGACAGAAAAGCGCCCGCCCGCTCGGCCGCGGCCGCCACGGCTGTCGAGAGCGAGCCGTCCGCGCCGGCGCGGGCTCCCCGGCGCGCGGTGGCGGCCGAGGCGGCGGTGTCGTCCACGGCGACGCCGGCTGAACCGCGGCCGGTGGCGACCACCACCACGGCGTCCGCCTCCGATTCGCGCCCCAGCGGCGGCGGCGTCGCCGCGCTCCAGCGCGGCCTCGGCGTGCCCGTCGACGGGGACTTCGGTCCCGCCACCAAGAAGGCCCTAAAGCGCTGGCAGAAGAACCACGGGCTGACCGCCGACGGCGTGGCGGGACCGGCCACGCGCGCCGCGCTCGATCTGGGCGCCGGGCGCGTACTGAAGGCGCAGCGCCGCTTCTCCCGCGCGCGCCGTCCGGCGGCCCGCCCCGCGGAGAACACCCGGCCGCAGCGGCGCCCGGCGCGCGGCGGTGGTGTGACCGCTCTGCAGCAGGCGCTCGGAATCGGCGCCGACGGCGTCTTCGGCCCCGCCACCGAGCGGGCGCTCGAGCGCTGGCAGCGCGCCCACGGCCTCACGGCCGACGGCATCGCCGGCCCGCAGACCCGCGCCGCACTGGGCTTGGGCGCCGGTCCCGTGCTAAAGCGACGCAACCGTGGTGGGGGCGGCGGCGCAGGTAGCGGCACCCTCCAGCGCGTGATCGCCGCCGCGAACGCGATCGCCGGCAAGCCCTACCTCTACGGGGGCGGGCACGGCTCCTTCGTGGACAGCGGCTATGACTGCTCCGGCTCGGTCTCCTACGCCCTGCACGGTGGCGGCCTGCTCTCCCGGCCGCTCAGCTCGGGCGGCTTCATGAGCTACGGAGCGCCCGGGCCGGGGCGGCACATCACGATCTACGCCCATTCGGGCCACGTCTACATGACGATCGACGGGCGCCGCTACGACACCAGCGCCCGCTCCGAGACGGGTTCGCGCTGGACCAGCACCGCCCGCTCGCCCGCCGGCTACACGGTCCGCCACCCGCCGGGGCTCTGAATCCCTAGGCCGGCGGACGGCCCTTCGCGTCGAGCGCGAACCAGACGCCTCCGAACTCGGTCACGTCGTTGCACAGCACCTGGCCGCGTGGGTCGTCCACGTAGAAATAGAGCGGCTTACCCCGGTAGGTCACCTGGCGGGTGCCGTTGCGGCGCCGGACCGTGCCGAGCAGGGACTGCTTGACGCCTTCGCCCGCGCGCGGCCGGCCGCGCGCGAGGAACGGAGGCCAGGCCGTGGCGCAGTCGCCGTAGCAACGGCTCTGGCCCTCGCGATCGCGCGTGAACAGATACAGAGCGCGAGCGCGACCACCGAACAGGACCGGGCCGAACTGCGAGTCCCGCAGCGTAATCCGGGGGCCGCGACGGGCCGGACTTGCCTCGGCCTCGGCGGGCGCCATGGCGGGTGTCGCGTCGTCGGCCGGTGCGGTGGCGTTGGACGGCTCCGAATCGCCGCCGCAGGCCGCCAGCAGTGCGGCGCAGGCGAGCAGAACGGCGACATTGGTCTTCTTGGCTCTCTTCACGCCCGTACCGTCTGGCGCACCCCCACTTTGTTACCGGCCCGTCTGCTAGCTTCATCGTCTTCAAAGTCGATTGACAAGGTGGAGAATGAAGCAATACCGGACTCGTGCGCTGAAGCTGATCCTGCTTGGCGCGGCCCTGTTGGTCGCGGGAGCCCTCGCGGCTTGCGGCGGCACGTCCTCCGGCTCCGAGGGGAGCGGCGACGACGGCGGCGGTGGCAAGCTCACTCTGGTGGCCTACTCGACGCCCGAGGAGGCCTACAAAGAGCTGATCCCGGCCTTCAACAAGACCCCCGAGGGCAAGGGGGTCGGCTTCGACCAGTCCTACGCCTCCTCCGGTGAGCAGTCGCGGGCGGTGGAGGGCGGCCTGCCGGCCGACGTCGTCGAGTTCTCGCTCGAGCCCGACATCACCCGCCTGGTCGACGCCGGATTGGTGGACAAGGACTGGAACCAGAACGAGCACAAGGGCATGGTCACCGACTCCGTCGTGGTGTTCATGGTCCGCAAGGGAAACCCGAAGAACATCAAGACGTGGGATGACCTCGTTACCGGAGAGGTCGAGGTCCTGGAGCCCAACCCGTTCACGTCGGGCAGCGCCAAGTGGAACATCATGGCCGCCTACGGAGCGCAGCTCGAGCAGGGCAAGACGCCCCAGCAGGCCAAGCAGTACCTGGCCAAGCTGTTCGAGAACGTGCCCGTGCTCGACAAGAGCGCCCGTGAGGCCCTGCAGACCTTCTCCAGCGGCAAGGGCGATGTGCTCCTCGGCTACGAGAACGAGGCGATCCTCGCCCAGCAGCAGGGCGAGGAAATCGACTACGTGATTCCGGACGAGACGCTGTTGATCGAGAACCCGATCGCCGTCGTCAACGAGTCCAAGGATCCGAAGCTCGCGCAGTCCTTCGTCGACTTCCTCTACACGCCCGAGGCCCAGGAGATCTTCGCCTCGAAGGGCTACCGGCCGGTGGTGGAGGGGACTGCAGGGGCCGATGAGTTCCCCACGCCGTCGAAGCTGTTCGAGATCACGAAGTTCGGTGGCTGGGACAAGGTGAACACCGAGTTCTTCGACCCGGAGAAGAGCGTCGTGGCCGACATCTTCAATGCACAGGGGAAGAGCACTGCCTCCGACTAGCCAAGCGACCGCCGCGCCGCCTCCAGCGGCGCCGGCGCCCCGCGGCCTGGGGAGGCCCCTGATATCGGGGGATCTCCTCGGCCGCGGCGTCGCCATGTCCTATCTGAGCATCGTCGCCCTGCTCCCGCTGGCCGCCGTGGTGCTCAAGGGATTCGAGGGTGGCTGGGACACCTTCTGGACGGCGGTCAGCAGCCCGCAGGCCGTGGCGGCGCTGCGGCTCACCCTCATCACCTCGGTGATCGTCGTTCTGGTGAACGCCGTGGCGGGCACGCTGATCGCCTGGGTGCTGGTGCGCGACGAGTTCCGGGGCAAGGGCATCGTCAACGCGGCGATCGACCTTCCCTTCGCGCTGCCCACCATCGTGGCCGGCCTCACCCTGCTGGCCTTCTACGGCCAGGAGAGCCCGGTGGGCATCAACCTCGCCTTCACCAAGGTGTCGGTGGTCCTCGCGCTGCTCTTCGTGACCCTTCCCTTCGTGATCCGGGCCGTGCAGCCCGTGCTGCTGGAGCTCGACCGCGAGATGGAGCAGGCGGCGGAATCACTCGGGGCAAGCCGCCGCACCGTGTTCCTGCGCATCATCCTGCCCAACCTGGCTCCGGCGATCATCGCCGGCGGCGGTCTCGCCTTCGCCCGGGCGGTGGGCGAGTTCGGCTCGCTGGTGCTGATCACGGGGAACATCCCGTTCGACACCCAGGCCGCCTCGGTCTTCATCTTCTCCCAGGTCGAGTCCGACAACATCGTCGGCGCGTCCGCCGTCTCGGTGGTGCTGCTGCTGGCCTCGCTGGTGATCCTCCTGTTCTTCGGCTGGCTGTCAAAGCGGGCGCTGCGGCATGAGGCGTAACCGGTACGTCCTCCGGTTCCTGGCCTTGGGCTACCTGGCGCTGCTGCTGGGGATCCCGGTGGTGCTCGTGTTCTTCAACGCATTCGAGGACGGGGTCGCCGCCGCTTGGGAGGCGGTGACCACCCCCGAGGCCCAGCACGCCTTCTACCTGACCTTCGTGATGGTGGCGGTGGCCGTGCCGCTGAACACGATCTTCGGCGTGCTGTGCGCGCTGGCGATCGTGCGGCAGCGCTTCCGAGGCCGAGCGCTCCTGAACGCGATGGTCGACCTGCCGTTCGCAGTCTCCCCCGTGGTGGTGGGCCTCGCGCTTATCCTGGTCTACGGCCGCCGCGACGGCTGGGTGGGCGAGTGGTTCGCCGAGCAGGGGATCCAGATCATCTTCTCGGTCCCGGGCATGATCCTGGCCACGATGTTCGTCTCGCTGCCCTTCGTGGTGCGCGAGACGATCCCGGTGCTGCGCGAGATCGGGACCGAGCAGGAGCAGGCGGCGGCCACGCTGGGCGCCGGCGGCTTCCAGACCTTCTTCCGGGTCACCCTTCCCGCCATCCGCTGGGGCGTGGCCTACGGCGTCGTGCTCACCACCGCGCGGGCCCTGGGCGAGTTCGGCGCCGTCAGCGTGGTGTCGGGCAAGCTCTCGGGCCGGACGGAGACCATGCCGCTGCTCGTGGAGAGGTACTACAACAGCTTCAACGTGACGGGTGCCTATGCGGCGTCGGTGGTCCTGGCCCTCCTGGCGCTGGCCACGTTGCTGGCGATGAACGTGATCAAGCCCAAGGAGGCGCAGACATGAGCATCGTCGTGGAGAACGTCAGCAAGCGGTTCGGCGAGTTCACCGCGCTCGACGACGTGTCGCTGGAGGTGCGCGACGGCTCGTTGACCGCGCTGCTCGGACCCAGCGGCGGCGGCAAGTCCACCCTGCTTCGCGTGATCGCCGGATTGGAGATGCCCGACTCCGGACGGGTGAGCATCGCCGGCGAGGACGCGACCCGCCAGCCGCCCCAGCGGCGCAACGTGGGCTTCGTCTTCCAGCACTACGCCGCCTTCAAGCACATGACCGTGGCCAAGAACGTGGCCTTCGGCCTGACCATCCGGAAGAAGCCGAAGGAGGAGATCGAGGCCCGGGTGGACGAGCTGCTGAAGCTCGTGCACCTCGACGGCTTCGCCCACCGCTATCCCTCGCAGCTCTCCGGCGGGCAGCGCCAGCGCATGGCGTTGGCCCGGGCGCTCGCCGTGCAGCCGCGCGTGCTGCTGCTGGACGAGCCCTTCGGAGCGCTCGACGCCACCGTGCGCAAGGAGCTGCGGGCCTGGCTGCGCCGACTGCACGATGAGGTGCACGTGACCACCGTGTTCGTCACGCACGACCAGGAGGAGGCGATGGAGGTCGCCGAGCAGATCGTGGTGCTCAACCATGGCGTGATCGAGCAGGTGGGTGCGCCTCGAGACCTGTACGAAAGGCCCTCCAACGAGTTCGTGATGCGCTTCGTCGGCCCGGTGAGCGAGCTGGCCGGCCACTGGATCCGACCCCACGACGTGGAGATCCTGCTCGAACCCAGCGACCGCGCCGCGGAGGCGAAGATCGACCGGATCGTGCACCTCGGGTTCGAGGTGCGGGTGGAGCTCTCACTGAGCGAGGGCGAACCGACCTGGGTGCAGACCACGCGCGGCCGGGCCGAGGAGCTCGAGCTCGCCGAGGGTCAGATCGTGTGGTTACGGCCCGAGGCCGAGCCGGTCACCGCCTGAGCCACGCGTCCGGCGCGTCGGTCAGACGTATCAGCTGCGAGGGGAGGCGGCCCTCGGTCACCTCGGCCAGCGTCACCTCGTCGACCACCGAGCGCAGGCTGGCGCGCAGCGCCACCCAGACGGTCCGTAGGTTCTCCGCGGCGCCGACGTAGTTCACGTCCTCCGGCGCCTCGCCCCGGACGCTCGCCAGTGGGCCGTCCACGGCGCGGATCACGTCGCCCACGCTGATCTCGTTCGCCGGCTTGGCCAGCCAGTACCCGCCCTCCGCGCCCCGCTGGGCGCGGACCAGGCCGGCGTGCCGAAGATCGATGAGGATGTTCTCCAGGAAGCGCAGCGGGATCTCCTGGGCCTGGGAAATGCGCTCGCCCTTGACCGGGCCGTCCTCGGCCGCGGCCAGCGCGAGCGACGCCCGCACCGCATAGTCCGCCTTCGCCGAGAGCCGCACGGGGCTCATTCTGGCGAATGGGTGAACGGGTACGCTCGGCGCGTGGGCGACGGTGGGGCGCTGACCGCACGGCTGCTGCTCGAGTACGACGGCTCGGAGTTCGCGGGCTGGGCTCGCCAGCCGGGGCTGCGCACCGTGCAGGGCGTGACTGAGCAGGCGCTTGGGACCATCCTGCAGCGGCCCGTGTCTCTCACCGTGGCCGGGCGCACCGACCGCGGCGTGCACGCCCGCGGCCAGGTGGCCAGCCACCCGGGCGAGCCCGCCCCGCTTCGCAACCTGAACGCCCTGCTCCCTCAGGACGTCAGCGTGCTGGCCAGCGAGCCGGCCCCGGAAGGGTTCGATGCCCGCCGCGACGCTCGCAGCCGCACCTACCGCTACCGGCTGCTGATCCGCGCGGCGCCCAGCCCGTTCGAGGCCGGCCGGGCCCTCTGGTGGCCGCGCGCGGTCGACCGCCCGCAGCTCGACGAGTGTGCCGCCGAGCTCCTGGGCACGCACGATTTCACCGCCTTCACCCCCACCGCGAGCGACCACGTCCGTTTCGAGCGGGAGGTCCTGCGAGCCGAGTGGCTCGCCGAGGGTCCCGGCCTGCTCGCCTTCGTGATCGAGGCCGACAGCTTCATGCGGAACATGGTCCGGGTCCTGGTCGGAACCATGCTCGGCGGTGTCAGGCCGAGCGAGCTCAGGCGACTATTGGAGGGAAGGCCGCGCGGCGAGGCGGGGGTGCACAGCCCCGCCCCACGGCCTCTACCTGGAGTCGGTCTCTTACTGACTAATCTCAGCGAAGTGAAGGTTCTGCTCACCAACGACGACGGCATCACCGCCACCGGGCTGAACGTCCTGCGCCAGGCGCTGCTGGAGGTCCCGGGCATCGAGCTGGCCGTGATCGCGCCCGATTCCAACCGCTCGGCCACCGCCCGCAGCATCACCTTTCGGGACCCTCTGTGGGTGGAGGAGGTGGAGTTCGGCGACGGCACCACCGGCTTTGCCACCGACGGCACGCCCGTGGACTGCGTGCGTTTCGCCGCCCTCGGGCTGCTCGACTTCGAGCCGGAGGTGATCGTCTCGGGGATCAACCACGGGCCCAACCTGGGTGACGACATCACCTATTCCGGCACGGTGGCGGCGGCGCTCGAGGGGGTGGTGCTGGGACTGCCGGCGATCGCCGTCTCGCAGCAGGCTGACCACGGCGAGATGGATTTCCGCTCCGGCCGGACCTGGAGCCGCGAGGGGTTCGAGCCCGCGGCGGCCTTCGTGGCGCGCATGGTCGAGGAGCTGGAGCACGTGCCCATGCCCCAGGGCACGCTGTTGAACGTCAACTGCCCCGCCGGGGAGATCCAGGGCGCCCGCGCCTGCCGGCTGGGCAAGCGGGTCTATAACGACCGCATGGAGCTAACCGAGGAGGACTCCGACGGCCGGCGCCGCTACCGCATCTACAACGACCAGCCCGGCTTCGAGGAGGAGGACGGCACCGACTTCGCCGCGATGGGTGAGGGCCTCATCGCCGTGACCCCGCTGCACTTCGACCTCACCGACCAGGCCGGCGTCGAGGAGCTGGCCGGCTTCGATCTCGACGCGCTGGTGCGCCCCGCGGCGCAGGAAGTGTGAGCGCACCACCGGCTGAGAGGGTTGCTGAGCTGCGGCGGGAGCTCGACCACCACGGGCACCGCTACTACGTCCTCGACGACCCCGAGATCTCGGACGCCGACTACGACGTCCTGCTCAACGAGCTGCGCGATCTCGAGGCCGCGCATCCCGAGCTGCTCACGCCGGACTCCCCCACCCAGCGGACCGGCGGGGAGCCGCTGGACAAGTTCGAGCAGGTGCGCCACCTGCAGCCGATGCTGTCTCTGGGGAACGCCCGCAACGAGGAGGAGCTCGCCGCCTGGGTGGCGCGAGCGGAGCGGAACCTGGCCCGCCAGGGCGTGGAGCTGGGCGACGTGCGCTTCGTCACCGAGCCGAAGATCGACGGCCTCGCCATCTCACTGGTGTACGAGAACGGGGTGCTGGTGCGCGGAGCCACTCGCGGCAACGGCGAGATCGGCGAGGAGGTGACCCAGAACCTGCGCACGATCCGGGCGATCCCGCTGCGGGTGGAGGACGCCCCGCCCTTGCTCGAGGTGCGCGGTGAGATCTACCTGCCGCTCGCCGCCTTCGCCACCCTCAACGAGCAGCGGGCCGCCGCCGGCGAGCCCACCTACGCCAATCCGCGCAACACCGCCGCGGGCTCGATCCGCCAGCTCGACCCACAGCTCGCCGCCTCGCGTCCGCTGTCGATCTGGTGCTACGGGATCGGGGCGGTCGACGGGCTCGAGTTCCCCACCCACCACGAGTGGCTCGAGTGGCTGCGTGAGCACGGCTTCCGGGTCAACCCCGAGACCGAGGTCTACGACACGGTTGAGGAGGTCGTCGCCGCCTGCAGGGCCTGGGAGACGCGCCGCGACCGGCTCGACTTCGAGATCGACGGCGTGGTGGTCAAGGTCGACGATCTGGAGCTGCAGCGGCAGCTGGGCGTCGTTGGGCGCGAGCCCCGCGGGGCCATCGCCTGGAAGTTCGCCCCCACCACGGCCATCACCACACTGCAGAAGGTGGCCTGGAACGTGGGTCGCACCGGCCACATGGTGCCCTTCGCCCAGCTGGAGCCGGTGCAGGTCTCGGGGGTGACGGTGAAGCTGGCCACGCTTCACAACGAGGAGGACCTGCGCAGAAAAGACGTGCGCGAGGGCGATGAGGTGATCGTGATGCGGGCCGGCGACGTGATCCCGCAGGTGGTCTCGCCCACGGCGAAGGCGCAGCGGGCCAAGAGCCGCAGCCAGGCGCCCGAGCCGCCATCCGAATGCCCTGCCTGCGGCACCTCCACGGTGAAGCCTGAGGACGGTGTGTGGACGATCTGCCCCAACCGGGCTTCCTGTCCCGGACAGGTCTTCCAGGCGGTGAAGCACTTCGTGGGGGCCATGGACATCGACGGGCTCGGTGAGGAGAACGTGCGTCGCTTCCTGGGTGAGGGCCTGATCGCGGACATGGCCGACATCTACGACCTCACGGTGGAGCGGCTCAGCGAGCTGGACGGCTTCGGCGCGGTGTCGGCGGGCAACCTCGTGGGCGCGATCGAGGCCTCCAAGGAGCAGCCGTTCGAGCGGGTGCTCTACGGCCTGGGCATACCGGGAATCGGCTTCGTGAACGCTCGCAACCTCGCCCGCGCTCTTCGCTCCATGGATGCGCTGCTCGAGGCGGACGAGGAGGCCTTGACGGCGGTCGAGGGCATGGGCCCGATCATGGCCCGCACCGTGCACCAGACCCTGTCCGAGGAGCGCACCCGCGAGCTGGTGGAGAAGCTGCGCGCCCGCGGGCTGATCCTGGAGGAGACCGGACCGGCGCCGCCCGCCGAGGGACCTCTGGTGGGCAAGACACTGGTCATCACCGGCACGCTGCCCACCCTGACCCGGCCGGAGGCCACCGAGCGCATCGAGGCGGCCGGGGGCAAGGTCACCGGCTCGGTCTCCAAGAAGACCGACTACTTGGTGGCCGGCGAGGACCCGGGGAGCAAGTACACCAAGGCCCAGGAGGCGGGCACGGAGATCCTCGACGAGGACGCGCTGCTCGAATTGCTGGGACCGGCGGCGGAGGGCTCCGGCGCCGCCTCGCCCGCGCCGCGCCGCCGGCGCTAGTCCCGCACGCCCGCCAGCGCCTGCGCCATCCGGTCCTGCAGACCGCGTGCGCCCACCGGATAGACCCCGTTCATGAGGATCGAGAAGGCGTAGAGGTCGCCGGAGCGCGCCGTGCAGTACCCCGACAGCGCGCTCACGTTGGAGAGCGTGCCCGTCTTGGCCCGGCAGCGGCCCCGGGCCGGCCCGCTGCGCATCCGCGAGGCGAGCGTGCCGTCGCGTCCGGCGATGGGCAGCGAGGCGTACCAGGCGTCGAACTCGTCTCGCGCCGACATGGCCTCGAGCAGCCGCACCACGCGGTAGGGAGAGGCCCGGTTGCCCCGGGACAGGCCGGAGCCGTCGCGCAGGCGGGCCCGCGCGCCGAGCTCGGTGGCGAAGCGGGCAGCGAATCTGGCGCCGGCGGCTGTGGAGCCGACGCCGCCGGCCTGGCGGCCCAGGCCCTTCACAAGCATCTCGGCGGCGAAGTTGTCGGACGGCTTGTTGGTGATGCGCACCAGCTGGGCCATGGGCGGGGAGTCCACGCTGGCCAGCACCTGCGCGCCGGCGGGAGCCGTGCCCACGGCCGGCCGGCGCCGGACGCTGATGCCTCGGCGCTCCAACGCCTGGTCCAGGCGGGCGGCAGCGAACAGGGGTGGGTTGGTCTGGAAGGAGCGGCCGCTCTCGTCGCCCAGACCGCGGTTGTAGGCCAGCGCACTCAGCGGTCCGACCCAGATCGAGGTGCCGTAGCCCGAGTCCGGCCCGCCGCGGCGGGAGTCGAACTCCGACTCGTCCCCGATCACCCTGCCGGTCACGCTTTCGATCCCCGCCTCCTCAAGGCGGGCGGCCAGCCCCTCGACCGTGGCCCCGGTGCCGTAGGCCCTGCGCGTGAACCTGCCGCTGCCGAAGGTGGGGTCGCCACCGCCGTGCAGATATAGGTCGCCTCGCCAGGCCCCGCCCTCGGCGAGCCCCACCCCACGCACCTCGGTGCCGAGCGTGCCCTCGGTGCCGTACTGCGCCAGCGCGGCCGCCGTGGTGAACAGCTTGGTGTTCGAGGCAAGGATGCGCGCGCGTCCGGCCCGCCAGCGGAAGACGGTCTCCCTGTCGGTCAGGTTGACCACATAGGCCCCGGAATAGGCGCCCGCGGCGCGCGCGTAGCGGCCGAGCTTCGAGACCAGCGCCGGGTCTGGGGCGGCGGCCGCCCCGGGGGCGGTCAGGGCCAGGCAGAGGAGGACGGACGCGATCGGGGCGAGGCGGCGCATTGGAGGCTCAAAACACGCTAACGGCCGTCTCGGAGCGGTGCGTTGCGCCGCCGGAGGGGGCTTCATGGGCCATACTCAGAACAGGATGGGCGACGTCGTAAAGCTCGAAACGCCGGCCCGAAAGGGCGCCAAGAAGGCCAAGCGGGGGCGGAGCAGGACTCCGCGATCGCGCACCGCTCTGGTGCTCGGGGGCGGCGGCTTCACGGGCGGGGTCTACGAGATCGGAGCGCTGCGGGCGCTCGACCTGCTCGCGGTCAACCGCACCGTGAACCAGTTCGACGTCTACGTGGGCACCAGCGCGGGCTCCTTCGTGGCGGCCCTGGCGGCCAATGGCGTGACGCCCGAGGAGATGATGCGGGTGGTCAACCAGCAGGTGCCCACCCCGTTCCGGGACGTGGACCGGGGCACGCTGATGCGGCCCAACGCCGCTCGAGTTCGCTCAGAGCGCCGCCCTCATGCCTCTTCGCCTGCTGGGCCTGGCCCGCTCGGTGGTGGGCCAGCTGCGCAGCGCGTCGGTGATCGACCTGGCCGTGGGCTTCGCCGAGGCGCTTCCCTCCGGGCTCTACGACGGTCACGGCATCCAGCAGTACCTCGAGGCCGTGCTCAGCGACCCCGACCGCGTGAACGACTTCCGGCTGCTCGAGAACGAGCTCTTTCTCACCGCAACCGACCTCGACACCTGCGAGCGCATCGTGCTGGGGGGCCCGGACTGGGAGGACGTGCCGATCGCCCAGGCGGTGGCCGCCTCCACCGCCCTTCCGATGGTCTACAAGCCGGTGGAGGTCAAGGGCCGCCATCTGGTGGACGGGGGCCTTCGCTCCACCACCAACCTCGACGTGGCGGTCGAGGCGGGGGCCAAGTTCGTGATCGTGGTCAACCCGCTCGTGCCCTACGTGAACGACTTCCAGAAGATCATCCCGACGATGATGGGCACCCGCGTGCGGCGGGTGCGGGACATGGGCTTTCCCCATATCGGCTACCAGGCCTTCAAGCTCATGGCCCACCAGCGCCTGCACGAAGCGGTGAGCCACTGGAAGGAGCGCTACCCGGGCGTGGACATCATCCTGATCGAGCCCGATCCCAACGACGAGCTGATGTTCGAGACCAACGTGCTCAACTTCAGCCGCCGCGTGGAGATCGCGCGGCACGGGTTCGAGTCGGTCACGCTGCGGCTGGCCTCCGACTACGACGACATCAAGGCCGTCTGCGCCCGCCACGGAATCGAGATCTCCGCCACCCGAGTGCGCAAGGTGGTGCGTAAGACCGCCAAGGAGCGCGAGCGGACCACCGCCTGGCGGCGCATCCTGGAGCAGACCACCGGCGCGCTGCTGCGGCAGTCCGACGACGCCTAGGCGCGATCCAGCGCGTTATCCAGGGCGCGCAGCAGCCGGTCGGTGGCGGCGGCGTCGCGGACGCTCGCGCGCACGTGGTCGTCGGCCCCGAGTGGGCCGCCGGGGGCCACCACCACCCCCTGGTGGAGCAGGCGGGCGGCCAGCTCGGCGCCGCTCAGACCGCCGGCCGCCAGCCACACGAAGTTGGCCTGGCTGTCGCCGGCCTCGAGGCCACGCTCCCGAAGCGCCTCCAGCAGTCGCGCTCGCTCGCGGATCACCATCGCGCGGCGGCGCTCGATCTCCGCGTCTCCCGCGCGCAGGGCGTACTCCACGGCGGCCTGGGTGAGCGCGTTCACCCCGAGCACCGGGGCGACGGCGCTCAGCAGGCGGGGGTCGGACCCCAGCGCGTAGCCGGCCCGAAGGCCCGAGAGCCCGTAGGCCTTCGAGAAGGTCCGGACCACCAACAGGCGGGGAAAGGCCTCGACCAGGGCCAGGCCGGCGTCGATGTCCTCGACGTCCTGGAAGTGGATCAGGGCCTCGTCGAGCAGCACGTGGACGTGCGAGGGCAGGGCGGCCAGCAGCGCGCCGAGCTGTTCGGCGGGGAGGTAGTCGCCGGTGGGATCGTTGGGGTTGCAGAGCACCAGCGCCCGGGTGCGCTCGCCGACCGCCTCCAGAAGCGAGCCGCCCTCCACGGGCACCGGCCGGGCGCCCGCGTGGGCGGCGAGCAGCGGGTAGAGCGGATAGGAGGGCCAGGGCATCAGCAGCTCGTCGCCTTCCGACAACAGCGCGAGCGCGGCCGCCTGCAGCAGCTCCGCCGCTCCGTTGCCCAGCACGATGCGCTCGGGGTCGATCCCGTGGCGCTCGGCCAGCAGGCGGCGCACGCCGGCCGCGTGGCGGTCCGGGTAGCCGTTCACCCGCCCGCGGGCGCGGGCGATCGCCGCGTTCACGATCTCCGAGTGCGGCAGCTCCGGCCACTCGGTGCCGGAGAGATCGAGGTCGGGAACCCGTTGTAGCGCCAGCCGCCGTTCGCGCTTGCGCCGCTCGCGGCGCTGGAGGTTCAGCACGGCCTCGTCGATGTCGTCGAACTGCCGGTAGTAGTCGCGGAAACCCACGTCCGCGGTGCCTAGGAGTTCGGTGCGAGAGTCGGCCCGGGCCCCTGGATCAGCAGGAACCAGACCGTGAAGGCCAGGGCCGCCGCCACCACGCTCAACCCGAAGATCCGCTCGAGCGCGCCCCGCTCCTGGTGGTGGCCGGCGGCTCGCCGCACGAGCTTCCATGCGTGGTCGACGCGCTTGGCCAGCGCCATCGTGAGGAGCAGCGAGGCCAGGCAGCCCAGCATCACCGTGCTGATGCCCGCGGTCACGTAACCGGTTAGGTAGTCGACCTGGGAGCCCACCCAGAGCCAGCCCAGCGGCTGCGGCCCCAGCAGCGAGAGGCACAGCACGAGCTCGAGTGCGAGCAGCGCGTAGGCCAGGGCCGCATCGGCGCGGCGGCGACGCTCCGAGGACGGCTCGCTGCGGCGATAGCGCACCGGCGCCGTGCCGGGACGGCGCCCGACGAACAGGCCTCCGGTGTCGGTGGGATCGTTGCTGGCCATGGGCGAGGCGGGCCGGCCGGAGCGGGCCGCCTCCTTGACCCTAGCGTGGCTCCCCGTACACCTCGTCGATCAGGCCGGCGTTCTTCTCGTGCACCACGTTGCGCTTGACCTTGAGCGTGGGGGTCAGCTCGCCGGTCTCCTGGGTGAGATCGGCGGGCAGGATCTCGAAGCGCTTGATCTGCTCCACGGGCCCGACGTGCGAGTTCACCTCGTCCACGACCTTCTGGATCTCGGCCCGGACGCGCTCGTCGGCAGCGAGTTCCGCGGGCTCGGCGCTCTCGATCCCCAGCTCTTGGGCGAGTGCGGGAGCCTCCTCCACATCCAGCGTGATGAGCGCGATCAGGTAGGGGCGGCGGTCGCCCACCACCACCGCCTGGGAGATCCAGCGATTCTGCTTGAGGCCGTTCTCGAGGTTGGCGGGGGTGATGTTCTTGCCCCCGGCGGTGATGATGATGTCCTTCTTGCGCCCGGTGATGTAGAGGAAGCCGTCCTCGTCGAGGAAGCCCAGGTCGCCGGTGTGCAGCCAATCGTCCTCCAGCGTCTCGCTGGTGGCGGTCTCGTTCTTGTAGTAGCCGCAGAAGATGTTGGGGCCCTTGATCAGCACCTCGCCGTCGTCGCCGATCTTGATCTCCACCCCCACCATGGGCTTGCCCACAGAGCCGAACCGGAACTCGTTGCCGGCCGGACGGTTCACGGTGGCACTGGTGGCGGTCTCGGTCATCCCGTAGCCCTCCATCACCGGGACGCCGCAGGCGTAGAAGAACTCGAGGATCTCGGGCGCGATCGGGGCGGCGCCGGTCACCGCCTCGCGGATGTTCGCCCCGAACAGCCCGCGCACGTTCTTGTACAGCGCCTCTTCGGCCTGGTCGAACCCCGCCTGCAGCTCGGGCGGCACCTCCCGGCCGGCCTCCCGCAGCTGGCGCACCTTCACTCCCACCTGCACCGCCTGGCGCAGCTGCTCCTTGTCGGGAGCGTTCGTGGTGGCGAGCGTGTAGATCTTCTCGAACATCCGCGGCACGGACGGGAAATAGCTCGGGCTCACCTCCACCAGGTCGGGAATGATCTTCTTCGCGTCGCGCGACCAGTAGGCGATCGTCGCGCCGAGCTCGAGGGTCGCGAACTGGATCAGGATCGCGAAGGCGTGGGCCAGGGGCAGGAAGAGATAGGTGCTGTCGCCCTCTTCGATCACGCTCTGGGCCACCACGGCGTCGGTGATCGCCCGGTAGTTCCTGTGCGAGAGCAGGCAGCCCTTGGGCGGGCCGGTGGTGCCCGAGGTGTAGATGTAGAGAGAGATGTCCTCGGGGCCGACCGCCTCGTAGCGGGCGCGCCACTCGTCGTCGCCGTGACCGCGGCCGCGCTCGCGAAGCTGCTCGAGCGAGAGCGCGCCGCCCAGCTCGGCGTCGCCGGGCTCCATGACGATCACGTGCTCCAGGTCGGGGCAGTCGTCCTCGACCTGGCGGACCTTGGCCAGCTGCTCGCCGTCCTCGACGAAGACCGCGCGCGAGTCGGAGTGCTCGAGCACGTACTGGCACTCCTGGGGCGAGTTGGTCTGGTAGATCGTGACCAGGGTGCCGCCCGCGCTGAGGATGCCAAAGCAGGCGTCGGTCCACTCGGGCCGGGTGTGGGCGAGGATGGAGACCTTGTCGCCTGGCTCCAGGCCGAGGTCCACGAGCCCGAGCGCGACCTCCTTGACCGTCTGCCCGAGCTGGGAGTAGGAGATGTCCGTCCACTCCTCGCCCGACTTGTACCGCTGCGCGGCCGCGTCGCCGTACTTCTGCACCGCGAGCGGCAGCAGGTCGGCGATCGTCTTGCTACCGGTGCCGGCGGCGGTCTCAGCGCCGGCGATGACTGCTTCCATGGTGCGTTCTCCCTCTCTGATGCCCGTCGGCGCGGAACCGGTCCGCGTGCGCGGAGTCTAGGGGGAGAATGAGGAGCGGCGCGCGGCTTCGCGCCGCCGGGCCGCTAGGCCTTGGCGAGCTGCTTCTTGGCCTGCGCGTCCTTGAGGGTGCTGATGAAGAGGGTCTTGTCGATCCTGCCCTGGAAAATCGGAACGCCCATTTCCATGCACTTCGCGATGACCTCGCGCCGATGCATTCCCGCCTCTCGGCCGAGCTCCGTGGGCGTCAAGTGGATCGCCATGTACGAACTTCCTCTCGTCGCTTTGCGGGCGTATGAATGAGAGTAACGATTGCGCGGGACGGCGCAAGCAAAAAGCCGCAAAGAGCGAGGGCGCGCGGCGCGAACGGCGCTAATCTGCCCGCGGATGGCGGCGAAGCGCGCTCAGGAGGACGCCGAGGGCGACCGGTTCCTGGAGTCGCTGATGGACACGAGCCTCTACTCGATGGGGGCCTACTTCTCCGATCAGCACCCCGATCTGGTCGACGAAGTGATCGCGCAGAGCGAGGCGATCGAGGAGGCGGGCATGCGCGCGTACGCGGAAGCGAACGAGATGAGCCTCGAGTCCTGCTTCGAGACGCTGCTCACCGGTCTGGCCGTCCGCTACTACAACGCCGTCGCGGACTGATGGGGATCGCCACGGCCGAGGTCGCCGTCGTGGGCGCCGGCATCGTCGGCCTGTCCACGGCCTACGCGTTGCAGGAGCGGGGCGTGGACGTGCGCTGCTTCGAGGCCGCCCGCCCAGGCGCGGGCCAGTCGGCCGGCCGCACGAGGATCTTCCGGCATGCCCACGTCCGGCCCGAGCTGGCCGCCTTCGCGGCCGAGGCCGGCGCCGTGTGGGAGGAGTGGGAGCGGGCCTTCGGCGTCTCGCTGCTGGGACGCGAGGGCGTGCTGGTCACCGGCCATGCCGCGCACGAGCGCGGCGCCGTCCTGGCCGACCTGGGCCTGCCCCACCGGCTGATCGGACCGCAGGAGCAGGCGCGGCTGCTGCCGATCCTCGAGCCCCCCGGCGGCGACGCCCTTCTGGACGAAGGCGGTGGCTCCACCGACGTGCGCGCGGCCGTGGGGGCGCTGAGCGCCGCGGTCGCCGGCCGGCTGGTGACCGCAGAGGTGTTCCGGGTCGACGCCGGCGAGCCGGCGACGCTGGAGACTTCCAAGGGCCTGTGGCGCGCCGAGCGCGTGATCGTGTGCGCCGGCGTGGGTGCACGCCGGCTCGTGGACGGGCTCGGCCTCGAGGTGCCGATGTCGGTGGCCTGCCACGCTCGGGCCACGTTCTCAACGCGGTCTGGGCACGGCCTGCCCTCCCTGCAGGACCTTTCCGGCGTGTATGGGGAGAGGGTCTACGCCGGCCCAGTTCCCGGCGAGGCGCTCTACGTCGTGGGCCTGGGCGGGCCGGACGGGGTGGTCGATGAGGGCGACAGCGTGGACGAGCTGGTGCGTCGCATCACCGCCTACGTGCCCCGGGCCCTCCCGGGGCTCGATCCCGAGCCGGTCGACCTGCGCCTCTGCCTGAGCACGGGGCTCTCCGATCAGCGCGACGACTTCCGCCTCTGGCGCAGCGGCTCAGTGCTCCTCCTCGCCGGTGACAACCTGTTCAAGTTCGCTCCTCTTCTCGGGCGGCTACTGGCCGGGGCGACGGCCGGCGAGCCGGTGCCCGGCTGGCTCGAGGCCGGGGTTGCCCTGCCGCAAAACGGGTAGCTCCGAGACATGGACCGCAATGAATTTCGCCGCGAGCTGGCGCAGCAGCTGAGGGTCGACTCGATCCGCAGCAGCGACGCCGGCGGGTCCGGGCACCCGACCTCCTCGATGTCGGCCGCCGAGCTGATCGCCGTTCTCCTGGACGGTCACCTGAGGCTCGACTTCGACCAGCCCGCCGACCCCCGCAACGACCACCTGGTGTTCTCGAAGGGACACGCCTCGCCGCTCTACTACTCGGCGCTGAAGGCCGCGGGGGCGATCGACGACGAGGAGCTGCTGAGCTTCCGCAAGCTGGGCAGCCGGATGGAGGGTCATCCCACGCCGGTGCTGCCCTGGGTGGACACCGCCACCGGCTCGCTCGGACAGGGCCTCCCCGTAGGAGTGGGCCTGGCTCTGTCCGCCAAACGCCTCGACCGCGTGCCCTCACGCACCTGGGTGCTGTGCGGGGACGGCGAGATGGCCGAGGGCTCGATCTGGGAGGCGTTCGACCACGCCTCCTTCTGGGAGCTCGACAACCTGATCGCCATCGTCGACGTGAACCGCCTTGGCCAAACCGGCGAGACGATGCACGGCTGGGATCTCGACGTCTACGCCGAGCGGGCTCGGGCCTTCGGCTGGGAGGCCATCACGATCGACGGCCACGACGTGGAGGCCGTGGACGCGCGCCTATGGCCAGGCTGTGCTGACCCGCGGAAAGCCCACCGCGGTGCTCGCACAGACCATGAAGGGGCGCGGCGTCGAGGCGGTGGAGGACCAGCCGGGGAAGCACGGCAAGCCGCTCGACGATGCCCAGGAGGCGATCGAGCAGCTGGGAGGGGCGCGCGACCTCAGCGTGAGGGTCGCGGCGCCGGAGCGGGACGGCGAGCCGCACCGCTTCGACGCGCCCGGCGGCGACCGGCCCAGCTTCGACCCGGGCGAGGAGGTGGCCACCCGCAAGGCCTACGGGGCCGCCCTCAAGGCCCTCGGAGACGCGCGCGGTGACGTGGTGGCGCTCGACGGCGAGGTGTCGAACTCGACCTACAGCGAGCAGTTCCGCGACGCACACCCCGAGCGCTTCTTCGAGATGTACATCGCCGAGCAGCAGATGATCGCCGCAGCCGTGGGCCTGCAGCGGCGGGGCTGGACCCCGTTCGTCTCCACGTTCGCGGCCTTCCTCACCCGGGCCTACGACTTCGTCCGCATGGCGGCGGTCAGCCGAGCCGACCTGCGCCTGTCGGGATCACACGCCGGCGTCTCGATCGGGGAGGACGGGCCGTCGCAGATGGGCCTGGAGGACCTGGCGGCCTTCCGAGCCGTTCATTCCAGCACCGTCCTCTACCCGTCGGACGCCAACCAGACCGTCCGGCTGGTGGAGCTCATGGCCGACCGGGAGGGCATCAGCTACATGCGTACCCACCGAGGCGCCCTGCCCGTGATCTACGGGGTGGACGAGTCGTTCGAGATCGGTGGCAGCCGGGTGGTGCGCGAGGGCGACGACGTGACGCTGGTGGGCGCGGGGGTAACCCTCCACGAGGCGCTCGCCGCGGCCGAGACGCTGGCAGGCGAGGGCGTGGAGGCCCGCGTGATCGACCTGTACTCGGTCAAGCCGGTGGACGTCGACACGCTCGCCCGCGCTGCGGCCGACACCGGCGCGATCGTGACCGCCGAGGACCACTGGCCGGAGGGCGGACTCGGCGAAGCGGTGCTTGCGGCGCTGGCGGAGGCCGACGAGCCCTGCCGGGTGCGTAAGCTGGGAGTGGAGATCATGCCCGGTTCGGGCAAGCCGGCAGAGCTGGTGCACGAGGCCGGGATCGACGCCGAGGCGATCGCCTCGGCCGCCCGCGAGCTCGTGGGCGCAAAGGCAACCGCCTGAAGGAGAGCATTGAGATGAGCAACCGGCTGCGCGAGATCGAGGCCCTGGGCCAGTCGATCTGGATCGACAACCTCAACCGCGAGCTGCTGGACGAAGGCACGCTGAGGAGTCTGTTCGAGGACGACGGCCTCACCGGGGTGACCTCGAACCCCACGATCTTCGAGAAGGGGATGGGTCACTCCGACCGCTACGACGACGCATTCCGCGAGGTGGCCGCCGAGACCGATGACCCGCAGGAGATCTTCGAGCGGCTGGCGCTGTGCGACGTGCGCGACGCGGCCGACCTGCTGCGCCCGGTGTTCGAGCGCACCGAGGGCCAGGACGGGTTCGTGTCGTTCGAGCTGCCCGCGTCGCTGGCCTTCGACGCCCAGGGCTCGCTCGAGGCGGCCCTGCGTTTGCACGACCTGATCGACCGCGAGAACGTGTTCATCAAGGTGCCCGGGACGGCCGAGGGCGTGGAGGCGTTCGAGGAGCTGACCGCCCGCGGCGTGAACGTCAACGTGACGCTGCTGTTCGCCGTGAAGCGCTACCGCGAGATCGCCGAGGCCTACATCCGCGGCCTGGAGCGGCGGGTCGACGCCGGCGAGCCGGTGGACCGGGCGGCGTCGGTGGCCAGCTTCTTCGTATCGCGCGTGGACACCAAGGTCGACGCCGCCTTAGAGGAGAGCGGGCGGGAGGATCTGCGCGGGAAGGCCGCGGTGGCCAACGCCAAGATCGCCTACGCCGACTTCCAGGAGATCTTCTCGGGCGAGCGCTGGGAGCGACTGCAAGGCGGAGGGCGCCCACGTGCAGCGGCCGCTCTGGGCCTCCACCTCCACCAAGAATCCCGACTACTCGGACACGCTCTACGTCGACGAGCTGATCGGCCCGGACACCGTCAACACCATGCCGGACGCCACGATCGAAGCGGCACGTGACCACGCCACTCCCGAGCGCACCGTCGACCAGGACGTCGACGGCGCCCGCGAGCTCATGAGCGAGCTGCGTGAGGTCGGCGTGGACGTCGAGGACATCGTGCTGCGCCAGCTCGTCGAGGAGGGCGTGGAGTCCTTCGGCGACTCATACGACTCGCTGCTCGAGACCCTGCAGAACAAGGCCGCTGAGCTGTCCCCCGCGCGCTCCTAGACGGTCAGCGCACCCGAGCGGCAATGGCGTTGCTGGCCGCTGCGCGCGCGGGCGCGAAGGTCTTGGATATGTCGAGCCGCATGAAGTAGGGGAACTCGCGCTTCGAGAACTTCTTGCCGGCGGTGAAGTACACCTTCCAGGTGCCGTAGCGCGTCTTGGCGGCCAGGAAGGGCTGGCGCTTGCGGACGAGGCCGCAGGGGCCCTTGGCGCGTCCCAGCGACTTGGTGGCGCGCTTCTTGCCGCGGAAGGTCCAGTGGGCGTACATGCGCGCGCCGGTCGGGGCGCCCCAGAGCAGCCAGCGCACCCGGCGGTGGATCTTCCCCTTCACATCGTCGGGCTTCGTGCGCGCGCCCACCCGGACGAAGGTCACGGGTGTGGAGGCGGTCAGAGCCGGATTCAGGCTGTCGGTGGCCGTGAGCGTGTAGCTCTTCACTCGCCCGGCGCTGTCGGAGATGAAGTCGCTCGGCATGAACGCACCGGAGCCCGGAGCGATCAGGCCGGTGGTGGTCAGCGGGACGAACCCGCCGCTGTCCCCGTTGGTGTAGCCGAGATCGACGTTGTTGGGGAACGCAGGATTGGTCGTCGGGCTGAAGCCCCCGCCCTGGACCGGTACGAACTTGGTCCCGGCAAGGGCGGGGACGTAGCGCACGCATGACGTGGGGACGATGACCTCGGCCGCTTGGGCCGGCGCCGCGGCGGCGCAGACGAGGGTCGAAACGAGTGCGAGAAGCGCCGAACGGCGGGCCGTGAACCGAAGCATGCGGCCTCCTTACCCAACCGCTGGGAAACCTACCCATCTGGGTGCAGGGCTTGGCGGGGCCCGGCGCCCTCGCGGCCCCTTGCGGGGACGGGCAGACGAGAGCGCCGGGCGCGCCGGGGGAACGACCCCTGCCGTCCTGACATGCGAGACGCCCTGTCAGGGCGGTTGTTGGGATCTTGCGCGCGCCTCGAGGCGGTCAGCCGCGGCGGCCACCGCGCTCGCTGGCCACCAGCCTCAGGCGCGTCACGCGCCGCGCGCCGGCACCTCGCACCTTGACCCGCAGCCCGCGGCGTCCCGCCCGGCGCACCCGCCTTGCCGTCCGGCGTGAGAGACGCACCTTCCGCCGGCGGCTGCCGGCCTTGTCGAAACGCGCGACCCTCAGGACCCGCCGCACCTTCCGGACACGCAGCGCGAACCTGCGGGGCGCACAGGACTGAGCCTTACAGCGAAACCTGAGCCGCAGGCTTCTCTTTGTGACCGGCACCCGGCCGTGCTTGGGCCGTACCAGACGAATCAGTCCCGCCCTCGGCGCCGGCCCGGCGGGCTGCGACGGCGGGCGGGGGTTGGCCAGGGCCTTCGCCAGGAGGCCGGCTTCGCGAACCACTGCCCAGCCCGGCTTCCGCGACCCGTCGCCCTTACGAAGAAGACCAAACCAGTATTCCCGGTTGGACTGATCGTCCGGCCCCCAGTCGCGCAGGTGGTACACGAACAGAGCCTCGATCCAGGGCTGGGAGAACGCGTAGGCGAAGACGTAGCGCAGGTTCTGGGCCTGTTGGGCTTCGCTGACGCAATCGACGTTGTCGGTGCAGGTGGCCCAGCCCAGCTCAGTGATCCAGAACGGGCTGTTGTCGCCGTGGGCGGCAAAGCGCTGGCGCATCAGCTCCATCCGCCGGAACTGCCAGCGGTTGTCGGTGGCGGTGAACACCCAGGGCGGTATCTCGGACGAATATGGGTGCACCGCCACGGCGTCGAAATACAGGTTGAGCTCGGGCACCGCCGCGTACATCGTGTCGATCCAGCTGGGGGCCAGGTCTTCAACGGCGGCGGTGTCGGCGGAGAGCACGAACTTGGCTTGCGGGTTGGCCTGCCGGGCGGCTGTCACCGCGGTCTTGACCAGAAGGGCGTAGCGGGCCGGGTCCACGCCGTCGGTCGAGAAGGATTCGATGTACGGCTCGTTCCACAACTCGAAGTGGGTGGGCGCGTAGGGGGCCAGCCGCGGCCGGTGGGCCCAGAACTGACCGCCCGGCCCGTAGCGGGCCACCACCCGGCTCAGATAGCGCGCGTAGTCGCCGTAGTCGGTCGGGAAGACGTGCGAGCCGGCCCCCGCCCAGTCCGCGGAGCCGTTAAGCAGCGGCAGCACCCGCAAGCCGCGCCGCGCGGCCGCCTCGATCACCCGGTCGTAGCGGCTCCAGTCGAATGCCCCCCGGCTGGGCTCGATTTCGTTCCAGTCGAACTCTTCGCGCAGCCAGGTGACCTGGGCCTGGGCCGCGATGTCCTGTTCCGGTCCGGGGTTTGAGGGGTGGCCCTGAGTGTTGGCCACCAGCCCCACGCGCAGCGCACCCTCAGCCTGGCCGGCCAGCAGACAGCACCCGACGGCCAGGCCGAGAAACAGGCAGGCGAAGATCTCGCCGCGGCTCCGTAGCGGCCGGGGCCGCGCAGCTAGCAAGAGCGCGTCGTTCGGCTTCCGGGATCAGCGGTCGGTGCCAAGAGCAGGGCGCCCGCTCGGCAACTCGGCGCACACGAATTCACTGTGGTGGGCCAGCACACCGGCCGCAGGGTACTGATCGGCCCGGCGTGTCCCTGGCCGAGTCGGGCGCCCCCGGCCGTCAATCGGGCTGGACTATTGAGGTAGGCCCGGGCGCGGCACCGGGAATACATCCGGAGGTGCGAGGCGTCATCAAGACACAGCTACGAAAGGGAAGCCTCGTGTCCGCCAAGCAGAACGCTAAGCAAGACCGGCCTGAAGGACGCTCGGAGCTGACCGGCAAGGACGCCGTCCGCTCGCCCGAGACCAGTTTTGCTCTTCCGATCGAGGAGATGGACCCCTCGAACCATGCGGTTCGCTCACCCAAGCGCGCCAAGAACGTCTTCTTCGAGAACGACTATCTGAATGGGGAGTGACCCTTCCGGGTCGCGGGCCGGAGCCCAACCGGACGGATCTCATAACCGAGTACCCGTCCGGGCTCTCGTTGAGCGAGCCGAGGCGAGCGGCTGGGGCCCGCGCTCGCGGGCTCCATCGGCCGGGGCTCCTCGGGCCTCAGCGCCCCTCGGGGCGGGGAGCCCGTCGGGGTGTGGAAAGAGCCTCTGCCAGAAGCATCCCGAAGCAGGACCCCGAATCCTGGCCTCCCTTCCGCCGTTTCGGGGCTAGTCGGGGGATGCGAGCCGAGGTCGGGAATCGGGCTGACTGGATTTGAACCAGCGACCTCTCCGACCCGAACGGAGCGCGCTACCAGACTGCGCCACAGCCCGAAGGGAGCCAAGGGTAGCGTTGGCATACTGAGGCTGCGTGAGCGCACGTCGCCTCTTCGCTCTGATCGCTTGCGCGCTGGCCGTCGTGACAGGGGGCTGTACGGAGGAGGGCTCTGGCCAGACCACCCGCCAGACCGCGGCGGAGCAGCCGCCCGCCGACCGGACCACGACGGCGGAGAGCCCGGACGGATCGGCCGCAGCCCGCCGGCCGGTGCGGCTGCTCCTGCTCGGCCGGTTCGACGAGCCCACCTACCTGACCGCTCCGCGCGGTGACACCCGTCGCCGTTTCGTGGTCGAACGGGGCGGTCGCGTGCGGGTGGTGCGCGGGGGTCGGGTGCTCGGGGAGCCCTTCCTCGACATCAGCGACCGCGTGAGCACCGGCGGCGAGAGCGGCCTCCTGTCGATGGCGTTCGCGCCCGACTATGCCCGCTCGGGCCGCTTCTACGTCTACTACACCGACGATCGTGGCTACATCACGATCGACGGCTTCCAGCGCTCGCCGGACAACCCCGACCGTGCGCTCCCCGGATCGCGGCGCAACGTCATGCACGTGGCCCACCCGCGCTTCAATCACAAGGGCGGGCAGATCCAGTTCGGCCCCGACGGCCGCCTGTACGCCGCCTTCGGGGACGGCGGTGGTGGCGGTGACCCGGACCGCAACGCCCAGAACCTGGGCCGACTGCTGGGCAAGATGGTGCGTATCGAGCCCCGTCCGGAAGGCGGTTACTCGATCCCCGGCGACAACCCGTTCCGCGGCCGGAGCGGGGCGCGGTCGGAGGTGTACGCGTATGGGCTGCGCAATCCCTACCGCTTCTCGTTCGACCGCGGGAACGGCGCCCTGACCATCGGGGATGTGGGCCAGGACGCCGTCGAGGAGATCGACTACGCCCCGGCCCGGCGCTCCGGCAACCGCACGCCGCCGGGCGGCTACAACTTCGGCTGGAGCGTGTTCGAGGGCCGCAGCCGTTACTACCCCGGCCGGGCGCCCGGACATCTTCGGCCCGTCATCGATCACGGGCAGGACGAGGGCTTCTGCTCGATCATCGGCGGCTATGTGATCCGCGACCGCTCGTTGGGGAGGGGCTGGTACGGCCGCTACCTCTATGGCGACTACTGCCAGCCCACTCTGCGCCTGGCCCGCCTGCGCAAGGGCACCGCGCCCAGCCGGTCCACCCGTCTGCGGGTGCCGGAGCTGGTCTCGTTCGGTGAGGACGGCCGCGGCAGGGTGTACGCGGTGTCGCTGGGCGGTCCCGTGTACCGCATCGGCCGCCGCTGAGCCTCGTCCCAAGGTTTCACCAAGCAAACCCCAAGGCGCGCGCTTCAGTGTCGGAGCGCGATGCAGAAACGACGCACCGTACGACCCTGGCTGGTTCGCGTGGCCGTCGCCGCTGCCCTGGCACTGTCCCTGGGCGGCTGCGATGAGCTGTGCAACGAAGGTGCGATCACCTGGTGTCAGGACGAGCTGTCGGACGTGACCCTGAACCATGCACCGCGCCTCGGCGACGAGATCAGCGTCGAATCCCGCCTGCAGGATCCGAACTTCACGCCGCGGTCACGCGGCGTGGCGCTGGTGGACCTCGCGACGCATCTCTTCGTCGGGGCGACCGATCCAGATGCCGATCCAATGTTGGTGGAGTGGGATCTGGACGGCGACGGCGAGTTCGACCAGAGCCGTGTCCACAGGAACCGCGACCCCGCGCCCAGGATCGTGGAGTTCTACCGCGCGCCCGCCCGGCTACGCGTCCGCGTGCGGGTGAGCGACTTTCCGTCGCGCCTCGGAATTCCCGGCGAGGCCAACCTCGACCGAATGCTCGCGGTCGTCGACCCGGAGACCAACCGTGAGCCGACCGCCGCATTCGCGATCCGTCCCACGCTGGCGCGGGCGGGCGATCCCGTGACCTTCGACGGCAGCGCGTCGTCCGACCCCGACTTCTTCGACAACCTGCCCTTCAACCCGCTCCGCTTCACCTGGGATTTCGGCGATGGGAGCATCCTCAGCAGCGGCCGGGGCCTCAGCACCACCACTCACACCTTCGCGACACCCGGGACCTACAGGATCAGGCTCAACGTCGCGGATTCGGTCCGCGGCGGGTCGGTGCTCGACAAGACCCTGACGGTGATCGAGGCCGGGGCGCCGAACCTGCCGCCCACCGCGCGCTTCTCGGTGGTGCCGGCGGTGCCGGTCGTGGGCCAGGCCGTGCGACTCGACGGCTCGCTGTCGAGCGACCCCGAGGGCCCGCTCGCCCGCTTCGAGTGGGACCTGGACGGCGACGGCAGCTTCGAGACGAACGGAGGCCGGTCGCCCGCGACCAGCACCTCCTTCGCCACCCCGGGCGAGAAGTTCATCGTGCTGCGCGTGACCGACGAGCGCGGCGCTACCGCCACGATGCGGCGCGTAATCAACGTCCTGCGCGAGCCGCTGCCGCCGCGGGCAGGCACCGTGGCAGCCGGCGCGGCCGGGGTCAAGCGCCCCCGGCCGACGGCCCTGGCCTTCTCGGCCCGGCTGGCCGGCACGAGCAAGCCGGGCGGGGAGGGCACGATCCGCCGGCGCGGCCGGCGACTGTCCCTGCGCGGAGTGGCCGGAGGCGGCCGGCTGCTTGGCGCGCGCCCTCGAGGTGCCCGGTCGATCCACGCCCGCCGAGCGCAGCCTGCGCCGCTTCCTGCGCGCGCGCTGGAGTACCCGGATCAGCTTCAGCCTCGACCGTCGCAGCCGCCGCCTGAGCGCTCGCGGCACCGTGCTCGCTCGCCCCCGCGGGCGCGGGCGCAGGCGCAAGGCCAGCGCCTGCCTGCGGGTCCGCCTGGCCGCCGGGCCGGGCAGGGTCTCCACCGGCCGGCTGACGCTGCTCGGGGGCACCGGTGCCGGAGCCCGCCTGCGTGGCGGCGCCACCCTCCGCTTCCGGCTCGAGCCCAGTGGCTCGGCCTCCGTCCTCGGCCGTGTGACGGCCCGGCGTGGCGCCGCGCGCAGGCTCCCGGCCCGCTGCCGCAGCCTCACCCGCCGCTGACTTGGCAAGCTATGGGGCCCGACCAGCGAGGCCCGCATGCTCTTCGAAGGAGTTGTTCCCGCCCTCCTGACCCCGTTCGACGAGAGCGGGCGGGTGGACGCCGATGCCCTGGCCGACACCGCAGACGAGCTCATCCTGGAGGGCGCGGCCGGGCTGGTGGGCACCGGCACCATGGGCGAGGCCCAGAGCCTGAGCGCCGCCGAGCGGCGGCTCGTGATCCAGACGCTGGTGGAGGCGGCCGCCGGGCGGGTTCGCGTGACCGCCGGCGTCTCCAGTGAGACCCCGGCCGGCTCGATCGAGCTTGCCGCCGATGCCGCGCGCGCCGGGGCCGAGGCTCTCATGCTGCTCCCGCCGCTGGGCTACGGGGGCGACGGCCGCGAGATCGAGGCCTTCTACGCGGCGGTGGCCCAGGGCGCCGAGCTTCCCATCATGGCCTACAACAACCCGAAGGCCAGCGGCACCGACATGGGCCCTGGCCTCGTCGCGCGGCTGGCCGAAATCGAGGGGATCGCGGCGGTGAAGGAGTGCTCGGGAGACGCCCGCCGGATCGCGGACATCCTCAATGCCGTCGGGGAGCGGCTCGAGGTGCTGGTCGGAGGCGACGACTGGGCGCTCGAGGGCTTCTGCGCGGGGGCGACCGGCTGGGTCTCGGGGGTGGTCAACATCGCTCCGCGCGAGTGCGTGGAGCTCCACCGTCTCTGCCGGGACGGCCGGCTGGACGAGGCACGCGTGCTGTACGCGCGCCTGCTGCCGCTGGCCCGTCTGGACATGAAGCCCAAGCTCGTGCAGTACTTCAAGGCGGCGATGGACCTGGTCGGCCGCACGGGGGGACCGTGCCGGCCGCCGCGGCTCGAGTTGACCGATGAAGAGCGCCACGAGGTCGAGGCGGCGGTCCGGGCGCTGGGGGTCGAGGTAGCGCGGTGATCGCCAGCCGCGTGTTCGCGGCCGTGGACTCCCACACCGAGGGAATGCCCACCCGCGTGATCACCGGTGGCGTCGGCCCGATCCCGGGCGCCACCATGCTCGAGCGAAAGCTGCACTTCGAGCAGAACCTGGACCACCTGCGGCTGCTGCTCATGCGTGAGCCGCGCGGCCACGGGGCGATGTCGGGCGCCATCCTGCAGCCTCCGCTGAGAGACGACGCGGACTGGGGCATCCTGTTCATCGAGGTCAGCGGCTGCCTCCCGATGTGCGGGCACGGGACGATCGGAGTGGCGACGGTGCTGGTCGAGACCGGCATGGTCGAGGTCTCTGAGCCCGAGACGCTCGTGCGCCTCGACACCCCCGCCGGCCTTGTGGAGGCGAGGGTCGCCGTGGAGGGCGGGCGCGCACGCTCGGTCGCCCTTCGCAACGTGCCCTCGTTCCTGCTGGCCCGTGACCGCACGGTGACGGTGAACGGGCACGGCCTCACCTACGACATGGCCTTCGGCGGCAATTTCTACGCGTTGGTGGCCGCCGAGTCGGCCGGCGTGGCGGTGGATCCCGGCAAGGCGGGCGACCTGATCAGCCGTGGCCGGGAGATCATGGCCGCGATCAACGCGGCCGACCGGCCGGTCCACCCGGGCGACGACCGGATCGCCGGCTGCCGTCACGTCGTGTTCACCGCTCCCGGGGGCGACGGGCCGCACTCGCAGCGCAGCGCGACCTCCATCCACCCGGGCTGGCTCGACCGCTCGCCCTGCGGTACCGGCACCTCGGCGAAGCTGGCCGCGCTCCACGCCCGGGGCGAGCTGAGCCTCGGCGAGGAGTTCGTCAGCGAGTCGGTGATCGGCACCCGGTTCCGCGCCCGGATCGTCGCCGAGACCGAGGTGGCGGGCCGGCCGGCGATCGTTCCCGAGATCAGGGGGCGGGCCTGGATCACCGGCATGGGCCAGTACGTGCTTGACCCCGAGGACCCGTTCCCGGCGGGCTTCGCCCTCTGAACGACCGGCCGTTCGAGGTCGCCGTCGTCGGGGCCGGCATCGTTGGCTGCGCCGCGGCATGGGAGCTGGCCCGCCGAGGGGTCCGAGTGGGCCTGCTAGACCGGGGCGAGATCTCGGGCGGCAGCACCGGGCTGGGCGAGGGCAACGTGCTCTGCTGTGACAAGCCCGATGCCGGGCCCGAGCTCGATCTGGCGCAGCGCGGGCTGACCCTGTACGGCGAGATCGAGGACCTGCTGGGCGCGGAGGCGGGCATCCGCCGCAAGGGAGCGCTCCTGGTCCACACCGGCGAGACCGTCCCGGACGCCGAGGCCGGCCGCCTGCAGCTGATGCGCGCGGCCGGCGTGGAGTGCGAGGCGCTCGACCCTGAGGCGACGCGGGCGGCCGAGCCCGAGCTCAGCGGTGCGCTGGTCGGGTCGTCCTGGTTTCCGCGCGACCTTCAGTGCGCCCCGCGCGCGATCGCCCGCGGGCTGGCCACCGAAGCTGCCCGCCTGGGGGCGACCGTGATGACAGGTCGCGAGGTCGAGGCGATCGTGGTGCGCGGCGGCCGCGTCGAGGGACTGGCCACGACCAGCGGCCCGATCGCCGCCGACCGGGTGCTGCTCGCCGCCGGCGCCTGGAGCGCCGGCTTGGCGGACAGCGCCGGGCTCCCGCTGCCGGTCGAGCCGCGCAAGGGACAGCTGGTGCGCCTCGAGCGCCGGCCGGGGTTCCTGCGGCACAAGGTGGTGGAGGGCGCCTACATGCAATCGGTGGCCAGCCCCGCGGCCGGGCTCCAGGTGACCACGGTGATCGAGACGACCCTGGACGGCCACGTGCTGGTGGGCTCGAGCCGCGAGCGCCGTGGCTTCGACGTGTCGGTGGACTCCGCCGTGAGCTCCGCCATGCTCGAGCGCGCACGCCGGCTTGCGCCGGGCCTGGCCGCGCTGGCCCCGGACGACGCCTGGGCCGGCCTGCGGCCCTGGCTGCCCGACGGCCTGCCGGCCCTGGGGCCGTCGCGGTTGGTCGAGGGACTGTGGGTGGCCACCGGTCACGAGGGAGCCGGGGTCGCGCTGGGGCCGATCAGCGGACGGCTGGCCGCCCAGGGGATCTGTGGCGAGCCCCTGGAGACAGACCTCGCGCCCTTCGACCCCGACCGCTTTGCCGCGGGCGCCTGAGCCCCGGCTCAGGCCGAGCGCTCAGCCTCGGCCTTGAGGCCCCTGGCGAAGCGCTCGAAGGACGGCGCGAGGTCGGGCATCGAACGGCCGATCAGGGGCAGGAGCGGGCCGCTGAAGTCCTCGCGCATGTCGAAGCGGGTCGACCCGTTCTCCTCCGGGGTCAGGGTGAACTTGCGCACACCCTTGAACAGCCCGAGCGGCATCCCGCCCGTCCAGGTCATCCCCCGGGCGGGGCTCACGTCGTCCACCCTGACCGGGTAGGCGCGGCCCCGCTGCACCTCGGTGTGGAGCGTGACCTTCTCGCCCGGAGCGATCGTGCCCTCGATGCGTTCGATGCCGGAGTCCCACTGCGAGTAGCGCGGGGCGTCGGTGAGGATGGACCAGATCGCGTCCGGGCTCGCGGCAATGGCGGTGGTGGTTTCGTAGGTGAGCATTGGTAACGAGACAGTTACGGTAACAGCTGGGTTACTATCCTGCAATCGCGCTCGACCCGCTCACCGGAGACCCCTTTGACGCCCTCGGCGATCCCAACCGGCGCGCGATAGTGGAGCTGCTCGGCTCCGGCGACCGGTCCGTACGGCAACTGGCCGACGAGCTCCCGATCAGCAGGCCGGCGGTCTCGCGACACCTGCGGCTGCTGAAGGAGGCGGGCCTGGTTACCGACCGGGCGGAGGGCACCCGGCGCCTGTACCGGCTCCACGGCGAGGGGATCGACGCGGTGCGGGCCTACCTCGAGCAGGTGTGGGGCGACGCCGCGGCTCGCTTCCGGCTCGTGGCCGACAACACCCCGCCCCGCTAGCGATGGAGCCGCTCCGGCTCGAGTTCACGGTGGCCTGTCCGGCCGAGCGGGCCTTCGAGCTGTGGGCGCGCGAGACCTCCCGTTGGTGGCCGACGGGGCATTCCGTGTCCGGCGACCCGGGGCTGTCGGTGACCTTCGAGCCCCGGCCGGGCGGCCGCATCTACGAGCGCACGGCGGACGGCGACGAGCACGACTGGGGCGAGGTGCTGGTGTGGGAGCCGCCGCACCGGCTGGAGTACCTGTGGCACCTGCGCTTCGACAGGAGCGACGCGACCGAGGTGGCGGTCACCTTCGCCGAGGCGGAGGGCTCGACCACCGTCAGCATCCTCCACAGCGGCTGGGAGCGGCTGGGCAGCGCCGGCCCGGAGCGCCGCGAGCGCAACAAGCGCGGCTGGGCCGGGGTGATCGAGCACTACACCGAGGCGTGTTCTACGACAGGTTGACCCAGACGGTCTTGTTCTCGAGGTAGGAGTCGAGGCCGAGGCGCCCGTGCTCGCGGCCCACGCCGGAGGCTTTGAAACCGCCGAAGGGAGCCGAGGGGTCGCCCGCGCTCCAGGTGTTGATCCAGATGTCGCCGCTGCGCAGCAGGGCGGCCAGCTTGTGTGCCTGGGCGAGGTCGCGGGTCCAGACGCCGGCGGCGAGGCCGTATTCGGTGTCGTTGGCGCGGCGGGCCACCTCCTCGAGGTCGCCGTAGGGCAGCGCGACGAGCACCGGGCCGAAGATCTCCTCGCGGGCGATCGTGAGGTCGTCGCGGGTGGCGGTGAACAGCGTCGGCTCGACGAACCAGCCGTCGCCCTCGGCACCGTCGCCGCCGTAGACGAGCTCGGCCCCCTCGGCCCTGCCCGTCTCGATGTAACCCCGAACGCGCTCCTTCTGCTCGGCCGAGATGAGCGGGCCGACCTGCGTGGCCGGGTCGAGCCCCGGGCCCAACCGGGCCTTGGCGGCAGCCTCGCCGAGACCGGCGACCACCTCGTCGAACTGGTCGCGATGGACGAACAGCCGCGAGCCGGCGTTGCAGGCCTGACCGGTGTTGTAGTAGATCGCCTGGTAGGCGCCCTTGACCGCCTTGGCCAGGTCGGCGTCGGGCAGGATGATGTTCGGCGACTTTCCGCCCAGCTCCAGCGTCACCCGCTTGAGCGACCGCCCCGCCTTGGCCCCGATCTCCCGTCCCACCGCGGTCGACCCGGTGAAGGCGATCTTGTCGATCCCGGGGTGGTCCACGAGCGCGGCGCCCGTCTCGCCGTCGCCGGCCAGCACGTTGAGCACGCCCTCGGGCAGTCCCGCCTCGAGCGCCAGCTCGCCCAGCCGCAGAGCGCTGAGCGGTGTCTGCTCCGCCGGCTTCAGTACCACGGTGCAGCCCGCCGCCAGGGCCGGGGCCAGCTTCCAGGCGGCCATCAGCAGAGGGAAGTTCCAGGGAATGATCTGAGCGCACACGCCCACGGGCTCCTTGCGCGTGTAGCAGTGCATGTTCGGGGTAGCGACCGGGAGGACCTCGCCGGTGATCTTCGTCGGCCAGCCCGCGAAATACCGGAAGTGCTCCACGGCGAGGTGAGCGTCCACCCGGCGGGCCAGCTTGAGCGGCTTGCCGTTGTCGAGCGACTCGATCTCGGCCAGCTCGTCGGTGTGGGCCTCCACGGCGTCGGCCAGCGCCAGCAGCATCCGCGTGCGCTCCGCGGCCGCCACGCCGCTCCAGCGTCCGTCCTCGAAGGCCTCGCGAGCCGCCCCGACGGCACGGTCGACGTCCTCGGGGCCGGCATGGGCCACGGCTGCGATCGGCCGCCCGGTGGCGGGATCGAGCGTCTCGAAGGTGCGGCCGTCGGCGGCGTCGTGGCGCCCGCCGCCGTAGAGGAGACGGTGCGGGCCGGCCGCGAAGGCGCGGGCAGGCTCGGAGAGGGCGTCGGGAAGCGCGGAAGCGGTGGTCATGGGCGCAAGGCTACGCGGCGAAGTGCAGCTCGACGGCGCCCGCCGCCTCCAGCTCGAGCCGGAGGGTGTCGCCCGGCTCGGCGGAGTGCGGCGGCGCCAGCACGCCGGTGATCACCACGGCACCGGGGCGAAGCTCCTCGCCCACCGCGTTCAGCCGCGCGGCCGCGGCCTCCACCATCTCCTCGAGCCGGCCCCCGGCCTCGTCGCCGCTGATCGCCGCGGTCTCCTCGCCGTTGACCAGGATTCGGGCCGCTCCCGGGGCGTCGGTCTCCGCCCGGGGTCCGAAGGCCACACCGCGGTGGAAGATGTTGCCGGCCAGGATGGCGTCGACGCCCAGCTCCAGGTCGGGCTGGTCGGCCAGCTCGATGGCCGGCATGAGCGCGACGATCGAGCGCCCGTCCGGGCCGATCTCCACCGCCACCTCGGACTCCACCACCACCGGCCCCTCATCCCCCAACGGCCAGGTGGCGCCGCTCTCCAGCAGAGTGTCGCTGGTGAGAAAGCCGGCCAGGGGAGCATCGATACCGAGCTTCTCCTGCGGGGCCGGGAGGTTGAAGCCGATTTTCCATCCCAGGGGCTCGCCTCCCTGGGCGAGCATCTCGCGCCGGCGCACCAGGAGCGCGCGCGTGCCGGTGACGATGCGGTCGTCCACGCTCATGGGGCCATGACGATCTTGAGCGCCTCCCGCCGGTCGTAGACCGCGTAGGCCTCCGGCGCCTCGTCCAGGCGCATGTGGTGGGTCACGAGCGGGGTCGGGTCGAGCACGCCGCCCGCCATCATCGCAAGCACGCGGTCCACGTGTCCGATGACGTTGGCGTGGCCTGTCTTGAGCGTGAGCGCCTTGATCCACACGATGCCCATGTGCAGCTGGAGGCGCTCGGCGTAGACGCCGATCGCGACCACCGTCCCGGCTTTTCTGGTCACGCGGCACGCGAGCTCGAGAGCATCCGGATGGCCGACGGCGTCGATGGCCGCATCCACTCCGCGGCCGCCGGTGGCCTCCTTGACCGCGGCGCGAGGGTCGGCCTCGATGAGATGCACCGGCCGGGCGCCGAAGGACTCCGCCATGGCCAGGCGCTCCTCCACGCTGTCGATCGCGATCACCAGAGAGGCTCCCGCCGCCCGGGCGGCCTGCACAGCACAGAGCCCCACCGGGCCCAGGCCCAGCACCGCGGCGCTGTCGCCGGGCCGGATGCCGGCCTGATCAACGGCGTGCCAGCCGGTGCCCATCACGTCCCCGGCGAACAGCGCGGCGTCGTCGGACATTCCCTCGGGCACCCGCCTCAGAGTGAGGTTCGCGTGCGGCACCAGCACCTGCTCGGCCTGGGCGCCCTGAAGCGACCCCAGCGTGCGGCCGTGTCCGAACACGCGGCCCTCGTCGCATTTGTGAAAGTCACCCCGCCGGCAGAAGAAGCAGTTCCCGCACGCCGAGCAGTAACAGCCCAGAACGCGATCGCCCTCGGTCACCTCGGTCACGGCTTCACCGGCGGCAGCGACCGTGCCCACGAACTCGTGCCCCAGCGTGAAGCCCGGTTCGATCTGCACGCGACCGTGGTAGATGTGCAGGTCGGAGCCGCAGACGCCCGTGGCCTCCACCCGCACGACCGCGTCGTCGCGGGTAAGAAGCTCCGGCTCCGGCCGCTCCTCCACGAGGACCTCGCCGGGCGCTTGGAAGGTCACCGCCTGCATCGCGTTCGGAGGCTATCCGGATGGCCGTAGGATCCGCCGCGATGGCGGACGCCTTCTACACCGCCGAGGACGGGCTGCTGGTGCCGAGCGAGCTCACGCGCGGGCCCTGGGATCCCGGCGCGCAGCACGCCGGGCCGCCCGCCGCGCTGCTCGGACGGGCGATCGAGCGCTGCGAGCCGCGCGCCGGGCTGCAGCTGGGGCGGTTGACCTTCGAGATCCTGCGCCCGGTGCCGCTGGCGCCGCTGGAGGCGAGCGCCCGCGTGGTGCGCCCTGGCCGCAGCGTCGAGCTGCTCGAGGCTTCGCTCAGCGGGCCCGAGGGCGAGGTGATGAGGGCGCTGGCCTGGAGGCTCGAGGTGGGCGACATCGACTCGCCCCGAGCCCCAGACGGCAGGCCGCCGGGGCCGGAGGAGGGCAGCGAACAGGACTTCTTCTCCACCGGACAGGAGATCGGCTACCACACCGCCACGGAGTACCGCTTCGTCCGTGGCTCGTTCCGCGAGCCCGGTCCGGCGACCGTGTGGATGCGCCCGCGGGTCCCCCTGGTGGAGGGGGAGGAGCCGACCCCGCTGCAGCGCGTGCTGGTGGTCGCCGACTCCGGCAACGGCGTGAGCGCCACCCTCGACCACCGCCGCTTCCTCTTCATCAACACCGACCTGAGCGTGCACCTGATCCGGCCGGCGGCCGGTGAGTGGGTATGCCTGGAGTCCACTACCTACGTCGAGGGGCTGGGTATGGCCGATACCGTGCTGTGGGATGAGCGTGGCCGTGTGGGCCGTTGCGTTCAGACGCTGCTGGTACGGGAGCGTTAAACAGGAAACAAGGAAGGATCAGTTGTGGCGTATTTCAAGGACGCGAACGAGCTGTACGCGTACATCGGCCGTCTCTTCGAGGAGCTGGCCGAGGACGAGGACCTGTCCCCCCGCTTCCAGCGGGCGAACACGATCGTGCAGTACCGGTACCGCGACCCGGACTCGCAGATCACCGTGAAGTTGTTGGAAGGTGAAGACGGCCAGGTGGATTGCGGCGATACGGCGCTGGAGCCCGAGGTGGTGATGACCATGGACGCCGACACCGCGCACCGCTTCTGGCTCGGCCAGGTGAACGTGACGGTGGCGCTGGCCCGCGGCCAGATCAAGGCCAAGGGACCGGTGGCGAAGATCCTCAAGCTGGTCCCGCTGACCAAGCCGATCTTCCCGCGCTACCGCAGGATCCTCGAGGAGGGCGGCAGAGCAGATCTGGTCGAGGCGGCCTGATGGAGGCCTCGCCGGCCGACCCCCTTGCGCCCCGGATGGCGGGCTTCAAGGACTTCTACCAGTACGTGTCGAGTACCCGGGTGATCGCGGGGCGCGACCTGCTCGGCTCGGCCGGCTTCGAGTTCCAGAAGGAGGGGGCGCAGCGGGTGTTCGTGGTCACCGACAAGGTGATCAGGGGCACCGGGCTGGTCGAGCGGGTGGAGGCCGGTCTCACCGACGGCGGCCTGGATGCCGTGGGCGTGTTCGACGAGGTGCCCCAGGATTCCTCGACCACGACGGTCGCGGACTGTGCCGCCGCGGCCCGGGAGGCGGGGGCGGACTCCTTCCTGGCGCTGGGCGGCGGCTCGGTGATGGACACGGCCAAGGTCGCCGACGCGGTGTTCAGCCACGGCGGCAGCGCGCTCGACCTGGAGGGCATCTACCTGATGCCTCGCGCGGGCGAGGGAATGGGCCGCCCGCTGGACATCGCGCCGCTCGCCTGCATTCCCACCACCGCGGGTACCGGCAGCGAGGTCTCCATGGCCGCGGTGATCAAGGACCCCGAGCAGAAGGTCAAGCTGGAGATCGCGGACTTTCCGCTGATCCCGCGCCTGGCGATCCTCGACCCCGAGAGCACCCGCACCTTGCCTCCGTCGGTGGCGGCCGCGACGGGCATGGACGCCATGACCCACGCCATCGAGGGCTACGTATCGGCCGATTGGAGCGCACACCAGGACGCCCGCTCGCTCCAGGCGCTGCGGCTGATGCGCGACAACCTCCGCCGCGCGATTGAAACCCCCGAGGACGAGGACGCGCGTGGCAACATGCTCGTGGCGGCCAACCTGGCGATCACGATCTCGCTGGGCTCGGTTCACGCCATGTCCCACTCGGCCGGCGCCCACTACGGCGTGCCGCACGGAATGGCCAACGCCATCCACCTTCCCCACGTGATTCGCTTCAACGCGGCCGGGGACCCGGCCATCGCCGACCGCTACCGCGACGTGGGCGAGGTGGTCGGCGTCGTCGAGCCCGACATCGGCGAGGCCCTCGCCGCCTGGGTCACCGAGCTGGTGGCCGGGCTGGGGCTCCCCACCCGGCTGTCGGAGGTCGGAGTGCCCGAGGCGGCCATCCCCGAGCTCGTGGAGGGTGCGCTCGGCGACGGCACCACTCTGCTGAACCCGCGCGAGGCCGGACCCGAGGAGTACACGGAGCTCTACCGGCAGGCGCTGTAAACGCTCCGCGCGCCTCAGCGCACGCGCGCCGGCCCCTCGGCCTGGTGAGCCTCCACCATTGCCGCGAGCGTCGCCTTCGACGTGTGCTGTGGCCGCCAGCGCAGTAGTCGCCGCGCCCGGGCGGTGCGCATCAGCACCGGCTTTCGCACCGAGTGGATCCAGGACACCGCGTCCGGCACCAGCGGGAGCCGGGTGACCACCTCGGCCGTGGCCTCCACCACGGGTCTCGGCACCGGCACCGAGTACCAGCCGAGGGCGGCGGCCAGGTCCGCGGCGGTGAGCGTCCCGCCGCCGGCCAGGTTGTAAGCCCCCGGCTCGCCCGCTCCCCGCACGCCGGCCACGAAGGCGCGGGCGACGTCGTCCTCGTGCACGAGCTGGAAGCGCGTGCCCGGATCGGGGATCACCGGCTTCAGCACCGGCATCGTGCCCAGCAGCCGCCCGACGGTTGCCGGCATGGCCTCGCCGAGCCGGTAGTACGGGATCTCCTCGAGCATCGTGCGGGCCTGCGGCCCGGAGACGATGCAGGGCCGGAAGACCCAGGCCGTCGTCCGCCGGCGGCGGCGCAGCACATCGGCCAACACCCCCTCCACCTCGGCTTTCTGGTCGGAGTAGGGATGCTCGGGCGAGCCGCGCGGCGGGACGTCCTCGGTGAGCCAGTCCGGGTTGTCGTCGTGGAACCCGTAGGCCGCGACGCTCGAGGCGTAGCAGAGGCGTTCCACGCCGGCCTTGGCCGACTCCTCGAACACCGACCGCGAGCCGGCGACGTTGAGCTCCCGCGTGGCGTCGCTCGCGCTGAGGATCGCGAACGCCAGGTGCACCACCACGTCGGCGTCCTTCACCAGCCGGCGCACCGTCGGGCGATCGGTCACGTCGCCCTGGCGGTACTCGGTCTTTCGCCAGCCGCGCGCTCTCGGGTCGAACGGGCGGCGGGCCATTCCGACGATCGTCTTGACCGACCGCGAGCGCTCGAGGGCGGAGACGATGGCCAGGCCGAGGTCGCCCGTGGGGCCCGTGACCGCCACGGTAAGGCCCGTGTTCGCCATGGGCCGGGTTCTTAGCGCAAACGGCCCGCGCGCGCGAGGGCGCTTTCGCAACTGGTCAGCAGGTCGGCGGGGTCGGCCGCCACCTGGTCGGCGCCGTCGCCGCAGTCGACCCGGTCGCGCCTGCGATCGCGCACCCGCACCATGTCGTCGCCGGCACCGGTCTCCAGCGCATCGCGGCCGCCGCCACCGGACACCCGGTCGTCGCCGTCGCCCGTGCGAATGCGGTCGTCACCGGCGCCGCCCTGAACCTGCACGTCGCCCCCCGAGGCCCCGACGGCATCCCGGCCCGGCCCGGCGTCGACGATCACGTCGCCCTCCTCGGAGGTCACCCAGTCGGCGCCGGAGCCGGCGTCCACGTAGTCGGGGCCGAGGCTCGCGTAGACGCGGTCGCGGCCGGATCCGCCGAAAAGCCGGTCGGGGCCGGCCTGGCCGAGGAGCGTGTCGGTCCCCTGACCGCCCAGCACGAGGTCCGCCCCGGCGCCGGCGTAGGCCACGTCGTCGCCGCGGCCGCCGTCCATGCGGTCGTCCCCGGTGCCCCCGATGAGGAGGTCCACGCCGTCCCCGCCTTCGACACCGTCCGCACCGGAGCCGGCCTCGAGGTAATCGTTACTGCCTTCTCCGCTCAGGACGTCCGCGCCCCCCTCGCCGTAGACCTGGTCGGGCTCGGCGGTGCCCGGCAGCCGGTCGTCGCCTTCGGTGCCCAGCAGGGTGGCCGCGAAGGCCCCGGCAGCCAGGCAGCTCAGGAGCGCGAGCATCGCCAGCAGGATCAAGGCGCCACGTCTCATCGCTTCTGAGAACAAGCGCCGGGGCCCGCGGTTGCGGCCGTTCACGCCTCGTCGTACCCCGGCTCGCCGGGCAAGAGGACATTGGCCGTGCCGCCGCGCGTGACCACACGCGGCGTGATCGGCTCGAGCTTCCGCACGCGGGCCTTCTCGAGTCCGTCCCGGACCGACTCGAAGGCGGCCAGCTCCTCGAGGTGCCTGATCGTCGGGAAGACGAGCATCAGCTCATCGCGGCCGTGTGCCTCGAGCGCGGCACCGGGCCGCAGCCAGCGAGCATCCACGCACTCCCCGCCGTCCGGGACGGCCCGGGCTCCGGGCGGCGCCTCGGCCAGGAAGAACCAGGTGTCGAAGCGAATCTTCACCTCGGCAGGCGTGATCCAGCGCGAGTAGCCCACGACCGGCGATGCCGCGGGGAGGACGATCCCGGCCTCCTCCTCCAGCTCCCGCACGGCGGCGCCGGCGTGGTCGGCGTCCTCGGCGTGCACCGCACCGCCGGGGAACACCCAGGCGCCACCCATGAAGCGCTGCTTGGGATTGCGCTCCACGAGAAGGACCTCGGGGCCCTCGGCGGAGTCGCGCAGCAGCATGAGCGAGGCCGCCTGGCGCGGCTCGGTCACGGCGCCGCGATTGATCTCCTCACCCGGGGGCGGTCGGTCCACCCGCACCGGTCCAGCCTACCCGGGCCGGGCGCTAGTCTTCCGCCCCCCGCCATGGAAGCCGCCACCAGCCAGCTCTACATCTGCACCTCCTGCGGGTTCATCTACGACCCCGCCGAGGGCGACCCCGACGGCGGCATCCCGGCCGGCACGCCGTTCGAGGACATCCCGGACGACTGGTTCTGCCCGGTGTGCGGCGCGCGCAAGCGCGATTTCGAGCCCTACGACGGCTAGCGGTCCGCATCGAAGGCCTTCACCGCGGTCTTCGATGCGGTCAGCCGCCACGCCTCCGTGATCAGCTCTTCGAGCTCGCCCGGATCGACCGTTCTAAGGTGGACGATGACCCAGGGGTAGTTCTCGTAGTGCGGGGTCACCTCGAAGGTCTCGGGCTGCATCGCCGTCAGGGCGCGGCGCTCGCCGTAGTCGATCTTCAGCGCGATGGTCTTCCCGTCCTCCCGCTCGCGAACGAAGAGGCCCCGGCTGCGCACCCGGAAGCCCGCGGTGTCGTTGTAGGACGGTCGCTCCTCGGTTCGCGGGAGGGCCAGCGCCATGCGCCGGACCGCGGCGAGATCCACCGGCATGGAGCGAGGTTACGCGGCCGCCGACAGGGAGGCGGCCGAGGTAGCGGCCTCGATCGCCTCGCCCGTGATCGCCACCAGCCGGCGTAGATCGGCTTCCGCGATCGCGAGTGGTGGCATCAGCACGACCACGTCGCCGAGCGGCCGGATGATTGCTCCCCGGCGGCGGGCCTCCAGGGTCACCTGGTGGCCGATCCGCTGCTCGAGCGGAAAGCCGGCCAGCTCGATGCCGACCATGAAGCCTCGCCGGCGTACCTCGCGCACGCAGGGGTGGGCGGCGAGCGGCTCGAGCAGCCGGCCCAGCAGCTCGATCCTCGGTTGCAGGCGCTCCAGCGTGCGCTCCTCCTCGAACACGTCGAGGGTGGCGAGGGCGGCCGCGCAGGCCAGTGGATTGCCGGTGTAAGTGTGGCCGTGGAAGAAGGTGCGGAACTCCTCGAACTCGCCCAGAAAGCCGTCGTAGATCGGCTCGGCGGCCAGCGTGGCGGCCAGCGGCATGTAGCCGCCGGTCAGGCCCTTGGCGAGGCAGAGCAGGTCGGGAGCCACCCCCTCGTGCTCACAGGCGAACATGCGGCCGGTGCGCCCGAAGCCCGTGGCCACCTCGTCGAGGATCAGCAGCACGCCGTGCCGGTCGCACAGCTCGCGCACCGCACGCAGGTAGCCCTCGGGATGGACGAGCATCCCGGCGGCCCCCTGCACGAGCGGCTCCATGATCACCGCCGCCACCTCGCCCTCGTGCCGGGCCAGTATCGAGGCCATCTGGTCGACGTCGCCGGGTTCCACCTTGAGGGTGTCGAACAGCAGCGGGCGGTAGAGCGAATGGAACAGCTCGATGCCGCCCACCGATACCGACCCGATGGTGTCGCCGTGATAGGCCATACCGAGGGCGACGAACCGAGGCCGGTGCTCGCCGCGCTGCTTCCAGTACTGGAAGGCCATCTTCAGGGCGATCTCGGTGGCCGTGGAGCCCGACTCCGAGTAGAAGACCCGGCTCAGACCGGTGGGGGCGAGCTCCACCAACCGCCGGGCCAGTTCGATGGCGGGGCGGTGGGTGAGACCGAGAAGTGTGGAGTGGGCCACGCGGCCGAGCTGATCCCGCACGGCGGCGTCGATGCGGGGGTGACCGTGGCCGTGCACGTTGCACCACAGCGACGAGACGCCATCGATGTAGCGCCGTCCCTCCGTGTCCACCAGGCTCGTGCCCTCCGCGCGCTCGATGATCAGCGGCTCCTCCTGCTCCCAGCCGCGCTGCTGGGTGAACGGGTGCCACAGGTGAGCCCGGTCGGCCGCGGTAAGGTCCACGACGGCGACGCTACCGGCGCCTCAGGTCGGAATCGCGTGTAGCTTGCGCGCGCGATGACGAGGGGATGCAGGTCCGCGTTGGTGGTCGCGGCTGTGGCGCTGCTGGCGCCCGCCGCCGCCGAGGCCCAGGGGGAGCGGCCGTCGAAGCGCTGTGACTTCACGGACCCGGCGGTCTGTCTCTATCCCTGGCCGAACGACCTCTTCACCAAGCGCGACCGCGACACGGCCACCGGCCGTCGCCTCGCTCTCAGGCGAAGCTCCATGCCGGCCAACAAGGACGGCGTGCACATCGATCCCGTCGACATGAACCGGGCCGACGGCTTCAGCCCCGGCTCGATGCTGCTGACCAAGGTGCCCGGCCTGGACAGCGTCGAGGCCGCCCGGGCCAGCCGGCTGCCGCCGATTGGCGACGTATCCCGCAGCCTGGCCAGGCGGTCGCCCGTGGTGGTGATCAACGCGCGCAGCGGCCGGCGCCACCCGGTCTGGGCGGAGATCGACTCCAACCCGGAGACCGAGGCCGACCGCGTGCTCATCGTCAGGCCGGCCAGGAACTTCAGCGAGGGCGGGCGTTACATCGTCGCGCTGCGCAACCTCAAGCGCGCCGACGGGAGCCCGATCCGCGCCGGCCGGGCCTTCCGGCTCTACCGCGACCGCATGCGAACGCGCCGGCACCTGATCGAGCGCCGCCGGCCTCACTTCGAGCGCCTGTTCCGCAAGCTGAGGAAAGCGGGCATCAGGCGGGGCAACCTGTTCCTGGCCTGGGACTTCACTGTGGCCAGCCGCCGGAGCCTCAGCGGCCGGGCGCTCCACATCCGCGACCGAGCCTTCGCGCAGCTCGGCGATCGCAACCTGCGCGATCTGAAGGTCAGCGGCAGCTCGCCCCGGTTCACGGCCTCCTTCACCGACCTGACACCGGCGCAGGACGAGCGCATCGCCCGGGTGGTCACGGGCAAGATCACCGCTCCCTGCTTTCTCTCCGAGGCCTGCGCGCCGGGCGGGAGCTTCGTGCTCGGCCGCAACGGGCTGCCAAAGCAGCAGGGCACCACCGAGTTCGAGTACATCTGCCAGATCCCGCGGTCGGCGCTCGATCCCGCCGCCCCTGCGAAGGCCCGCCCCGCGCTCTACGGGCACGGCCTGCTCGGCGCGCGCACCGAGATCGATGCCGGGAACGTCGAATCGATGTCGAACGAGCACAACTTCGTGTTCTGCGCCACGGACTGGGCGGGCTTCTCGCGGCAGGACCTGCCCAACCTAGTGACCGTTCTGGGAGATCTGTCGCGCTTCAACACGCTGGCCGACCGAATGCAGCAGGGCTTCCTCCAGCAGCTTCTGCTGGGCCGCGCGCTGATTCATCCCCAGGGCCTCGGATCGAACCCGGCCTTCCAGAAGAACGGCCAGTCCGTGATCGACGCGCGGCGGCTCTACTTCGACGGCAACAGCCAGGGCGGAATCATGGGCGGCGCTCTGACCGCCCTCGCGCCCGACTTCCAGCGCGCCGTTCTGGGAGTGCCCGGCATGAACTACTCCACGCTGCTGCAGCGCAGCGTCGACTTCGACGACTTCGCGCCGATCATCTACGGCGGCTATCCGCGGGAGATCGAGCGTCAGCTCTGGCTGTCCCAGATCCAGCTGCTCTGGGACCGGGGCGAGGCCAATGGCTACGCCCACCACATCACCAGCCGTTCGCTGCCCAACACCCCTGCGCACAAGGTGCTGATGCACGTTGCCTTCGGGGACCACCAGGTGGCCGACTTCACCACCTCGATCATGGCCCGCACCTTCGGCGCCCGCATCCGTCAGCCCGCTCTGGATCAGGGACGCTCGCCGCTCAGGAACCCGTGGTTCGGCCTCGAGCGCATCCGCTCGTTCCCCTACCCGGGCTCGGCCGTCGTGTGGTGGGACACCGGGCCGGTGCGCGAGCAGAACGGGGAGACCGCAGGCACGCCGCCGCCGCCGCTCACCAACGTCCCGCCGCGCGTGGGCGAGGATCCGCACGGGGCTCCCCGCAACGAGGCGAGCGCCCGCGTTCAGAAGTCCGAGTTCCTGAAGCCGAACGGGCGGGTGGTCGAGGTGTGCGGTGCGGCGCCCTGCTACGCCCGGGGCTGGACCGGCCTGCCGGGCTACGGCAACCCGCCATAGGCCGCAGCTAAGGTCAGCAGCGCTATGCCGCCCCTGCCGCTGCTGGTCTTCGTGGTGGGGACGGGCTCCCTCGGCGCCGAGATCGCCGCCGTGCGGCTGCTCGCCCCGTACTTCGGCGCCTCCACCATCGTGTGGGCCAACACGATCGGGGTCGTTCTCGTCGCCCTGTCGCTGGGCTACTGGCTGGGCGGGCGGCTCGCCGACCGGCACCCCCACATGCGCGGCCTGTGCCTGCTGGCGCTGGTGGCCGCCGCGCTCCTGGCGCTGGTGCCCTTTGCCGCCGACCCGTTGCTCGACGTGGCGGTCGACGCGCTCGACGAGATCTCCGCCGGCGCGTTCCTGGGATCGCTGGCGGCGGTGCTGGTGCTGGTGGCGGTGCCGGTCCTACTGCTGGGCGCCGTATCCCCGTGGGCGATCCGCCTGGCGGTCTCCTCGGTCGAGGAAGCGGGGCGCGTGGCAGGCCGCCTCTACGCCCTCTCCACGGCGGGGTCGCTGCTGGGGACGCTGCTGTCGGCGCTTCTCTTAATCCCGCTCGTGGGCACCCGGCGCACCTTCCTGATCTTCGCCCTCGCCATCTCGCTCGTGGCGGTGTGGGGCCTGCGGCCCGTGGGGCGCTACGCCCTGGCGCCCGCCGCCATCGCCGCGCTGATCGCGCTGCCGGTGGGCACGCTGAAGGCCAGCACCGAGGAGGGGCGGGTGATCCACGAGACCGACACCGAGTATCAGTACGCCAGGGTGATCGAGCGCGACGACGGGAGCCGGGTGCTCGAGCTCAACGAGGGCCAGGCTCAGCACTCCGTGTGCGTCGCCGAATGCGACAACCCGCGCCCCGGCGTGCTGGATCCCGCCTCCGTCCTCACCGGCGACGTCTGGGACGGCCACCTGGTCCTGCCCTTCGCGGGTCGCTCCGCTCAGCCGCGGCGCGTGGCCATTCTGGGCAACGCGGCGGGCACGACCTCGCGCGCCTACGAGGAGTTCTTTCCCGCCACCCGCGTCGACGGGGTGGAGATCGACCCGGAGCTCTCCGACATCGGGCGCGAGTACTTCGACATGAACAACCCGCGGCTGCACCTCTATCACGAGGACGCGCGCCCCTTTCTCCGCCGCACCGATGCGCGCTACGACGTGATTTCGGTCGATGCCTACCGCCAGCCGTACATCCCCTTCTACCTCACGACGAAGGAGTTCTTCGAGAGCGTTCGGCAGCGCCTGCGGCCCGGCGGCGTGCTGGTGGTCAACGCCGGCCATCCCGAGGGCCAGGACGAGCTGGAGAAGGTGCTGACGGCGACCATCGCCGAGGTCTTCCCCCACGTGCTCCGCGACCCGATCGAGCCCACCAACACGCTGATCACCGCCAGCGAGCGGCCGCTGTCGGCGGAGCGGCTGCGTCGCGCGGTGCCGCGGCTTCCCGGCGGGCTCCGCGGGACCGCCCTGGCGGCGGCCGGGCGGCTGGAGGAGCCACTGCGCGGCGGAACGGTCTACCACGACGACAAGGCGCCCGTGGAGTGGCTGATCGACAAGTCGATCGTGGACTACGCCTCCGACTGAGATGACCGGCTTTCCCGACGTCGCGATCATCGGCGGAGGGATCGTGGGCTGCGCCACGGCGGCGTTTCTGGCCGAGCGGGGCGCGCGCGTGGAGCTGTTCGAACGGACTGAGCTGGCCGGCGCGGCCTCCGGGCGCAACTCGGGGGTGATCCAACATCCCTTCGAGCCGGTGCTCGCCGACCTGCACGTCGAGAGCGTGCGCCACTACCGCGGGCTCGAGGGCTTCGACCTGCCTGCGGAGCCGGCGGGGATCCTGATGCTCGGCGCTGAACGCTGGGCCCTCGAGGGGACGCGGGCGGAGATCGGCCGCACCTGTCCGGAGCTCGAGCCCGAGCTGCTGGACCCGCGGGAGGTGCAGCGACTCGAGCCCGGCGTCGGCCGCCGGCTGTGGGCCTGCCGCCTGGAGACAGGCTTCCCGGTGCGGCCGGCGTCGGCCACGCTGGCCTTCGCCGAGCGGGCCCGGCGTGCGGGGGCTCGGCTGCGTGAGGGCCTACCCGCCTGGCCCTGGCTCACGCGAGGCCGGGCGCGGGGGGTGTTCGCCGGTCACGAGCACTGTGCGGCCGGGGCCGTGCTCGTGGCCGCCGGGCCATGGACACCGGGTGTGATCGACCCGAGCCACAGCTGGCGCCCGATCGTGCCCGTATGGGGCGTGGTCGTAGAGGTGGCCCTCGAGGAGCCGCCGCGTCACGTGTTGGAGGAAGCCGGAGTCGAGGAGGTGGCGGCCGGCGGGCCGGGGCCGCTGTTCAGCCTGGTCACAGCGGGTGGTGCAGTGTCGGTCGGCTCGACCTTCCTGACCGAAGAGCCCGACCCCGGCGCCTGGGCGCTTCCGTTGCGCGACGCCGGCGCGCGCTTCGTGCCGGCGCTGGCCGACGCGCCAGTGGTGCGCAGCCGGGTCTGCGCGCGGCCCCAGTCGTTCGACGGCCGTCCGCTGGTCGGTCCGGTGCCTGGGCTGGACGGCGTCTGGGCGGCGGCCGGCCACGGGCCCTGGGGGATCTCGGCCGGGCCGGCGACCGCGCGAGTGGTGGCGGACGCGCTGCTGGGGCGGCGGCCGGTGCCGCCCGCCCTGAGCGCAGCGCGGGGGCCGTTGTCTGAGAGCATAGGTCGGGCTCCCGGCGGGTAGCCCTTTCGGGCGGAGGTGTGAGATGAGCTTCAGGAAGTACGAGCTCGACGACTACCAGGCGATGTGCGACCGGCACACCTGGGACATCCCCGAGCGCTACAACATCGCGCACGACGTGTGCGACAAGCACGAGCGCGACCGGCTCGCCATGGTCTGGGAGGACTGGGAGGGCGAGGAGCGCCGGGTCGACTTCGGCGAGCTGCAGGACATGTCGAACCGCTTCGCGAACGTGCTTCGCGCACACGGCGTCGAGCGCGGAGACCGGGTGGCGACCCTCCTGCCCGCTTTGCCCGAGACCGCCGCGGCGTTCATCGGGACCTATCGCGCGGGCGCCATCCTGCTCGCGCTGTCGGTGCTGTACGGGGACGAGGGGATCGAGCACCGGCTGCGTGACTCGGAGGCCAAGCTGGTGGTGACCAACGCGGCCAACCGGGACCGCATCCCGGACGGCCTCGCCGAGACCGTGCTGGTGCTCGACGACGGTCTCCTCGACGAGATGGAGGACGCCTCGGCGGAGTTCGACACCGTGGACACCGCCGCCGACGACCCGGCGCAGCTCTACTACTCCTCGGGCACCACCGGCCTGGCCAAGGGCATCCTCCACGCCCATCGCTACCTGCTCGGTCACGAGGAGTTCGAGTTCTGCCACGACGTGCGCGACGGGGAGCTCTTTCACGGGTCGGGCGAGTGGGCCTGGGCCGCCGGCATCTGCCCGCTGCTCGGCCCCTGGCGCTACGGGGCGGTGGCGCTGGTCCAGGCGCGCAAGGGCGGCTACGACCCTGAGGAGCACCTGCGCTTTCTCTCCAAGCACGGAGTGGAGAACATGTTCACCACCCCCACCGCGCTGCGGGCGATGACCGGCGTGGAGAACGCCGGTGAGCGCTATCCGCTCGACAAGCTGCGTATCACGTGTTCCGCCGGCGAGCCGCTCAATCCCGAGGTGATCCGCTGGTTCCGGGAGCAGTACGGGATCACGGTGCTCGACTACTACGGGCTGACCGAGAGCTACCCGCTGTGCGGCAACTTCCCCAACATCGAGGTCCGCGAGGGCTCGATGGGCCGGCCCATACCGGGCTGGGAGGTGGCGATCCTGGACGAGGACGAGAAGCCGCTGCCGGTCGGCGAGCGCGGCGAGATCTGCCTCAAGGCCCGCTCGAACCCGCACTACCCGCTGGGCTACTGGAACCGCCCGGAGGACAGCGAGGAGGAGTTCGGGGGCGAGTGGTTCCACACCAAGGACGCGGCCACCACCGACGAGGACGGTTATGTCTGGTACGCCGGCCGCGCCGACGACGTGATCATCTCCTCCGGCTACCGCATCGGCCCGTTCGAGGTGGAATCCGCCTGTGTGGAGCACCCGGCCGTCAAGGAGGCCGCCGCCGTGGCCTCGCCCGACGAGCGGCGCGGCGACATCGTCAAGGCCTTCATCGTGCTGGCCGGGAGCCGGGAGCCGTCGGACGAGCTGGCCGACGAGATCAAGCAGCACGTGCGCGAGCACCTCTCGGCCTACGCCTACCCGCGCGAGATCGAGTTCGTGGACGACCTGCCCAAGACCCTGACCGGCAAGATCCGGCGCGTGGAGCTGCGCGAGCAGGAGCGCGAGCGCAAGGGAGCCGACGCACGGGCCTGATCCCGCCCTCATGAGGATCCTCGTCACCGGCAGCTCCGGCCATCTCGGGGAGGCGCTGGTCCGGGTGCTGGGGGCGGAGGGTCACGAGGTGGTGGGCCTCGACATCCTCGAGTCCCCCTGGACCGGGGCCGTCGGGTCGATCGCCGACCGCGCCTTCGTGCGCGGCTGCGTGCGGGGCGTCGAGGCGGTGCTGCACGCCGCGACCCTGCACAAGCCGCACGTGGGCACGCACGACCGCGCCGCCTTCGTCGAGACCAACGTCACGGGCACGCTCAACCTGCTCGAAGAGGCTGTGGCCGCCGGGGTGGGCCGCTTCGTGTTCACGAGCACCACCAGCGCCTTCGGCCGGGCGTTGAGCCCGCCGCCGGGGGCACCCGCGGCCTGGATCAACGAGGAGGTGGCGCCGGTGCCGCGCAACGTCTACGGCGTCACCAAGACCGCGGCGGAGGACCTATGCGAGCTCGTCCATCGCGACCACGGATTGCCCTGCCTGATCCTGCGCACCTCGCGCTTCTTTCCCGAGGCCGACGACCGCGACGACGTCCGGGCCGCCTACGACGACGCCAACCTCAAGCTCAACGAGCTGCTCTACCGGCGGGTCGATCTCGAGGACGTGGTGAGCGCCCACCGCCTCGCGCTGGAACGGGCGCCCGCGATCGGCTTCGGTCGCTACATCATCAGCGCCACCACGCCGTTCACCCGCGACGATCTGGCCGGCCTGCGCGGCGACGCTCCCGCGGTGGTGGAGCGCCGCGTTCCCGGCTACAGGGCCGCCTACGCCCGCCGCGGCTGGCGGATGTTCGGCGGCATCGAGCGGGTCTACGTGAACGCACGAGCGCGTGAGGAGTTGGGCTGGTGGCCTCGCTGGGACTTCCGTCACGCGCTCGACCGGCTCGAGGCCGGCGAGGAGCCTCGGAGCGAGCTGGCTCGCCTGGTCGGGGCCAAGGGCTACCACGCGGTCTCGACCGGGCCCTACACCGTGCGCGATCGATCTCACTGAACGCGGGGTGAATGGCGCCCTGGCGCTCTTGCGGCAGCGAAAACCTCGACCAAGTCCCGCGCGTAGCACTCCGGTCGAGCTTTGCCGTCCAGGGAGCGGCAAACCTCGACCAGATCCGGCAATTGTGGTCGCGGTCGAGGTTAACCTGCCGCCATGGCGAACATCTACCGGCCTACGTTCGAGGAGGGGGAGCGGCCCGAGGGGTTTCGCTCGCGCCGCGCCCGGATCGGCTACGAGCTCGGGTCCGAGCTGATCGGCTGCAGCCTGTGGGAGCTGCCACCGGGCGAGGCCGCCTATCCGTACCACTTCCACTACTCCGATGAGGAGCTGATCGTCGTCATCGAGGGCCGGCTGACGCTGCGCAGCCCCGATGGCTCGCGCGAGCTGGAGGAGGGGGAGGCGCTGCACTTCCCCACCGGGCCGGACGGGGCCCACCAGATCATCAACCGCAGCCCGGAGCCGGCGCGCTTTCTGTCCATCAGCAGCTCGGGCCGCCCCGACGTGGTCGTCTACCCGGACGCCGGAAAGGTGGGAGTCGGCGAGCGCCTGCCGCGCGGCGGCGGCCTGCGGGAGTTCTTCCGGCGGGACGACGCGGTCGACTACTGGGAGGGGGAGAAGCCGCCTTAACCGCTCAGACGATCGGCAGCAGCGGGATGTCCCAGAGGATCGCGGCGACCACGAAGCCGGCGACCGCCGCCGCGGCCACGACGCCGAAGGCGACCTTCTGGCCCGTGGGCCGGCGCTCGGCCCAGTCGCCCAGCTGGTCGCCCCAGATGATCACCTTCTCCAGCAGCCGCTCGGCGCGGTCGAACTCCAGGGCCACGAGGGCCAGGCCGATGAGGATGACGAGGAAGCCGGGGCCGGGCACGCCTGGACCCGAGAGCACGATCCCGGCCAGGATCAGGAAGATGCCGAGCATGACCACGCCGACCCGGTGGATCGGGTGCTTCTGCTTGTGGCGCGCCTTGCGCTCCTGGAGCTTGACCAGCAGCTCGGGGCGGTCGTCGGCGTCGTCTCGCGGGCGTTCGGCCTGCTCGGTGGCCATCAGACGAGCTTAGAGGCTGGCTGAGAGCCAATCGTCCAGCGGCAGCGTCGCGCCGCCGCTCGCCAGCGATTGCGGCGAGGTTGGCGCCAGGCCGCTCACCGGCACACCGGCAAGGCGCTCCACGGTCTGCCGGTTCGACTCCTCCAGCGGCCATGGCCGGCCGGGCCAGGGGGTCATCACCACACCCGCCACCGTCAACCCGGCGGCGCGAGCCGCCTCGACGGTGAGCAGCGTGTGGTTGATGGTCCCGAGCCCGGCGCCCGCGGCCACCACCAGCGGCAGCGCCAGGTCCACGGCCAGGTCGCGCACGAGGTAACCGGGCGTCAAGGGCACCATCAGGCCGCCCACCCCCTCGCACACCAGCGCATCGGCGCCCGCGGCGGCCTGCCGGGCGGCGTCGACCACTCGCCGGGGGTCGACCGCCACGCCGGCCAGCTCGGCGGCGTAGTGAGGCGACACCGGGGGCCCGAAGCGGTAGGGCGCCACCTCCTCCGCCGACTGCCCGGCAGTGGCGGCGCCGGCGAGCAGCTCGTGATCCGGTGGCCATCCGGGAGGGGACGGCTCGTCCAGTCCTGTCACGGCGGGCTTGAAGGCCGCGACCCGCAGGTCGCGCGCGGCGAGCGCGGCACAGGCTGCGGCGGCCAGCACCGACTTGCCGACGCCGGTGCCGGTTCCCGTCACGAAGATGCCGCGCATCAGCGGCGGCTGAGGGCGAGCCGCCAGCGGCGCACGGCCCAGCACCCGCGCCGCGGCCGCGCGAGCCCGCCCACGGGCAGCGGCCGGGCACAGGGAGCCCGGCGTACGGCGGTATTGCCCCCGCGCACCGGCGCTACGCGGCGTCGCGCAGGCCGTCGAACACGCCCGAGCGCTCCGCCTCGGCGGCGAGCGGCGGTGCCTCGCGCGCCGGGGCGGGTACGACGGCCGCCAGACTCTGAGCCGCCTCGCGCAGCTCCGACTTCGTGTGCGAGGCCATCACCGCGAGGCGTAGGCGCGAGCTGCCCTCCGGGACGGTCGGAGGCCGGATCGCCTGGGCGAAGATGCCCCGTTCGAGTGCCCGTTCGCTGGCCCGGACCGCCTCCGACGCCTCGCCCACGATCAGGGGCACTATCGGGGTCTCGCCCGGTGGCACTGGCAGGCCGTTGTCGGCCAGGGCGGCCCGGAGCACGGCCCCGTTGCGCTTCAGCTTCTCGACCCGGCGCGGCTGCTCGGCCAACAACCCGAGCGCCGACATGGCGGCCGCAACCGCCGGGGGCGGCAGAGCGGTGGAGAAGATCAATGTGCGCGCGCTGTTGATCAGGTACTTCGCCATCTGCTGGTCACAGCACACATAAGCGCCGTAGGAGCCGAGCGCCTTCCCGAGGGTGCCCACGATCACGTCGACCTCGCCCTCCAGCCCCGCTGCCGCCACCGCGCCCCGACCCTCCGGCCCGAGCACCCCGCTGCCGTGGGCTTCGTCGACCATCACCCGGGCGTCGTGGCGCTGGGCGAGCTCCACGATCCGCTCCAGCGGAGCGACATCGCCGTCCATGGAGAACACGCCGTCGGTCACGATCAGCGAGCCCCGCCCCTCGGCCTGGCGCAGCCCCCACTCGAGGTGATCGCTGTCGGCGTGGTCGTAGACGAAGGTCTCGGCGCGGGCCAGGCGGCAGCCGTCGATGATGCTGGCGTGGTTGAGGGCGTCGGAGAAGACGACGTCGCCCTCGCGCGCCAGCGCCGAGACCACGCCGGCGTTCGCCAGGTAGCCGGACCCGAACAGCAGGCAGGACTCAGAGCGCTTGAAGGCCGCCAGCTGCTCCTCCAGGCGCCGGTGGATCGTCATGTTCCCGGAGACCAGGCGGGAGGCGCCGGCGCCCGCGCCGTAGCGCATCGCGGCCTCGGCAGCGGCCTCGCGCACGCGCGGATGGTCGGCGAGGCCCAGGTAGTTGTTCGAGCAGAGCAGCAGGACCGGTCGCCCGTCGAGGAGCACCCGCGGTCCCTGCGGTCCGGACACGCAGCGCATCCGCCGGTACAGGCCGCGGTTCCTGATCTCCGCCAGCCGGTCTTCGATCTCTGCGCTCATGGCTTCATGTGGACGACCTCGGGGTAGGTGTTGGGCGCGCCGTCCGGGCGGGACGGGACGGAGCTTTTCTTCTTGTGGCGCAGCTGGGTGGACGGGTCCCACAGGCCGTCGTCGAAGAGCTCGTCGACCGGCGTGCGCGGGACTGTCACCCTCGAGCCAGCCCGAGCGGTTGTCGGGGCGGGGGTTCGCTCCGTTGTCCGGCTGGCGCGCCACGTTCAGGCCGAGGTCCTCGAACATCTCCCGGTCCTGCTCGGGCTCGGAGCCGAGCGTGGTGAGGAAGTTGCCCATCATGACCCCGTTGAGCCCGGCTCTGACCGCCAGCTGCTGGATCTCGCCGCTGCCCAGGTTCTCGTTGCGCCCGCCGCACAGGCGGAACAGCGCGTCCGGGAGGATCAGCCGGAAGATCGCCACCCACTTGACCGCCTCGAGCGGGTCCATCCGCTCCCGGTCGCCGAACTTCGTTCCGGGGCGTGGGTTGAGCAGGTTTATGGGCACGCTGGTGGGGTCGACCTCGGCGAGCTGGAAGGCCATCTCCACCCGCTGCTCGCGCGTCTCTCCCAGGTTGAGGATGCCCCCAACGCAGGTCTCGAGCCCGGCCTCGCGAACGGCCTCGATGGTCCGCACCCGGCCCTCGTAGCGCACCGTGGTCGAGACCTCCGGGTAGTAGCTCTCGGCCGTCTCCACGTTGTGGTGCACGCGCTGGATCCCGGCCTCCTTCAACGAGCGGGCCCGGGCGACGGACATGTGTCCGATCGACGCGCAGCGCTTGAGGTTGGTGTGCTCGGCCACGAGGCGAGCGCCCTCCAGGATGGTCTCGAAATCCCGTTTGGACAGGCCCTGGCCCTGCGTGACCATGCAGAAGCGGTGGGCGCCCGCGGCCTCGGCCGCGTGGGCGTGCTCGAGGATCTGCTCGGGGTTCATCATCGCGTGCATCGGCGTGTCCGCCTCCGCGAAGCGCGACTGCGCGCAGAAGCCGCAGTCCTCGGCGCAGCCCCCGGACTTGGCGTTCACCAGCGAGCACATGTCGGTGGAGTCGCCGAAGCGCTCGAGCCGCACCCGCCAGGCGCGATCCACGAGCGACTCGATCTCGGACCGGTCTTCTATCTCACCGAGCCGGAGCGCCTCTTCGCGGGAGATGAGGGGCGGCACTGAGGGTCACCGTAGGCGGCGTCCCGGACGGACCGTCAGCGGTTTCGCCAGACCGGAGCGCGCTTCTCCGCGAAGGCCCGGACGCCCTCGCGGAAGTCCTCGGAGCGGAAGCATGACTCGCGCAGGTCGACCAGCTCCCGCTCCACCGCCTCCGGGAGGGGGTGCTCGCGCAGCGCCCGCAGCACCCGCTTGTTGCCACGCAGGGAGATCGGTGCGTTGGCGGCGATCTCGCCCGCCAGGTCGAGCACGCGCTCGTCCAGCTCGCTGGGGCCGAGCACCTCGTTGACCAGCCCCATTCGCTCGGCGCGATCGGCGTCGACCGTGCGCCCGACGAAGAAGAGCTCGGCGGTGTTGGCCGGCCCGCAGGCACGCAGGAACTTGAGCAGGCCGGTGTGCGAGTAGATCAGCCCGAGCTTTGCGGGCGGCATGCCCAGCTTCGCCCCGCGCGCGGCCAAGCGGATGTCGGCCGTCATCGCCAGCTCCAGCCCGCCCCCGATGGCGTGCCCGTTCAGTTCGGCCAGCACCGGATACTCGTAGTCCTCGAGCGCCTCCAGCGCGGCCTGGAACGGATGTGCCACCAGACGCTCAGCGGACTCCTCGAAGCTCTGGTCCGCGAGGTTTCCGATGTCGTAGCCGGCCGAGAACGCCGGCCCGGATCCGCGGATCACCAGGCAGCGGGCGTCGAGCGTCCGGGCGTGGCCGGCGAGAGCGTCGAGGATCTCGTGGTCGAGTGCGCCTCGCCGCTCGGGGTTGTCGATGGTGAGCCGCGCGACCCCTTCGGCGGGCTCGTCGAGAACGAGTTTCCGGGTCACTCCAGGACGACGAGGGTGTCGCCCTCAGACACGGACTGACCCTCCTCGCAGACGATCTCGCTCACCTTTCCCTCGTCCTCGGCCTCGACCGGCATCTCCATCTTCATCGACTCGAGGATCACCAGTGTGTCGCCCTCGCTGACCTCCTGGCCGAGCTTGCACTCGATCTTCCAGACCGTCCCGGTGATGTGGGCGTCGACGTCGGGCAAGGTTGCCTTCCTCCTGGTCGGAACTGTCGGAACTGTCGGAACTCGCGTCGCGGCACGATATACGGGTCGTGGGGGACGTAACGGAGGGTCCCGCGGCGGGTAGAAGATGCCGGGGTGAAGGAGCAGGTCTACAAGGATCCGCGTCCGGCGGAGCATTTTGCGCGTTTCCACGAGCGCACGCGATCACGGCGGCCCGACTGGGTCTACCAGCTCGTCCGGCTCGTGCTCACGCCCTACCTCCTCTTCTTCTACCGCGCGCGCTGCATCGACTCGGCCAACGTGCCGGCCGACGGCCCGGTGATCATCGCGCCGAACCACTTCTCGTTCCTCGACCACTTCTTCGTGGCCGTCTATCTGCGCCGCCGGGTGCACTTCATGGCCAAGTCCCAGCTGTTCACGCCGCCCCTGCAGTTCATATTCACCCACGGCGGGGTGTTCCCGGTACGGCGGGGGCACGGCGACGAGGAGGCCTTCAAGACCGCGCACGCCATCCTCGAGCGCGGTGACATCGTGGTGATGTACGCCGAGGCCGGCCGCTCCCGGACCGGTCAGCTGGGCAAGCCGCGCCACGGGCTCGGCCGGCTCGCGCTGGAGACGGGCGTGCCGGTGGTGCCCGCCGCGATCGCCGGGACCGAGCGGGTGCGCAACTGGAAGCGCCTGCAGTTTCCGCGGGTCACCGCGCAGTTCGCGCCGCCGCTGCAGTTCGAGGCGGTGGAGGACCCCACGCGCGACCAGGCCCAGGCCGCGTCGGAGATCGTGTTCGAGCGGGTGCGGGCGCTGCACGGCCGGCTGCAGAGCCAGGGCCACAAGAGCGCCGCCAGGGCGGCCCGGGCCGCGCGCCGGCCGGTCGACGCCTAGAGCCGCAACCGCAGCTCGCGGCGCAGGATCTTGCCCGTCGGGGAGGCGGGGATCGCGTCCACGCGCTCCACGCGCCGGATGCGCTTGTGCGGCGCCACGCGCTCGGCCACCCAGGCCATCAGCTCGTCGTCGGCCACCTCGCCCCGGGTGACGATGAACGCCGTCGGGATCTCGCCGGCCTCCTCGTCGGGCGCCCCGACCACGGCGGCGGCCGCGACGGCCGGATGGGTGCACAGCAGCGCCTCCAGCTCGGCGGGTGCGACCTGGTAGGCCTTGAACTTGATCAGCTCCTTGATGCGGTCGGTGATGAACATCCGGCCCTCGTCGTCCACACGCCCGATGTCGCCCGTGTGGAGCCAGCCGTCCTCGTCGATCGTGGCGGCCGTGGCCCCGGGATTGTTGAGGTAGCCGCGCATGAGCTGTGGTCCCCGAATCCAGATCTCACCGGTGCCGCCGGTTCCCAGATCGGCGCCGGACTCTGCGTCGACCACGCGGGCCTCGGTGCCCGGCAGCAGGATTCCCACCTGCTCCGGGTCGTTGCGCTCCTGCTCGCCCATGGAGGAGATCGCGATCCCCGCGGTGGCCTCGGTCATGCCGTAGCCCTGGGCGACCGGGCAGCCGAGGCGATCCTCCGCCTCCTGCTGTAGCTCCACTCCGAGCGGTGCGGCGCCGCAGCCCACGAAACGCAGGCTCGAGAGGTCGTAGTTGTCGACCGCGGGATGGCGGGCGAGCGCGAGGGCGATCGGCGGGACCACCACGGTGCCGGTCACCCGGTGGTCCTGGATGACAGAGAGGAAGCCCTCCAGCTCGAAGCGGGGCAGCGAGACGATGGTGGAGCCGAACGCGAGCGCGGAGTTCATCAGCACTGTGAAGCCGAGTGCGTGGAAGAACGGCGCCACAGCCGCGATGGTGTCGCTCTCGCTGAAGCCGATGAGCTGACTGGACTGGAGCACGTTGGCGGCGCAGGCCCCGTGGGTGAGCTCGACGCCCTTGGGCAGGCCCGTGGTGCCGCTCGAGTAGGGGATCACCGCCGTGTCGTCGGGCTTGATCCGCGCGTGCGGTGGCTCATCGCCGTGCTCCAGCAGGGACGCGAACGGCGTGGCGCCCTCGGCCTCGCCGAACACGATCACGTCCTCGCAGCCGGCGGCGCGGGCGGCCTCGACGAACGGGGGAACGGTGACCAGCGTGCGGGCACCGGAGTCCTCGAGCTGACGGGCGAGCTCCTCCGCGGTGTAGAGCGGGTTGGCGGTGGTCACTATGCCGCCGAGCGACAACGCTGCGTGTACCGCGACCGCGTACTCGGGGAGGTTCGGCGAGAAGATCGCGAGGACGTCGCCCTTGCCGAACCCGCGCGCGGCCAGGCCGGCGGCGGTGCGGCGCACGAGCGGCGCCAGCTGGCCGTAGGTGATCGTCCGGCCGCTGGGGGCGTCGATCAGGGCGGGGCGCTCCCCGAGGCGAGGGGAATGGCGCAGCACGAGGTCGCTCAGGCCCCCCTCCGGCACGTCGGGCGCACTGAACGGGCTGCGCACCACAGGCTGCACTGCCTCCATGGTCATCCAATCATCCTCCTTGGGTAGCGGTCCTGACAAGGGGACGCGCCGGGCGGCCGCCCTATTCCCGCCTGCCACCCTGACCTGCGTGCCTCGTCTCGCCCTTCTCATCGGCCTGCTCGTCGCCGGCGCCGCCCTGGCGGGTTTCGTGCTGCTCGGCGGCGGCGACGACCCACCCGATTTCGGGCCCGCGCTGGTCGAGAACGACCCGTTCGCCTGGGAGCCCGGTCGCGACGAGGAGTTCGAGGCTCGCGCCGCCGCCGGGAACAGCCACGTGCTCTACGCCAACAGCCCCGGCGGCGTGGCCGCGACCGCCCGGAGGGTGGAGCGCTTCCGGCCTCGGATCGAACGCGCGGCGGCCGCCGCCGGGGTGGAGCCGGACCTGCTCGAGGCGATGGTCTTCCTGGAGAGCGCGGGACGCCCGGACGCGATGGCGAGCAGCGACCTCGAGGGGGCCGTGGGGCTCGCTCAAATCCTCGCCGGCACCGCCACCACCCTGCTCGGCATGCGCGTGGACGTCGAGGCCAGCGAGCGCCTGACCCGCGCCCTGCGGCGGGCCGAGCGGCGCGAACGGTTCGCGGAGGTCGAGCGCCTGCAGGCGCGTCGCCGGGAGATAGACGAGCGCTTCGACGCGGGCAAGTCCCTCGACGGTGCGGGCCGCTACCTGGCGATGGCCCTGGAGCGTTTCGGCCGCCCCGACCTCGCGGTGGTCTCGTACCACATGGGGATGGGCAACCTGGAGCAGGTGCTCGACGCCTACGGCGAGCGCGATGTGAGCTACGCCCGCGTGTTCTTCGACGCCACGCCCGCCCGCCATCCGCGCACCTACCGCCTGCTGGCCGGCCTGGGGGACGACTCCAAGACCTACCTCTGGCGCGTCTACGCCGCCCGCGAGATCATGCGGCTCTGGCGCGAGGACCGCGACGAGCTCGAGCGGCTGGCCGGGCTGCAGACGGCCAAGGCCTCGGGCGAGGAGGTGCTGCACCCCCGTGAGGACACCACCGTGTTCGAGGATCCGGGGGATCTCGAGGACGCCTACGGCGCCGGCACGCTGCGGCCGTTTGCCGTATCGGGCCGGGGCCTGCGCGCCGACCCTCGCATGGGCGAGCTGGCGGGGCGGTTGGACGCCGAGCGCTCGCTCTACCGCGGCCTGCGGCCGGAGGCCCATGCGCTCGCGGCCTATCTGTCCGCCGGCGTCCGCTCGCTGGCCGGAACTCGCACCCCCCTGATCGTGACCAGCACCGTCCGCGATCTCTCCTACCAGCGGCTGCTGGCCCGGGAGAACCTCTACGCCACCCGTGCCTACTCGCTGCACACGACCGGCTTTGCCTTCGACGTCCGCCGGCGCTACCGCTCACGGGCGCAGGCCGCGGGATTCCAGTACATGCTCGACCGCCTCCAGTCGCTGAACCTGATCGCCTGGGTGCGGGAGCCGGGAGCGATCCACATCACGGTCTCCGAGGAGGCGGCCGCGCTGGTTCCTTAGTCCCGCGGGCCAACTTCGCGCGGACAGGGATGGCCAGCTCGCCGCCGGCGCGGTATTCCTCGGCCAGCCGCTCCACGGCCGCGCGGACCTTGCTGCGCGTGGCCGGCGTCTGCTTTCTGACCAGGCCGGCGGTCCGCACGCTGCCGCCGAGCAGCCCCCGCCAGAGCGCTTCCGCATCTGCGACACGGTGTGTGAGCGACACCGAGCGGATCTCGACTTCCTCGAGACCCGCGCCGTGCAGGAGCCCTCGGAACCGGTGGTCGTCGGCGAAACGGTAGGGGTCGGGGCCGGCTGAAGGCTCCCGCACGGCGGTCACGCCGCAGGCCTGCAGCGCGTCGACCAGGATTCCGAGGAAGCGGTTGCGCTCGGGGAGGTCCCAGGTCGAAAGCGCGATCCCGGCGCCCGGCGCGGCGACGCGCGCGAGCTCTTGCATCGCGCGCACCGGACGGGGGAGGTGGTTGATCGTGAAGTTGCACACGATCGCGCCGAACGAGCGCGCCGCGAAGGGGAGTTCCTCCGCGTCCGCCCGCAGGAAGCGGATCCCTCGGTGACGCCCGCGCGCGAGCGCCACGACCTCGTCCGCTATGTCGACGCCGGTCGCCTCGGCGCCCCGCGCCCTGGCCGCCGCGGCCGCATGGCCCGGTCCCGTCCCGACATCGAGCAGGCGCACGCCCGCCGCCACTCCCGCGGCGTCGAGCAGCGGCTCCGCGAAGCGGGCGGTGATCCGGCCGGTCAGCAGGTCGTAGGTCTCCGCCCTCTCACTCCAGCCCGCCCGCTCGCGCGCCCTGACGGCCGCGGCGTCCACGGACCCCGCGCGGCTCATCCGATCACTCCCGCAGCATAGGCCGAGTACAGGAGCACGATCGAGGCCGCACCGAGCAGCGCAACGCCGGTCACTGGGACGGCCCGTGCACCGCCCGGACGCGTCTTCTCGTGGACCATGACGGCCGTAAGCAGCGCCATCCAGACCAGGCTCGCCACCCCGGCGGCGAACATCACGAGCATCAGCGCCCAGCAACAGCCGACGCAGAAGGCGCCGTGCCGGGCGCCCAGACGAAGGCCACCCCGAACACCGCGCTCGTAGAAGCGCAGCATGAACGCGCCCGGGTGGCGGCAGTTGTCGAGGCAGGCGTCCTTGAGCTTCGTGAACTGAAAGGCGCCGGCCAGCGCGAGCACCGAGCCGCCGAGAAGCCACTCGTACTCCTGCAGCGAGGGATGTGCGTCGATGGCGGAATGGACGCCGAGGTCGAGCGCAAAGGCCACCGCCCCGAACGCCGACCACACGAGCGCGTAGCCGCCGAGCAGGCCGGCCAAGGCCCGACGAGGGCGGGACTGCCGTGCCGACGCGGCGGTGAACAGCCGCACGAGCGGCAGGCTCGAGGGCAGCATCATGGCCGCGATCATCACCTGCCAGGCGACCAGGAACGCGGGTAGGGCGACCCAGAGCGGCGGCCCGTCGTCGATCAGCGCGTCGTGGTGCAGCGACGATCCCGCGCCGGTCGACTCCGCGGCGAGGGCAGCTAGCCAGGCCAGCGCGATGGCGGCGAGCACGGCGAGGGGGACGGCGCGCAGGCGCGCCGAGCCGATCGGCACCTCCACGGCGCTAGGCGGCCTCGGAGTGCTCGATCTTCCAGTCGGACTGGATCGCGTTGCGGCCGTTGAGCTCCCAGCGGTAGCCGTGCTCGGGGATGTCGATCCTCTGGTGGTCGGCGATCCCGACGTACGCCGGTGACCCGGGCACCGTGGAGAAGATCGAGTTGTTGAGCGTCGTGACGCTGCCATCCGGCCCGCGGTACGGGTGCATCGAGCAATCGACGCGGTCGCCGACCTTGAGCGTCCCGGCGCCGTCGACTATGGCGTGCTCCACGGGCGCGCGCTCGATGGCCACGCGATCGCCGATGAGCTGGGCGAGGTCGGCCAGCGGCCCGCCGAGCTCCCCGACAAAGCAATCGACCATCGCGTCCATCTGCTCGTCCGACGCACGGTCGTCGACCAGCATCAGCTGACGCCAGTTCCCGGCGAGGACATTGCCCGGGATGTGCACCACCGCGACGAGCGTCAGACCGCTGACGTCGACACCTGCGATGTCTCCCCGTTCGAGGTGGTACGCGACGACCGAGTGGCATTCACCGCCGTCGGGGTCCTCGCCGATCCAGCATGGACACAGCGTGTTGCAGTCGCAGACCTCGAGCAGTGATCCCTCGAGCCGATAGCCCGTGGCGGTGGCGGTGGGCATGGAGACGCTCCCTTCCGTTTAAAAAACGACCGTTCGTGCGGTAAGAGTACGACCGCTCGTGCTACTTTGTCAAGGAGGACCCGACCGGAGCAGCCACGGCCACCCACCCGACACGCAACCGACGCACGCGCGCCGACGGCGAGCGCAGCTACCGCAGGATCGTCGACGCCGCCGCCCGGCTGGCCACCCTCGAGGGGCTGGAGGGCCTGTCGATCGGCCGCCTCGCCGACGAGATCGGGATGAGCAAGAGCGGCCTGTACGCCCACTTCGACTCCAAGCAGGACCTGCAGCTGGCCACGATCACCGCCGCCGAGGAGCTCTACAACAACGAGGTCGTGGCCCCGGCTCTGCAGGCGCCCGAGGGAATCGAGCGCCTCCAAGCCCTGTGCGCGGGCTACCTGTCGTATGTCGAACGCGGAGTGTTCCCCGGCGGTTGCTTCTTCGCCTCCACCGCCGCCGAGTGGGACACCCGCAAGGGCCCGATCCGAGACCGGGTACGCGCGATTCTCGCCGGCTGGACCGATCTTCTCGAAGCCAACCTGCGACGGGCACAGCAGGAGGGTCGCGTCGGCCGGGACGCCGACATCGGGCAGCTCACCTTCGAGGTCAACGCCCTGCTCCACGAAGCCAACGGGCAGTACCTGCTCTTCCGCGAGCCCGCCGCGCTCGACCGGGCCCGGCGGGCCATCGACAGCCGGCTGGCACTCAGCTACCGGCCGCCGGAAAAGAGCGCGTAGACCGCAGCAGAGCGGCGCATGGCCGCTTCGTCGACGAACTCGTGGGGGCCGTGGGAGACGTCGAGGCCGCCCGGGCCGTAGGCGAAGGCCGGGATCTCGAGCTGGGCGTACCAGCGGGTCTCGAGCGTGCCGGGGCAGACCTCGAACCGCGGCGCGGCGCCCTCGATCTGCTCGACGCAGTCGGCGAGGCTCAGGGCCATCGGGTGCGAGTCGTCAGTGCCGGCGGACGCTGCTCTCTGAAGCACCTCGACCTCCACGTCGGCGCCGGCGCCGGCGGCGGCCTCGGCGATCGTGTCGGTCAGGCGGGCGAGCTCGGTGTCGAGCTGCTCGTCCGGGTTGAAGCGGCGGTCGACGGAGAACCACGCGGCGCCGGGCACGGCATTGAAGTTGGCGCCGCTGCCGCTGGCACCGCCGACCACGAGCATCGAGCCGCGGGCGTCGAGCAGCTCGCGTGCCAACCGGCTGAGCGGCTCGGCCACGCGGGTCATGTGCTCGAAGGCGTTCACGCCGAGATGCGCCTGCCCGACGTGGGCCTCACGTCCCTTCAGCTCGACCCGCAGAGTGATCGCGCCACGGCATGCGTGCCAGACGACACCCCCGGTGGGCTCGGCGGTGATCATCGCCACCGCGTCCGGGTCGATCAGTCCCGCCTGTCGAAGATGTCCAGAACCGGCCTCGCTCCCGGTCTCCTCGTCGCACACGAAGTGGAACACGATGCGGCGCTCGCCGAGCAGGCCCAGCTCCCGCGCCGCCACGGCGCCGTAGAGCATGCTCACCAAGCCGCCCTTCATGTCGGCGCTGCCGCGTCCGCTGATCCTGCCGTCGCGCCGTTGCGGGAGAAACTGCGCCGGGTCCTGGGCCGGGACGACGTCGAAATGCCCGTGGAAGTAGACCGTGCGAGGGCCGTCGCCGGCGCTGCCGCGAACGATGCACGGATCCTCCAGCTCGCGGCTCGGGGGGAGCTCGATCAGCTCGGGCGACAGGCCCAGACTCTCCATCGCATCGTGCAGCACACGTCCGCAGCGGCCGAGCTCACGGCCGGGCGGATTCTCCGTCTCGATCGCCACCAGCTCCTCGAGCAGTGCGGCCATCTCGTCGGCGCGCGCGTCCAGCCGGCGCTGCACCTCGGCGGCGCGGTCCATCAGGATGCCGTCCGCCTGGCCTCGCGCTCGATTCCACGCATCATCGCGGGGTACACGATCAGGCGCCGGAAGGGCTTGATCGCCGCCAGGTAACCGGTCCCCAGCAACCCGTTCGGCTTCACCAGGACCGCCATCTGTACGCGGAAGTCTCCGCTCGGGTCGGCAACCCGGCCGAGATGCATGACGCCGTGGACGGTCCGGTTGGCGACCTCGGCGGCGAACTCGTCGCCGGTCAGGTACAGCGGCGTGAAGGGGAGCGCTTCGGACTTCGGCCCCGACGGTCCCTCCAGCAGGTCCGCCGGCAGGCGGTCGCGTAGCGGCGACACCCTCGAGCCGAGGCCCGCGTCCGCGGCGTCCCAGCCGAGGAGCTTCCCGACCTTCCACCGAATCGCGAAGAGCGCGCGGCTGGCCGCGGAGGGACTGTGCGACGGGTCGCGCGTGGCAAAGCCGTCCACCACTCGGTGGAAGTTCTCCGGGCCGCCGGTGACCGGCAGCTCCCACACGTCCTCGAGGTGGAAGTCGCGCGTGATCTCGTGGATCCGCCAGGGCCGGGAGGTGTGCGCGCTGTCGGGGAGCCTCATCTTGCGCCGGTCGCGTCGGGGTCGAGCCCAAGCACGCCCGCGGCCGCGCGCGCGGCCAGCACCTCGTCGTGCGGCGCCTGACCGGCGAGTTCTATGACCGTGCCCTCGATGGCGCCGATGAAGGCGAGCGCCACGGCTCTGGCCGGCGGGCCGGCGGGGATCGTTCCCGCTCTGCGTCCCGCGCTGATCAGCCGGGTGCAGCGCTTGACCAGGCCTTCGCTCACCCGTTGGAGGTGACGCCCGACCGGGTGATCCTGGCCGCTGAACTCGAGCCTGAGCGCCATCTCCACCCGGGCGACGTCGCGGCGGCAGAAGACCGCGTGGCCGCGCGCCAGGGCGATCAGCGCAGCGGCCGGATCGCGCTTCTGGTCGGCGAGCGGGCCGACCTCCTGTCTCCAGGTCTCATCGACCCAGTCGATGACCGCCATGGCAAGGTCCTCCTTGTCCTCGAACTGGTGGTAGAGCGCTCCGCGGGTATAGCCGGCCTCGGCGGCCACGTTCTCCAGGACGAGGTTGCCGTAGCCGTGGCGCGAGAGCCCTCTCGCGGCGGACTCGAGCAAGGCGCTGCGCGTGCGCGCGCTTCGGTCGGCCTGGGTGGGGCGGCTCCCGCTTGCAGCAGCACCTACATTCATGTATGTATGTTATCACTCCAATCCCTGACACCGGAGGTTCGGCCGTGCCGATGATCGAGCTGACAACCACGAAGGGGGCGTTGGCTGACGACGCCAAGCAGCGACTCGCCGGCGAGCTGTCGACGATCGTCCTCGAGCTCGAGGCCGCGCCCCTGGCCGACTTCGGGGAGGCCCCGCACATGCAGGCGCTCACGTGGTGCTTCGTCAACGAGCAGGAGGTGTTCGTCGGCGGCCGTCCTCACGCCAAGCCGATCTACCGCGTGATCGTCACGATTCCCGAGGGTGCCCCGGGCGTGTTCGGTCCACTTGCCAAGCGCGGTCGCGAGAAACTGGTCAAGCGCGTGACCGAGGCGGTGCTGGCCGCGGAGGGCAGCCAGAACACGATGGTCGAGGCCCACCGCGTCTGGGTCCAGCTACGGCAGATCACCAACGGCCACTGGGCAGGATTCGGCGAGGTCGTCACACTGCCCGAGCTCGCGGCCTACGGCCTGAAGACCGACGAGCCGGACAGCAAGACCGGTCGCATGCGTGAGGCGGCGATGCAGTCCGTCGGCGCCGTGAGCGCGGCCTGAGGTGGGGATACTGGCGGGAATGGCGCAGGAGAACGCGGAGCTCGTACGCCGCACCCTCGCATTCTGGAACCGCGGGGAAATAGGGCGAGCGCTGGACGGAACCACCGACGACTTCGAGGTCGACTGGTCGAACTCGATCGGCCCTCTGAGAGGCGTCTACAGGGGCCGCGAGGAGGTGCTGGGCGTCTGGGAGTCCTTTCTGGAGGCCTGGAACGAGATTCGCTGGGACCCCTTGGAGATCATCGAGGTGGATGAGGCGCGCGTCATCGTCGTGACCCGGCTCCGGATGCGCGGCGGCGGTAGCGGCGTGGACGTCGAGGCCTCGAGCGCCCAGATATGGACGATCACACAGGGCAAGGGGCGCAGAGTGAAGCTGTACCAGTCGAAGGCCGACGCGCTGGAGGCCGCTCACTCGTAGACCGCGTCCAGCGCCTCCCACGCCTCCCAGTCGTGGCCGGGCACCACGAGCGCGCTCGGGGTCTCCTTCACGTACTGGCGAATCTCGCGCAGCGAGCGCGAATAGAGGTGGTCGTCCGCGCTCTTGTATGGCGGATGCATCTCGTCGAGGTTCTGGCGCAGGTAGATCGCATCGCCGGCCACGAGCACCTCCCGGCTGCGCAGGCGGAGGACCACCGACAGGTGACCGAGGGTGTGCCCGGGCGTGTAGACGCAGCGCACGCTGCCGTCCCCGAACAGGTCGAAGGAGCGGCCGAAGCCCGCGAACGACTCGGCGCCCGGGCCGTCGAAGTCGAGCAGGCGGTAGTCGAAGGCGTGATCGAACTGGCGCTGCGTGTAGCCCTGCCGCGGGCCGCCTTCGGTGGCGCCGTCCCACTCGGCCTTGCTGACCACGAAGGTGGCGTGGGGGAACTCGGAGATCCCGCTCGCGTGATCGACGTGCAGATGGGTCATGACCACCACCTCGACGCGAGCGGGGTCGATGCCCAGCGCTCGCACCTGGGCGGGCACGGCCTGCTCGGGCTCCATCTTCAGGTCCTTGAACGCCAGCAGCGGAAGCCGCCCGAAGTTCTCCTGCGGCTTGACCGCCACCGAGGAGTGAAGGCCGGTGTCGATGAGCAGCGGACCCGCGCGCGGGTGCTCGACGAGGAAGGCGGGCACCGGCACCTCGAGCCACTCGCGCCGGGGTATCCCGATGCCGAGCGCGCGGCGCCAGGCCAGGCGACCCTCCTCGCGGAGGAACCAGGGACGGGGGGCGATGAAGCGGCCGGTCAGGAGCGGCCGCAGCCGCACCGTGGCGCGGTCGGCGCCGCCGGGAAGCGGCAGCTCGGCCGGCCGGGGCTCCGCGGCGGTCGCCATGGCGGGCCAGGGTAGTGCGTCACCCCGACGCGAGGTCGGTCCAGAACTCGATCCAGGCGTGCTCGTGCCGGATGCCCGCCTCGAGCGCCAGGACGTTGCCCTGCTTGGCCTCGGGCGGCATCCGCTCGCGGATGGCCTCGTACTCGGCGAGACGGCGGCGGTGCGCGGGGAGCTGGGCGTTCGCGAGCGCCTGCCGGTCGGCCCCGAAGAAGAGCTTGAGCAGCGCCGGCTCTCGCATCTCGGCCAGCTCCTCTGGCGGCTCGGTGCGCCAGGCCGCGAGCGCCTCCCGGCCGCGATCGGTTACCGCGTAGCGCTTGCGCCGGCGGCCGCCCTGCTCCTGCTCCTCGGTCAGGTAGCCCGCCTTGGCCAGCCGCTCCGGCTCGCTGTAGAGCTGAGCGTGCTGCAGGCTCCAGAAATGCCCGACGCTGATGCTCACCAGCCGCTTCAGGTCGTAGGGGCTGGCCTCACCGACCTGGTCGAGCAGGCCCAGGACGATGAAGGAGGTGGGGGTCAGGCGGATCTCTTGCAATGGTCCAACTTAGACGGTACAGTTCCGACCATGACGACGACAGTAGCGCAACGGGCGGACCACCGGCTGGGCTTCACGAGCCTGGACGAGGAGACGGCGGTGGACCGTCTTCCGCTGGCCGGCGAGCTGCCGGCCTGGCTCGCCGGCGCCCTGGTGCGGGTCACGCCCGCCCTGCTCGAGGTGGGTGACCGGCGCCTGGAGCACTGGTTCGACGGTCTGGCGATGCTGAACCGCTTCGGCTTCGCCGATGGCCGCGTGTCGTACAAGAGCCGCTTCATCGACAGCCAGGCGTACCGGGACGCGCAGAAGGGGGAGTGGACGCGCGGGGGATTTGCCACCGACCCCTGCCGCTCGATCTTCAAGCGCGTGCAGTCGATCTTCTCGCCCGACGTGACCGACAACCCGAACGTGAACCTGGCCCGCATCGGCGAGCGCTACATCGCCATGACCGAGACGCCGCTGCCGATCGAGTTCGATCCCGAGTCCCTCGACACGGTGGGCCCGCTGGCCTACGCCGACTCGCTCAAGGCGCACGTGACCACCGCGCACCCGCACCACGATGCCGCTCGGGACGAGTTGGTGAACTACCTGGCCCGCTTCTCACGCGAGAGCGAGTACGTGCTCTACGGGCTCCCCGCACGGCGCGCGAGCCGGCGGGTGATCGCCCGCATTCCGGTGGCCGAGCCGGCCTACATGCACGCCTTCGGCATGAGCGGCCGCCATCTCATCCTGGCCGAGTATCCGCTGCGGGCGAACCCGCTGCGGCTCGCGCTCTCGGGCCGGCCCTTCATCGAGAACTACCGCTGGCGACCGGAGGAGGGGACCCGCTTCCAGGTCGTCGATCGCGAGACCGGCACGCTGCGGGGCGTCTACGAGACTGAGGCCTTCTTCTGCTTCCACCACGTGAACGCCTTCGAGCGGGGCCCGTCGGAGCTGGTGGTTGACCTGGTCGCCTACGACGATCCAGGCGTGATCGACGCCCTCTATCTCGACGAGAGCGGACCGCGGGGGCAGCTCCCGCGAGCCGAGCTGCGCCGGTACGTGATCGATCTGGACGGCGGCGCCGTGCGCTGGGAGCCGCTGGCCGCCGGCTCGGTCGAGCTGCCGCGGATCGACTACGGGCGCCGGAACACGCGCGACTACGGCTACGCGTACTTCACCGGCGCGGAGGAGGGCTGGATCGACCGGCTCGTGAAGATCGACGTCCGCGAAGGCACGCGCAGCGAGTGGAGCGCCCCCGGCTGCTACCCCGGCGAGCCGGTCTTCGTCCGCGAGCCGGGGCAGGAGGCCGAGGACGCCGGCGTGGTGCTCTCGGTGGTGCTCGATGCCGCCGCCGGCCGCTCATTCCTCCTCGTGCTCGATGCCGGTTCCTTCGAGGAGCTGGCCCGCGCCGAGGCGCCGCATCACATCCCGTTCGGCTTCCACGGGCAGTTCTTCCGATGAGCCCGGTCTATCTGAGAGCGTCGGACGACGACCGCGAGCGGGTGATCGACGAGCTGCGCCGCCACGCCGGCGAGGGCCGCCTGAGCGTGGAGGAGCTCGAGGAACGGATCGAGCGCGCGCTCGCGGCGCGCACCCAGGGCGAGCTCGCGGTGCTGATGCGCGATCTGCCCGAGCGTGTGCCGGAGCCACCGCCGGCGCCCGCGCCGCGCTCCCGCCCGCGGCCTGAGCTGAGGGTCTTCCTGGCGGTGATGGCGCTGCTGATCTGCATCTGGGCGCTGACCGGGGCCGGCTACTTCTGGCCTCTGTGGCCGCTGCTGGGCTGGGGCTTCTTCGTGCTGGGACCCGGCCGCGGGCTCGGGATGTGCGGCGGGCGCCACCGTCGCCGCGGGTCCGCTCGAGGCACCATCTGCGGCTAGCCTGCCGCGGGATGCCCTCCAAGCTCTTCGCGCCCGGGCTCCTCGACGGGCAGGTGGCCATAGTCAGCGGCGGCGGAACCGGGCTGGGCCGCGCCAGCGCGCTCGAGCTGGCGGCGCTGGGCGCCCGGGTGGTGGTGTGCGGCCGCCGGACCGAGCCGCTCGAGGAGACCGTGGCCGCCGCCGAGGACGGCCGCTGCGAGGCCCGCGCCTGCGACATCCGCGAGGAGGATCAGGTCGAGGCGCTCGTGGACGGCGTGCTCGAGCGCCACGGCCGCATCGATCTGCTGGTCAACAACGCCGGAGGCCAGTTCCTCACACCGGCCGAGGACATCACGCCCAAGGGCTTTCGCACCGTGGTGCGCCTCAACGTTGAGGGCACCTGGCTCATGACGCACGCGGTGGCGACCAAGGCGATGATGGCCGAGCACGACGGCCGTCCGCGCGGGGGAAAGATCCTGAACGTCACCCTCTCCCCCCACCACGGCCTGCCCGGCATGGCCCACTCCTCGGCCGCACGCGCCGCCGTCGAGAACCTCACGCGCGTGCTCTCCATCGAGTGGGCGCGCTTCGGGATCCGGCTCACCGCGCTGGCCGCGGGGCACTTCGCCACCGAGACGCTGCGCACGAAGTACCCGAAGCCCGTGGTTGAGGGCGTGGCGCAGACGGTGCCCCTCGGCCGGCTGGGCACCGAGGAGGAGTTCGCCTGGCTGGTGGCGTTCCTGGCCTCCCCGGGCGGCGACTACTTCTCGGGTGCGGTCGTCACGATCGACGGCGCGCGTGACAACTGGTTCGGCGCCTGGCCCCCGGGCGGGCTCAGCGACCAGAGCGGCAGGCCAATCGCCGAGGAGCGCCGGCCGAAGACGTGACCGTGGTGCCGGAGCTCGAGACCGAGCGCCTGGTGCTGCGCGGCTGGCGCGACGAGGACCTCGACGGCTGGGCGGCGCTCTGCGCCGACGACGAGGTGATGCGCTCCCTGGGCCGGCCCGACGGTCTCTCCCGCGAGGACGCCTGGCGCGAGATGGCGTTCCTCGCCGGCCACTGGGAGCTCAAGGGCTTCGGCCACTGGGCGCTGGAGGAGCGGGCGAGCGGGGAGCTCGTGGGCCGGGCCGGCCTGCTCGAGCCGGAGGGCTGGCCGGGGCTCGAGGTGGGCTGGATGATGGCTCGCCCGCGGTGGGGCAGGGGCTACGCGGGCGAGGCGGCCACGGCGGCGATGCGGTGGGCCGCGGCGGAGCTGGGTGCCCGCCGCGTGATCAGCCTGATCGCCGACGACAACGCGCGCTCCCAGCGAGTGGCCGAGAAGCTGGGCATGTCGGTCGAGGGGCGCGCCACGGTGCGAGGCAAGGAGCTGCGGGTGTACGGGGTGGACCTGGCGGGTAGCAGCGGCAGATGATCGATGCGGAGAGTCCCGAGGATCCACAGGTGCGCGCCGAGGAGGACGCGGCGGCGGCGGAGGCCGGGCAGGTGGGGGGACCGGCGCCCGAGTACGCCGGCGACGAGGAGGCCCGGCCGGTCGAGGAGGCCGGCGGCGGCGTGGCGGAGGGCTTCGAGGAGTCCGAGCGCGAGCTGATCGAGGAGGCCTCCCACGGCGACGGGGTCCACAGCCCGGAGGTGGACGCCTTCACACCCGAGGCCGAGTCGGACGAGGCGACCGCCGAGTACGGCGAGGCGGACGAGGTGGAGCCGCCGGACCGGTAGGCCGGCTCAGCGCTGAAGCAGCGTCGAGAGCACCACCTCGGTCACCGTGCGGGTGATGCCGTCGGTGGCCCGGATTCGCTCCAGGCAGGACTCGAGGTCGGCGGTGTCCGTGGCGCGCACGTGGAGGAGCGCGCTCGCCTCGCCGGCCACCGTATGGGCCGAGACCACGCCCGGCTCCTCGCTGACCGCAAGCTTGATCGCCTCGCCGGGCATGCCGCCCTCGCAGTAGAGGTCCACGAAGGCCTCGGTCTGCCAGCCGAAGGCCTGCGGGTCCACCACCGCGGTGTAGCCCTGGATCACGCCGTCCCGCTCCAGGCGGTCGACGCGGCGCTTCACCGCCGGCGCCGAGAGATGGACATGGCCACCGATGTCCTGGAACGAGCGGCGTGCGTCCTCGCGCAGCAGCACAATGATTCTCCGGTCTGTGTCGTCCATTCGTTGCAGAATTGTCGCAATCTTGCAACGAACACGCATTGTCTCGTCGGTCAAAGGCCGGAATCATTACGTAAGCACCGGTAGAGAGGAGAAACATGGCCACGGACGAGATGGCGGCCGGCGCCGTCGCTCCCCCGCGCAGCGAGCGGGACGCAATGCCGATCCACGGCATCGACCACGTCGAGTTCTACGCGGGCAACGCGGCGCAGGCCGCGCACTTCTTCACCACCGCCTACGGGTTCACCGAGACCGCCTACAGCGGTCTGGAGACCGGTCGCCGCGACCGCCGCTCGCACGTGCTCGAGCAGGGCCGCATCCGCCTGGTCGTCACCGGCACCCTGCGCGGCGGCGACGAGATCGCCGACCATCACGCTCGCCACGGCGACGGCGTCCACAAGATCGCCCTGAGCGTGCCGGACGCCGCCGCCGCCTACGAGCACGCGGTCGCGCACGGGGCGCGCGGGGTCCACACGCCCCACTGGGTTGAGGACGAGCACGGACGTGTCGGGCTCGCCTCGATCGCCACCTACGGGGACACGCTCCACCTGTTCGTGCAGCGCGAGGGCTACGAGGGCGCCTTCCTGCCCGGCTACGAGGAGCGCGGGACGGTCCCCAGCGATCCGGACGATCTGCTGCTCATGGCCATCGACCACATCGTGGGCAACGTCGAGCTCGGCCACATGGACGAGTGGGTCTCCTACTACGAGCGGGTCTTCGGGATGACCGAGATGATCCACTTCTCCGACGAGGCCATCTCGACCGAGTACTCCGCGCTGATGTCCAAGGTCGTCACCGACGGCAGCGGCCGGCTCAAGTTCCCGATCAACGAGCCCGCCGAGGGCAAGCGCAAGTCTCAGATCGAGGAGTACATCGACTTCTACAACGGCGCCGGCGCGCAGCACATCGCGATGGCCACGCGCGACATCGTGGGCTGCGTGTCAGCCCTCCGCGAGCGGGGGGTGGAGTTCCTCCACATCCCCGGGGAGTACTACGACGAGGTGCCGGGGCGGATCGGCGACATCGAAGAGGACGTCGAGGACCTGAAGCGCGAGGGCATCCTGGTCGACCGCGACGACGAGGGTTACCTGCTGCAGATCTTCACGAAGCCGGTCGGCGACCGGCCGACGGTGTTCTTCGAGATCATCGAGCGCCACGGCGCGCGCGGCTTCGGCGAGGGGAACTTCAAGGCGCTGTTCCAGGCGATCGAGCGCGAGCAGGACAGGAGGGGAAACCTGTGAGGTACGAGCGCAGGGGCGAGCTGCCGCGCAAGCGGCACACCGTCGCCCGCGAGAACGGCACGCTGCTGACCGAGGAGGTCATGGGCTACGAGGGCTTCTCGGGCAACGAGTCGATCCTGTACCACCTGCAGACGCCCTGCCGGGTCAAGGAGCTGGGGGCGTTCACGCCGATCCGGCGCGAGGAGTGGGTGCCCGACGCCCATGCCTGGCACCTGATGGACAGCGCTGAAGTCGAGCCCGAGGGCGACCTGATCGACGGTCGCCGCCTCCTGATGTGGAACGCCGACGTGGAGATCGCGCTCTGCCGCCCGGCGCGCGAGCAGGAGGCCTTCTACAAGAACGGCGAGGGCGACGAGGTGATCTTCGTCCACGAGGGCTCGGGCGAGGTGGAGACCACGTTCGGCGCGCTTCCCTACCGCGAGGGTGACTACGTGGTCATCCCCCGCGGCACCGTGTACCGCTTCCGCCCGGAGGGCGAGCAGCGCTACCTGACCTTCCACACGCCCGGCGAGATCGAAACCCCGAAGCGCTACCGCAACCGCTACGGGCAGCTGCTCGAGGGAGCGCCGTTCTCACACCGCGACATCCACCCGCCCACGGAGCTGGAGACCAATCGCGAGCGCGGCGACTTCGACCTCATCGTCCGGGTGCGTGACGGCTTCCAGCGCTACGTCGTCGACTATCACCCGCTCGACGTGGTGGGCTGGGACGGCTACGTCTACCCCTACACCTTCAACATCCACGACTTCGAGCCGATCACCGGTCGCATCCATCAGCCGCCCCCGGTGCACCAGACCTTCCAGGGCCCGAACTTCGTGATCTGCTCGTTCTGCCCGCGGATGCTGGACTTCGACCAGAACTCGGTACCGATCCCCTACAACCACTCGAACCTGCAGTCGGAGGAGATGATCTATTACGTCTCCGGCGAGTTCGGGTCGCGCAAGGGCATCGACGTCGGGTCGATCACCCTGCATCCGTCGGGGCTGCCGCACGGGCCGCAGCCGGGCCTGGCCGAGAAGTCGATCGGCCAGACCTGGACGAGCGAGCTCGCGGTCATGTGCGACACCTTCCGGCCGCTGCGGCTGAGCGCGCTGTCACGCGAGCTGGACGACGGCAAGTACGCGCTGTCGTGGTACGAGGCCGACGGTGACGAGGCGGACGCCGGAAGCCCGGCCGGGGTTACGAGCCACTTCTAGTAGCGCGAGCCTGGCGCTTGGCCAGCGCCGAGCGGAGGAGATAGAGCGGCGTCGGGGGCACCCAGCCGAGCTGGAGGGCCATGCCCAGATCGTCCCGGTTGGCCCAGTGCTCGGCGACCTTCCCGTCGGCCACCCGCAGCCAGTGGGTCTGGGTGGTGGCAAAGCTCTTGCCCGTGGGCGGGAATACCTGCCCGACCTGGGCCTGGTCGTCGTACTCGATGAACGGTCTCACGTGGCGGCCCGACATCGTGCAGTGGACCGCGACGAGGTCGCTCTCGGCCACCGCCTCGTGGATCTCCCAGCGCAGCTCCGCGAAGGCGTCGCGCAGCCACACGGCGGTCGCGTAGGCGGCCGCCGGCCCTCGGCCGCGCGATGCGGGCGGCTCGTCCTTGGCCTCGTGGTTGAGGAACTCGGGATGCAGGACCTCGGCGAAGTCCTCAGGCGTGCCGTCCTCCATGATGCGGATGGAGCGGGCGGCCAGTTCCTTGAGCTGGTCGGGCGCTGTTGCTGTCTCGGTGGTTGGCACTCCACCGAGGACGCCGCAAAACGGGATCTATTCCCGTGCCCGTCTAGATGTACATACCGCCGAACTGGCCGCCGGTCACGTTGAGCACTTGGCCGTGCACGTAGTCGGCCCAGGGTGAGCAGAGAAAGAACACCGGGCCGGCCGCCTCCTCGGGGGTGGCCGGGCGGCCGAGCGGGATGATCATCGCCGCCATCGCCCGCATCTGCTCGGGGATGCCGAGCTGGATCTCCTCACCGTCCTTGACCATCACGTTGCCCGACTCCTTGGCGGCGGTCAGGCGGGTTTCGACGAAGCCGAAGGCCACGGCGTTCACGTTGATCTTGAACTGACCCCACTCCTTGGCCAGCGTCTTGGTGAGACCCACCACGGCGGCCTTGCCGGCCGAGTAATTGAGCTGGCCGGCGTTGCCCATGGTGCCGGAGATCGAGGAGATGTTCACGATCTTGCGGAAGACCTCGCGACCCTCGTCGCGCTCCTGCTTGGCCGGGTCGCGCATGTGGGGCGCGGCGGCACGGATGATCCGGAAGGGCACGACGGTGTGGATGTCGAGCATCGCCTGGAACTCGTCGTCGGTCATCTTGTGGGCCACGGCGTCCCGCGTGTAGCCCGCGTTGTTGACCAGGATGTCGAGCTGACCGAACTCGTCGACGGCCTTCTGAATCAGCTGGTCGGCCACGCCGTCGGCGGTGAGGTCGCCGCCGAAGACGGCGGTCTCACCGGCTATCTCGCTGGAGGCCTGTTCGGCCACGTCGGCGTCGAGGTCGTTGATGAGTACCCGCGCGCCGTGCTCCGCGAGCAGCTCGGCGGTTGCGCGCCCTATTCCCCGGGCAGACCCTGTGACAATGGCCGCCTTGCCGTCAAGTACTCCCACGAATGTCTCCTTCTCCGGTTGCGAGCCGGGCATATTGACGATCCGGCGCTACCGTGGGCGCCGATGAGCCCGCTCGTGCTGAACGCGGTTCGCTACGGGATCCCGGCAGCGCTCTTCATCACCGGGGTGGTGGTGTCGGCCACCGGCGGGCTCGCCGCCGGCGCGCTGTTCATCAGCGCCGCCACCGCCGTGCTGCTGCTGAACGTCATGCACCGCATGGGCGTGGAGGGCGATCGCGACCGCGACAAGGAGGAAGCCGCCCGGCGCTACTTCGACGAGCACGGGCACTGGCCGGACCAGCGGCCGCGCTGAGCGGATCGCTGCGGAGCGCCTGGCCGCAAGCAGCCGGCTCGGCCGGCTGCGCGCGGATGGTTTCTCAAAGCCCGAGCTGCTTTCCGAGGATCTCCTTCATCACCTCGTCGGTCCCGCCGCCGATCGGCCCGAGCCGGGTGTCGCGCACGACCCGTTCGATCTCGTACTCGCGCATGTAGCCGGCGCCGCCGTGGATCTGGAGGGCGTCGTCGGCCACCTCGTAGGCGGCCCGTTGCGACAGCAGCTTGGCCTCGGTCACCTCGCGGAGCGCGTCCTGCCCGGAGGCGAACAGTCGCAGCGCGTGGTAGGTGAGAGAGCGTGAGGCCTCGAGCTTCACAGCCATCTCGGCCAGCTTGTGGCGCAGGGCCTGGAACTTCCCGATCGGGCGCCCGAAGGCGCGGCGCTCCTTGGCGAAGGTCAGGGTCCGTTCGAGCACCGCCTCCATGGAGCCCACGGCGCCCAGCGCCATGGCCAGCCGCTCCCACTGGAAGTTGGCCATGATGAGGTAGAAGCCCCGGTTCTCTTCGCCCAGCAGGTTCTCGTCGGGCACGAACACGTCCTCGAACGCCAGCTCGGCGGTGTCGGAGGCGTGCCAGCCCAGCTTCTCGAGCTTCTTGGAGACCGAGAAGCCCACCATCCCCTTCTCGATCAGCAGGAAGGACAGGCCCTGGTGGCCGCCCTCCTCGGTGGTCTTGACGGCGGTGACCACGAAATCCGCGCGCACGCCGTTGGTGATGAAGGTCTTGGAGCCGTTCACCACCCAGCCTCCTTCCTCCCGCCGGGCGAAGGTCCGGATGCCGGCCACGTCCGAGCCGGCTTCCGGCTCGCTGATTCCCAGTGCCGCGATCCGCTCGCCGCGGATCGCCGGAGCGAGGAAGCGCCGCTTCTGGTCCTCGGTGCCGAATCTCCAGATCGGCGGGGTCGCGATCGAGACGTGCGCTCCGATCCCCGCGGCCAGCCCGCCAGAGCCGCAGCGCGAGAGCTCCTCGGCCAGCACGGCGTCGTGCACGTGATCGCCGCCCTGGCCGCCGTACTCCTCCGGGTACTTGAGGCCGAGGAAGCCGAGCTCGGCCATGCGGGTGAAGACCGCGTCGGGAAACCAGCGGGCGTCCTCCCACTCCCGGGCGTGCGGGCGCAGCTCAGTGGCCACGAAGCGCCGCAGCGATTCGCGCAGCTGCTCGTGCTCCTCTTGGAACGGGGGAACGGGACGACGCGCGGCGGCGTCCGGCAGGCCCTTGTCGGAGAGGGCGCTCACTCGTCGTCGTACGCCACGTCGCCGCCGCCCCCGCTCCAGGTTTCTGTCCAGCCGCCGCCCGGCTCGAGCTCGGAGGCGGCGGCCCCGCCGTCTGCCCCGAGCATGGCCCGGGTGATCGAGCCGCCCTGCTCCAGGAGCTCGAGCGCCGCGCGGAAGTGCTCGTCCCTCACCGTGGAGGACCCGGAGAGAGCCGCCTGCAGGGCCGCCTTGCGCACAAGCTCCCGAAGGAAGGCTGGGCTCACGCCGTCCGTCTGGGCCACGATGTACTCCGGCTCGGCGAGGCTGACGTCGAGCCCGCGGCAGAAGAGCTCGAGGAGCCGAGTCCGAGCCTCGGGATCGGGCAGCGGGAACTCCACCGCCTGGTCGACGCGCCCCGGCCGCGCCGCCAGGGCGGGCTCCAGCAGGTCGGCCCGGTTCGTAGTCAGGAGGAAGATCACGTCGGCGTCCTCCCCGATCCCGTCCATCTCGTTCAGCAGCTGGAACAGGAGCGGCGTCGCCCCGAACCCCATCGTGCGCTCCTGCGCGACGAGGTCCACGTCCTCGAGGATGACCATCGCCGGCTGGAGTGCCCGCGCGATCGCGCAGGCGTCGCCGATCAGCCTCAGCGCAGCGCCGGTGAGAATCACGACGGTTCGTTGCTCCAAGCGGGATATCAGATGCGTGGTCGTCAGCGTCTTGCCCGTCCCCGGCGGGCCGTGCAGAAGCAGTCCGCGACGCAGGTGGCGACCGCTCGCCCGCAGCGCGGACGCATGCCGGGCAAACTCGACGGTGTGGAGCTCCACCACGTCGAGCACGCCCTCCTGGAGCACGATCTGGTCCCGGGAGACCGGCTCGAGGTCCGGGAACTCCACGGCCATGCCAGAGCCCATCATCTCCGGAGCGGCCTTCAGGGCGAGCACCTTCGCGCGATAGACGTTGCGCTCCAGCATGAGCGCCCGGATCTCGGCCAGGAAGCGCTCCGCGTCCTCCTGCTCCGGCGCGATCACCTCCATCTGAAGCTGGGGCGTGCCCATGTGTCGATCGCCCTGCGCCACCAGGACCGCGAGCCGTGTCTCGCCGTCGCTGATCACGAACAGCCCGATCGTGATGCACGTGAGGGAGCGGCCGCGCTCGAGGGGCACCACGGTCCGGCGCACCGGTCCCTCCACCACGCCGAAGCCGTAGTCGTGCACCAGCGCGGAGAGCGACATCTCCATTTGATGAACGGGACCGCCGAAGCCGACGAGAGTGTGCGTCCGGCCGGCGGCGTCCAGATACGCGTCGAGTGCCAGCTGGAGGTTGGGAAGGTCGTAGGTGGCGATCTCCTCGCGGGTCACCGGGAACGTGGCCGGGTCCCGACCGAAGTGCTCGGCGAGCATCGACTTGAAGGGGGATCGCTCCCCCTGCTCCTCACCGTGGGCCCAGTCGGAGAGTCGTCGGAAAGCCTTGGCGAGCTCTTGCGGCGTGATCTCGTCGCCCGCGCTCACAACCGCTTGCGCAGCGTCCCGAAGACACCGCGCGCCACCTTCTTCTGAAGCACCTGGCCCTGCCGGGAGGTGAGGCGGTCGCCGCTGGCGATCGTACGCGCGAAGTTGCACACGACCGGGCGATCGTAGCGAGGGACCGCGCGCCGGCTTGGGGCTGGTCGGAGTGCTCATCGCCGTGGCGCTGCACCTGCTCGGCGTCGGCGGAGACGCCCTTCAGCGTCGACCCGGGGTGCGACACCTTCTCGCCGGCCGAGGTCTGAGGCCTACTCCTCGAACACGTCGAGCGGAAGTGCTGCCGACACGAGCGCGTTCGGCGCGTCCACCAGCTCCGACACGCGCAGCTCAGCGGCCGCGCTCATGAGCACGTAGGCGGCCTCGCGCCCTAGGCCGCGCTCGGCCTGAAGCCAGTCCAGAAGCTCGATCAGGGCGCGGCGGGTGGACAGGTTGAGGTCGCGGTCCGCGTTGTGGCCCTCGTCGTCCAGCGGGATCCCCGTGGTGGCAAAGTAACGGCGGCCGGGGCGAGGCGGCGCCTCCCAACTGGGGAAGCGCAAAGGCGTCCCGTCACGGCGCACACTCACGCGCACGGTCGCGCTGCCCCCGGTCTCGATGGCGGCGATGCAGACCTCGCCGTCGCCCTGGGCAAAGTGCAGGTCGCCGATGGAGAGGAGCGCGCCGGGCACGAACACCGGGAGCCACAGCTTGGCGCCCACCTGAAGGTCGCGGATGTCCATGTTCCCGCCGTTCTCGCGCGGGGGAAAGGTGCGCAGCCCGTCCCCGGCCGCGGGCGGCCAGGCCAGGTCGGGTGTCGGCGGGTGCTCGGACCCGCCGGCGGCGCCCAGCGCCGCTTCCCGCTCACGCGCCCGCGAGAAGAGCTCGTGGGAGGGAGCAACGCCGATCACTCCGGCGAACACGCCGGCGGGGACCGCCACGCCGGGGAGCTCCTCGGAACGGGCGTGGGCGCCGTCGAGCTCCCAGCGCGCGAGGAAGGGGCGCTCGAACAGGTCGCCCAGAAAGCCCGAGCCGGGCCAGATTCCGGTCCAGCCGAAGTCGTCGGTCTCGTAGCCGAGTATCTCCACCTCGAGCACGTCGCCCGGCTCGGCCCCGCGCACCTCCAGCGGCCCGGTGAGCGGATGGGCGAGCGAGGGCGTGTGCAGCAGGTCCTCGTGGCGGGTGCCGCGGGAAAGCTGGCGATCGCGCGAGTCGCGCAGCTCGAAGATCACCTCGTCGCCAGAATCGACCGCGGCCACGGGCGCGATGTCGGGGTGCCAGCGGTTGTGGCCGTTGGCCGCGCCCTCGTGGAGCGGGCGCGCACGGTCGATCTCGATGCGTGTGCTCAGAGCCCGTACGAGCGGCCGATGACTTCCAGCATCACCTCGTCGGTGCCCGCCCCGATCCGGTTGAGCCGCAGGTCGCGCCAGGCCCGCTCGATGCCGTACTCCTTCATGTAGCCCGCCCCGCCGTGGATCTGCAGGCACTCGTCCGCGACCTCGCAGGCCATCCGCGCGGTGTAGAGCTTGGCCATCGAGACCTCGCGCACGGGGTACTCGCCGTTCTGGACCCGCCAGGCGGTGCTGTAGACCATCTGGCGACCGGCCTCGATCTTGGTGGCCATGTCCGCGAACTTGTGGCGAATCGCCTGGAAGCGGCCGATCGGGCGCCCGAAGGCGCTGCGCTCGGTGGCGTACTCGAGGGTCTTATCGAAGAGGCGCTGAGCGCCGGCCACGCAGCCCGCGGCGCCGATGAGGCGCTCGCCCTGGAGCTCCCACATGATGTGGTAGAAGCCCTTGCCCTCCTGACCGAGGAGGGCCTCGCGGGGCACGCGCACGTCCTGGAAGGCGAGCAGGGCGGTGTCGGAGGCGTGCATGCCCAGCTTCTGGAGCTTCTCCTCGCGGATCACGCCGGGGGTGTCCATGTCGACCAGGAAGAGGCTGAAGCCGTCGTAGCCCGCGTCCGGGTCGGTCTTGGTCACCAGCACTATGAAGTCGGCCCGGTGCCCGTTGGTGATGTAGGTCTTCGACCCGTTGATCACCCATTCGTCGCCGTCCGCCACGGCGCGGGTCTTGATGCCCGCCACGTCCGAGCCGGCGTCGGGCTCGGTGATCCCCAGGCACGAGATCCGCTCGCCCCGGATCGAGGGCACGAGGTACTCCTGCTTCTGCTCCTCGGTGCCGAACAGGAACACCGGTGGCGTCGCCATGTCGGTGTGCACCGCCACACCCATCGCCAGGCCGCCGCACGCGGCGTTCGCCATCTCCTCGGCCAGCACCAGGTTGCAGAAGTAGTCGCCGCCCTGGCCGCCGTACTCCTCGGGGTAGGAGAGGCCGAGGAAGCCGAGCTCGCCCATCCGGCTGAAGACCCAGTCGGGGAAGGTCGTCTCCTCCCACTCCTCGGCGTGGGGCCTGAGCTCCTTGAGCACGAAGGCGCGGATCGACTCGCGCAGCTGGTCATGCTCCTCGCTGAAGATGAAGTGCTTGCGCCGGGCGCCGTGGTCGGGCTTGCTGAGCGTCTCTGCCGTGGCCATATCCGCACGCTAGCGCGGGTCACCGAAAAAGTAAACAGTGACACTTCCTACTTTCCGCTTCCGGAGGGAAGCGCTGGCAGACGGCGGGGCACGAGCGCGGGCCGCTGTAGCGTGCGGGCCATGACAGAGCACGAGTTCGACGTGGTGATCCTGGGCGCCGGGCCCGCCGGTGAGGTGTGCGCCGGGCGGCTGGGTGAGGCGGGGCTCGAGGTGGCCATCGTGGAGCCCCACCTGATCGGGGGTGAGTGCTCGTTCTACGCCTGCATGCCCTCCAAGGCGCTGCTCCGCCCGGGCGAGCTCCTGGCCGAAGCGCGGCGAATCCCGGGCGTCAGCGAGGCCGTGACGGGCGAGCTCGACGTGGCGGCCGTCCTCGAGCGGCGCGACGAGATCATCCACGGCCTGGACGACTCCCATATGGAGCCCTGGCTCGAGTCCCGCAACGGCACGATCTTTCGCGCGGCGGGCCGCCTGGAGGGCGAGCGCCGCGTGCGGGTGGGCGACGACCTGCTGACGGCCCGCAAGGCCGTCGTGGTGGCCACCGGGAGCGCGCCCCTGCTCCCGCCGATCGAAGGCCTGCGCGAGGCCGAGCCCTGGACCAACCGCGAAGCCACCCTCGCCAAGGAGCCGCCGGAGCGGCTGGCCGTCCTGGGCGGCGGCGTGGTGGGCGTGGAGCTGGCCCAGGCCTGGCGCACGCTGGGCTCGCAGGTGACGCTGGTGGAGGCCGCCGACCGACTGATCCCACGCGAGGAGCCGTTCGCGAGCGACGACGTGGCCGAGGCGCTCCGCGGGCGGGGCGTGGACGTGCAGGTGGGCGTCAAGGCGATCGCCGTCCGGGCGACCGACGACGAGGTCGAGGTCGATCTGGAAACCGGCGGCCCCCTTCGCGCCGACCAGCTGCTGGTCGCCATCGGGCGCCGTCCCAACAGCGAGGATCTCGGATTGGAGAGCGTGGGCCTGGAGCCGGGCAAGCCGATCGAGGTGGACGACTCCATGCGCGCCAGCGACTGGCTCTACGCGATCGGCGACGTCAACGGCCGCGCGCTGCTTACCCACATGGGCAAGTACCAGGCCCGCGTGGCCGCTGACGGCATCCTGGGCGAGGAGGCGGCCTGCCTGGTGGTGGACGGCGAGCGCTCACCGCGTGTGATCTTCACCGACCCGCAGGTGGCGGCGGTGGGCTACACGCTGGCGGCGGCGCGCGAGGCGGGGCTCAACGTCCGCGCGGCGGACGTGCCGACCCAGGGCAACGCCGGGGCGAGCTTCTACGGGCGAGACAGCGCACCCGGCACGAGCCGGTTCGTGGTGGACGAGGACCGGAAACTGATCGTCGGCGCGACCTTCACCGGTCCTGAGGTGGCGGAGTTCCTCCAGGCGGCGACGGTTGCCGTGGTGGGCGAGGTTCCGCTGGACCGGCTGTTCCACGCCATTCCGGCGTTTCCCACCCGCTCGGAGGTCTGGCTCTACCTGCTCGAGGAGCTGGGCGTGGCCGGTCCCTGTCAGCAGTTCCCGTAGCGGCAGGCCACGACGCGCGGGCGCTCCACCGGCCGGCCCTCCTGAATCGACCAGGCCAGGCGCACGAACTGGGCGTGCGACCAGGCGAGCGGAGTAGCCGAGAGGGTGCCCTCGCCGCGCGGGTAGCCGGGCCGCCCGGAGGGCGGGTTCTGGTCCCACACCTGCTCCGGGATCATCCAGCCGGCGTTCGCCGCGCCGGCCATGGCAGCCAGCCGGCCCTGAGCCGCGCGGCGCCGCCCGGCCAGCAGCTCGTACTCGCCCCGTTCGCCGGCGAAGATCGGCCAGATGCGGCCGATGGTGCCTCGGGACATCCCCGGTTCTGACACATCCCAGGGGCTGCCGTCTCGGGTCTCGCCGTAGCCGTCGAAGTTGAAGCGGTGCCAGAAGCGGCCGTTGGGGGTGTCCACACCCAGCTGCCGGTCCACCACACGCAGGGTGGTCAGTACCGGCGGGTGGTCGTGAGCCTTGACGCCGAGCCGGACGAGCTCGAGGAAGCTCGGGTCGACCACCGTGCGCTGGTCGGCGGCCGTCGGGCCGCCGTCGCCGATGTCATAGGTCGTGCCGGCGTTCGGGTTGGCGTCCTTGGTGAGGCGCAGGTAGTAGGGCTTCGGCTCGTAGGGACCGTTGGTGGTCACCGTCCAGCCGTCCACCGCCCGCGCCCAGGTGTCGGCGGTGGCCTCCCAGGAGGCCGCGTTGGCCGTGTCGCCGTTTCGGCGCGCGATGGCGGCGGCGGTCACGAGGCCGGAGATCTCGGCGGCGATCGTGCCGGGTGACCAGCCCTCCTGATTCTCCCAGCGCTCCTGCGGCGTCGAGGGTCCCTCCGCCGCGATGAAGTTCGCCGCGGGCCGGATGTGCTCCTGATACGTGGTCGCGTCGAACCGGCGCAGCTGCCAGGCCAGCACGATGGGCAGGGCCACCTCGTCCATCTGCAGGTTGGTCCACTGCACCGTCCCGTCCACCCGCGTGTTCTGGGGGAACGAGCCGTCCGGCTTCTGCTGGCGCTCGAGGGTGAAGTCGAGCAGGCGCCCGGCCGCTTCGGTGTCGCCGAGGGCGATCTGCGCCGTGGCCACCTGGTAGAGGTCGCGCGGCCAGACCAGGTGGTAGGCGGCCGAGGGATCGTCGAGGGTCAGGAGACCCCAGGCCCAGGGCATGCTCGGCGACGCGACGTGGGCGCCGCGGTTGATCTTGTCCTCGCTGGCCGCCATCACCATCGCCGACACCCAGTACGCCGGGCCGAACGGTCGCGCGCTGGCCGGGCGCCGCTTCAGGCCGCCTATGTAGTCGTGCCAGCCGCGCCGGTAGGCGCGGTTGGCGCTCAAGAAGCCGCGCTCGAGCGAGGCCCGCGCGGTGCTCAGGGCCCCCTGGCGGTCGGCCCCGAAGCCGAGCGCGAGTGTCAGATCCTGACGGCGCAGCCCGTTGAGCCGGGTGCGGGCGGTCTGCACCACGTTGCCGCCGCTCGCCGGGTCGTAGGCCCAGTTCATGCGGTTGTCCGCCCGCAGATCGGTCCAGCCATCGCTCGAGCCGAGGAAGCCGCTGGACGTGCGGGTGAAGCGGCGCGAGGACACCAGGGCGCTGGCCGCCCGGGCGTCCCAGGCCACCAGCGCGCCGCCGCGGGTGGCGCCGTTGTCGTCGTCGCCGTTGTTCGACAGGGCGGGGTCGTGCAGCACGTAGAGGCGCAGGGGCCGGCGCGAGAGCGACTGGAAGCGGACCTGCACCAGCACGCTGCTGCGGGCCGGGTCGGTGGTGTACGTCTTCACGATCCGGTAGCGCCCGTCGCGGTCGGTGTTCACCTGGCGATAGCTCAGGCTGCGCGAGTCCAGCAGCCGCACCCGCTGCCGGGTGGAGTCCTGCTCGCGCTCGCTGAACGTCCTCCCGTCGGAGACCACGAACTGCAGGTCACGCAGCGCGGGCGTGCCCAGGTCGGGGTAGTAGACCTCGGTCAGGCGTCCGTCGTCGAGGGTCAGCCAGGTCCTGCTGGCCCGGTGCGTGGCGGAGCCGAAGCCGTCCTTGTCGGCCTCGGTCCAGACGGCCTTCTGGCCGGGAGCGCCGGGCGCGGGTCCGCTCTGGGCGAAGGCGGGCGCGGCGCAGAGGGTGAGCAGGAGGAGGGCGAGGAGTGTCGAGCGGCGGATCACGCCCCGGGCGTTACCCGGGGGCGGCTGTGGCTACGCCTGCGAGCGCTCACTGCGCTTGACTTCGGGTCCACCCCACGTAGCGGACCAGGAGGAGCGAAAAGATGGACGTCGTCGTCGCCGGAGGTCACGGAAAGATCGCGCTGCGGCTGTTGCGGCTGCTGGCCGAGGGCGGTGACCGGGGGCGCGGGCTGATCCGCAACCCCGACCACGCCGCCGACCTGGAGGCCGCGGGCGCCGAGGCAGTGGTCTGCGACCTGGAGGCCGAGGATGACCTGAGCGGCTGCGTGGAGGGCGCGGACGCGCTGGTCTTCGCGGCGGGCGCCGGGCCCGGCAGCGGCGCCGAGCGCAAGCAGACCATGGATCTGGGCGGTGCCGTGAAGCTGATCGACGCGGCGCGCGCGCAGGGGATCTCCCGCTACGTGATGGTGAGCGCGGTGGGTGCAGACCATCCCGAGCAGGCATCGGGGCCGATGAGGCCGTACCTCGAGGCCAAGGCCGAGGCCGACCGGCAGCTTCGCGAGAGTGGCCTCGATTACACGATCGTGCGACCTGGCAGTCTCACGGACGAACCGGGCACCGGCCGGGTCCGAATCGGCGGCGAGCGCGACAGCATCAGCCGCGATGACGTGGCCGCCACGCTGCTCGCCGTGCTGGCCGCCGACCACGCGGTGGGCAAGGCGTTCGACCTGTTCGGCGGGGAAACCCCGATCGAGGAGGCGGTACGGGGGCTGTGAACGGCAACCGTGCCGAGGAGGTGCTGCGCCGCGCCCGCTCGGTCCGGGAGGGGTTCGTGACCACCTACGGGGACCTGTGCCCGGGAGCACCCCGCTTCGCCGGCGCCGTGCTGTCCGAGTGCCACGAGCCGGACGTGCCGTGGCAGCGGATCGTCCGCGCCGACGGCTCGCTCGCCAAGGGCGCCCGGCAGCGACGCCTGCTGGAGGCCGAGGGCGTCCCCTTTCGGGGAGAGCGGGTGGACATGCGCGCCGCCTGGACGCCGGTCTGACAGCTCAGGTCGTCAGCACGACCAGCACGTCACAGGGCGCGCGATGGGAGACCGTGTTGGGGATGCTCCCGAGCAGTCGTCCCGCGCCCCTCATTCCCACGCTGCCGAGGACGAGGACGTCCGCGCCCTCCTCGCGGGCGACGGCGACGATCTCCCGCGCCGGCTCTCCGGTCCTGACGTGTTGCCGCACGTCGAGGTCGCCGCCCTCGTGGCGATCGAGCGCGGCCTGGAGAGCGACGTCCGCCTGAAAGTCGGGTCGGGAGGAGGGGGCGGTCTGCTCCCAGGGGCTCGACAGCGTCGGCTCGGAATCGGAGACAGTTACGACGTGCAGGGTGGCGCCGTTCAGCCGGGCGAGCTCGATCGCCCGGGCGAACGCGATCTCGGCCGTCTCCGACCAATCGGTTCCGACGAGGACGGTCTTGTAGACGGCTCCTCCTCCCCTGGGCTCCGGGGGGACTGTAGTAGAACTGCCGCGTGGCCTACGAGACGATCCGCTACGAGGTTCGCGAGGGCGGGGTGGCGTATCTCACCCTGGACCAGCCCGACACCCGCAACGCCCTCTCGAACCAGCTGCTGGGCGAGCTCATCGACGCGCTGGGGGTGGCCCGCGACGACGACGCGGTGCGCTGCGTGGTGCTCGGCTCGTCACACGACAAGGTGTTCTCCGCCGGCGCATCGCTGGACCAGTTCGCGGCCGATGTGCCGCTGGTGCACAAGCACTTCGGAACCGAGCGCTTTCCGAAGTTGTTCCGGGCGATCATGCAGCTGGGCAAGCCCACGATCTGCGCCGCGAACGGTCACGTGCTCGCCGGCGCCCTTGGTGTGGCGCTGGCATGCGACCTCATCGTGGCCTCGGACGCGGCCACCTTCGGCACGCCCGAGATCAACGTCGGGGCGTTCCCTTTCATGATCATGGCGCTGATCTACCGCAACGTGCCGCGCAAGAAGACCAACGAGCTGCTGCTGCTGGGGGAGCGAATCTCCGCGGAGGAGGCGCGTGAGGCCGGAATCGTGAACAAGGTGGTGCCGGCGGCCGAGCTCGAGGCCGCGGTGGACGACTGGGCCGACCCGCCTGGCGGCCAAGTCGCCGGTGTTGATGAAGCTGGGCAAGGACGCGATGTACCGCCAGCTCGACATGCCCTTCGAGGACGCGCTGGACTTCCTGCGCGCCCAGCTGTCGGTCGCCTTCACCACCGAGGACATCCAGGAGGGCGTGCGCGCCTTCTTCGAGAAGCGCGAGCCCCACTGGAAGGGGAGGTAATGCCGGTCTCGCTCGTCGTCCTGCGCTGCCGCACGTCCGACCGCACCCCGTGCGCGGGCCTGGGCGCCGCCAGCCTCGCCCCGCTCGTGGCCGAGCGCCTGGGCGTGACGCCGCGGCAGATCGGGGGCCCCGGGGACCCGCGCGAGGGGCGCTGGGACGACGACCTGCGCGACTCGCGCGGCTGCCTGCTCGAGGCCGGTGGCCAGGTGGACGACGCGCTGAGCGGCGGCAATGTGCCGCTGCTCCTGGCCGGCGACTGCTCGGTATGCCTCACCACACTGCCCGCCGCGCTACGACACCGACCCGAGGCCCGGGTGCTGTGGCTCGACGCGCACGGCGACTACAACACCCCGGATACCACCGGCAGCGGTTTTCTGGGCGGCATGTGCCTGGCCGGCGCGTGCGGGGAGTGGGCGCCGGGCCTGGGTGAACGGATCCCGCCGGAGCGGGTGGTGCTGGCCGGGGTGCGCGACCTCGACCGCGGCGAACGCGAGCTGCTGGAGCGCAGCCCGGTAACCGTGATCGGGGCCAGCGTGATCGAGACGCTGGTGGCGGTCAAGAACGCCCTCGACTCGGCTCCGGTGTACGTGCACCTCGATCTCGACGTGCTCGACCCGGAGGTCTTTCCGGCGCAGTTCCCGGCCCCCGGCGGCCTCGATCCGGACAAGCTGTTCGACCTGCTCGACTCGGTGAGCGAGGACTGCGAGCTGGTGGGCCTGGAGGTGACGGCGTTCGAGGCACCCGAGTCCGAGCCCGAGCTGCGGGCCGCGACACAGACGGCTATGCACGCCCTGGAGCCGGTTCTCGAGGCGCTCCAGGCTGCATGACCAAAGTCAGCAGGCTCGCTCCGAGGACGAGCGCGCCGGCGACTACCATCGCCGCCCGCATGCCGGACACGAAGTCGCCGGGATCGCTCAACGGGCCCGCGGCAACGGCCGTCGCGATCGATCCGAGGGTCGCCAGGCCGAGCGCCGAGCCGACCTGGCGCGCGGTGTTCAGGACGCCGGACGCCACCCCGGCGCGCTGCACCTCGATTGCGCCCATCGCCATTGTCGAGATGGCCGGTACCGACGCCCCGTATCCGACTCCCACCAGCACGTAGCCCGGGACGGCCAGGAGAAACGGCGAGTCGACGCCGAGGAGCGCGAAGTCGAGCAGCCCCAGCCCGGCCGCCAGTGCGCCGGCGAAGACCACCCGGCGGGCGCCCAGTCGGTTCTGCAGACGCCCGGCAAAGGGCGATACGAGCAGGAAGGGCACGTTCATCGTCAACCACGAAACGCCGGTCTCGAGCGCCGAGAAGCCCTTGACGTTCTGGAAGTAGAGCGAGACGAAGAAGAGCGCGGTCGCTAGCGCCGCGTACATGAGCAGGTAGTTGACGTTCGCGACCGTGAATGCGCGGCGCGTAAAGAAGCCGAGCGGCAGCATCGGGTCGTCGTGTCGCGCCTCGAAGGCCAGGAAGCCCGCCCCGAGTACCGCGGCGGCGCCGAGGAGGGAGAGCGTGAACACGGATGTCCAAGCATGCTCGTCGGTCTCGACGAGGGCCAAGGTCAGGCAGAAGAGGGCGGCCGAGCCCAGCGCGGCGCCCCCCAGGTCGAGCCGCCGCGGGGTCGGATCGCGGGACTCGCGCACGTGGGCCAGCGTTGCGGCCAGCCCGGCCAGGCCGATCGGCACGTTCACCCAGAAGATCGCCGACCAGTCGAAGGCCTCGATCAGCACGCCCCCGAGCACGGGGCCGAGGCCGAACCCGAAGCCGGCGATGGTCGCCCAGATCCCGATCGCCCAGGGGCGCCGCGCGGGCTCGAAGGCGTCGACAAGGATCGAGAGCGAGAGCGGGGCGAGCAGGGCGGCGCCCACGCCCTGTAGAGCGCGAAAGGCGAGCAGGAGGTCGTCGCTGGTCGAGAGGGCGCAGCCCGCCGAGAAGAGGGTGAACAGCGCGAAGCCGAGGGCGAACACCCGCTTGCGCCCGTAGCGGTCGCCGAGCGTGCCGCCGACGAGGATCAGCGAGGCCAGCGGGAGCACGTAGGCGTTGATCGTCCAAACGAGGCTGGTCGCGTTCATGTCGAGCCCCCGCTGGATCGACGGCAGCGCCACGTTGACGATCGTGACGTCGAGCAGGATCATGAACTGGGCGAAGCAGGCGGCGATGAGCGTCCAGCGCTGGCGGCCCGGGCTCATGTCGGGGCGACCCTAACCCACGCTCGTCCCTTGACCGTCCCGCACGCCATCGTCAGAGTGGGGAGTAGCACTTCCCACTTTCGACTCGCATGGCCACCACACAGCGCGCCTCCGCCGACACCCTGATCGCCCGGCCCTCGCTGCGCTCGCTCGTGGAAGACCTCCACGAGCGCCGCGAACGGGCCCGCCAGGGCGGGGGCGAGGAGAAGATCGCCCAGCAGCACGAGCGCGACAAGCTGACCGCGCGCGAGCGGCTGGCCCTGCTCATCGACGAGGGCACCTTCTCCGAGCTCGGGATTCACGGGCGCCCGCACTTCTCGCAGCGGGCCATGGAGGGACGCGATGCGCCGGCGGACGGGGTGATCACCGGCTACGGAAAGGTGGACGGCCGGCTGGTGGCCGTCGCCGCCTACGACTTCACCGTGATGGCCGGCTCGATGGGCATGACGGGCGAGCTGAAGGTCACACGGCTGCGGGAGCTCGCGCTCAGCAAGCGCATCCCGCTGATCTGGCTGCTGGACTCGGCCGGAGCGCGCATCCAGGAGGCGGCCGGCTCGCTGTTCGCCGGCTCGGGCCACCTCTTCCGCGAGGAGGTGGTGATGAGCGGCGTCGTGCCCCAGGTGGCTGCGCTGATGGGCCCCTGCGCGGCCGGCACGGCCTACATCCCGGGCCTGGCGGACTTCGTCCCGATGGTCAAGGGCCGCGGCTCGATGGCCCTCGCCGGCCCGCACCTGACGAAGGCGGTGACGGGGGAGGACGTGACCCAGGAGGAGCTGGGCGGCTCGCGGGTGCACACGCGCGTGTCCGGGGTGGGCGACCTGGAGGTGGGCTCCGACGAGGAGTGCATCCAGTCCATCAAGGACTACCTCGCGTACTTCCCCCAGAACTGCGAGCAGCCGCCGCCCATGCGCGAGACAGCGGACCCGGTCGACCGCGGCGACGAGGACCTGCTGGACATCCTCCCCGACTCGCCCCGTCACCCCTACGACATGTACGAGATCATCCGGCGCGTCGTCGACGACGGCGAGTGGTTCGACCTCAAGCCGCGCTGGGCGCGCACGATCATCACCTGCCTGGCCCGCATGGGCGGCCGGCCGGTGGGCATCGTGGCCAACCAGCCGCGGCACCTGGGCGGCATCCTCGAGAACGACTCGGCCGACAAGGCGGCGCGCTTCATCAACCTCTGCGACGCCTACGGGATCCCGCTGCTCTTCCTGATGGACGTGCCCGGCTTCATGGTGGGCAGCAAGGTCGAGCAGGCCGGGATCATCAGGCACGGGGCGAAGATGCTCTACGCGGTCTCTCGGGCCACCGTGCCGAAGGTGACCGTGGTGGTGCGCAAGGCCTACGGGGCGGGCTATTACGTGATGTGCGGGAAGGCGTATGAGCCGGACCTGATCGTCGCCTGGCCCAGCGCCGAGATCTCGGTGATGGGGCCCGAGGGCGCCGTGAACATCATCTTCCGCAAGCAGATCGAGGCGAGCGAGGATCCGGACGCCACCCGAGCCGAGATGATCGAGGGCATCCGGGCGACGATCGACCCCTACATCGCCGCGGGCAACGCCCTGATCGACGACGTGATCGACCCGCGCGAGACCCGGCCCACCGTCATACGGGCGCTGGAGATGGCCGAGACGAAGCGCGTCGACCGTCCCTGGAAGCGGCACGGGGTGATGCCGGTTTGAGCACCTTCGAGGACCCCTGCGTCATCACCTGCTCGATCTCGGGCACCGTGGCCAACCGCGACCAGTGCCCGGCGATTCCCTACACGCCCCAGGAGTACGCCGCCGAGGCGCGCCGGGCGGTGGACGAGGGAGCGTCGATGATCCACGTCCACGCCCGCACGCCCGAGGGGGTCCCGAGCTACGAGACCGAGGACTTCCGGGCGATCACCGAGGCCATCCGGGGCGCCGTGGACGACGTGGTGATCAACTACTCCACCGGCGCCATCGGCGTACCGGTGGAAAAGCGGATCGAGTACCTGCGCGAGCTGCGCCCGGACGTGGGGGCGCTGAACATGGGCTCGATGAACTACGCGAAGTACTCGAGCCGGCGCAGGGACTTCGTGTTCAAAGCCGTGTTCGAGAACTCGTTCGACACGATCATCGAGTTCCTGGTCGCGATGAACGAGCTGGACATCCGGCCCGAGCACGAGTGCTTCGACTCGGGGCACGTGGCCAACCTCGACCCGCTGCTCGACATGGGCCTGCTCTCCGAGCCGCTGCAGATCTCGTGCGTGATGGGCGTGAACGGCGGCATCCGGCCCACGCCGCAGAACCTGGCCCACATGGCCGGGCAGATCCCGGGCGGCGCCGAGTCGGCCAACAACTGGGGCGTGATCGGCATCGGGCGCGGGCAGTGGCGGCTGGTGGCCGCGGCCGCCGCGTACGGAGGCAACGTGCGGGTGGGGCTGGAGGACAATTTCTACCTGCCCGACGGGGAGATGGCGGGCTCCAACGGCGACCTCATCGCCCGCGCCCGTCGGCTGGTGGAGGACGTGGGCCGACGCGCCGCAACAGTCGAGGAGGCGCGCGAGCTGCTGGGAACGCCGCGGCGGGTGGGCGCATGACGGGAGCGCTGACGGGCCTGCGCGTTCTCGACCTGTCGCGGCTGCTGCCCGGGGGGTTCTGCTCGCTGCTGCTGGCCGACCTGGGAGCCGACGTGGTCAAGGTCGAGGACACCGGTATGGGCGACTACGTGCGCTGGTCCCCTCCCTACCACGAGGGGGCCGAGGACTCGGCCAAGTCGGCGCTCTTTCTGGCGTTGAACCGGGGCAAGCGCTCGATCCGCCTGAACCTCAAGGAGGACGCCGGCCGCGAGGTGCTGCTGCGGCTGGTGCGCGAGCACGACGTGCTGCTCGAGTCCTTCCGGCCCGGGGTGATGGAGCGGCTGGGCGTGGGCTACGAGCGGCTGCGGGAAGAGAACCCGGGGCTCGTGTACTGCGCGATCACCGGCTACGGACAGGACGGCCCCTACACGGCTCGCTCGGGCCACGACATGAACTATCTGGGCCTCAACGGCCTGCTGGGCCTCACCGGCGACGCGGGCGGTCCGCCGGTGCAGTCGGCCGGGCAGATCGCTGACCTCGGCGGGGGCGCGCTGATGGGCGCGGTGGGGATCCTGGCCGCGCTGCGCGAGCGCGAGCGTTCCGGCGAGGGCCAGCTCGTGGACGTCTCGATGTTCGACGGCTCGCTGTCCTGGCTCGCGCTGGTGGCGGCCAAGTACCTGTGCGAGGGCCCCGTGCCGGCACGTGGCGAGCTCGAGCTCGCGGGCCGCTTCCTCTGTTACCGCCCCTACGCCTGCCGCGACGGCTGGGTCACGCTGGGCGCGCTCGAGCCCAAGTTCTGGCAGGCCTGGTGCCGGGGCGTGGAGCGGGAGGACCTGATCGAGCACCAGTTCGACCCGCCGGGGTCCGACGCCCACGCGGAGGTGGAGCGCATCTTTCTCGAGCGCAGCCGCGCCGACTGGCACGAGTTCGCCGAGCGCCACGACTGCTGCCTGGAGCCCGTGCTCGGCCTGGACGAGGCGCTCGACTCGGAGCTCGTCCGGGCCCGCGAGATGGTGGTGGAGCTGGACCAGCCGGGCACCGACGGAGTGAAGCTGCTCGGCGTCCCGGTCAAGCTGTCGCGCACCCCCGGGGCGCCGGCGGGACCCGGCCCCGCACTGGGCGAGCACACCCGCGAGGTGCTGGCCGGGCTGGGCTATCCCGACGGAGAGATCGCGGCGCTCGAGGCGGCCGGCGCGGTGGCGGGCCCGGCGCGCGGCGCCCAGGGCTCCTTCCGGGCATGACCGAGAACGGCCTCCTGAAGATGAAGGAGCTGGCCGAGGCCAGCGGCGTGAGCGCCGGAACGATCAAGCACTACCTGCGCGAGGGCCTGTTGCCCGAGCCGGTGAAGACCTCGCGGAACATGGCCTATTACCCGCCCGAGTTCGTGGAGAGGATCCGCCTGATCAAGCAGCTGCAGGAGGAGCGCTTCATGCCTCTGAAGGTGATCCGCTCGATGCTCGACGACGATCCCGAGCGGACCCGGGCGCTGGTGGCCCTGGAGGACCGGATCCTCGAACGGGCGGTGGCCGGCGAGCGCGCGCGGGTGTCGGCGGCCGAGCTTCGGCGCCGCTCCGGCGTGCCCCAGGAGGTGCTCGACCGGCTGGCCGAGCTCGAGGTGCTCAGCCCCACCAGCCGCGGCTACGGCCCCCGCGACGTGGAGATCGTGGAGGCCATCGGCCGCTTCCGCGCCGGCGGCTACGACGAGCGGATCGGGTTCACCGTCTACGACACGCTGCGCTACAAGCGTGCGCTGGAGGAGCTGGTCAAGGAGGAGGTCCGGGTGCTGATGGACCGCCTGGCGGGCGAGCTCGACCCGGACGACGCGGCGGACCTGATCGCCGCCGGCACCGAGCCGCTCAACGAGCTGCTGGCCGCGCTGCACCAGAAGCTGCTGGTGGCCGAGCTGCGGCGCCAGCGGGCCGCGCGGGGGTAGACCCGGCTTCTCTCCGAGCATTGCTCGACTTTGCCCCAATATGTGGGGTCAAGTCAGCAACGTAGGGGCGGGCGTATGGCGTCTCGATGCCCTGAGGCCGTGCCGGCACGAAGCCGAAGCGGGTAGAACTCGGGATGGCCAAGGACCACGACGAGCGGGTAGTCCGTTCCCTTCGCGAGCTCCAGGCCTCGTCGCAGCAGGTCCGGGCCGGAGTCGAGCGCGACGACGCTGAACAGGACGTGGGCGAAGATCCCGCTGTCGTCCTGGGCGACAAGCGAGAAGTCAGGAAGCCAGGCCTCCGAACCGCGAAGCGCGTCGATCAGGTCGGCTTCTTCACGGCCAGCGCGGATTACCGGCTGCACCGGCGCAATGTAGACCGGACGCCGGGGGGCGTTGCCACCCCCCGGCTGTCCTGACCTGCCTACCGGACCTTCGCCGCGACCACCGCGGTGCCCAGAGTTGCCCCCTCGGTGGCGGGCAGACCGAACACCGTGGTGAGCGTGTCCGAGGCCGCCTTGTTGATCTTGGCCACCACGCCGCTCACCCGGACGCGAAGGCCGCGCACCCGGGTCCTGGCGTCGCTCAGGTCGAGATCGAGGATGTCGACCTTCTCCGCGCCGCCGGCCACGTTCGCCGCAAGCGTGGGCTGGGCGCCCAGCTTGATGTCGAAGTTGGTCAGCTCCGCCACGGTCGCACCGCGCGTTAGCGAGATGCCGCCGCTGTGCTTGATCGTGCCTCGCACGAGGTTCACGCGGACCTTCGACGTAGTGATCGGGAACGCGAACGCACCGGCCGAGTTGGCGGCCGCCGGGGGTACCAGGCCGGGCGTGATGCCGGCGCCGGTGAGCACGCCGACGGTTCCTGCATCCGGGGTGAGCGTGGTGTTACCGCTCTCCAGGATCAGCTGCCTCGGCTTGGCGTCGACCACCGCGGTTCCAAGGCGGAAGCCCGCCTTCAGCGCCGTCGTGCCGAAAGCCGCGTTGAGCGCGTCAGCGCCCGTCTTGTTGAGGCGCACCGCGACGTTCGACACCTTGGTGCCGAGCCCCGGGCGGGTGATCTTGGCGTTTCCGAGGCCGAGCTTGATGATCGGCACCCGGTCGCCGCCGACCGCGGCCGAGAGCGTCGCGCCCCGGATGCGGAAGTTGCGGAGCCGCACCACCGTGCCGCCGGCGGACAGCCGCAGGCCGCCCGAGTGGTTGATCAAGCCTGCCGCGGTGCTGGGATCGATCTCACCGCTCGTGATGGGAAAGCGGATCGCTCCGCTGTGCCCGACCTTGGACGGCCGGATCGGGGCCACCGAGACGCCCAGCGAGCCGAGCGCGTTGGCCGCGCCGGGGGCCAGGGTAAGACGGGTGACGCCCGCCTTCCTGAGCTCCACGGTGTTGCCGCTCTGGGCCATGGCCGTGGGTGCGCCCAGGACGGCCAGCGCGCCTGCAGTGGCCATTGCCACTGCGACTTTTCGTGACTTCATGCTGCAAACCTCCGGTCTGGATTCGGGTCGCAGCGTCTACGAGGGGGCGCGCCAAAGCGGTTGGCGCATCTTCGTCCCTACGGCGCGGCTGGGACCGGCCGCAGGTAGCTGCGGCGCCCCACCACCCCAACGGTCCGCCGCCAGGAGAAGGCCGGCGCCGGAACCACCGCGTAGTCCGGCCGGCGCACCCAGACCGGCAGGTAGCGGGCGCGGGCCACGCGGGCGCTGCCGTTCTCGTACTCGAGGTCGAGTAGCGCGATCAGGCCGTCCTGGGACGCCGCCGGGCAGCAGGCCGCGTCCTGATTGGAGACCAGGTTGCCCTCGCCGAACACGACGATCTTGCCGTTGACCCGCCGGATCGGCTGCACCACGTGGGCGTGCTGGCCCACGATCGCTGTGATCGCCGGCGAGCGGGTGAGCCGCCGGGCCAGCGACCGCTGTTGCGGCGTGACCGCGTGCTGGTACTCCGCCCCCCAGTGCAGCGCGACCAGCACCGCGTGCGCGCCGGCCTCGCGGGCGGCGCGGGCGTCGGCCAGGATGCGCCGCGCCGACGCGAAGTTGACCGACCAGGGGTGGGGCACGGCCTGGCCGTTGGAGACCGCGGTGTAGCTGAGCAGCGCCACGCGCACTCCCCGTGCCTCCAAGATCGGGAAGCGCCGGGCCCCGCGCGGGGAGCTGGCGCTGCCGTCGTAGGCCAGGCCGGCGCGGCGCAGGGCGCGCAGCGTCGAGTCGACCCCCGACTGGCCCACGTCGAGCGAATGGTTGGAGGCGGTGCTGCAGACGTCCCAGCCGGTGGAGCGGATCGCCCCGGCCAGCGCCGGCGGGGTCCGGAACAGCGGGTATCCCGCGGGCGGCCCCGGCACGAGCGGGGTCTCCACATGGCAGACGGCGAGGTCGGAGCCCTCGATCCAGGGCCGGACACCCTGGAACATGGGGGCGAAGTCGTAGCGCCCGCCCCCGCCGTTGGCGAGCGCGCGGTCGAACACCGGCGAGTGCACGAGAAAGTCGCCGCTGGCGGCGATGGTCAACCGCACGGGCTCGGCCGGAGAGGGAGGCGCGGTCCCGCCCGAGTTCAGCCCGGCGGCGGCCAGCACGACGGCGGCGACCGCGGCGAGCATCTAGCCGCCCTCGCCCACCGGAGCGATGCCGCGGCCCTGGCCCACCGTGGTCACCGTGCGCTGGTAGGACTCGGCCGGGGCGCGGACCACGCGGTACTCGGGCTGCTGCACCCAGGTGGGCACGTAGCGCACCCGTTCCACGCGCGTGCCCTCCGGCCCCGAGCGGAACTCCAGCAGGGCGATCAGGCCGTCCTGCGACTCAGCCGGACAGCAGGCCGCCGTCTGGTTCGAGAGCAGGTTGCCCTCGCCGAAGACCACCGGCTTGCCGTTCACGCGGCGGATTGGCTGCACCACGTGCACGTGCTGGCCGATCAGCGCGGTCACGTCGGGTGACTTCGTCAGGCGCCGGGCCAGCTCAAGCTGGATCTCGCTGGGCGCCGCCTGGTACTCGATGCCCCAGTGAAGGCTCACGATCACCGCGTCGGCGCCGGCCTTCTTGGCGGCCTTGGCGTCGGCCAGGATCTGCTCGGCCTCGGCGAAGTTCAGCGTCCAGTCGTTCGGAGGCGTTGGTATTCCGGGGACCTCGTTCGACACGTAGGCCAGGAAGGCGACCTCCACGCCTTTCACGTTCATGACCGCCGCCCGCGGCGACTGGGCCGACGTGTTGGTGCCGGAGTGCTTGATCTGTCGCCGGTCGAGCTGGCGCAGGGTGAAGGGAACGCCGTCGGGCCCCGCGTCCTGCGAGTGGTTGGAGGCGGTGCTGCAGGCGTCCCAGCCCGTCCACTTGATCGCGTCGGCCAGGGAGGCGGGCGCCTGGAAGGCGGGAAAGCCCGTGGGCGTGCCGCTCGTGAGCGGCACCTCGAGGTGGCAGATCCCGAGATCAGCCGAGCGCACGATCCGGCGCACGTCGGTGAGCATCGGGCGGAAGTCGTATTCGGTTCCCCCGCCGTATTCGAGCGCCCTGTAGAAGACCGGGCTGTGGATCAACAGATCGCCGCTGGCGGCCACCGTGAAGCGCACGGTGGGCTTCTCGGCCGCCTCCTCATCGCCGCCGTTGTCCGCCGAGCCTCCGCCTGAGCCCCCGCCGTCGCCGCCGCCGGCCAGGCCCCGCACGACCAGCACCACCGCCAGCAGGGCGACCGCCAGCGCGGCCAGGGCCGCGATGCGGCGGCGCCAGTAGATCCCCGCCGAACGCCGCCCCGGCGTCACCACAGGACGTCGTGCCATTCCATGACACCGTACCCCGCCGCCAGGCGTATCCCTCCCGGCAGCTCGCCCGAGAAGGCCCCGAAGGGCTGGCGGTAGTCGCTTCGGAGGAGCAGCCTGTTCGTTCGGTCGGCCCGTTCGCTCCAGGCCCTGAAGCGGAGGTCGCCGACGGCGGATAGGTCGTCGGCGAAGGGCTGCGGCTCCGCTTCGTGGGGGTGGCCGTCGACCCACACCGTTCGCTCGCTGGCGCCGGGTCCGTCGTGCACCCCCTCCACCAGGTTCCAGGCCACATGCTCGCCCGTCTCTCCGCGGCCCACCCCGGCCGACCAGCGCCAGCGGGTATGGCGGGCGTGGTAGCCGGCGGAGTCGTCGATGAAGCCCTCCTCGCCGGCAAGCTCCCAGGCGCGGCCGGCGACCGACACGTGGGCCCGGACACCCACGCCGGCCTGCTTGCGCGTCCAGATGTACGAGCGGCCGTGAGGGGACACGACCTCCACGCCATCCCTCTCGTCCAGCTCGAGGTCGATCTCCACCTCGCCGTCTCGCACACACGCGCCGCCGGCGACCATCCGCACGCCGCGCGAGCCCTCGTGCAGTGCTCCGTCCGGTTCGGCGACCGCCCACCAGTGCCGGCGGATGCCGGCCACCCGCGCGTGGGCCACGCACAGCATCAGCTCCGGGCGGTACACCGCGACGTAGCGCCAGCGCTTGAGCGGCCGTCGGGACCGCAGCCGGGGCATGCGGCCGGGGGGCAGCGCAAGCGTCAGCTCACGCACAGCCGGGCCACGCACCGGAAGACCTTCCACCGGCGCAGTACACTGCAGATTGACTGGTCAGTCAACGCGAGGGGGGAGGACCTTGCGCGCAGCCGCCGTTCAGCTCACATCAAACCAGGACAAGGACCGCAACCTCGAGGTCGCGGACCGGCTCACGCGCGCCGCCGCGGCCGACGGCGCCGACCTGGTGGTGCTGCCCGAGAAGTTCAACTTGCTGGGAGGGCCCGAGGACTACCTGCGCGACGCGGAGACGCTCGACGGGCCCACCATCGCCTGGGCCCGCGAGACCGCCGGCGAGCTCGGCATCGACCTCGTGGCGGGGTCGATCACCGAACGCCGCGAGGGCCGTGAGAAGCTCTCGAACACCAGCGTCCACGTCGGGCCCGACGGGGAGCTGCGCGCGGTCTACCGCAAGATCCACATGTTCGACGTGGAGGTGGGCGGCCAGGTCTACCGCGAGTCCGAGGCCGAGGAGCCGGGCGGAGAGATCGTCCTCTCCGAGACCGAGGCGGGGCTTCCGCTCGGGTTGACCGTCTGCTACGACCTGCGCTTTCCCGAGCTCTACCGCATCCTGGCGGTCAAGGGCGCCCGGGTGGTCACGCTGCCCGCGGCCTTCACCAAGTTCACGGGCCAGGCGCACTGGGAGATCCTGATCCGGGCCCGGGCGATCGAGAACCAGGCCTTCGTGGTCGCGTCCAACCAGATCGGCCGGCACCCATTGGACAAGGAGAGCTACGGCGGCTCGCTGATCGTGGATCCGTGGGGCGAGGTCCTCGCCCGGGCGCCGGACTCCGTCGAGGGCCCGGTGGAAGAGAGCTTCATCGCGGCCGACCTGGACCTCGAGCGCCAGGACGAGGTGCGCGAGAAGCTCCCCAGCCTGGCGAACCGCATGGCCGAGGCCTACCGGTGGCCGCAGCTCGAGGAAGCGCGGAGCTGATGGCCACGGCCCCGCGTACGGCGGCGGCGGACAAGCGGCGGCTGATCCTCGACGCGGCCGTGCGCGTGTTCGCCCGGGACGGCTTCCACCACTGCCGGGTGTCCGATGTCGCCGACGAGGCGGGCGTGGCCTACGGGCTGGTCTACCACTACTTCGATTCGAAGGAGGAGATCCTCAACACCCTTTTCCTCGAGCGCTGGCAAATAATGCTCGACGCGATCGCGGAGATCGACACGCGCGACCTCCCCGCGCGTGAGAAGCTCCACGAGGTCGCCGGCTTCATCATCGAGTCCTACCGCCACGACCCGGATCTGATGAAGGTGATCATCGTCGAGGTCACCCGCGCGGCGAACTCGTTCGGGCGCCTGCACCTCGACCGGATCCGCGAGGCCTACGACGGCATCGCAGACATCGTCGAGGGGGCGCGCGCGGAGGGGTCGTTCAAGGCGGACATCCCGTCCGAGTTCGCGGCGATGTGCTTCTACGGCGCGATCGAGCAGCTGCTGACCAGCTGGATCTTCGAAGTGCTGCCGCACACCGACGAGGAGTTCGAGCGCTCCAAGGGCCTCGTCGTGGAGGCCATCTGCGGCGGACTCGAGTCCGCGGGCCGGGGTGCCCCCGCGGCGTCTGCTTGAATCTCGCGCTGCAGATGCAGAACGTTATGGTGAAGAAGCTCTTGTGGACGGGCCTCCTGGCAGGGGTCGGGGCGCTCAGCTCCACGGTCACGTACCGGATTGCCACTGAGATCTGGCAACGGGTCTTCAAGGAGGACCCGCCGATCGACTGATGGCCACCGAACCGGTCAACCAGGGTGCCACGGGCGAGCGGCCGCTGGGCGAGTCCCCGGCCAGCGTGGGCACGGACACCGACAGCGACGCCTTCGACGAGCGCCCCGAGGCGTTCGTGGGTGGCGCGTTCGCGGGCGGGCTGCTGTTGGCCCTGGTCCTCAGGTGGGCGGCCAAGTGAGCCCCGACGACGCCGACAAGACACTCGGGGAGATCGTCTCGGACGTCTCCGAGAAGGCCTCGCTGCTCGTGCGCGAGGAGATCGAGCTCGCCAAGGCCGAGGTCACCAGCAAGGTGTCGTCGCTCGGCAAAGGCGGGGGGATCGCCGCGGCCGCCGGAGTGTTTCTGGTCTTCGCCATCACGATGCTCTTCCACGGTCTGGCCTGGCTGCTCGACGACCTCTTCGGCTGGGACTCCGTTTGGCCCGGGTTCCTGATCATGTTCTTGGTGCTGACGATCCTGGCCGCCATCGCCGGCTACATCGCGTACCGCCTCTTCCAGAAGGGCGCTCCGCCCACGCCGGACCTCGCCATCGAGCAGGCGAAGCAGACCCGGGCCGATCTGGAGGCACAGACGATCCAACGCGACCAGGTCGGGCGCACGCTCGAGAAGGGGGAAGAGGTGAAGGCCTGATGGCGAACGGCGTCCGCAGCCCTGAGATGATCAAGCAGTCGATTGAGGAGACCCGCCAGGAGCTGGCGTTCTCGGTCAACGACCTGCGCTCGAAAGTGAACCAGCTGGCCGACTGGCGCGGGCACCTGCGACGCAACCGCAAGGCTGCCCTGATCGGGGCCGCGGTGGCCGGTTTCGTGATCGGCGGCGGGGTCGCCGCGACCTTCTCGATCGTCAGCGGCAGGTAGATTTCCGGCCGGTCAACGCACAAGGGGGAACTGAATGAGGATGATCGGAGTGGGCTTCGGCCGCAGCGGCACCATGTCGCTGAAGGCCGCGCTCGAGGAGCTTACGGGCGAGCCCAGCTTCCACATGATCGAGCTGATCACCGGCGAGAACCGCGATCGCGACCTGCCCTACTGGAGCAAGGTCGCAGATCGGGAGCCGGTCGACTGGCACGAGGTCTTCGAGGGCTGGGGGTCGACCGTGGACTGGCCGGCCTGCTCGCGCTGGGAGGAGCTCATGGAGGCATTCCCGGATGTACCCATGCTCCTCAACTACCGCGACTTCGACGGCTTCTACAAGAGCTGTGAGAACACGATTGTCGCGGTGAGGAACGCCGCCCAGGCGGGTGAGCTGCCCCAGGACGCCAACCGCGAGGGCCCGTCGCCCGAGCTGTGGCGGGTGATCGGGACGCTCATCTACCAGGACGACTTCCAGGGCAAGTTCGAGGACAAGGAATGGATGCGGAAGATGTACTACGACCGCATCGAGACCATCAAGAAGACGGTGCCCTCGGACCGGCTCATCGTGTGGGAGCTCGGGGTGGACGGCTGGGAGCCACTCGCTGACGCCCTTGGCGTCCAGGCCCCCGACAAGCCCTTCCCGCACCTGCACGACACCAACGAGTTCCGCACCGAGTTCGGGCTGGAGCCGCTTCCGGCCTAGCCGCGGCGGGCGGCCCTTCAGAACTTCCGGCGCCGGCGGCCGTGCGGGCGGCCGTCGGCGACCGGGGGCCTCCTCAGCCCGCTTTGGTCTCCACCTGCTCGACGGCGGCGGCTTCGTCCAGCCGCCCGTAGAGCCGCCTGTGGACGATCGCTGCCACCCCCCCGGCCGGGATCGGCAGCCAGAACGACACGAGGCGGTAAGCGAGCGTTGCAACGACCGCCGCGCCGGCGCCCACGCCGGCCAGCGCCAGCGTTCCCGTCAGGCCCGCCTCAACGAAGCCCAGTCCACCCGGCGTGAGCGGGAGGGTCCCGAGCAGCTGGGCGGCGAAGAAGGCCAGCAGCACGAGTGAGGGCCGCGGCTCGGCGCCCACCGCATACAGCGCGGCCAGCAGGGTGAGGTAGTCCAATACCCAGCGCCCGCCTGCGCCCAGCAGCGCCTCCCACCAGCGGCGCCCGAGCACGTCGAGGACGATGTTGCGCTCGGAAATCAAACGCTCGGGCAGGTCGGTGAGCGGCTCACGCCGGCGCAGCACCCGGTTGCGCACCGTCTGCGCCGCGCGCCCGATCACGTGCAGCGGCCTGTCCCAGACGATGCAGGCGGCGCCGACACCGAACATGGCCACGAACAGGATGGCTCCCGCGATGGCGGCGTGAACCAGGTTGGGGTCAACGGTGGCGCCGCTCACCACCGCGGGCACCGCCAGCAGCGGCAGGGCCAGCAGCGTGCCGAAGACCAGGATCGAGGAGGCGGTCATCCCGGAGGCCGCGGCCGCCCCGGGCACCCCGCCGCGGGCGAGCATGGCGTACTGCATCGCGCCGGAGGCGGCCACGCCTCCGGGCACGATCCGGCCGAAGGCGTTGGAGGCGAGCTGGGATGTGATCACCGGCCCCCAGCGGTCGATCCGCAGGGCCAGGCGCTGCACCCACCACATTGAGGCGTAGCTGCCGGCCTGCAGCGCCAGCATGGCCACGAACCAGAGCGGATCGATGTCGCCGAGCTGGTCGAACGCCCCGAAGACCTCGAGCAGCGCGGGCGCCAACAGGTACAGCGACACGCCCGTGACCGCGAGCAGCAGTCCCTGACGGGCGAGCGCGGCCGGAGCCATGCTCAGAGGCTACGCGGGCGCCGGATCGACGGCGGGCGGCGTCTGGTCAGGTGGGGAGTCGTCGTCGGGAGGCTTGATCGACATCGTGCGCAGGTCCACGTACTCGCGAATCAGGATCTGGATCGAGGCCGCAACCGGGATGGCCACGAGCGCCCCGAGCACCCCGAGCAGCGTCGCGCCGAACAGCACGGCGACGATCGTGATGAACGGATGCACGTGAACGGTGCGCTTCTGGATCTGCGGCTGGATCACGTGGTTCTCGAACTGCTGGTAGACGATCGCCCACACCACCCAGACGATCGTGGCGGTGGGGAAGTTCTCGAAGAGGGTGACCACCGCGATCAGAACGGCGGCGATCGTCGCGCCGATGAGCGGGATCAGCGAGAACAGCCCGGCGATCACGGCCAGCGGCCCCCTGAAGGGGACGCCGAGGATCGTGAGGACGATGTAGCTGCTCACGCCCGCGATCACCGCGATGGTGAGGGCGCCGGCCATGTAGCCGCCAACAGCCCCGGCCATGTGGTCCAGTGCGCGCCGCAATCGCTCCTGTTCCTCCTCCGGCCGGGTGGCCAGGATGCGGTCGGTCCATGTGCGGCCGTTGGCCAGCAGGAACGCGGTCAGCACGATGATGGTGACCAGGGCGAACAGGGAATTCACGATCCCGATGCCCACGTCGCGCAGCGTTCCCGCGGCGCCGCCGAGCTTGTCGGGCAGCTTCTCGGCCTCCTCCTGCAGCTTGGTGGTGATGTCGTAGTCGCGGTTGAGCTCGCGCAGGCGCGGGTTGTCCTGGACGAACTGGGTCACATCGTCGGCGTACGCGGGCACGTTCTTCGCGAAGCGGTCGCCCTCCGTGATCACCGGCGGCACCAGCAGAGCCATCAGCACCAGCGGCAGGGCCAATAGGCCCACGAGCACGATGGTCACGGCAAGGCCGCGCCGCATTCGCCGCGCCAGCACGTTCACCGGCGCCGACAGCGCCGCCGCGATGAAGATCGCGATCAAGAGCCAGAGCAGCGGTCGTCGCACCAGGTAGACCAGATAGAGGCAGATCGCGACCGCGACGACGATCAGGACGATCCGCACGACCATTCGCGCGGAGAACACGGGACGGTATTCGCCCCGGAGCGCGAGGCTCCTACTCCACGAAGCGCACGGGGATCGCACCGATCCCCAGGAGGCCGGGCCCGGTGTGGGCCGCCAGCACGGGGCCGATCTCGCTGACCAGGTGCGGCGGACGGCCGAAGACCTCGGTGCCGCGCTCCACCAGTCGCGCGCACTGGTCGGGCGCGTTGATGTGCTGCGCCGACCAGGCGTCCGCGCCGGACTCGTGGCGCTGCCGGCCGTAGTCGATCAGCCGCTCGAAGGCCCGGCTCGAGGTGCGGACCCGCTCAACGGGCACCATTTCGTTCTCGACGGTGAGGATCGGCTTGACCTTGAGCGTCGAGCCGATCCACGCGCTCGCCGCCCCGATGCGCCCGCCGCGCTTGAGGAACTCGAGCGTGTCGACCGCGAACCACATCTTCAGCTCACGCCGGGCCTCGGCCACCCGCTCGGCCACCTCGGAACGGCTGGCCCCCGCCGCGGCGGCGTGGGCGGCGGCGAGCGCCATGAAGCCGAGCCCGCCGGCGGCGGTCGTCGAGTCCACCACCTCGATGCGCTCGCCCCCGCCGCCGTTGCGCTCGAGTCCCGCCTTGGCCTGGCGGGCGGCCTCGGGCGTGCCCGACAGGCCGCCGGAGATGTGCACCGACACGATCTCGTGCCCCTCCGCCAGCAGCGGCTCGAAGGCCGCGTTGAAGTCGCCCACGGACGGCTGCGAGGTCGTGGGCAGCTTCTCGGCGGTCCGCAGCTCCTCGAAGAAGGCGGGGTAGTCGGTGATCTCGTTCTCGGGGACCGGCCGGTCCCCCCGAACACCACGTACAGCGGGACCACCCGAATGCCGTGACGTTCGACGAGCTCCGGCGGCAGGGAGGCGGTGCTGTCGGTCACCACGACGACGCTGCTCATGCGCGCAGGAGCCTATCCACCCTCGGTTGCGGCGGCCTCAGCGAACGACTTGCTGGGTAAGGGGTGGAGCGGATCGGTAGACAGCGCTGCGCTGGTGGAGCAGTGCTGACTTCACCCCCGTATGTAGGGCAAACTCGACACTGTGCGGGGTAGCACACCCTTACCCCGCAACCCGACCGCGCCCGAGCGTTGATCCGCTCGGGCTGAGCGCCACGGCACCCTTCAGTGCTCGTCCGCCGGGCTATCGTCCGCCCCATCGCCCACGTTCTCGTCACCGGCGCAACCGGCTTCATCGGCTCCCACGTCGGGCGGCTCGCGGTCGCCCGGGGTCACGAGGTTCGCCTGGCGGTCGAGGCGGGCTCCCCCGACGAGGCGATCCGCGACCTCGACTGCCGGCGGGTGCGCTGCGACGTCAGGGACCGTCGCTCGGTGCGGCGGGCGCTCAAGGGCATCGAGCGGGTCTTCCACTGCGCCGGGCTCACCTCCGTCAGGGACGAGGACAGCGAGCGGCTGTTCGACGTGAACGTCCGCGGCACGAGAACGCTGCTGGAGGAGAGCCTCCGGGCCGAGGTGGAACGGGTGACCCTCACCTCGAGCGCCGCGGCGGTCGGCCCGGCCGAGCCGGGCAAGGCCGCCGACGAGAGCCAGCTGTTCACCGCCGGCCGGCTCGGCATCCCCTACGTGAACTCCGTGCACGAGGCCGAGGTCGAGGGACTGCGACTCGCCGCGCGCGGCCTCCCGCTCGTGTGCGTCAATCCGGCTGTCTGCTTCGGGGCGGGCGACGTGCACCTCGCCTCCACCCGGCTCGTCCGCAGCTTCATCCTGGGCCGGGTGCCGCTTTACACCGACGGTGCGGCGAGCGTCGTGGACGTGCGCGACGTGGCCGAGGGCCACATGCTGGCCGACGAGCGCGGCGAGATCGGCGAGCGCTACATCCTCGGCGGCCGCAACTTCACCTTCGAGCGGCTGTTCGCCGACCTCGGGCGCCTGTGTGAGATGGAGCCTCCGCTGAAGCTCCCGGCTCGAGTCGCCACCGTGCTGGCCGCCGCCGCGCGCGGGTCGCTCACCCCGCTCGAGGTGCGGGCGGCCAGCCAGTGGTGGACCTACCGCTCGACCAAGGCCCGGCGAGAGCTCGGCTGGCGGTCCCGGCCGCACGAGGAGACGCTGGAGGCCACGGTGGCCTGGCATACCGAGCGCGAGCACGAGCGCCTGGTACGCACGCGGCGCTCGCGGCCGCTTCGCTACCGCGCGCTCGGCCTGGCCGCGGACGCCGCCGGGGAGACGCTGGGACTGCTGCGCCGAGCCGCCTCGTAGCTACCCTCACGTCAGTGGCGACGCTGTACCGCTGCAAGGCCCCCACGGATCTGGTTTGCCGCTGCGGAAGGGTGGCCCGCAGGCTACGCTCACTGGGCATCGAGTTCGACGAGGTGCGCGTGCCCTACCTCAAGCGCGACCGTCCCGAGGTCGAGGATCTGACCGGTCAGCGCTGGGTACCGGTGCTTGTGCATCAGAACGAGGTTGTGCACGACTCACACCGGATACTGGAGTACCTGGAATGGCTGGAGATCAGCGAAAGCAGGTAGGCGGCGGGCGCGGCGCCCGCGCCGCACGGGGGGTACGAAAGGCCTGGCCCTACGTGCTCATGGCGTGGGAGCGCTGGCAGGCGCTCTCGCCCGAGCAGAAGGAGCGCTACAAGCGCCAGGCGCGCGAGTACGCCGAGCGCGGGCGCCAGACGCTGAGCAAGCGCCGGCCCCCGGGCGGGGACCCGCCGAGCGCGGGTTAGTTCAGCCGGTTCTCGAGGCCGATCGGGCGCTTCTGCGGCTGGGGCTGCGGCTCCTCGGCCTCGGCGGCCTCGGGCTGCTCCACGCCGAGGAGCTGCGCCAGCTCACCCGACTCGAACATCTCCATCACGATGTCCGAGCCGCCCACGAGCTCGCCCTGCACGAACAGCTGGGGAATCGTCGGCCAGCCGGAGAGGCCGGAGAGCTCCTCGCGGATGCGCGGGTCAGGCAGGATGTCCAGCGCCGCGTACTGCACGCCCAGCGTGTTGAGCGCCCCTGCCGTGCGAGCGGAGAAGCCGCAGGCGGGCTGGTGCGGCGTGCCCTTCATGAAGAGCATCACCTGGTTCTCCTCGATGGCGTTCTCGATGAAGGTGCGGATCTCTTCGTTGTTCATCGTCCGTCTCCAGGGGTCGAGGTCTTGATCGAAAGCGCGTGTATGGGACCGCCGACCTCGTCGCCAAAGACGTCGTAGATCAGCTTGTGCTGCTGCAGGCGCGAAAGGCCGTCGAAGCGATCGGACACCACCTCGGCGCGGAAGTGGTCCCCGCCGCCGGTGAGATCCTCCACCGCCACCCGGGCGCCGGGGAACGCCTCCTCGATGCGCTCCTTCAGGTCATTCGCACTAGGCATGCCTGCCAGTGAGGGTACCGACGCCGGCGCAGATACAATGTATGGCGATGGTCATTCTCACGGACATCGCCGCACGCAAGGTCGAGGAGTTCATCGCCGGCCAGAACGCCGAGGGCGACGTGGGCCTACGGGTGGGCGTACGCGGCGGCGGCTGTTCGGGCTTCCAGTACGCGCTGGCGCTCGACGAGAAGCACGAGGACGACCACGTGTTCGACGCGGCCGGCATCCGCGTGCTCGTCGACCCGGCCAGCCTCCAGTACGTGGATGGCTCCACCGTCGATTTCACCGAGAGCTTCCAGGGCTCCGGTTTCGAGGTCACCAACCCCAACGTGGTCGCCTCCTGCGGCTGCGGCTCGTCCTTCCGCGTGGCGGAGGAAGAGCCCAGCTGCGGCGCCTCCGTCTGACTCGGCGCCGGCCCTACGCCGGCCTGTTGTCCAGCGAGCGCCAGAGGTAGAGGCAGGCCAGCGAGCGGTGCGGCCGCCAAGGCTCGGCGATCCGCTCGAGCTCGGCGGCGTCGGGCAGCTCCTCCAGCCCGTACTCGGTCTGCACGGCCCGCTTGATGCCGAGGTCGCCCACCGGCAGGACGTCGGGCCGGCCGAGGTGAAACAGCAGAAAAATGTCGACGGTCCACGGGCCGAGCCCCTTGACCTGCACCAGCTGCTCGAACACCTCGCCGTCGGGCAGCTCGGGCAGTTGCTCCAGGTCCAGTTCGCCGTCCTCGATGTGCTCGGCCAGGTCGCGCAGGAAGGCGACCTTGGCTCCTGAGAGCCCGGCCCCCCGCAGCACGTCGGGCTCGGTGTCGAGCAGCTCCCGCGGGGTGGGCGTACGGTCGCCGAAGAGCCCGGTCACCCGCTCGTAGATGGTGCGGGCGGCCCTGGCGGAGAGTTGCTGGCCCACTATGGCCCGTACCAGCGCGCCGTAGGCGTCGCCGGGACGCCGGCCGCGACGGGCCCGAACGCCGTCGGGATCCTCGTAGCGGTCGATCAGCGCTGCCATCACCGGATCGGCCCGCTTCAGATGCCCGAGAGCGCGGGACTCGTCGATCGGCGAGATGCTATGCCGCCGCGCGCAGGTGAAAGGGCTCCTCGGCCGCGCCGAGCGAGGTCGAGGCCGGATCGCCGAACAGCCACTCGCGGGCGATCCGGTGCCAGTTGGCGGTCGCCTCGAGCTGTCCGAGGACTCCCAGGGTGAGCGCCTCCATGCGCCGCGCCAGCATCGACTGCGGCGGCATCGTCTCGCGCTTCATCAGCTGCCAGTGACGCGAGCGCGGGTCACCGAAGTCGATCAGTATCCGCCCCACCAGCTCGCGGTCGATGGTGACCTCGCGGTCCTCGATGTACCAGGCGGTCACGTCGTGGAAATGGTCGAACACCGCCTCCGGCGAGACCTGCTCGTCGTCGGGGTCGAAGAAGCCCATCGCCCCGAGCCGGCGGTGCAGCTCGTCCGGGTCCCCGTCCATGGCGGCTCCCACCGCGGCCACCTCGGCGTCGAGGTCCTCTCGGGCCACCCGCTTGGTCATGCCGAAGTCCATGAACGCCACCCGGCCATCGGACATCAGGCGGTAGTTGCCGGGGTGGGGATCGCCGGAGAAATGACCGTTGCGGTAGAGCGATCCGAAGAAGAAGCGGAACACGATCTCGCCGAAGCGGTCGCGGGTGGCGCGATCCATCTCCTTCACCTGCTCGAAGCCGTCGCCGTCCACCCACTCGGTGACCAGCACGTGCTCGGTGCAGAGCTCGGTGACTACCGGCGGCACGTAGATGAAGGGGTGGCCGCGCCAGGTGCGGGCGAACGCGCGGTGCTGCTGGGCCTCGTGCTCGTAGTCGAGCTCGTCGGTCAGGCGCTCGCGGATCTCGCGCGTCATCGCCTTGGCGTCCATGCCGGGAGCGATGCGCTTGGCCACCCGCATGATCAGGCCCAGGTTCTGCAGGTCGGCCCGGACGGCCTGAGCCACTCCGGGGTACTGCACCTTCACCGCGACGTCACGTCCGTCGGGCAGCCGGGCGCGGTAGACCTGGCCGATCGAGGCGGCGGCCACCGCATCCTCGGTGAAGTGGGTGAACGTCTCCTCGAGCGGCTCGCCGAGGTCGTCCTCCACCACCTTCCGCATCTTCTCGAAGGGCACCCGCGGCGCAGCGTCGCGCAGCTCGGCGAGCTTGGCCTGGATGCGCTCCTGAAACTCGGGCGGGAAGGCGCCGGTGTCCATGAAGGAGGCGACCTGCCCGACCTTCATGGCCGCGCCCTTCATCTGTCCGAGCACCTCGAAGATCTGCTCCGCGGCCTCCATCTGCCGCTTCCCGGCCGCAGCACGCCTGGCTTCGTCGTCGCGAGTCAGGTTCGCGGCCTTGGTGGCGTAGCCGCGCGCCGTCTGCCCGCCGGCCAGGCGCCCGACCTTGGCGGCGCGGCGAATACGGCCGGTGGGAAGCTCTTTGGGCACTCGCCTGACTGTACGCGCAGATGATTGATTCCGGACCCGCGTGCCCGCGGGGGCGCGCCATCCGTGGGTGCGGGGGTTTGGGATCAGTCATCTAGGGTGTGCGCCGCGATGAGATTGGTCAGCTTCTCCGCCGGCGGTGAACCCCGGGCCGCCCTGCTGCGCGACGGCCGCGTTGAGCCGGTCGCGGGGGCGCGCACGATGGAGCAGGTGCTGGCCGCTGGGCCGCTCGCCGGCCTGGAGACCAGCGGCGAGTCCATGCCCCTCGAGGAGGTCACGCTGCTCCCGCCCGTGACCCGCCCGGGCAAGATCGTCTGCATCGGCCTCAACTACCTGTCCCACGCCGAGGAGCTGGGCCAGGAGGCGCCGGAGACGCCCGCGGTCTTCGCCAAGTTCGCCAACGCGCTGGTGGGTTCCGGCAGCACCGTGACCCTGCCCGCGTGGAGCGACAACGTCGACTACGAGGCCGAGGTGGCGTTCGTGATCGGCGCCCGGGCCAGTGGCGTGTCCGAGGCGGACGCGCTGGACCACGTCGCGGGCTACACGCTCTTCAACGATCTGTCCGCCCGCGACTATCAGTTCAAGACGCCGCAGTGGATGCCCGGCAAGGTCTTCGACGGCGCCGCCCCCTGCGGCCCGGCGCTGGTCACCCCGGACGAGGCCGGCGCGCACGATGGGATCGGCATCGGCCTGACGCTCAACGGCGAGACCATGCAGGAGAGCTCGACGGCGGACCTCGTGCACTCGGTGCCGGCTCTGGTGGCCTACCTCTCCCTGCTGATGACGCTGGAGCCGGGAGACCTGGTGGCCACCGGCACCCCGGCGGGCGTGGGCATGCGCCGCGACCCGCAGGTGTGGCTGGGGCCGGGGGACCGCACGGAGGTCTACTCGCCTCAGCTGGGTGTGTTGGAGACGAGCTTCGCCTGAGGTCGCGGCAACGCCGTGAGGACGGCGGCCAGCACCAGGGCCGCGGCCAGCATCCAGGCCGCGGCGGCGAGCCCGTCGCTCAGCGCGGCGTCGAACGAGACCCCCGCCTCGCGCTGGTCGGTCTGCACCCAGTTGGCCAAGGCGCCGCCCAGGGCCAGCAGCAACGCACCGCCGGCCGGCACAGCCGCGTGGTGGCCGTTCTGGGCCGGCGCGAACGCGAGCGCAAGCCCGGCGCCCAGAAGCACCAGCCCGGGCAACAGGGCGCGCGGCCCGGTGTCGGCGTCGACGAAGGTGACGGCCAGCATGCCCGCGGCGGCGCAGGCCAGGCCGGCGATCGAGAGCGGACGGCCGCTCACCCGGCCGGCGAGCCAGGCAGCGGGGAACGTGAGCACGAGCAGCGCCGCACCGGCGGGCAGGAGAAGCAGCGCGCTGCCCGGGGCCGAGCGCTCCAGGACGAACTGGCCGTACTGGGGAACGAGCAGCGCCATGGTGGCGAAGGCGCCCGCCAGCGCGCAGGCCGCCACCCCGCTCCCCGCCGGCTGAGGGTCGAGGGAACGGCCGGCCGGGTGCGGCCTGAGAAGGGCCGGCAGCGCGGCGACCGCAGCGACCGGAAGCGACAACCAGAACACCCAGCGCCAGTCCGCGGCCTCGACCAGGTATGCCCCGGCCACCGGCCCGGCGGTGAGGGCCAACCCGCACCCGGCGGCGCGGAGGGCCGGCGAGCCGAGGCCGGCCGAGTGGGCCAGCAGCGCCGCGACGCCCACGCCCTGGACCACGGCCGCCGCCACCAGCACGGCGATCGAACCAGCCAGGGCGCACGCAAGGCCGCCCGCACAGAACAACACGATCCCGGCGAGAAGCGCGGGCCGGCGGGGCAGCCGTTCGGCCGGCACCAACAGGACGGCCGCGGGCACGAGAAGCGCCAGCAGGAGCATCAGCACGCCGGTGGCGGAGGCGCCCAGCTCAAGCCGGATCGCGGGTAGCGCCACGGCCACCGCGCACCACTCGGCGATCAGCACCAGCGGCAGCGCGCTCACTCGCCGCCGACTTCCACCGGCCGGCCGACCGCCTCCGAGAGCAGGTCCGCGTTGCGGCCGGCGGCCCAGATCGGCACCCTGGGATCGCCCGCGGGATCGGTATCGGGCTCCAGGTCGACCCGGCCGTCGCCCGCGGCCACCCGCACCGAGCGGACCGAGCCGTCGCGGCTGCGCTCGAGCTGCTCGGCCAGGCGAATCACGCCGCACAGCAGGCGGAGGCGCGCCTCGTCGCCCTTCTCGGCCAGGTCGCCGAGCTCCGACGCCGACGGGTCGCCCTTGCGGTGGTAGCGGGCGATCAGGCCGATGAGAACCAGCTCCCGGGGCGAGAAGCCCGGCAGGCCGGCGCTGAGGATGAGGTAGTGGGAGTGGCGGTGATGGTCCTCGTAGTCGATCGCCGTCCCGATGTCATGCAGCATGCAGGCCGCCCAGAGCAGCTCTCGCTCCTCGGGTCCCAGGTCGTGGAGGCCGGCGGCGGCCAGCCCGTCGAACATCTCCAGCGACAGCTCCGCGACATGGTTGACGTGGCCCGGATCGCTGTTGAAGCGGTGGGCCAGGTTCTCCACCGACGCCCGGCGTACGTCACCGAAGGCCCCACCCTTACCCAGCAGGCCGTCGAAGAAGACCCCCTCGCGCAGGCCCGCCCCCGTCACCTCGATGGCGTCGAATCCGCCGGTTTCCAGCGCCGCGGCCAACACCAGGGCCCCGCCCAGGATCACGTCCCCGCGGTCGGGCTTGATCCCGCTCACCGAGCCGCGCTTGGAGGCGGGCCGGTCGGCCAGGAGCTCGATCAGCTCCTCCAGGGCATCGCGGGTGAGCAGGAACCCCTGCACGTCGACCTCCGGGAGGTCGAGGCGCTTCATCACCGCGGCGGCCAGGTTGCGGATCGTGCCCCCGATGCCCACCAGCCGCCCGCCGCCGTCCCACCAGCCGAGACCCTCGAGCGCCTCAGTCGCTCGCCGGCGGACCGCCTTCATCTGTTTCTTGGTGGCCTTCTCGCCCGGCAGCAGCTCCTCGCTCACCCGGACCGAGCCGAGAGGAAGCGACTCGGCCGCGGCCGCCTCGCGCCGCTCGATAAGCAGGGTCTGGATGCTGCCGCCGCCCATGTCGAGCCCGAACCCGTCCTCGATCGTGGTCGAGTTGACCATCGCCTGGAAGCCGTAGTGAGCCTCCTCGGCTCCGCTGATCACCCGCGGCTCGAGCGCCGTGCGGGCCCGGATCGTCTTCAGCAGCTCACCGCCGTTCTTGGCGTCGCGGATCGCGCTGGTAGCCACCGTCTCCACCCGCTCGATGCCCGAGGCGCGGCAGAAGGCGTCGAACACGGCCGCGGTGTGCAGGGCGATGTCGACTCGCTCGGGCTGCAGCAACTGCTCATCGCCCATACCGGCCCCGATGCGGACCGCCTCCCGGATCTCGTCCACGAGGCTCCACCAGGGCGTGTCCGGCTCATACCCGAAGACCACGAGCCGCCAGGAGTTCGAGCCCATGTCCACCACCGCAATGCGCTCCACGCGCGGGATCATCGCGCACGCGCCCCGGTCGATAGCTTTGAAAGGCCATGGTCGGCTCCGCCGAACACCCGCTCCGGGTGGCGATCATCGGCTCGGGACCCGCCGGCTTCTACGCCGCCGGGCACCTCCTGAAGTCGAAGAGCCATCCGGACCTCAACGTCCAGGTCGACATGTTCGATCGCCTTCCCACGCCCTGGGGGCTGGTGCGCGGCGGCGTGGCGCCCGACCACCCGAACATCAAGGCCGTCAGCCGTGTCTACGAGAAGACGGCGCAGCACCCGGAGTTCCGCTTTCACGGCAACGTGGAGTTCGGTCGTGACTTCGACCTCGGCGACCTGGCCGAGCGCTTCCACGCGGTGATCTACGCCGTGGGGGCGCAGACCGACCGGCGGATGGGCATTCCAGGCGAGGATCTGCCCGGGAGCTGGGCGGCCACCGCGTTCGTGGCCTGGTACAACGGCCACCCCGACTACCGCGACCTCGAGTTCGACCTCTCGCACGAGCGCGCGGTGGTGGTGGGCAACGGCAACGTGGCCGCGGACGTCGCCCGGATGCTCGCCCTGACCCGCGACGAGCTGGCCCAGACCGATGTGGCCGACCATGCCCTCGAGGTGATGGCCGGGTCGAAGGTACGCGAGATCGTGGTGCTCGGCCGCCGCGGCCCGGCCCAGGCCGCCTTCACCAACCCGGAGCTGCTGGAGCTCGGGGAGATGACCGACGCCGACGTGTTCGTGGAGGCTCGGGACGCGGAAATGGACCCGCTGAGCCGCGCCTGGCTCGAGAGCGAGGCCGCGAGCGCCACGGTGCGGAAGAACGTCGAGATCCTGGGCGGCTACGCGGGGCGGATCCCGGCGGGCAAACGGCGCCGGATCGTCCTGCGCTTCCTGGTGTCACCGGTGGAGATTCTCGGCACAGACCGGGTGGAGGGCATCCGCATCTGCCGCAACGAGCTGCACGAGGAGAACGGCCGGCTGCGGGCCCGCGCGACCGATGCCACCGAGGAGCTCGAGTGTGGACTCGTCTTCCGCTCGATCGGCTACCGCGGCATGCCTCTGCCGGGCCTCCCCTTCGACGAGCGGGCGGGGACGATCCCCAACGACGGCGGCCACATCCTGGTCGGCGAGGAGCCGCTCCTCGGCGAGTACGTGGTCGGCTGGATCAAGCGCGGCCCGACGGGCATCATCGGCACCAACAAGCGCGATGCCCTCGAGACCGTGTCCCTCGTGCTCGCCGATGTCGACGCCGGCCGGGTACGCGAGCCGGCGGACCCAGACCGCGGGTCGCTCGAGGCGCTTCTCGACGACCGCGCCCCGGATCACGTGACCTACGCGGGCTGGGAGGCGATCGACCGGGCCGAAAAGCGGGCGGGCGAGCCGCACGGCCGGCCGCGGGTGAAGCTGTGCAGCTTCGAGGAGCTGCTCGAGGCGGCGCGCGAGGCTACGCCGGCGCCCTGACGGCCTCGCCGTCCAGCGCGTCCAGCGCCCGCTCGACCGAGGCCGAGATGCAGGTGAAGATCGGGGTCTCGAACTCCGTGTAGGCGCTGGACTCGGTGCCCCGCAACGCCTGCACGAGATCGAGGAACTGGGCCGGGTCGTCGGCGTCGAAGGCCACCACGAACTCCTGGTCGTCGAGGCCGAATGAGTAGGCGGTGTTGGTCTCGATGCCTGTGAACCGGCGCGCGACCGCGATGTGGTCGCGCATCACCCGCATGCGCTCCTCCGCCGGCAGCAGGTACCAGTCACGCCGCTTCCAGAGCGGATAGACGATCAGATAGCGCGAGTCGGCGCCCTCCCTCGGCCCGAGGGGCCGGTCGGGCTCGTCGGAGTAAGGCGACTCCTTCGTCATGGCCAGGTAGGAGTGGGGCACGTCCGCGTAGCGCATCAGCCCGCTCTGGTTCAGCAGGACGTGCAGCTCGTGGATCGGGTCGAGGCTGCGGGAGATCGCCCGGACCATGAGGTCGCAGTCCCCCCGGGTGCCCACGAGCGAGTAGGCGCGCAGGTAGTGGTCCTCGGCGAACTCCCCGCAGGCGGCGGCGAACTCGCGCTTGTGCGTGGCCCGCTCCTCGGCGGGAAGGCGGCGCCAGGCAGGATCGACCTTCAGAAAGGTGTATTTGACGTAATTGCGACTCTCAGCCACTACGTCAATTCTCCCCGATAGGATGGACCGGGTGCGTGTAGCGCTCGTATCGCCCTACTCATACACGTACCCAGGCGGCGTGGGGCGCCACGTCGAGGCGCTTGCCGAGCAGCTGGCGGCGAGTGGCCACGAGGTCCGCGTATTGGCCCCGTACGACCCCGACGATCGCCTGGCACGTGTCAGCCACCGCGGCGCCCGGCCGCAGCGGCGCCCCCTGCCCGACCATGTGATCCCTCTGGGACGCACCATGGGGCTGCCGATGAACGGGGCCGTGTCCAACCTCTCCATGTCGCCCACGGCGCTCGGCGCGCTCAGCAAGGAGCTGCGGTTCGGAGGCTACGACTTGGTGCACGTGCACGAGCCCAATGCCCCCATGTTCAGCTGGTTCGCGGCGGAGAACGCGCCCGTGCCTGTGGTCGGCACCTTTCACACCTACTCGTCCAGCCGGCTCGCGAACGGGATCGCCGTGCACCTGGGCGGCGCCCGCCGCCTGTACGGGAAGCTGAGCGCCCGCATCGCGGTGTCCGAGGCCGCGCGCTGGACCGCGCAGCGCTTCTACGGCGGCCGCTATCGCATCGTGCCCAACGGCGTGGACCTCGGGGCCGCCCGGCCCGATCCCGGCCGCCCACACCCCGAGCTGCGGCTGCTGTTCGTCGGCCGGGCCGAGGAGCGCAAGGGGCTGCCGGTGTTGCTGCGCGCCTTCGAGGCGCTGCGCAGCGCGGGCGTGGAGGCACGACTGACAGTGGCGGGCGCCACCCGCGAGGAGGTCGAGCCGCTGCTCTTGGAGCCCGACGGGGTGGAGGTGGCCGGCCGGGTGAGCGACGAGGAGAAGTGGGCCCTGCTCGGTGGCGCCGACGTGCTCTGCGCTCCCTCGCTCGGAGGCGAGAGCTTCGGGATGGTCCTCACCGAGGCCTTCGCCTCGGGTACCCCGGTGGTCGCGTCGGACATCGCCGGCTACCGCGACGTCGTGCGCGACGGCCGCGACGGCCTGCTGGTGCCCGTGGGCGACCCGGTGGAACTGGGTGAGGCCCTGCGCGGGCTGGCACTCGATCCGGCGCGCCGCCGCGCGATGGCCGAGGCTGCCGTCGAGCGCGCGCGGCGCTTTGCCTGGCCCCGCGTGGCGGGCGAGGTACTCGAGGTCTACGAGGAGGCGCTGGCCCATCCCCTCCCGGAGGGGCGGACCGCCCGGCTGGCGCGCCGTGCCGGGGTCACGCCGGCCGAGCCGGGCGAACGCACGCCGCCGGTCCGGCTGCCCTCGCTCGAGCCAAAGCTTCCCCACAGCGGGCCCCGCCGGGCGGCCCGGGTGGCACGCAAGGCCCTCGTAGGGGCCGGCCTGCTCGCCGGCGCCGGGCTCACGGCCCTGGCCCTCCAGCGCATAGGCATCGAGTCCATCGGGCGTGCGCTGCTTGCGGCGACCCCGTGGTGGGTGCTGGCGGCCTTCACTCTCATGTGCGCCTCGATGCTCCTGCGGGCCGAGGCCTGGCACGCGATCCTGCGGGCCGCGCTGCCCGGCGTCCGGCCCCGCCGCCGCGACACCGCGCGGGCCACGATGATCGGCGTGCTGATGTCGGCCACGCTCCCGGCGCGGCTGGGCGAGCCCTCGCGCGCCCTGATCCTGTCCCGGCGGCTGGGACGCATGCGCGACCGCTTTCCCGTCGTGCTGGGCACGCTGGTCTCCCAGACCGTGCTCAACATCCTCGCCCTCGTGGTGTTGGGCGCCGTGATGTTCGCCACCGTGGGGCTGTTCCAGGGCAACGAGGACGCCCTGGTGCTGGCCACGATCGCGCCCGTGGTGGTGCTGGCCCTGGTGCTGTCCGCGCCCTGGATCCTCCGGCGCGGGAACCCCACCCGGTCACAGCGCGTCCACGAGGCCGCCGCGCGCGCCCGGCGGGCGATGCTGCAGGTCCGCTCGGGGCTCGACGTATTCCGCCGCCCGCGGCTCGGCGGCTGGGCGGCGCTCACCCAGCTGTCCGCCTGGGCGCTGCAGTGGCTCGCCTGCTACGTCCTGCTGGTCGCGCTGGGTCTGGACCACCAGGCCGGCCTGGGCGCCGCCGCGGCGGTGCTGTTCGCCGTGAACGTGACCGCCGCGCTGCCCGTCACCCCCTCCAACCTGGGCGTGTTCCAGGCCGCGTGCGTCGCGGTGCTCTCGGCCTACGGCGTGGGCAAGACGAACGGCCTGGCCTACGGGATCATCCTGCAGGCGGTGGAGATCGCGACGGCTCTGGCGATGGGGATGCCGGCGCTCGTACGCGAGGGCATGACCTGGAAGGACCTGCGCCTGCGCGCCCTTCACGCGGCTCCGGTGGAGCTCAGCCACATGGGGCGCCGCAGCGGCCGCGAGGCGGCCGAAGCCGAGGCCTGAGGCCGGCGCCCGGGCTGGGCCCCGCGACCCTGGCAGACTCGCAGCCCGATGCTCGCCGTCGTGCTCGCCCTCGGCTCCTCGGCCTGCTACGGCGTCTCCAACTTCATCGGCCCCCTGCTCGCCCGCCGGCACACGCTCGTGTCGGTGCTGATCATCTCGCAGCTGGCGGCGCTCTTGGCCTGCGGGCTGTATCTGGCCTGGTACGGCGGCTCTGCGCTGCCGGGCTCGGCGCTGCTGCTGGCGATCCTGGCCGGCGCCGGCAACGCCGGCGGTCTGATCGCCTTCTACCGCGCGGTGCAGCTGGGCGCGCTGGCCGTGGCCGCCCCGATCGGCGCCCTGGGCGCAATCGTGCCCGTCACCTGGGGCCTCGCCACCGGCGACTCGCTGCGCCCGACCCAGGCCGCCGGCATCCTGCTGGCGCTGGCCGGCTCCGCGCTCGCGGCCCGACGGGCGGAGCCGGCCGGCGCGGTGGGGGTCGCCCACCCCGATCCCCGCGCGAGCGCACTCTGGGCGGCCGCGTCCGCGGTGGCCTTCGGCGTGTTCCTCACCGCGTTGCCGCTGGCCGCCGAGGACGGCCGCGCCTGGGCCATCCTGGATGCCCGGGTGGCGCTGGTGGTGATGCTCCTGGTCTGGGCCGGGAGGCGCGTGACGGCGATCCGGGTCACCCGCGACCTCCCCGTGCTGGCCCTGCCGGGCCTGCTGCTGGTGGCGGGGACCGTGGTGTACACGCTCGCCTATGAGCAGGGACAGCTGTCGCTGGTGTCTGTGGCCGGCTCACTGTTCCCGGTGTTCACGGTGAGCCTGGGCGTGATCGTGCTGGGCGAGCGGCTGTCGCGCCTCCAGGCCGTAGGGGTGGTCGCGGCCATGGTCGGCGTGGTGCTGATCGCGGTGTGAGTGGGCTCAGAACTCCAGCGGCTTGCCGTCGCGGAAGAAGCCGCCGGTCGGGCCGTCGTCGGGCAGCGTGGCCAGCCAGACGATCCCGGCCGCGCCGTCCTCCACCGACTTCTTCGCGCCGAACGGGCTCCCCATGTCGGTGGCCACGAAGCCGGGACAGGCGGAGTTGATCTTCACACCCGCCTCCTCCAACTCGTTGGAGAGGACGCGGGTTACCACGTTGAGAGCCGCCTTGGAGACCCGGTAGCCGGGCATATAGCCGTTCATCCGGCTGAGCCCGCCGGCTCCGCTGGAGACGTTCACGATGCGGGGATGCTCGCTCTCCCGCAGCAGCGGCAGCAGCGCCACCGTCACGCGGTAGGCGCCGAAGAAGTTGGTGTCCAGCGCCCGCTGGACGGCCTCGAAGTCCGGGTCGGTGCCGGACACGCCCCAGTCGGTGCCGATGCCGGCGTTGTTGACCAGGACGTCGAGCGCCCCCGGGTCCTCTTTCACCGCGGCGGCGGCGCGGTCGATCGAGTCCGGGTCGGCCACGTCGAGCTCGAGCGGGCGGGCCCCGATCGCCCCGGCCGCCTCGCGGGCCTTGGCCTCGTCGCGGGCGGTGACGATCACCTGATAGCCCCGCTCCGACAGCTGACGCGCGGCCTCGCGGCCGAGACCGCGGTTCGCGCCGGTGACGAGGGCGATGGGCACGGGCGCAGGGTACCGCCAGGCAACCCTGACACAATCGTGTCAAGGTTGGTAGGATTGCCGCCTTGGCCCCACGGGACTTCATCGACGCCGTTCGCCACCGGATCGTCGTCTTCGACGGCGGCATGGGCGCCACGCTCGAGCAGTTCGACCTGACCAGCGAGGACTACGGGGGCCTGCCCGGCAAGTGCCATGAGGCGCTGGTGCTGCAGCGGCCCGACGTGATCCAGGGGGTCCACGAGTCCATGCTCGAGGCCGGCGCGGAGGTGCTCGAGACAGACACCTTCCAGGGCAGCCGCCTCAAGCTCGAGGAGTGGGGCCTCGCCGACCACACCCAGGAGATCAACCGCCGGGCCGCCGAGATCGCCCGGGCCGCGGCGGGCGAGCACCGCTACGTGGCCGGGTCGATCGGCCCCACCGGGCAGTTGCCCGCCAGCGACGACCCCACGCTCGGCCGGATCGGCTTCCGCGAGCTGATGGAGATCTTCACCGAGCAGGCCAAGGCGCTCGTCGAGGGCGGGGTCGACCTCATCGTCATCGAGACGGCGCAGGACATCCTCGAGGTCAAGGCCGCGGTCTTCGGGGCCCGGGAGGCGTTCCGGCTGACCGGCAAGCGGCTCCCGATCCAGACCAGCGTCTCGCTCCTGCCCCAGGGCGGCAAGATGCTCCTCGGCACCGATATCCAGGCCGTGCTCACCACCCTGACCGCGCTCGACGTCGACGTGCTGGGGCTCAACTGCTCGACCGGCCCGGAGGACATGCGGGACGCGATCCGCTACCTGGGCGAGAACAGCCCGCTGCCGGTGCACTGCATTCCCAACGCCGGCCTGCCGTTGCAGGGACCGGACGGAGAGACGATCTTCCCCGAGCAGCCCGATCCGCTGGCCAGCGTGCTGCAGGAGTACGTGGAGCGCTACGGCCTGACCATCGTCGGGGGCTGCTGCGGCACCACCCCCGACCACATCCGGGCCATCGTCGAGCGCGTGGGCGGCCGCGAGGTGGGCGAGCGGCCCGCGGCAGCGCAGCCGCTGGTGTCGTCGATGATGACGGCCACGCCGCTCGTGCAGGAGCCGCGGCCGACGCTGGTGGGCGAGCGCGTGAACTCGCAGGGCTCGCGCAAGGCCAAGGAGCTGCTTCTGGCCGACGACTACGACGGCCTCGTGCAGGTGGCCGAGGACCAGGTGCAGGGCGGCGCGCACGTGCTGGACGTCTGTGTGGCGCTCACCGAGCGGCAGGACGAGGACGAGCAGATGCGCGAGCTGGTCAAGCGCATCGCTCTCACCCAGCCGGCGCCGATCCAGATCGATTCCACCGAACCGGAGGTGATCCAGGCCGCGCTGGAGCAGATCCCCGGCCGCGCGATCGTCAACTCGGTCAACCTCGAGGCGGGCCGGGACAAGCTCGACGTGGTGGCACCGCTGGCCAAGGCCCACGGCGCCGCGCTGATCGCGCTCACGATCGACGAGGTGGGCATGGCCAAGACCGCCGAGCGCAAGCTCGAGGTGGCCGAGCGCATCGTCGAGCTGTGCGCGGAGCATGGGCTGGGGCGCGAGTCGCTGATCTTCGACGCCCTGACCTTCACGCTCACCACCGGCGACGACGAGTGGAAGCCCAGCGCGGTCGAGACGATCGAGGGCATCCGGCGCATCAAGGCCGAGCTGCACGGGGTGAAGACCTCGCTCGGGGTCTCGAACGTGTCTTTCGGGGTCTCACCCGGCGCGCGTGCCGTCCTCAACTCGGTGTTCCTCCACCACTGCGTGGAGGCGGGGCTCGACCTGGCCATGGTCAACCCCAACCACATCACGCCCTATCCGGAGATCCCCGAGGCCGAGCGCGAGCTCACCGACGATCTGGTGTTCAACCGCCGCGAGGACGCGCTCGAGCGCTTCATCGCCCACTTCGAGCAGAAGGGCGAGAGCGACGAGGACGCGGGCGTGGACCCGACCGCCGACATGGAGCCCGAGGAGGCGCTCCACTGGCACATCCTGCGCAGGAAGAAGGAGGGCGTGGAGGACTGGATCGACCGCTCGGTGGAGAAGATCGGCGCGGTCCCGACCCTCAACACCGTGCTTCTGCCCGCCATGAAGGAGGTGGGCGACAAGTTCGGCGCCGGGGAGTTGATCCTGCCGTTCGTGCTCCAGTCGGCCACGGTGATGAAGCGCGCGGTGGCCCAGCTCGAGAACTACCTGGAACGGATCGAGGGCCATACCAAGGGCAAGGTCGTGATCGCCACCGTCTTCGGCGACGTCCACGACATCGGCAAGTCCCTGGTCAACACGATCCTCACCAACAACGGCTACACGGTGATCGACCTCGGCAAGCAGGTTCCGGTGGACACGATCATCAACGCCGCGGTGGAGCACGACGCCGATGCCATCGGGCTGTCGGCCCTGCTCGTCTCGACCTCCAAGCAGATGCCCATCTGCGTCCAGGAGCTGCACGCCCACGGCCACTCCTTCCCCGTGCTGGTGGGTGGAGCTGCCATCAACCGCGACTTCGGCCGCCGCATCCTCTACCCGCTGGGCAAGGAGTCCGACGAGATCTACGAGCCCGGCGTCTTCTACTGCAAGGACGCCTTCCAGGGCCTCGACACGATGGACGCGCTGATCGATGGCGAGGCCCGCGAGGCGCTGGTGAGAAAGACCCGCGACGCGGCCCGCAAGCTGCGCGAGCAGGGGGAGAAGCCCGTCCACGGGCCGGCCGTCACCGACGCCAGCGTGCGCTCCGCCGCGCGCACCGACGTCCGGATCCCCGACCCGCCGTACTGGGGCGTCCGGGAGCTGGACGTGGACCTGGACGACGTCTACCCCTACCTCGACCGTCACGTGCTCTTCAAGCTCCACTGGGGCGGTCGTGGGAAGAAGGGCGAGGAGTGGCGCCAGATCGTGGAGGGCAACGGCGAGGACGAGGGCTTCGCGCCGAAGCTCGAGCGCATGTGGAGCGAGCAGGACTACCTGAACCCGCGCGCGCGGCTGGGCTACTTCCCGGCGAACGCCGACGGCAACGAGCTGGTGGTGTTCGACCCGGTCGATCCCTCGCGCGAGCTCGAGCGCCTGACCTTCCCGCGCCAGCCGCGCCACGACCGCATCTGCCTCAGCGACTTCTTCCGCCCGCTCGAGTCCGGCGAGCGCGACGTGGTGGCGCTGCAGGGTGTGACCGTCGGGCCCGAGGTCACCGACCTGATGGCCCGTCTCGAGCAGGAGGGCGAGTTCGCCGAGCAGCTCTTCACCCACGGCCTGGGCGTGCAGACGGCCGAGGGCCTGGCGGAGTGGCTGCACGCCGAGGCGCGCCGCGGCTTCGGAATCCCGCTCGACCAGGGTCGCCGCTACTCCTGGGGCTATCCCGCCTGCCCCGACCAGTCCGAGCACGAGAAGGTCTGGCGCCTGCTCGACCTCGAGCAGATCGGGATGACGCTCTCCGACGGCTTCGCGGTGATGCCCGAGCAGTCGACGGTGGCGATCGTGGCGCACCACCCGCAGGCGGTCTACTTCGGCATGAAGTCGGGCTTCATCCCCAAGGACAAGGTGCCCGACGAGCTGATCGCCGGCACCGAGCGCGGCGGCGAGCTGCCGCCCGAGCGCGAGCCGGCGGTCGACGAGGTCCCGGCCTGAGCTAAGGTCGCGCGCCGTGGCCAACCGCCCCGAGCCCGTGCCCGATCTCGACTGGAGCCCGGAGCGGGCCCGTCAGCTGGGCGAGGACGTGGTCGATCTCTGGACCGAGCTGCTCGGCCGGTTGGGTGACCTGCCGGTGAGCGGCGAGTTCAGGGCCGACCGCCTGCGCGAGCGGCTCGCCATGGAGCCGCCCGCGGAGCCGCTGGAGCGGGGTGAGCTGCTCGATCATCTTCGCGCGCTGGTCTTCGAATGCTCGATCTACCCCGGGCATCCGGGCTTCATGGCCTACATCTCCGGCGCCGGGACCGTGCCGGGCGCGGCCGCCGACCTGATCGCTGCCGGGCTCAACCAGAACGTGGGCGGGTTCCGGCTGTCGCCGGGGGCCAGCACGATCGAGGAACACCTCACCGGCTGGCTGGCCGGGCGCTTCGGGCTGCCCGACGGGGCGGGCGGCCAGCTGGTGGCGGGCGGCGCAATGGCCAACCTCGTGGCCCTGAAGGTGGCGCGCGACCGGGCCTTGGGCCCCGAGGCGCGCGAGCGGGGCGTGGGCGAGGGCCCGCCGCTGGCCCTTTACGCCTCCACCGAGTCGCATGTGGTCCAGATGCGCGCGGCCGACCTGCTCGGCCTCGGCTCTGCCGCCGTGCGGCCCGTCCCCGTGGACGACGGCTGGCGCATGCGAGCGGACGAGCTCGCCGAGGCGCTCGAGCGCGACCAGGTGGCGGGCGTGAGGCCCGCGGCGGTGATCGCCACCGCCGGGACCACCGCCACCGGCGCGATCGATCCGCTGCCCGAGGTTGCGGACCTGTGCGAGCGCCACGGAGCGCACCTCCACGTGGACGCCTGTTACGGCGGCCCGGCGGTGCTGGCCAACGACCTGCGACCGCTGTTCGAGGGGATCGAGCGGGCCGACTCGATCGCGGTCGACGCCCACAAGTGGCTCTACACGCCCTTGCTAGGCGGTTGTGTGCTGGTACGGGAGCGGCAACTGCTGCCGGCCGCCTTCTCGAGCGAAGCCAGCTATATCTGGCTCGCCGAGGATGCCCGCCAGGGCCACGACCTGGGCATGCACGGGCCCGACTTCAGCCGCAGCTTCGCCGCTCTGCGGATCTGGCTCTCGCTGCTGGCCCACGGCACCGCCGCCTACGGGCGCCGCATCGCCCACGACGCCGCGCTGGCCCGCTATCTGGGCGAGCTCGTGGAGGAGCGGCCCGACTTCGAGCTGATGACCCCGGTCTCGCTGTCGATCTGCTGCTTCCGCTACGTGCCCGAGCGGCTGAGAGGCGACGATGAGGCGCTCGACCGGGTCAACCAGGACCTGCTGACGGCTCTGATGACCGACGGGCGCGTCTACTGCTCGAACGCGGTGCTGGACGGCCGTTTCTGCCTGCGGGCCTGCATCGTCAACTTCCGCACAGAGGCGGAGCACCTCGAGCTGCTGCTCGAGGCGGCGGCCGAGCACGGCAGGCGGTTGTCTGACATCGCGGCGAAGCCCGGCCCCTGAATCTTCTACACAGGGCCAAAGACGCCCTGAGGACGCGCTCGTACCTTGGCCTCGGACCTACGGAAGGAGGCCAAAACCACCATGTCATTTGTACTCGCGACCGCCGACGACCTCACGCAGGCGATCGACGGCAAACTTGCGGAGACGGTTCCGACGAACACCCTCTGGGTGATCATCGCCGCCGTTCTCGTGCTCTTCATGCAGGCGGGCTTCGCGATGCTCGAGATCGGGTTCTCGCGCGCGAAGAACGCCGGCACGGGCGTCGCCAAGATCCTCACCAACCTCTCGATCGCCGCGATCTGTTACTGGGCGGTCGGTTTTGCGTTCGCGTTCGGCAGCGCCGACGTGCTGGGCGTTTCCAGCTCGATCATCGGCTCGAACGGGTTCTTCCTGCAGTACTCCGGCAACGGGTCGGAGGCGTTCCCGGTGATGGGATTGTCGGACGCCACCGTCGACTCGAAGTTCCTGTTCCAGTTCGCGTTCTGCGCTGTATCGCTGGCCATCGTCTGGGGCTCGACCCTGGAGCGCATCAAGTACAGCGCCTACGTGATCTACGCGGTCGTATTCGCGGCCTTCATCTATCCGATCGGCTCCCACTGGGTGTTCGGCGGCGGTTGGCTGCAGAACGGCGACACGCCGCTGCTCCCGACCGGCATGCAGGACTTCGCCGGCTCCACCGCGGTGCACCTGATCGGCGCCACCGGCGCACTGGCGGCGCTGCTGTTGCTCGGCCCGCGCCGCGGTAAGTACGGACCGGACGGCAAGCCGCGGGCCATCCCCGGGCACTCGATGCCGCTTGTCGGCCTCGGCGCGCTGATCCTGTTCGTCGGCTGGTTCGGCTTCAACCCGGGCTCGACGCTCGGCATTTCCGACGTCCGCATGGGCGACGTCGCCGTGGTGACCCTGCTCGGCTGTGCCGGCGGCATCATCGGCGCCTTCGTCGCGACCCAGTTCAAGCACAAGACGATCGACATCGGCATGGTGGCCAACGGGGCCATCGCCGGCCTGGTGGCCATCACGGCGCCCTCGGGCTACGTGGAGGCGTGGGCCGGCCCCATCATCGGCTTCATCGCCGGTCTGATCGTGGTGTTCGGCGTCATCTGGATCGACAAGCGGATCGACGACCCGGTGGGCGCCACGTCGGCGCACGGCCTGGCCGGAATCTGGGGCACGGTCGCCTGCGGCATCTTCACGGCGCCGCGGCTGGCCGAGTACAACGCCTTCGGCGATCCGGACGGTGGCCTCGTCTATTCCGGCGAGTTCACCCAGCTGATCGCCCAGACGGTCGGCGTGCTGGTGGCCTTCACCTTCGTGTTCGCGTTGAGCTACGCGACCTTCGCCGCGATCAAGGCGACGGTCGGGCTGCGCGTGAGCGCCGAGGAGGAGGAAGCGGGGCTCGACATCGTCGAGCACGGCATGTACGGCTACCCCGAGCAGTTCATCCCGCCGGCTGAGATCGGCGGGCCCACGGGCGGGCCGCCCGAGGCGCCGGCGGCGCCTGTCCCGGCATCCACTCGGGCGAAGGAGGCAACGGCATGAAGATGGTCGTCGCATACATCCGCCACGAGGCCTTCGAGCCGATCCGCGCGGATCTGCTCGAGGCCGGGTTTCCGAGCCTGACGATCAGCGAGGTCAAGGGCTCGGGACGACAGAAGGCGATCACCGAGCACTATCGCGGCTCGGAGCTCGCAGTCCATCTACGGCCGAAGCTGAAGCTCGAGTGCGTTGTCGAGTCGAAGGACGTCGGCCTGATCAAGACGGTGATCCTGCGGCACGCCCGGACCGGCTCGGTCGGTGACGGGAAGCTGTTCATCCTGCCGGTGGAGGACGCGGTACGGATCCGTACCGGCGAGGAGGGCGAGCTGGTGCTGCAGGCCCACGAAGGAGAGGAGGTGAGCGTCAATGGCGGTGGCACCTGAGAGGACCACCGGCCCGAGCGACGTGCTCGCTCTGGTCGAGGAACACAACGTCGAGTTCATCCGGTTCTGGTTCACGGACATCTTCGGGGTCCTGAAGTCGTTCGCGGTCGGTCGCGAGGAGCTTCCGGACGCGCTCGAGGACGGCATGGGCTTCGACGGCTCGTCGATCACCGGGTTCAACCGGATCGAGGAGTCGGACATGATCGCCATGCCCGACCCGAGCACGTTCCGGATCCTGCCCTGGCGGAACGGCGAGACCCACACCGTGGGCCGGCTCTTCTGCGACGTGCTGGTTCCCGGCGGCGAGCCCTATCAGGGCGACCCGCGCTTCCAGATGCGCAGGGCGCTTGCGCGGGCGAAGGACATGGGATTCGACCACTACTACCTGGGGCCGGAGCTCGAGTTCTTCCTGTTCAAGTCCGACGAAGACACGCAGGTGCTGGACAAGGGGGGCTACTTCGACCTCACCACGCTCGACGTGGCCTCCGACTTCCGGCGCGACTGCGTGTTCACCCTGCGTGAGCTCGGCATCCCGGTGGAGTACACCCACCACGAGGTCGGGCCGTCGCAGCACGAGATCGACATGCGCTTCGCGGACGGTCTCGCGATGGCGGACAACACGATGACCTACCGGATCGCGATCAAGGAGGTGGCGGCCAAGCACGACTGCTACGCCACCTTCATGCCGAAGCCGCTGTTCGGGGAGAACGGCTCGGGTATGCACACCCACCAGTCGCTCTTCCGGGGCGAGGAGAACGCGTTCTTCGACGGAGACGACGAGTACTACCTCTCCGACGAGGCGAAGGGCTTCATCGCCGGCCAGCTGCGGCACGCCCGCGAGCTGTCGGCGCTGTTCGCGCCCTCGGTGAACTCCTACAAGCGGCTCGTGCCCGGCTACGAGGCGCCGGTGTACATCGGCTGGTCGCGGCGCAACCGCTCGGCGCTGGTGCGGGTCCCGGTTTACCACCCGGGCAAGGACAGGGCCACCCGGGCGGAGCTCCGCTGCCCGGACCCGTCGTGCAACCCCTACCTAACGTTCGCGGCGCTGCTGCACGCGGGCCTGGAGGGGATCGAGAAGGGCTACGAGCTCCCGCCGCCGATCGAGCGCAATCTCTACGACCTGAGCGAGGAGGACCGCCAGTCGATGGGCGTGTCCCACCTGCCCGAGTCGCTGGGGGAGGCGATCGAGGAGATGGCGGGCTCCGAGCTGGTGGAGCGGGCGCTCGGCCCGCACATCTTCTCGCGCTATATCGACCTCAAGCGGGAGGAGTGGCTCGACTACCGCGTGCAGGTCACGCCTTGGGAGATCGAGCGCTACCTGCCGACCAGCTAATGAACCGCGCGCAGCCGGCCGAGCCGGCTGCTTGCGGCTTGGCCACCCCGCGCGGCGCCCACCTGGAGATGGTGGGCGCCGTGCTGGCCGGTGACGGGCTCGAGCGGGTGGCCGAGATCGCCTCGGCCTACGCGGGAGCGCGGGTGGCCGTGATCGTGCCGCGGCTGGGCTCCCGTGGAGACGGGGGCGTGCTCGAGCGCTACGTGGCCGCCCGCCTGGCGGGCGGACGGCCCCAGCGACCGCCCGACGTCGCTGTCGAGGTCCCGGTCTCCTCGGGGGGCCGGGATCTCGGCGCGGTGCTCCTGCTGGGTTCAGGCGGCCCGAACGCGGGTGAATATCTGCACATGGCGGCCATCGCCGCCCTGACCGAGGTCGCGGTGGCGGAGGCCCGGGACGAGACCGAGCAGTCGCTGCGCGGCTCGTTCATAGAAGACCTCCTGAGCCGCCCCGACCTCGAGCCCGACGACGTGGCCCGCCGCGCGGCGCGCCTGGGCTGCGACCTGAGTTTGGGCTACACGGCGGTCTGCGTCGATGCGAACGGGCGCGGGTCCGGCCGCATCGTGGCCTCGCTGGTGGCGGAGGTGCCGGGGGCGCTCGCCCAGGTGGTGGAGGGAAAGGTCTACGCCCTGCTGCCGGGGCCGGCCGAGGAGGCCCGCCGAGCCGCGGCCCGCCTGGGGCGCCATGCCGAGGTGGGTATCTCGTCGTACCGCAGCGGGCCGGCCGAGGCGCGCCGCGCGCTTGACGAGGCCGAGCTCGTGTTGCGGGTGCTGGCCGCCGGCGGGGGCCCGCCGGGGGAGGACATCGGCGAGGGCGCCTACCGGCTGCTGTTCCGCGTGCTGGCCAGCCACCCCCAGGAGGTGCGCAGCTTCTACGAGGACACCGTGGCGCCCCTGGTGCGCTACGACGCGCAGTACTCCACCGACCTGCTGGGCACGCTCTCCGCCTACCTGGGCAACAACTGCAACATGAACGCCACCGCGCAGTCGATCCACGCGCACCGCCACACGGTCGGCTACCGCCTCGACCGCGTGCGTGAGCTCACCGGCCTGGACCCGCTGCGCAGCGAGGACCGCGAGCGTCTGGGCCTGGGCCTGAAGGCCTACCGCATAATCGCGCCGAGCCTGCCGCGCTGAGGGGCGGGGCGGCGTGCCTCGGCGGGTCCCGCGGGCTCGGGCGGGGCTGGGGCTGGGTAGGGGGGACGCCTCCGGAGGGGGCGGTTCGCGGCGCTGTCCTGCATTTGTCACCCATACGGTGGCAAAGTCAGGACAGCGCCCTAGGACCGCGGTGGCTCAGGCGGAGGGCGCGCCGCGCGATCCGGCGAGCTTCAGGGTGTCGGGGGATAGGCTCCTGGCATGACCACCTCAGCCTCCGAACGCACGGCCGGGGCTCCTCGGCGGCTACCTGCGGAGGAGTTCGAGCTCAAGGAGATCGAGCTCCACGGACACCGTGTGGCCTACCGCTGCGCCGGCAGCGGGCCCGCGATCCTGCTCGTCCACGGGATCACCTCCACGTCGGCCACGTGGGAGCGGGTGATGCCGTACCTGGCCCGCCGGTTCACCGTCATCGCACCCGATCTCATCGGGCATGGGGAGTCGGCCAAGCCGCGAGGCGACTACTCGCTCGGCGCACACGCGAGCGGCGTGCGCGACCTGATGGTGTCGCTGGGGCACGAGAGCGCAACCTTCGTGGGCCACTCGCTCGGGGGCGGGGTGGTGATGCAACTGGCCTACCAGTTCCCGGAGCGCTGTGAGCGCCTCGTGCTCGTGGACAGCGGTGGGCTCGGCCGGGAGGTGAGCATCCTGCTGCGGGCCGCCACGCTGCCGGGGTCCGAGCTGGCGCTGCCCTTTCTGGCCCACACCAGGCTGCTGGACGCCGGCCGCGCCATCGGCAGCCTCCTGGGGCGGACGGGCATTCGCGTCGCCACCGACCTGGGCGAGCTCGGCCGGGGGCACGCCTCCCTGGAGGATCCCGAGGCCAGGTCCGCGTTCCTGCATACGCTGCGCACGATCGTCGACCCCTTGGGCCAGCGGGTGAGCGCCACCGACCGTTTGTACCTCGCTGAGAACATCCCGTTCATGCTGGTCTGGGGCAAGCGCGACCGCATCATTCCCGTCGATCACGGTCTGGCAGCGCACGAACTGGTGCCCTCGAGCCGTCTCGAGGTCTTCGAGGAGGCCGGTCACTTTCCCCACATCGACGACCCGCAGCGCTTCCTCGACGTGCTCCTCGATTTCATCGATTCGACCGAGCCGGCCGAAGTCGACCCGGAGGACTGGCGGAAGGCCCTGAAGGTGGGACGGCCCGCCTAGCCCGTCCCGGCTAGGAAAGCCGTTCCAGCACGGCATCGAGCACCCGCTCGGCGCCGAAGCGAACCACGTCGTCCGCCGTCAGTCCGGTCTCCTCCTCCGCCGCCGCCACGGCGGCGCGGGCCTCGGCCTCGTCGAGCGTGCTGGTGTTCAGGGCGAGCGCCGCCACCCGGGCGGGCCGTACCGGCGCGGCAATCGCCTCGTAGGAAGCGATCAGCTCCGGCAGCGGTGGGATGGCCAGGTTGGGGTAGTTGCGAATGCTGTCGGAGCCGGCCTTGTGCACCAGCACCAGCAGGTCCGGGGCCGAGCCGTGCAGAAGCCCAAGGGTCACCCCGGAATAGGCGGGGTGAAAGAGCGCGCCCTGCCCTTCGACGAACAGCAGGTCGCCGTGCTCGGCGCCCTCGTGCACGAGGCGCTCGGCGGCCCCGGCCACGTAGTCGGAGATCACGTGGTCGACGGCTATGCCCCAGCCGGCGATGGCGACGCCCGTCTGCCCGGTGGGCACATAGACCGAACGCAGCCCGCGCTCGCGGGCGGCGCGGTCGAGCTCGAGCGTGACCACCTTCTTGCCGATCACGGTGTCCGAGCCCACGCTGTGCACCACGCTCACACCCGCGGGACGGCTGTCCGGCCCCTCCGGGACCGTGAGGTCGGCCGGGCCGGCCCGCAGATCGCGCAGGCGCGCCCCGCTCCTCTCGGCGGCTGCGGCCAGCTCCGGGTCGTCGGCCAGCTGGGTGTGCAGGCCCGCCTCGAGCGAGAGGCCCGCCTCGATCGCCTCCAACAGGGCCGGGCGCCAGGAGGGCTCGAGCTTGCCGCCGGTGGGCGCGACCCCGATCAGGAGCGCCGTCGCGCCGCGGTCGATGGCCTCGCGCACCGTGGCCACGATCGGCACCGGGTGCAGGCAGAAGGGCTCGACCGCCTCGGCCGTCCGGCCGGCCTGAGTCGAGTCCACCACCGCCACCACCTCGCGCGTGCCGTAGCGGATCACGCCGTGCGCGGTCTTGCCCGTGTGCCGGTCGAAGAGGCCCTCGGCGAAGATGGCGAGCCGTTCGCTCACGCCGGGGCTGACCCCCAGCCCCGGCCCCGCGCCGGGCAGCACTCGGCCGTCGTGCAGCTCGAGGCCCGTGAAGGGCTCGTCGGCCAGCAGCAGGTGGCCGTCGAGATCCACCCAGTCGACCAGCGAGGCGATGGCCGCGGCGGGCGCGATCGCCAGCTGCGACTCGACCATGCAGCCGAGCATCACGTGCAGGCCCAGTGCGCGGGCGGCGTGGATCATCCGCACAGCCTCGCGCAGGCCGCCCGACTTCGCCAGCTTGATGTTGATCGCGTCGGCGTACTCCGCCGCCGGGGCGACGTCGGTCAGGTCGTGGCAGCCCTCGTCCACCACGACAGGTGGCCGGGGGCTGAGCTCGCGCAGCGCGCGAAAGCCGTCGAGGTCCTGGGCCGGAAAGGGCTGCTCGACCAGCTCCACGCCCAGCTCCGCGAGCTCGGGCAGCAGCTCGCGGGCCAGCTCCAGCGTCCAACCCTCGTTGGCGTCAACTCGCAGCGGGGCCTCGGACTCCGCCCGTACGGCCCGCAGCCGCTCGAGGTCCTCGGCGCCACCCACCTTGACCTTCAGCGCCTTGAAGTCCCGCGCCCGGCGGGCGCGGTCGCGCGTGCCCTCCAGCGTGTCGATGCCGATGGTGTAGGAGGTGGGCGGCGCGTCGGGCGCAAGCCCCAGCAGTTGCCACAGGGGCAGCCCGAGCCGCTTCCCGATCCAGTCGTGCAGGGCAGCGTCGAGCGTGGCCTTCGCCGCGGCCTGGCCGTCCACGTCCTCCAGCCGCTCGCCGATGGACTCGAGCGCGAAGGGATCGTCGCCCACCAGCACCGGCGCCTCCTCGGCGAGAAACTCGACCGCCGACGACACCTCCTCGTCGCGGTAGTAGATCGGTCCCGCCTCGCCGTAGCCCACGAGCCCGTCGTGCTCCAGCTCCAGCAGCACCGTCTCCGTGGTCGACGATCGAGCCGCGGGAGATCGCGAACTCCTCGGCCAGCGCGAGGGTCAGGGTGCGAGGACGGAGCTCCACGGGCGGGACAGCATGACGGGTCGCGCCCGACCCCGGATCGCTACGGCCGCTCGGCCACCGCCGCCAGACGCCGCACCAGGACTCCGACCACTGGGCCGTAGCCGGCCCGCATCAGCGGCTCCAGCGCGGGCGGGGACTCGATGTCGACCGCCACCACGCAGCCGCCCTCGCGCGGCTCGACGCGGTGGGCCAGATTCACGGGGCCCACGTTCCAGGTCCAGGAGCGCCCGGGCTCCTTGGCCGTGATCCGGGCCGGCACCGGCACCACTCCGAGGAGCCGGGCGAAACCGCGCGCCCCCACGCGCACCTCCGGGCTACCGAGGCCCCAGGCGCCGCGCACATGGGGTGCCCAGCGGCTCCACTGCGACGGGCGGGCGAGCAGTTCCCACGCGCGCTCGGGCGCGGCGCCCGAGAGAGCCTCGTAGGTCAGGACGGCGCCGCCGCCTCCTGGGCCAGCTCCTCCGAGCGAGCTCGCCGCAGCGCCTCGAGGGCACCCATGGGCGCGATATCGAAGAGCGATGCGGGCGCCGGGTCGGTGACCACGGTCTCGCCGGCCAGGCTTTCGATCAGGGGCATGGCCACGCCGGCATCCACCGGGGTGACCAGCCCGATCCAGTGCGACGACAGCCGCGGGGAGAGCAGCGGCACGGGAAGCTGGGGGCGCCGGCGCACCTCCAGCACGTCGGCCATCATCTCCATCAGCTCGCCGTAGGTCACCACGTCCGGCCCGCCGATCTGGATCTCCCGGCCGGCAGCGTCCTCGCGCTCCGCGCCCTGGGTGAGGTACTCGAGGACGTCGCTCGCGGCGATCGGTTGCGTGCGGTTGCGCAGCCAGGAGGGGGTGATCATGGCCGGGAGCCGCTTCACGAGGTGGCGGACCACGCGGTAGGACTCGCTGCCCGCGCCGATGACCATCGCGGCCCGGAAGTAGGTGAGCGGTGGTCCCTCGGCCGCCAGGGTCGCCGCGGTCTGGGCCCGGCTACGCAGGTGCTCGGAGTGTGGGTCTCCGAGCCCGCCGAGGTAGATCACCCTTTCGACGCCCTCGGCCCGGGCCATTCGGGCGAAGTTGGAGGCGGCCTGGTGCTCGCGCTCGGAAAACCCCGAGCGCATGCCCCCGCGGCCCATGGAGTGCAGGAGGTAGTAGGCCACCTCCACGCTATCGCCGGCGCCGCGCAGGCTGTCGGGATCGAGCGCATCGGCCTCGTGAAGCTCGTGGCCGTCCTCGGCGAGGGACCGCGCACGCTTTCGGTCGCGGACCATGGCCCGCACCTCCCAGCCGCGCTCGGCCAGGGCGGTGGTCAGCCGTCCGCCCACGAAGCCGGTGGCGCCGGTAACGAGCGCCCGGCTCACGCGCTCACCGTCGCAGGCCTGGGTTCCACCTCTCTGATACGGCCCGGACGGCGCCCGGGATCAGGCCTAAAGAGCGTCGGGGTCGATGCGGGTGAGGTCGCCGCCATCAGGGCTGGTGGCCCACCTCGGAAACCAGCCGCGACTTGCCGACGCCCGACTCGCCCGCCACCAGCGCCAGCGACGAGCGGCTCTGAGCTGCGTCCAGCAGGGCGGCCTCGAGCTCGGCGAGCTCGGCCGAGCGACCGACGAAGCGCGTGCTCGTCATGCGGGTGGCCATGACGTTTCAATCGTCGCAGGTGGGATGATCCTGAGCCGGATGAACGCGGGCCTCTGCGATCGCTGCCGGCACCAGCGGATCGTCCGCAACACCCGCGGCAGTGCGTTCTCGCTCTGCGAGCGGTCGCGGACGGACGAGCGCTACCCGAAGTACCCGCGGCTGCCGGTGGAGCGCTGTCCGGGCTTCGAGCGGCGCGAGGTCAGCGCGAACCGCTGACGATCGTCTTGCCGTCCTCGCCGATGCGGCTCTGGGGGGCCGCGTCGGACACGATGCCCCGGAAGATCCCTTCGGGCGCCTCGCCGCGCGCGGCGCTCACCGCCTGAGCATTGCCGTCGAGGCCCGCCCCCACGCGGTAGGTGATCCGGAAGGGACCGGCCACCACCGGCGTCACCGACCAGCGGAACTCCTTCTCGGCGTCGGGCGCGAGCCGGCCGCAGGCCCAGGTGTTCACGTAGGCCGTGTCGCAGCCGCGCGGCACGTCCTCGCGGGCGTCGGGCGTCCCGCCGATCTCCACCGGCACGCCGTTCACGGCGAAGCGGGGACGGGAGCGGTCGGCCAGGTCACCGTCGCCGCCGCGCTCGAAGTCGAAGCCGTCGACCGTGACGGCGATGTTCGGAATCGTCTTGTTGCCCGCGTTGCGCACCGTGATCCGCAGCGTGGAGCGTTGCGCCAAGTGCTGGCGCGCGGGAAAGCTCGCGTCCACGACCTGCACGGCGAAGTCGCCCTCGGGCTCGTTTTCGTCCTGGCGCTCGCCGCCGCCGCAGCCGGCCAGGACGGCAAGCCAGAGCACGGCTATGGCTGCGCTTCGCGCCCCCAAGACCGCGCGAACATAGCACCCTGAAGAGCCCCTTCGGAGCGGCTCGCACTGGGCACGCTTGCCTCTGGCGGCGGCCCCGACCATGACATAGGCTTCCCCGCGAGAGAGGTAGTTCTGCGGGGGGAGCGCTCGGCTTTCCTCGGGAGGAGTTTGCTTGGTGGTCACCACCTCAACTACGGCCGGGCTCGGACCGCCCCTGACGCCACCCCCGGTGGTGACCACGTAGTGGTTCGAGCCGCAGCCGACCGGGTCTTCCTGCCCACGAAGAACCTGCTGGAGCAGGTCGGGGACATGATGATCCTCACGGGCAAGACGCTGCTCTCTGCGCTGCGGCCGCCCTACCCCTACGGCACGGAGTTCGTCCAGCAGTTCCTGTTCATGCTGCGACTCTGCTGGCTGCCGCTGACGATCTCGACGATCGCCTTCGGCTACGGCGCGCCTGGTCTGCAGGCGGGCAACTTCTCGATCCTCTTCGGAGCCATCGACCGTCTCGGCGGCTTCTTCGTGCTCGCCTCCATCCGCGAGTTCGCCCCGTTCGTGACCGCGATCATCCTGGCCGGCGTGGGCGGCACTGCCATCACGGCCGATCTGGGCGCGCGCAAGATCCGCGAGGAGCTGGACGCCCTGCAGGTGTTGGGCGTCGACCCGATCAAGAACCTGGTGGTCCCGCGCTTTCTCGCGCTGATGGTGGTCACCGGCCTGTTCAACATCTACGCGCTGATCTTCGGGATCTTCGGCGGCGTGCTGGCCACGCTGACCTTCGACGCGCCATTGGGTCCCTTCTTCGCCACGCTGCTCAACAACGCCAGCATCACCGACCTCTGGGGCTCGGTGGTGAAGACCACGCTGTTCGGAGCCATCATCGCGATCGTCTCCTGTTACAAGGGGATGACTGCGTCCGGAGGCGCGGAAGGGGTGGGCCGAGCCGTGAACCAGGGCGTGGTGATCGAGTTCCTGGGCATCTTCGCGTTCAACTACGTCTTCACCCAGACGCTGCTCGCCACGCATCCCGAGATCTCGGTGATCAAGTAATGGGCAAGACCTGGCTCAGTGTCCCGCAGGACTGGATCTCCTCCTTCGGAGACATCGCCAAGTTCTGCGCCCGGGTGGTGGCCAACGTCTTCAACGGGCAGGTCTTCCACTTCTTCGGGGAGGCGCTGCGCCAGGCCGGCATCCTGATCCTCGGCTCGGCGCTGGTGATCTGGGGGCTCGCCTTCATCCTCGGGTTGCAGTGCGGCATCGAGGGGGCCTACTTCAACCGCTCGCTCGGCGCGCCCGCCTACGCCGGCGTGTTCGCCGCCTGGTGCGACCTGCGCGAGATCATGCCGTACGCCTTCGGCTACATGATGTCGGCCAAGGTGGGCACCGGACTGGTGGCCGAGATCGGCGCCATGCGCATCTCGGACGAGATCGACGCGCTCGAGGTGATGGGCGTCAACTCGCTCGTGTTCCTCTGCGCCACCCGGCTGCTGGCCGCCTGGATGGTGCTGCCGTTCATGTACATCGCGGCGGTGGGGGCGGGCTTCTTCGCCAGCTACCTGGCGGTGGTGCAGCAGATCGGCGAGGTGTCGTCGGGCGGCTTCTTCCTGATCTTCTGGATGTTCCAGAACCCGCCCGACCTTCTTTACAGCCTCATTAAGGCCATGGTCATGGCCACCGTGATCGTGCTCGTGGGGTGTTATTACGGATACAACGCGGGCGGCGGCCCCGTCGGGGTCGGAACCGCGACGGCGAAGTCCATGGTGCTGAACACTGTGATGGTCCACGTGGTGGGGATGGTGGGCACGCAGATCTTTTGGGGAGCAAATCCCAGGGCGCCGATCGGCGGTTGAGGGGAGGGGCAGGTGGACGAAAGACCGGAGGAGGAGCGCCCCACCGAGGGTGGCGATCCCACGGGGGAGAAGCCCATCGACCCGCGCGACTGGGAGGAGACCCGCGGACAGGCGGAGCAGGAAGCCGCACCACCCGCCCGATTCGGTGCCCGACAACATCAAGGCCCAGACGCGTGAGGGCGAGGACCCGTACAAGTGGCACAGCGGCCGCACGCGCGAGCACGGGACCACCGACGCCGTCGAGTTCATAGACGTCAAAAAGGCCTTCGGGCGCAACACCATCCTCAACGGGCTGAACCTGGGCCTTCCTGACAACCAGATCTCGATGATCCTGGGCCCGTCGGGCACCGGGAAGTCGGTCTGCATCAAGCATATGGTGGGCCTGCTCTATCCGGACGAGGGCGACGTGCTGGTGCACGGCGAGTCGGTGCCGAACATGCCCGACGAGGACCTGTTCGAGATGCGAAAGAAGTTCGGCGTCCTGTTCCAGGACGGCGCGCTCTTCGGCTCGATGAACGTGTTCGACAACACCGCCTTCCCGCTGCGCCAGCACACCGACAAGGGCGAGGACGAGATCCAGGAGATCGTGCTGCGCCGCCTGGGCGAGGTGGGCCTCGGCGGGGCGCTGGACAAGATGCCCAACGAGCTCTCCGGTGGTATGCGCAAGCGCGCCGGCTTCGCCCGCGCGCTGGTGATGGACCCCGACATCGTGCTCTTCGACGAGCCCGACTCCGGCCTGGATCCCGTGCGCACCGCGCTGCTGTGCGAGCTGATCATGGAGGTGCACGAGGAGAACGGCGGCGCCTACTGCGTGATCACCCACGACATCATGTCTGCGCGCCGGGTGGCCGACTACATCGCAATCCTCTGGAAGGGCCGCATCGTCGAGTCGGGCCCGGCCAGCGAGCTGTTCAATTCGGATAACCAGTTCGTCCGCCAGTTCCTCTCCGGCGAGGCACGGGGACCCCTGGGAATGGAGTGAGAGCAGGAGGGCCGCTCGGGGGCGAGCGGGGCTCCAGCGTGGCCCAGGTCCTAGCCGTCGCGGCGGTCGTGGCCGCCGTGGCACTCGTCGCGCTGGCCATGTTCGGCGGCGGCGGCTCCTACCGCGTCAAGGCGACCTTCCAGAACGCCGGCCAGCTGGTCAGGGGCAACGCCGTGCAGGTGGGGGGCGGCGTGGTGGGCGAGATCACCGACATCGAGCTGGACGACTCCGCCCAGGCGGTCGTGACCATGGAGCTGCAGGACGAGGTGGCCCCGCTCCACCAGGGGACCGAGGCCACGATCAGGGCCACCTCGCTCTCCGGTGTGGCCAGCCGCTACGTCTCGCTCCAGCCCGGGCCCCAAAGCGCGGCCGAGCTGGAGGACGGGGGCACGATCGGTGCCGACGAGACCAACGCCCCCGTGGACATCGACGTGCTCTTCAACACCCTCGACGAGCGCACCCGCGAGGGCCTGATGAACGTGATCCGGGGCTCGGGCGACTGGTACGACGGCAAGGGCAAGCAGGCCAACCAGAGCGCCAAGTACTTCAACCCGTTCCTGGTCAGCACAACCGACTTCACGCGCGAGATCGCGCTCGACCAGGAGGTCTTCAACCGACTGGTGCGCGACACGGCGACCACGGTGTCGGCGATCGCCGAACGCCGGGACGACCTGGCCGGCCTGGTGACCAACACCAACACCGCCTTCCGCGCGATCGGCGACCAGAACGTGGCCCTCGAGCGCACGCTCGAGCTGCTGCCGGACACGCTGCGCAAGGCCAACACCACGTTCGTGAACCTGCGCTCCACCCTGGACGATCTCGACCGGCTGGTGGCGGTGTCCAAGCCCGCCACGCGCGATCTGGCCCCCTTCCTGCGCGAACTGCGCCCGGTGGTGCGCGAGGCCCGTCCAACCGTGGCCGACCTCAGCACCCTGATCCGCAGCCCGGGAGAGAACAACGACCTGATCGACCTGACCGCCAAGCAGCCGCGCCTGGCCGAGCTGACCTCGAGTGTGTTCCCGCGCGCCATCCGCACCCTCGACCGGGCGCAGCCGGTGTTCGAGTGGGTCCGCAGCTACACGCCCGACTTCGCCTCCTGGATCTCCAACTTCGGCCAGGTGGCGGCCAACTACGACGCCAACGGCCACTACGCACGCGTCGCGCCGATGTTCCTGCCCTCCACGTTGGACGCCGCCTCGAACACGCTCAGCGTGCCCGCCGACCAGCCGGCGCGGAAGCTGGACGGCTTCGAGCGGGGGGTGGTGAACCGTTGTCCCGGCGCCACCGTTCAGGCCTCCCCCGACGGCTCGGCCCCCCTCGAGGTCGACGGCTGTGACCCGGCGACGACCCCACCTGGACCATGAGGCGCCTGGTCTACATCGGCCTGATCGTGGCGCTGTTGCCCTGGCTGGTGATCGGTGTGATCGATGCGGCCGGCGAGGAGGATCGCGACGACCACTACTTCGTACGGGTGATCTTCGACAACGCCTCCAACATGGTCGAGGGCGAGGACGTGAAGGTGGCCGGGGTGCCCGTGGGCGTCGTGTCGCAGCTCGAGGTGACCGACGACGAGAAGGCGGCCCTGGTCCTGCGGATCGACAACGAGGAGTTCACGCCCTGGAAGGCGGATGCGGAGTGCACGATCCGCCCGCAGTCGCTCATCGGCGAGAAGTTCGTGGAGTGCGAGCCGGGCTCCGCGTCGGCCGAGCCGCTGGAGCGGCTTCGCCGGGGTCCGGGGGAGGGAGAGCGCCTGTTGCCGCTCGAGCGCACCAGCTCGCCCGTGGACATCGACCTGATCAACAACATCATGCGGCTGCCCTACCGCCAGCGCTTCTCGATTCTGCTGAGCGAGCTGGGCACCGGTCTGGCCGGCCGGGGCGAGGAGCTGAACGAGGTGATCCACCGGGCCAACCCGGCCCTGCGCGAGACGAACCGCGTGCTGGCGATCCTCGCCGAGCAGAACCGGGTGCTGGCCGACCTGGCGCGTGACTCCGACGCTGCGCTGGGCCCGCTGGCCCGCGAGCGCAGCCGGGTGGGCAACTGGATCGTGGAAGCCGACAACGTCGCCGAGGCTTCGGCGGAGCGGCGCGACGACATACGCCGGGGCATCAACCTGCTGCCGGCCTTCTTGAGTGAGCTGCGACCGCTCATGGCCGACCTGGAGAAGGTGGCCGACCAGGGCACTCCGCTGCTCCGCGATCTCGGCGAGGCGGCGCCCCAGATGGACCGCCTGATCCGGGGGTTGGGGACGGTCTCCCAGGCCGGACGGGAGAGCCTGCCCAGCCTCGGCGACGCGCTGGAGCGCGGGCTTCCCGCGCTGAACGCGGCCCGGCCGCTGTTCCGCGACCTCACGCGCCTCGGCCGCCAGGCAGAGCCGGTGAGCGAGGACCTGGACGACCTGACCGCGAGCCTCGATCGCACCGGCGGGGTGGAGCGCATCAACGACTTTCTCTACTACCTCGCGCTCAACGTCAACGGCTTCGACTCGGTCGGCCACTACCTCCGCGCCGGGCTGATCACCAACACCTGCACGCCGTACAGCACCACCGCGATCGGGCCGCCCTGCAACGCGACCTTCTTTGACCCGTTTGCGGCCGCCTCGGCCTCGCCGCTGGAGGCGCGCAACGCCCCCGCACCGAGGCGGCGGGGACGCGACGGCAGCGTGGCCCCCAAGGGCACTCTGCTGGGTGAGCTGCTGGGCCCGGCCGAGAAGGCCGCCGACCGGCGCCGGCGCGAGGAAGGGCTGCGTCGCCTGCGTGAGCGGGCCGCGGCCGGCTCACCGGCCCTCGGCGAGGCCGAGCCGGCGCTCGACTACCTGCTGGGAGGCGAACGGTGAGGCGCGGCTCGGCCCCCGCGCTGGCCGCCAGCCCCGTGCTGGTGGGCGCCGTGACCGTGCTGGTCACGATCGTCGCGGTCTTTCTCTCCTACAACGCCAACACCGGGCTTCCCTTCGTGCCCACCTACGACCTGAAGGCCAACCTGCCCAACGCCTCTCAGCTCGTCGAGGGCTTCGAGGTGCGAATCGGCGGCGCCCGCGTGGGCCAGGTGTCGGCCATCGAGGCCAAACAGCGCGAGGACGGCTCCACCTACGCGCAGATCACCATGAAGCTGGACAAGGAGATCGAGCCGCTGCCGGCCGACTCCGCGCTGCTCGTGCGGCCCCGCTCCGCACTGGGGCTGAAGTACGTCGAGCTGAGGCCGGGCAGCGGAAGGGCGGGCTTCCGCAGCGGGGCGACGATCCCGATCCGCCAGGCCAGGCCCGAGGTGGTCGAGATCGACGACCTGTTCAACATGTTCGACGAGAAGGCCCGCGCCGGCGCGCGCAACTCGCTCGACGGCTACGGCGAGGGGCTCGCCGGTCGCGGCAGTGACCTCAACCTCGCGCTGGCCGAGCTGCGCCCGCTGCTGGAGGACCTGGAGCCGGTGGCCGCCAACCTGGCCGATCCGGAGACGCGGCTGGACCGCTTCTTCAGAGAGCTCGGCGACGCCGCGGCCGAGGTCGCGCCGGTGGCCGAGCAGCAGGCCGACCTGTTCGCGAACCTCGACACCACCTTCACGGCGCTCTCCTCGATCGCCCGCCCCTACCTGCAGGAGACGATCAGCGAGGGACCGCTCACCGAAGAGGTGGCCATCCGGGACTTCCCGCGCCAGCGCCCCTTCCTGCGCAACAACGCCGCCCTGTTCGGTGAGCTGCGCCCCGGGGCCGCCCGGCTTCCGGCCCTGGCGCCGGTCCTGGCCGACGCCTTCGAGGCCGGCACCGAGGTGCTGCCCAAGACCCCGCCGGTCAACGAGGACCTGGCCGACGTGTTCGACGAGCTGGCCGCGTTCTCCGGCGATCCGGTGGTGCGGCAGGGGATCGACCAGCTCACACGTCTGTCCGCGTCGCTGCGGCCGACGCTCAGCTTCATCACCCCCGCCCAGACGGTGTGCAACTACGCCACGCTCTTCTTCCGCAACGCCGCGAGCCTGCTCTCGGAGGGTGACACCAACGGCACCTGGCAGCGGTTCCAGATCGTGGGCACGCCCGGACGGGCCCAACAACGAGCACGGGCCCTCGTCCGGGCCGGCGGACGGGCCCTCGCCCGAGAACCACCTCCACAGCAACCCCTATCCGAACACGGCGGCGCCCGGCCAGACGCAGGAGTGCGAGGCGGGCAACGAGCGCTACATCGCCGGGCGCACGATCATCGGCAACGAGCCGGGCAACCAGGGCCTCCGGACCCAGGGGCAGCGCCCGCCCCCGCGCGGAGGTGGCCGGTGAGGAACCCGCGTCACCAAAGCCGGCTGACCGCCTACCAGGTGGGCCTGATCGGGCTCGTGCTCGTGGTGGTGCTCGGCTACCTGGCCTTCAGCAAGGACATTCCCTTCACCCGGCCGTTCGAGCTCAGCGCCGTGTTCGAGAACAGCCCGCCGGTGCGCCAGGGCACCGCCGTGCGGGTGGCGGGCGTGGACGTGGGCAAGGTGTCGGCGGTCGAGCCGATCGGCGGCGATTCCCCGGGCGTGCGCGTGACCATGAAGCTCGAGGACGAGGCGCTGCCGATTCACGAGAACGCCGAGGTCAAGGCCCGCGAGCGCATCTTCCTGGAGGGCAACCTGTTCCTCGAGGTGCGCCCCGGGACCCCGGACGCCGGGGAGATCGACGACGGCGACACCATCCCCGCCTCGCAGACCTCGGCGGCGGTGCAGATCGACCAGGTGCTGGGCACCCTGACCACCGGCACGCGCGCGGAGCTGCAAGCCCTGCTCGAGGGCTACGGCGAGGCCCTGAACGGCCAGCCCGAGGCGGGCGAGGACGCCGATCAGGATCCGGACGTCCAGGGCCAGACGGGCGGCCAGGCGCTCAACGACTCACTCGACTACTCGGCCGATGCCCTGCGCGGCACCGCGGTGGTGAACCAGGCCCTGCTGGGCACGGAGCTCCGCGACCTCTCGAAGCTGGTGGCGGGCCAGCAGAAGGTCTCGCAGGCCCTGGCCGGCCGCGAGCAGCAGCTCAAGGAGCTGATCACGAACTTCAACGTGACGATGGGCGCTCTGGCCTCCGAGGAGGTCAACCTGCAGGCCACGTTGCGGGAGCTGCCCGAGGTGCTGGAGGCGGCGCGGCCGGCGCTCGACAACCTGAACCGGGCCTTCCCCTCCACGCGGGCCTGGGCGCTGGAGATGATTCCCGGCGTCCGCGAGACCCCGGCAACCATCGACGCCGGCTTTCCCTGGCTGCGCCAGGCCCGCGCGCTGGTCTCCCCCGCCGAGCTGCAGGGGCTGGTCAACGACCTCCAGCCGGCGGTCGACGACTTCGCGCAGTTCGTCGACGGCCAGGTCGATCTGCTGCCGGTGTTCGACGACTTCAACCGCTGCCAGTACCGGGTCGTGCTCCCGGCCGGCGAGACGGTGATCGAGGACGGCGCGCTGAGCACCGGGCTGCAGAACTACCAGGAGTTCTTCCAGGCGCTGCAGGGCTTCGTGGGCGCGGGGCAGAACTTCACCGGGAACGGCGTCTACACGCGCTTCCAGCCCGGCGGCGGCGCCTACGCCGTGCAGACCGGCCCGGTGGGCGACGTTGGGCCGCGCTTCGGCAACGCCACCGCTCCACCGCTGGGCACGCGGCCGGCGCGCGGCCCGAAGCCGCCCTACCGGCGGCAGGCCAAGTGCCGTCTGCAGCCGGTCCCGGACCTGAACGCCGCGAGGATCGGACCCGGACCGTGAGGCGCCAGATCCGAAAGCAGGCGCCGGTGTTCGTGGCTGTGATCTGCCTCGTGGTGACCGCCCTGGGCATCGGCGGCTACATCCTCTCCAACCAGCGCTTCTACCTGCCCGCCTGGGTCCCGCTGGTGGGCACCGACTTCTACGAGGTGGAGGCCCAGCTGTCCACGGCTCAGGCCGTGGTCCCGGGCCAGGGCCAGACGGTGAACGTGGCCGGGGTCAAGGTCGGTGAGGTGGGCGAGGTCAATCTCGAGAACGGCACCGCGGTCGTGGACATGCGGATCAAGAACGAGTACCGCCCGATCTACCGCGACGCCACGATCCTGCTGCGGCCCAAGACCGGCCTCAAGGACATGATCCTGTCGCTCGACCCGGGCACACCCGAGGCCGGCCGCATAGAGGAGGGCGGCCGGGTGCGGGTGGGCAACACGCTTCCGGACGTCAACGCCGACGAGGTGCTGGGCGCGCTCGACGGGGACACGCGGGCCTACCTGCGCATCCTGCTCAACGACGGCGGGCGCGCGCTGGCCGACGACGGCGCGGAGGGCGGCCAGGGCGCGCCCCAGGATCTCCGCGAGACCTTCAAGCGCTTCGACCCCATCGCCCGTGACGCCAAGCGCCTCACCGGGCTGCTGGCCGAGCGCCGGCGCAACATCAGCCGGTCGATCCACTCCTACCAGCAGCTCGTCACCGAGCTGGGCAGCAAGGACGAGCAGCTGGCGTCGCTGGTCGACGGCGCCAACGCTAACTTCGAGGCCTTCGCTCAGGAGGAGAGGAGCTTGCGCGAGGCGCTCCAGCTGTTCCCGGGCGCCCTGTCTCAGACGGCCACGACCCTGCGCGACGTGGACGGACTGGCCGCCGAGCTCGGCCCGACGCTCGAGGGCCTGCGCCCCTTCGCGCGCGAGCTCGCCCCGGCCCTGCGCGCCCAGCGGCCGTTCTTCCGAGAGACCACGCCGATCATCCGCGACCAGATCCGGCCATTCGCCCGGGGCGCGCAGCCGGCCGTGCGCGACCTGCGGGCCGCCACCGAGGAGCTGGCCCCGGTCACGCCGCGGCTCACCAGGAGCTTCAAGGTCCTGAACTCCTTCTTCAACACGCTGGCCTACGACCCGCCCGGGGCCGGCAAGAACTCCTACCTCTGGTGGAGCGGGTGGGCGGCGCACGCCGGCTCGCTCCTCACCACCACCCAGGACGCCCACGGCGCAATGGTCCGCGGCGTGGTCCTGCTGCCCTGCAGCGACTACTCGACGCTCGAGTCGATCACGCTGGCCAACGCCCAGCTCGGCATGCTCACCCGGCTGGCCAACTTCCCCAACGAGGCGGCGTTCTGCCCCCAGAACCCGCCGCCGCTGCTGTACGAGCAGCCGCTCACCCAGCCCGGCCAGCCGCCCGCGATCCCGGGAGCGACCCCGTGATCAAGCAGGCGCCCAGCGTCGGCCGGATCGTGGCCATGGTCGCCTTCACGCTGTCCTGCTTCGCGATCCTGCTGTTCCTCTGGATCTCGTTCGGCGGCCCGGCGCCCCTGCGCCCGGACAGCTACCGGCTGAAGGTCGCCTTTCCCGAGGCCACCCAGCTGGCGCAGCAGGCCGAGGTGAGGATCTCCGGCGTGCCGGTGGGCACGGTGAGCAGCGTCCAGCCCAACGAGCAGACCGGCCTGACCGACACGGTGCTGCAGATCGACGCGCGCTACGCGCCGATCCCTCGCGACGCGCGCGCCATCCTGCGCCAGAAGACCCTGCTCGGCGAGACCTACGTGGAGCTCTCGCCGGGAAGCGACGGGGCGGGCTCGGTGGCCGACGGAGGGGCCCTCGCCCAGGGTCAGGTGTCGGAGACCGTCGAGCTGGACGAGATCCTGCGCACCTTCGATCCGCTCACCCGCAGCCGTTTCTCGACCTGGCTCGATCAGCAGGGCCAGGCCGTGCGCGGCAACGGCGAGGAGATCAGCGCCGCCCTCGGGAACCTCACGCCCTTTGCGGAGGAGACCGACGAGGTGCTGGCCGCGCTGCGGCGCCAGAGCGGCGACACCCGGCGGCTGGTGCGTGACACCGGCGCGGTGTTCGAGGCCCTGACCGAGCGCCAGGGCCAGCTCCGCGACCTGATCGTCAACTCGAACCGGGTCTGGGAGGTGACCGCTCGCCGCAACGAGCAGCTGGCCGACACCTTCCGGGTGCTGCCCACCTTCCTGCGCGAGAGCCGGACCACCACCCGCCGCGTCACCCGCTTCGCGCGCGATACCGATCCCCTCGTGTCGCAGCTGCGTCCGGCGGCGCGCGAGCTGTCGCCCACTCTGATCGAGCTCGAGGCGCTGGCTCCCGACCTGCGCGACCTGTTCCGAGACCTCGGGCCTCTGGTGCGCGTCTCCCGCAGCGGCCTTCCCGCGATCGAGCGCGTGCTCGACAACACCCGGCCTCTGCTCAGGCGGGTCGACCCCTTCCTGCGCCAGCTCACGCCGATCGTCGATTACCTGGGCCTCTACAAGCGCGAGATCGCCGCCTTCTTCGCCAACGATGCGGCGGTCACTCAGGCGCAGATGTCGAGTCAGCGCGATCCCGAGACGTCGCTGCACTACCTGCGCACCCAGAACCCGACCAACCCCGAGATGATGGCGGGCTATCCCACCCGGCTGGCCACCAACCGCTCCAACCCCTACATCGCTCCCGGCGGCTACGACAAGCTGCGCACCGAGAGGCGCCTCGAGGTCTTCGGCTCCTACCTGTGCGGCACCACGCCGGTGCCGGCCGAGCCGGCCCCGCAGGCCCAGTGGCTGCCCCAAGAGCTGCTCAACCTGATCAGCTTCTACACCTACGGCAGGGACGGCGCGGGGCCGGACGTGGCCCCGCCCTGCGACCCGCAGACGCCGCTCGGCCGCCGAGCTGGGCCAGGGCGGTGTGTTCCCGCGCCTGGAGCCGCTGCCCTAGTGGTCTCGGGCCGTGGTCCACGCCTCCTAAGCTGACCCCGTGAGCGAGGAGATGTTTCGCCGCATCGTGCGCGTCGTCACGCGGCGCCCGCTCCTGGTCCTGGCGCTCGTTGCGGCGGCCGCCCTCGGCGGCGCCGCGCTGGCGCTGCGACTCGAGCCCAGCGCGGCGACCGAGACGCTCGTGGACCGTGGGTCGGAGACCTTCACCGCCACCGAGCGCTTCAAGCAGGACTTCGGCGACGAGGCGGTGCTGGTGCTGGTCAAGGGCGACCTCACCCGAACGGTCCTTACCGCCGACCTTGGTCGCGTCCTGGCGTTGGAGGGCTGCCTGTCGGGCAACGTGCCCGACAACGAGCGGGGCCTCGGCTCGCTGCCCCCCGTGTGCCGTGAGCTGGCCGAAACGAAGCCGGCGAAGGTGGTCTACGGCCCCGCCACCTTCATCAACACGGCCGCGACCCGGATTCGGGAGGAGCTGGTGGCCCGCCAGAGCGAGAACCGGACGCGGGCCCGCCGGGCCGCGAGAGCGGCCCGGACCCTGTCTCGCCGGCGCGGCGATCCGCCGGCCGAGCAGCAGCGGCTCGCGCGGGCGGCCGCCGAGGCGGTGAACGCGGACTTCACCCGCGACCTGCTGGCACTCGCGCTCCGGTACGGGCTGAGCCCTCAGGCGCCCAGCATCGACAACACGCAGTTCGTCTCCACGCTCGTGTTCGACAGCGCGGCCGGGGAGGCGGGAGTGCCCAAGTCGCGCTTCGCCTATCTGTTTCCGTCGAAGAACTCGGCCCTGATCCAGGTTCGGTTGCGGCCCGATCTGAGCGACGCCGAGCGCCGGCGAGCGATCGTGCTGATCGAGCAGGCGACAGGCGAGAAGGTCTTTCAACCTCGCGAGGGGCGCGCGCTATGTGGTGACCGGTGTGCCCGTGGTGGTGAACGGCCTGGCCGACGCCGTCGAGCGCTCGATCCTCGTACTGCTGGGCGCCGCCCTGCTCGTCATGGCCGCCACGCTCGCGCTCGTGTTCCGCCGCAGGCTGCGGCTGTTGCCGCTGGCGCTCGCCCTCACCGCCACCGCGCTCACCTTCGGCGCGCTCTCGCTGGCGGGCGGCGGCCTGACCATGGCGTCGATTGCGGTGCTGCCCGTCCTCATCGGGCTGGCGGTGGACTACGCCATCCAGTT